>JBIIRD010000092.1:0-17597 GCA_044341745.1 Prosthecobacter sp. | reverse complement strand
GTCATGGTGTCGCTGAGCTTGGGCATTTCGATGATCTTCGGCATGGCGGGCAGGGATGAAAACGGGGTTCGGGGGTGTCGGGGAGCTTTTGAGACTAGCGAGTCCCGCGCCAGACTCAAATGCGCGTTGCCGGGAAATTTGCCCGGCCTGGGCGGGGTGAAGCCGGGTTATTGGACGTCCTTTTTCTGCTCCTCCAGGAAGTAGCGAAGTTCCTTGTGGAGGGTCTCGTCATAAAACTTCTGGGTGTCGGCGTCGGCGTTCATCACATCGTATAGGCCGCGTACATGGCCCTGGTGATCGACCACGGCGACGCGCAGATCGTGGATGTATTTGTCGTCCGGCGTCAGGCGGTCGGCTTCGGGCAGGTCCTGGACGGGGCGGAACTTGAGGGAGAAGGTCATGAAGTTGCGCACGACCTCCTTGTCGCCGTTGAGGAACCACCAGTGGTCGCCGTCCTTGATGTCGATGCCGCGGGCGAATTTCTGCATCATCTCGGGGGTGTCCTCGGGGTCGAGGGTGAAGGAGACGAACTGGATGCCGGGGTTGCCGCCGAATTCATCGTAGAGCTTTTTCAGCTTGGCGATGACCCCGGCACAGCCGCGCGGGCAGCGGGTGAAGACCCAGGAGGCGATGAGGATCTTGCCCTTCAGCTCGGCCAGGTTGACCTTCTTGCCACTGCGCTCGGTGAACTCCATGTCCTTTTCCAGACGGCCGAGGAAGGGTGGGCGTTTGATGACCGTGCCGTCCTGGAGGGTGATCTTGTCCTCCTTGGCCTGCATGGAGTTGAAAATGAGGTAGTTGTAGAGCACCACCACGCCCAGGGCGATGATGATGATGGGGATCCACAGGGTCCAGGGATTGATTCGGCGTTCGGGGGGGGATTCGGCAGGCATGGGAACGGGAGGGATTACGTCGGAAGTCACTTCCAGGCAATGACGCTGACGATCAGGATGACCGGCAGGTAGATCAAGGTGCCGAAGAAAAGGCTGCGCGCCGTGCCACGCTCAGGCTGTTTTTGGAAAACCAGGGCGCGCTGGCAGAGCCAGAGGTTCAGGAACAGGGCGGGGGGCAGAAAGAGCCAGGTTTTCACCAGGCCATGAAACACCGGCTGGAACATGAGCAGAAGCATGGCCACGGACCAGGCCAGGGCGTGCTTGGAGGTGCGGGCGCCTTCTTCGTCCTCGTTGGCCAGCATGACAAAGCCGCCGCGCACATATTCATCGCGGTACATCCAGTTGATGGCCAGGAAATGGGGCAGCTGCCAGAGGAAGAGCAGGGCAAAGAGGTAGATGGCGCCGGGCTCGACCAGCAGGCTCCAGCGGAAGTAAGCGCCTCCTGCCGTGGCAGGTCCTGCCGCACCCGCCCAGCCGATGAGCGGTGGCAGCGCCCCGGAAACCGCGCCGACCAGGGTGTTGAGGGTCGATTGACGTTTCAGGGGCGTGTAGATGAAAAGGTAGGTGGCCAGGGTCATGGCCGTGAGGGCGGCTGCTTCCGCGTTCACCCGGTGAACTAGGTGAATCAGGCCCAGGGCGCTGAGGAGCCAGCCAAGGCCGAAGGCTGCGCTGGGGCTGATGCGACCAGCGGGCAGGGGGCGGTCGGCAGTACGTTTCATGCGCGAGTCGGGCTCGATCTCCATGAGCTGGTTGAAAACGGCGGAGCCAAAGGCGGCAAGGGTGCTGCCGATGATGGTGTGGACGAGCAGCCAGAGGTCCATGCGGGTTCCAGCCCGCAGCCAGAAGGCCACCAGCGTGGTGACGATCACCAGGGCGCTGAGGCGGAATTTGGTCAGGGCGAGCAGGTCCTTCAGGGAAAAGCCGGAGGGGGGCTCCGGGCTGCCTGAGGGCGTGGCTGGCAGGTTTGACGCTGGGGGGGCGGACATGCTCATCGGTTAGGCGGCGGGCGGCGGTTTGCCAGCGCTGTCTTGCAGGTGCGGGGTGGAAGTCATTTCAATCCAGGTTCCGGGTGGCTTCGAATGCAAAAGAAAGGTTGCAGGCGCTCCTTCGTACTTGGTAGCCTTCTCCTTTCCTGCCGGTGATCTGCCTGCGGAACCTGCGACGCCCCCCTCAAACCAAGGAATTCCCACTCACTACCATGAACACAAACCAAACCTCCCGCCGCACCTTCCTGCGCGGAACCGTCGCCGGCGCCGCCGGTCTCGCCACGCTGCCCACCTGGGCCGCCCCCATCGGAGCCAATGGTGACGTCCGCGTCGCCGTGATCGGCTTCAAGTCCCGCGGTTCGGGCCACATCAGCAGCCTGCTGAAGATCCCCGGCGTGCGCCTGGTCGCCCTCTGTGACGTGGACAGCGACGTGCTCGACAAGAAGGTCGCCGAGCTGGCCAAGAAGGACATCAAGGTGAAGGCCTACAAGGACTTTCGCGAATGCTGCGCCGATCCTGACATCGACGCCATCACCATCGCCACGCCGAACCACACCCACACGCTGATCGCCCTGACCGGCATCGCCAACGGCAAGCATGTGTATGTGGAGAAGCCGGTTTCCCACAACATCTGGGAAGGCCGCAAGCTGGTGGAAGCCTCCCTCGTGGCGGCCAAGAAGGGCCTCGTGGTGCAGCACGGCATGCAGCGTCGTTCCGACCTCGGCTGGGCCTCCGCCATGGAGTATGTGAAGAGCGGCAAGCTGGGCAAGGTGACCCTCAGCCGCGGCATCAACTACAAGGCCCGCAAGAGCATCGGCAAAATTGCCGCCCCGCTTTCCCCGGACGCAGACGGCCAGTTCAAGCCCGGCACCCTCACGGACTCCAGCGGCAAGGGCCTTGCCGGCACGGTGGACTACAAGCTCTGGAGCGGCCCCCGCGGCATCCTTCCCGTGCATCGCACCCAGTTCCACTACGACTGGCATTGGCAGTGGGCCTATGGCAACGGCGACATCGGCAACCAGGGCCCGCATCAGCTCGACGTGGCCCGCTGGGCGCTTGGCAACCCCGACCTTCTGCCCAAGCGAGTGATGAGCTTTGGCGGACGCTGGGGCTATCAGGATGACGGCGAGACCGCCAACAACCAGATGGCCTTCTATGAGTTCACCGAAGGCGCTCCGCTGCTGTTCGACAACCGCGGCCTGCCGATGAAGAACATGAACTGGACCAAGGGCTACGAGCCCGTCTATCGCATCAACGGCAAGGTCGCGGCCCCGCGCATCGGCAACGTCGTTCACTGCGAAGGCGGCTTCATCGCCGAGTCCAAGGCCTACGACAACGACGGCAAGGCCATCGAGAAGTTCGACAACTTCCAGGACGGCCCGGACCACATGAAGAACTTCATCGACTCCGTCCGTGCCGGCAAGATCACCAAGGACGTGCTCAACGTCGCCCATGGTCACCACGCCGCCGCCCTGGCCCACATGGCCAACGTCAGCTACCGTCTCGGCAAGAAGATCAGCAACGAGGAGATCAAGGAACGCCTCAGCGTCAACAAGGCCGCCCAGGAGACCTTCGACCACTTCGTGCAGAACCTCGTGGACAACCAGATCGACGTGAAGGCCGAGCTCGCCGCCTGCGGGCCGATGCTCGAGTTCGATCCCGTCAGCGAGAAGTTCATCGGTGAGTTCGCCGAAGAGGCCAACAAGATCGCCACCGAGGAATACGTCGCCGGCTTCGAGCTGCCGACGATCAGCTGATCCAGAGCGTCCAGGCATTCAGGAAACCCGTGCCGCGTCTGCGGTACGGGTTTTTTGTTGGGCCGGAAGGCGTGAAATTGTTCGCAGAAGGAAGGCCGGTTGTTCACAGCCTGCCGGGTTGCCTTGTGCGCCAACCCGGCTTTAATGGACGGTCTTGAAACCGATGGATTGCCGCCAGGAAGAGATTGTCCAAAGCCTCATGGCCTCCTACTGCGAGGTCGGAGGCATCAACCATGTCGATTGCGGCAACCTGCCGTCCAAGCGGGCCATTGCCCTGCTTTGCGAGGACCTTCTGCAGGTGCTCTTCCCGGGCTTTTTCTCGGAGGACGCGCTGTCCTCCCAGGACCTCGAGCTGCTCACCCATGAGCGCGTGGCGGGCATTCGCGAACGCCTGAACATCGAGGTGCGGCGCAGCCTGCGCCTGCGCGACGGCCAGGCGGAAGGAGGCGGGAGCACCCATCACGAGGAGGCGATGAAGCTGGTCTGTGATTTCCTGGTGCGGATTCGTGAGGTGCGTCAGCTGCTGCAGACGGATGTGCAGGCGGCCTTTGACGGTGACCCGGCGGCGCGCAGCTTTGAGGAGATCATCCTGGCCTATCCCGGCCTGGAGGCGATCGCCATCCAGCGCAGCGCCCACCTGCTTTACAAGGCGGGAGTGCCTCTGCTGCCGCGCATGATGACCGAATGGGCGCACGGCCGCACCGGCATCGACATCCATCCCGGGGCCGAGATCGGCAGCCACTTCTTCATCGACCACGGCACGGGCGTGGTGATCGGCGAGACCTGCCAGATCGGCTCCCATGTGAAGCTTTACCAGGGCGTCGGCCTGGTGGCCAAGTCCCTCGCCGCCGGCCAGGCGCTGGCGGGCCGGAAGCGCCATCCCACGATTGAGGACCATGTCACCATCTACGCCGGGGCCACCATCGTCGGTGGTGACACCGTCATTGGTGCGCGCAGCATCATCGGCGCGAACGTCTTCCTGATGGAGAGCGTGGCGCCGGACATGGTTTACGCCCTGGGTGACCAGGAGCACCGGATCCGTGACCGCAAGCAGACGCAAATCAAGAAGGAGTCCGCCATCGGCATCGCCTGAGCCATGAACTTCGCTCGGAAAATCTCCCAGCTCTTCTTTGACTTCAGCAGCCAGCCGGAATGGAAGCTGGCGGAGGGGCCGGTGTTTGAACAGCCTGCCGAAGAGCCGGCCGAACCTGCGACCGATGCGAGGAAGCCGAAAGGCGCGGTCAAGGAGGTCACCGAGGATGAAGCCCTGACCGAGACCTGCCGTGCGCTGCTGCGCCAGATTGAAATGCCCGGCATGGCGAAGGTGGTGAAGGTGTTCTGGAATCCGCGGCTGCGCAGCACGGCGGGATATGCCTCCTACCCGAGCTGGCGCATCGAGCTGAATCCGAAACTGCATGAATTTGAGGGCCAGACCGAGCGGACGCTGCGTCACGAGCTGGCGCATCTGGTCGCCTACCACCGGGCAGGCCGGCGTCGCATCGAGCCGCACGGGGCGGAATGGCGGCAGGCCTGTGCCGACCTCGGCATCCCGGGTGAATCCGCGCGCCACACGCTGCCGCTGCCACGCAGGCAGGTGGCCCGCAAATACGTCTATGCCTGCGCCTTCTGCGGTTTTCTCGCCCATCGAGCGCGGCCGTTCCGCCGCGGCACCGCCTGTCGCAAGTGCTGCGATGAGCACAACAGCGGGCGCTACGACGCGAAGTTCCGCTTCGTGCTCGTGGAGAAGGCCAGGTGACCTCTCCCCATGGCCGTCTTCCTCCTGCGCCGACTGCTGAGCAGCCTTCTCGTGCTGTTCTTCGCCGTGTCGCTGACCTTCCTGCTGACCCGGCTGCTTCCGGGCGGGCCGTTTGACCGCGAGAAAGGCGGCTCGGCCAGAGTTCAGGAGGCGCTGCAGGAAAAGTACAAGCTCGGCGGTACGCTCTGGGAGCAGTACACCTCCTACCTCGCCGACCTGGCGCACCTGGACCTGCGGGTCTCCACAAAATATCGAGACTGGACGGTGGCGGAGATCCTCGCGCAGAAGATGCCGTCCTCGCTGAAGCTGGGCGGCATCGCCTTCATCATCGCCAGCACGCTCGGAGTGCTGCTGGGCTCGCTGGCGGCGCTGCGGCGTGACACGCCGGTGGACTGGGCGGCGATGCTGGGCGCGCTGGTGGCCATCTCGATCCCCAGCTTCATCACCGGCCCGTTTCTGGTCGCCGTGTTCGCCCTGTGGCTGCGCTGGCTGCCGGTCGGCGGCTGGGGTGATGTCAGGCATTGGATTCTGCCGGCGGCCTGCCTCTCCGCGCCTTATGTCGCCTACGTCGCGAGGTTGATGCGCAACAGCCTGCTCGATGTGTTGAAAAGCGACTTCCTGCGTACGGCACGCGCCAAGGGGCTGACTGAGGCGCAGGCCCTGGTGCGGCACGCCATGAAGGTGGCGATCCTGCCGGTGGTGACCTACCTCGGTCCTCTGGCGGCGCACCTGCTGACCGGCTCGATGGTCGTCGAGTCCGTCTTCAACATCTCCGGCGCGGGCAGCATCTTCGTCAATTCCATCCAGAACCGTGACGTCTTCCCGCTCTGCGGCGCGGTGATCGTGTACTGCACGCTGCTGGTCGTCTTCAACCTCATCGTGGACCTGCTCTACAGCGTCCTCGACAAACGCATCCGGCTCGATGGCTGACGCACCGAAGAGCTCCGGCATCACCCGCCCCGACGGCTGGTCCATCGTGCGGCGAAACCGCCCCGCGATGCTGTCGCTGGCCTTTCTCAGCGTCGTGGTGCTGCTGGCCTTCAGCCTGCCGCTTTTCCTGCCCGAGGCGCTGAAGACCACCAGCAACGGTGCCTTCCTGCCGCCCTTGTCGCCTGGTGTGGATGCGCCGGTGACGCATCTCCTGGGCACGGATAAAAACGGCCAGGACCTGTTCTACCGGCTGCTCACCGGCGCGCAGGTTTCGCTGGGCGTCGGCATCGTCGGCGCGGTCATCTCGCTCGTCATCGGCACGTTTTACGGCATGGTCAGCGGCTTCGCCGGCGGGCGTGTGGACGCCCTGATGATGCGTGGGGTGGACCTGCTCTACGCCGTGCCGCGCATCCTGTTCATCATGATCTTCATCGCGGCCTTCGACGGTGTGTTCAAGGACTGGCTGGACGGACTGAGACTGCGGGCGCAGTCAGCAGGCTGGCCGGGGCTCGAGGCGCTGGCGCGTGATCTCCTGCCGTATTCCAAGATCGTGGTGATGATCCTCAGCCTCGGACTTGTGGAATGGCTGACGATGGCCCGCATCGTGCGCGGCCAGGTGCTGGTTCTGCGTGAGCTGACCTTTGTCACCGCCGCCCGCGCCATGGGCCAGAGCGGCATGCGCATCCTGTGGAAGCACCTGCTGCCGAACCTCAGCACGATCATCCTGACCTACCTCACCCTCACCATTCCGGCGGTCATCCTCGACGAGTCCTTCCTCAGCTTCCTCGGTCTCGGCATCGAGGACCCGGCGGCAAGCTGGGGTAGCTTGCTCAAGGACGGCGCGCAGGTCATCAACCCGGTGGAGAGCAAATGGTGGCTGCTGGCCTTCCCGGCGACGCTGATGTCCCTGAGCCTGCTGGCGCTGAACTTCCTCGGCGACGGACTGCGCGACGCCTTTGATCCGAAAAGCGCGGACTGAGGAGGTTACGAACGCCTGCGGTAGGCCGTGGGCGTCAGGCCGACGCGGCGGTGAAAGTGCTGGGTGAAGCTGCTCGCGTCCACAAAGCCGCAGTTCCCGGCGATTTCCGCGACCGAGAGCGCGGTTTCCTCCAGCATGCGCGTCGCGGCGAGCACCCGGGTCTTGAGCAGGAATTCCTGCGGCGTGATGCCAAAGGCGTTCTGGAAGCGGCGCTGAAGCTGGCGCAGCGACTGGCCGCAGGCGCGGGCGATGTCCTCGATCTTCAGCGGCCGGGCGAAGTCGCGACGGATGATCTCGACGGCCTGGGCCACGGTCTGGAAGACGGGCAGCCGGCGCTCCGCCTCGTCGGGGCGGCGCAGCGTGCCCATCACGCCCTGGACACGACCGCGCCGGTCCAGCAGGGGCAGCTTGGTGACCAGGAACCAGTCGGGGATGCCCTGGCGGTCCCACCAGAGCTCGACACGCTCGATGCTGTCCGTTTCACCCGCAAGCAGGCGTCGGTCATCCTCGACATAGGCCTGCGCCATCGTGTCCGGATTGATGTCAAAGTCGGTCCGGCCGATGAACTCGGAGTCGTCGCTCATCTGGTAGCGCTGCAGCAGCCCCCTGCTGGCGAACATCAGGTGGCCGGTGCGGTCCTTGGCAAAGAAATACACGCCCGGGATGTGGTCGAACAGCCGATGAAACAGGCCCGTCGGCGCCAGCGAACCCATCCAGTTCTCGCGCGCCTTCCGCCAGCGGGCGATTTCCGCCGCACTGCGCATGGGGCGTGCCCGGGGTTTCAGGGGTGTCGCATTTCGCATCATCTTTGTCGTGACGATGATGCGGTGGCCTGCCAACTTCCGCAAGCCTTCCGCCACCCATGAAACCGATCGTCCAGATCTCCCTCGACCTGACCCACATTGATGAAGCTCTTGAAACCGCCGCCCTGGCCATGCGTGCCGGGGTGGACTGGCTGGAGGCGGGCACGCCGCTGATCCTCGCCGAGGGTCTGCACGGGGTCCGTGCCCTGCGCAAGGCCTTCCCGGACACACCCATTGTGGCCGACCTGAAGACCATGGACGGCGGTTATCTGGAGGCCGAGATGATGGCCAAGGCCGGGGCCACCCATGTGGTCGTCATGGCGCGCGCCCATGCCGAGACCGTGAAATGCGTGGTGAAGGCGGGCCGGGATTTCGGCTGCAAGGTCATGGGCGACAACATGATCTGCGAGGACATGGTGGCCGGGGCGAAGTGGCTGGAGGACCTGGGCTGCGACTACGTGATTCATCACATCGGTTATGACGAACGCCGGGGCATCGCCGCCGCCGGCAGGCGCATGCCGAGCCCGCTCGACCAGCTTCGCGAGGTGGTGAAGGCCGTGAAGGTGCCGGTGCAGGCCGTGGGCGGCCTGAGCCTGGAGCAGGCCATCGCCTGTCCGAAATACGGGGCGCCGCTGGTGGTCCTGGGAGCGCCGCTGACGATTGACGCCGACGCCTTCAAGACGGCCGACGGCAACCTGGAGGCGTCCCTGCGTCTGATCTGCGACGCCGTGCACGCCCAGGAGGTGGTCCCCCAGGTCTGAGCCGGCGGTTTCCTGCGGCCGGATTTCAGGCGCACCCCTTGTTAGGCTGCGGCCTGCCGGAGCGTATGTTCAGGCATGAATCCGCTATCCCGCAGAACACTCCTCCAGCAGAGCGCCGGCGGCTTCGGCGGGCTCGCCCTGAGCGCCATGCTGGCCGAGCAGGGGCTGCAGGCCGCCGCACTGAACCCGCTGACGGCGAAAAAGACCCATTTTGCCCCCCGGGCGAAGCGGGTGGTTTTCCTGTTCATGAAAGGCGGCCCGTCCCATGTGGACACCTTTGACCCGAAGCCGCTGCTGCAGCGCGACGACGGCAAGCCCTATCCCTTCAAGATGCCGCGGGTGACCTTTGCCGAGACCGGCAAGCTGCTGAAATCGCCCTGGAAATTCCGCCAGTACGGCCAGAGCGGCCTGCCGGTGAGCGAGCTCTTTCCTCATGTCGCCCAGTGCGCGGACGAGCTCTGTGTCGTGCGGTCGCTGCACGGGACGAACCCGGCGCATGGCGGGGCGCTGCTGAAACTGCACACGGGCAGCGACACCCAGGTGCGGCCGAGCATGGGGTCATGGGTGGTTTATGGGCTGGGCACGGAAAACGAGGACCTGCCAGGCTTCATCACGATCTGTCCGACCCTGGCCCATGGCGGCGTGAACAACTGGGGAGCGGCCTTCCTGCCCGCCTGGACGCAGGGCACGCCGATCGGCAACGCCAGCATTCCCTCCAGCCAGGCGGTGGTGAAGCACATCCGCAACAAGCGCCTGAGCGAGTCGATGCAGCGCCGGCAGCTCGACTTCCTGGCCGAGGCCAACCGCGAGCATCTGAACCTCACCGGCCCGGACCTGATGCTGGAGGGGCGGATCAACAGCTTTGAGCTGGCCTTCCGCATGCAGGGCACGATGCCCGAGGTGCAGGACATCTCGGGCGAGACGGCCGCGACGCAGAAGCTGTACGGGCTCGACAATCCGGTGACCTCGAACTTCGGCCGCCAGTGCCTGATGGCCCGGCGGTTCCTGGAGCGTGGCGTACGTTTTGTGCAGGTGACGCACAGCGACAGCGAGGTTCAGTGGGACCAGCACGGCAACCTTTACAAGGGGCACAGCAAGAACGCCGCCGAGGTGGACAAGCCCATCGCCGGGCTGCTGAAGGACCTGCGTTCACGCGGGCTGCTGGACGACACACTGGTCATCTGGGGCGGCGAGTTTGGCCGCACGCCGACGGCGCAGGGCAAGGACGGGCGTGACCACAACCCCTACGGCTTCACCATGTGGCTGGCCGGAGGCGGCGCAAAGCCGGGCTTTGCCTACGGGGCGACCGATGACTACGGCTGGTTTGCCCAGGAGAACAAGGTTCACATCCATGACCTTCACGCCAGCATCCTGCACCTGCTGGGCATGGACCATGAACGGCTGACCCATCGCTACGCAGGCCGCGACTTCCGCCTCACGGACATCGCCGGCCATGTGGTGAAGGAGATCATGGCATGAATGACTCTTCGTTAGGCTCCGGCTTCGCCTCGTTCAGGCAGCGGGCCTGTTCGACCCATTTTTCTCGCTGGATGCGGTCCTTGAAGGCCAGGCGGTTTGACAGCTCGCGGACCTGCCGTTCCTCCCAGGAGGCGATCTGGGCGAAGGTGTGGATGCCAAGCTCCTGGAGCTTGCGAGCGATCTGAGGTGACACGCCCTTGATCTGTGTCAGGTCGTCGGACTCCTCCGGGGCCAGCTTGAAAATCAGCCCCAGGTCAGGATCAAACTCGGGTTTGGGTGGAAGCGGGCCGGAGATGGGACGGTCTTCCAGCGGCTCGTCGATGTCCGGCAGGTCGGTTAGCAGGGCGGAGGATTGTGGAGGAGCTGCCTGGGCTTTGACGATGGCGGCCAGCGAGGAAAGCATCTCCGGGGAGGAGAGGTCTGCCGGGGGGGCTGTGGTGTCCGCCGGAGGCGGGGCGGGGTCCGGTCCGCCCAGCAGAAAGTCGAAGGGGGCGATCTCAGGGACATCCGGCTCCTCCCTGAAGGCGCCTGTGGCGGCGGTGACGCTTGTGCGGGCCGGTGTGGCGGCGGTGGTGCTGAGCAGGGGCATCAGGCGCGGTTTCAAGAGGGGCGGCGTGCTGCCGTTGCCGTTGCCGTTGCCGTTGCCGTTGCCGTTGCCGTTGCCGTTGCCGTTGCCGTTGCCGTTCGGCGGCCTGCCAGGCTCCCGGTGCTCCTCCACCACAGGGCGGCCTGGCATCAGGTCGCCGACGTCAGGCAGGACCTCGGTGAGCAGGCCGGGAGGAGTGAGCGGCTGGGTGGGCGGTCGCACATTTTGTTCGGCCAGGCGGCGCTTGAGCATCGCGATCTCCTCCAGGTGGCCGATGTTTTCGGCGCGGGCGTTCTTGAGCTGTCGCTTGTAGCGCCCCCAGATGGCGGCTCCCATGGCGGTGCCGAGGAGGAAGAAGGCGGATCCCAGGCCGAGGACGAACGTCCCGCTGTGCAGCAGGAAGTAGAGCAGCGGTTCGGAGTCGAGGGAGGTGAGCTCGATCTTCATGGGAGGGATGGCGGAATCATTGGATCAGGATCTCGACGCTGGAGGGCTGGGCCGGTGCATGTTTCCCGCCAGCGGGGACAGGATCGAAGGCGACGGCTTTGATGTCGGAGGACGGGGTGCCTTGTTCGATGAGAAAGGAGACCACCTGCTCGGCCCGTCGGCGGGCCAGGGAGCGTTCGGACTGGAGGTCGCCCGCCGGATCGGGGTGACCGCCGACCACCAGCCTGAGGGCGGGGCCGGCCATGAGCAGGGCGGGGACGATGGAGGCGAGCCTGGCTTGTTCGGCGGAGGAAAGGCTGCTGCTGCCGGCAGGGAAGGTGAAGTATTGTCCGCTGACCTGGGCCTGGACATCCTGCAGCATCTCCGGGGACAGCGAAGTCTCCGGCCGGCGTCCGGGGAAATGCAAGGCCGAGGGATGGTAGGTGAGGGTCAGGTCGGCACGGCGGCCGCGGGTCAACGGGCGCAGCAGGCCCAGCCAGGTGCTTTCCAGCGACAGGGTGGCGTCGGCGGAGAGGCGCGGGTTTTCGCTGGCATGAATGCTGAAGGCGCCGGGGGCGCTGGTTCCGTAGAAGCTGCGCAGGAAGTCCGGCAGCACGGATTCAGCGGTGAAGGGGGCTGCGAGCGCATGACGGCTGGTCCTGAGCTGATCGGCCATCACGGTCAGTCGGTGAGGCCCTGAGCGGACGGCATCGATAACGGCGTCACGAAGGTTTGCCGAAGGCAGCATGCCCTCCAGGACGAGCCGGTCCTTGTCACGCCTGATGGAAAGCCTGGAGGGGATCTGAAGGGCTTCGATGACCGGCAGGAGCATCGGACTGGACTCGGTGAGCGGCAGGCTTTCACCCTCCGGCAGCCGCACCAGCGGCGAGGTGGCCATGGCCTCCGCATGGATGGTCAGGTCAGGCCGCATGCCCTTGAACACGGCGGCCAGGCTGGCGACAGCCCCGCTGTCCGGCATCCAGCCGTCGAGGAGGAGCCGGTTCTGGTCCAGGCGCGCCCTGATCCGGGCAGGAATGAAGATGCGGTTGGAGGCCAGGCGCAGGCCGCGGAGGGCGGAGAGGTCGCCAACCACCTTTTGTACCGCAGCTTCATCCGGCGCGGCGCCTCCGACGGAGAGGTCCAGGTAGCGCAGATCCGCCGTCGCGCCCTCGATGCCTGCATCAGCCAGGATCTTTTCCACCTCACGCCTCAGGGCTGGCTGGCCGTTCTCCTCAAAATCCCACCAGTGGGCCAGCATCATCACCGGCATGAGCGCGATGAAGAAGAGCAGGATGGTGAAGCGCATGGCGGAAGGGATGAGCGATTGACACACCGGAGCGACCACGGATACTCCGCGCCCCTCCGCGCCGTGATTCTTTCCCCGGCGTCCGTAGGAGGCAAGCAGGGAATCCTTCCTTCACATCTCCTAACAAACGCTCCAACATCATGTCAGTCGTCATCGCCGGAACCGTCGCCCTGGACAACGTCAAAACCCCGCAGGATTCGCAGGACAACCTTCTTGGAGGTTCGGCCGCCTATGCCGCCCTGGCCGCGAGCATCTTCACGCAGCCCGTGCACCTGGTGGGCATCATCGGGCATGACTTTCCCGAGGCTCATCTGAAGCTGCTCGGCAGCAAGGGCATCACGCTCGATGGCCTGGAGCGCAGCAGCGGCGCCTCCTTCACCTGGACGGGCGAATATCACGAGGACATGAACAGCCGCACGACGCATGCCGTCGGCATCAACGTTCTGGAAAGCTGGACGCCGAGGCTGCCCGCCGCCGCCGCCGGCGCCAAGATCGCCGTGCTGGCGAACATGAGCCCCGACAACCAGCTGCAGACCCTGGAACAGTGCCAGGGAGCCGATTTCGTGGTCGCCGACACGATGGATCTCTGGATCAACATCGCCAACGAGCGTCTGCATGACGTGCTGAAGAAGATCGACCTGCTGGTGATCAACGACGGCGAGGCCAAGGAGTTCGCCCGCACCACCAACCTGGTCGAGGCCGGCCGCAAGCTTCAGGAAAAGGGGCCGCGTTTCGTCGTCGTGAAGCGTGGCGAGCATGGCAGCTACCTCTTTGGCGAGAAGCCCGAGGAGTTCTTCTCCTGCTCCGCCTACCCGCTCGACTCCGTTTTTGACCCGACCGGCGCCGGTGACAGCTTCCTGGGCGGCATGGCGGGCTGGCTTTCGGCCCAGGGCAGGACCAAGCCAGGCTTTGCGGACCTGCGCCAGGCCGTCGTGCATGGCAGCGTCACCGCCAGCTACACCTGCGAGGCCTTCAGCACCCACCGTCTTCAGAAGGTGACGCTGGCCGATGTGGCCGGACGCCTGACGGAATTGCAGCGCTACACGAGCTTCTGAGCGTAAATCCCCGGCCGTTGACGGTGGTTTGCAATGGTTGACCGTCGTTGACGGTGGAACCAGATCCTGCCCTGCCTGCAACCGTCAGCGAACGTCACAACTGTCATCCTTCCGCCTCTCTTCCGCCATGTGGACCACGATCAAGACCTTCAAGGACATCAAGCTTGAGAAAACCGAGGACGGCATCGGCAAGCTCACCATCAACCGGCCCGAGGTGCGCAACGCCTTCCGTCCGCAGACGGTGAAGGAGATGCTCGTCGCGCTCGACCTGCTGCACGAGGACGAGGACGTGGGCGTCATCATCCTCTGCGGCGAGGGCGACAAGGCCTTCTGCTCCGGCGGCGACCAGAAGGTGCGCGGAGATGCGGGTTACATCGGCGACGACGGCGTGCCGCGCCTGAACATCCTCGACGTCCAGCGCAAGATCCGCACCCTGCCGAAGCCGGTGGTCGCGATGGTGGCCGGTTATGCCATTGGCGGCGGCCATGTGCTGCATGTGGTCTGTGACCTCACCATCGCGGCGGACAACGCCCGCTTCGGTCAGACCGGCCCCAAGGTGGGCAGCTTTGACGGCGGCCTGGGCTCCAGCTACCTGGCCCGCATCGTGGGCCAGAAGAAGGCGCGTGAGATCTGGTACCTCTGCCGCCAGTATGACGCAAATCAGGCGCTGGAGATGGGCCTGGTGAACACGGTGGTGCCGCTGGCCGAGCTGGAGGAGGAAACCCTGCGCTGGTGCCGTGAGATGCTGCAGCATTCACCGCTGGCCCTGCGCTGCCTGAAGGCGTCCTTGAATGCGGACTGCGACGGACAGATGGGCCTGCTCGACCTCGCTGGAAACGCCACGCTGCTCTACTACATGAGCGAGGAGGCCAAGGAGGGAAAGACGGCCTTTGTCGAGAAGCGGAAGCCGAACTTCAAGAAGTTCCGCCGTCTGCCCTGAGGCTCCTTGTTAGTCGGAGTCCCAGGGCGCGGAACCGAGACGGAAGCAGCTCGCCGGATCAGCCGGCGATGGCGAAGACCTCGCGGGCGTCGGCGATGCTGCCGGTGAGGGCGGCGGCGGCGACCATGACGGGGCTCATCAGCACCGTGCGGCCGGTGGGGCTGCCCTGGCGGCCCTTGAAGTTGCGGTTGGAGGAGGAGGCGCAGAGCTGGTCGCCGACGAGCTTGTCCGGATTCATGGCCAGGCACATCGAGCAGCCCGCGCCACGCCATTCAAAGCCGGCTTCGTCGAAGATCTTGTCGAGGCCTTCCTGGCGGGCCAGGGTGTCAACGATCTGGCTGCCGGGAACGACGATGGCCTTGACGCCAGGGGCGACCTTGCGGCCTTTGACGAACTTGGCCACCTCGCGGAAGTCGCTCAGACGTCCGTTCGTGCAGGAGCCGATGAAGGCCACGTCGATCTTGGTGCCCTTGATCGGGGCGCCGGCGCTGAGCTTCATGTATTTGAGGGCGTCCTCGATGGATTCACGCTGGGGGGCGGTTTTGGCATCGTCCGGGGAGGGCACGTTTTCAGTCACGGCGACGGCCTGGTCCGGGCTGACGCCCCAGGTGACGGTGGGCGGGATGTCCTCGGCCTTGATGTTCACCACGTCGTCATAGACGCAATCCTTGTCAGAGGCCACGGCGCGCCATTTTTCGACGGTGGCGTCCCATTCGGCGCCCTTTGGCGAGTAGGGGCGGCCCTTGAGGTATTCGAAGGTCTTGTCGTCCGGGTTCACATAACCGCAGCGGGCGCCGCCTTCGATGGCCATGTTGCAGACGGTCATGCGCTCCTCCATCGTGAAGCTGTCGAAGAGGCTGCCGCCGAACTCATAGGCGAAGCCGATGCCGCCGTTGGCGCCAAGCAGGCGGATGATGTGCAGGATGACGTCCTTGGCATAAACGCCGGGGCGGAGGCGGCCGTCGACGTTGATGCGGCGGACCTTCATCGGGCTCAGCGCCATGGTCTGGGTGGCCAGGATGTCACGCACCTGGGTGGTGCCGATGCCGAAGGCGATGGCGCCGAAAGCCCCGTGGGTGGCGGTGTGGGAGTCGCCGCAGGCGATGGTGTTGCCGGGCTGGGTGATGCCCTGTTCGGGGCCGACGACATGCACGATGCCCTGCTTGCCGCTGGCGAGGCTGAAGTAGGTGATGCCGAACTCGCGGGCGTTTTTGTTCAGCTCCTGGATCATGGCCTCGGCCAGGGGATCGGCGAAGGGGGACACCTGGCTGTCGGTCGGGACGATGTGGTCCACGGTGGCGAAGGTGCGGTGCGGGTAGGCCACCTTCAGGCCGAGATCGCGAAGCATGCCGAAGGCCTGGGGGCTGGTCACTTCATGGACGAGATGGGTGTCGATCAGCAGCTGCGTTTGGCCGTTTGCGAGTTTGCCGACGGCGTGAGATTCCCAGACTTTGGCGAAAAGTGTCTTGCCCATGAGGTGTTCGTTCGAATTGGAGGTGGAGGAGCAGCCTAGCACGCCCCGGGAGGCGCGCAAATCGCGGGCGAAATTATCTCCCGGGGCGCGGGCGGTTCGTCTGGCCGAACCAAAAAACAGGGCAGGCCTTGCAGCCTGCCCTGAGGTTGGATGGAGTTGGATATGGTTCCCGGCGGGCCGGTTCAGCCCAGGTCGCTGACCTTCACCGGCTGGCCGCCGAGCTCGGCGCTGCGGTCGGCGGCGAAGATGACCTCGAAGCTGCGCAGGCTTTCCTGGAAGCTGGTCAGAGGCATGTCCCTGCCTTCGTCGAGGGCGTCGAAAAAGGCCTGGAACTGGGTCTGGTAGGGGTGGTCGGCCACGTCGCCGCTGTCGAGCATGTGCATGGAGAGATTGCTCCAGGACTTCTTGTCGGTGTGCAGCTTGTGGGAGTGGAACTTGTTGTCCAGCAGGCTGCCCTGGCTGCCGACGAGGTGGGTGTGGAAGTAGTAGGGCTGCAGGCAGTCCACGATGGCCGCGCACTTGCCGACCGCGCCGTTCTTGAACTTCACCAGGGTGCAGCTGGAGGTGTCGTACTCGTAGGGGGCGAAGATGTCGCTCTTCGACTTGGTGCTGAAGCTGGTGACGCTTTCCACCTCGCCGCCCATGACCATGAGCAGGGCGTCGAGGGCATGGCAGCCGGCGGTGAGCAGGGCGCTGCCGCCGTCCTTCTTGCCGGTGTTCCAGCGGAACTGGCCGTACCAGGGGCCGATGCCGTGGTAGTAGTCGACCTCACCGTAGTGCAGGTCGCCCAGCAGGCCCTGGTCGATCAGCGCCTTGGTGACGGTGAACTGTCCGGAGAAGCGGCATTCGAAGCAGACGCAGCCGCGGACGCCGTTGGCCTTGGCGGCGGCGGCGATTTCACGGACTTCCTGGAGGGAGTTGGCCATGGGCTTTTCCAGGATGATGTGCTTCTTGGCGTTGGCTGCGGCCACGGCCTGGTTGCGGTGCTGGCTGGGATAGCTGGTGATGTCAACGACGTGGATGTCGGGGTCGGCCAGCATGGCGTCGAGGTCCTGGTAGGCCTTGATGCTGCCGCCGTGCTTGGCGCTCAGCTCCGCGCTGTCGAGCGGGCGTGAGGAGTAGATGGCGGTGACCTGACCCTGCTTGCTGGCGTTGATCGCGTCGATGTGCGCGGTCGCCGCCCAGCCATATCCGATGATGCCGACGTTGTATTTTTTCATGATGGGAGGGGAGTGAAACGAAATCCGGGGAGCCTTTGCAAGGGCGCAATGTCATACCGGAGTGACGCCGCCGCCCTTTCAGCGAAATCCGGAGGATGCTTCCAGGCTTGCGCCCCGGAGTTTCGCGCCCACAGTGCCCGCCCCTCAAACCTAACCACATCCACGACCATGGCCGACATCACCACCAGCGCCGCTGACAAGAAGGAAAAGGAATACTTCACCGACGTGCCCCAGCAGGCCCCCGGC
>JBIIRD010000091.1:0-17683 GCA_044341745.1 Prosthecobacter sp. | reverse complement strand
TTCAACAGCCGCATCCAGAGCCTCAAATCTGCCGCCAGGGGATTTCATCTCTTCTCACGCTTCCGAACTCGCATCCTCTTTTTCCTCGGCTCCCTCGACCTTCAACCACGCTAATTGCCAAAGACCCGCTTTTTCAGGAGTTCGGTGATGGTCGTGCAGTCTCCAAACCCGGCTCCTGACGGGTATTTCGCGAAGGTGGCGGGAAGCCTGCCGGTCATGAATCCAGTGCGGCTGGGGCAGCAGGTGACTCCTGTCGCGTAGCATTGGGTGAAGCGTGTGCCCTCGCTGGCGAGGCGGTCAAGGTTCGGCGTTTGAGCATACGGGTGTCCCTGGCAGCGCAGGTCAGCCCAGCCCATGTCATCGGCGAGGATGAAGATGATGTTAGGCGGAGCCGCCAGGACCAAAGAGGAGACGGCCAGGAGGATGAGCAGGAGTGAGGATTTCATCGCGAACGGCGCTGGAACGATCCGTGGATCGAAGATCTTCAAGGCAAAGGCGCTGTCGCGTGAAAGCCTGCCTCTGTCAGGCTTTTCCAGGTCAGCTTTTGGCGCGTTCCTGCGTGGGTTCAAAACTTCTGAGGGCGCAGGACACGCACGTCGCTTTCGTGGACCACCATGGCGAAGTCCCGGAAGAAGCGGTCGTGCAGGGCCTGGATGAGCGGTTCGCTGACCTCGGGTTTGACGATCACCTCGATCTGAACATTGCCATACTCGCGCATCTCGGCCCGGCGTTCACCCTGGGCTCCGCTGCCCCGTGTCTCGAAGGCGGTGTGGCCGTGAATGCCGAATTCGGGCAGCAATTGCACCACCTGCTCCTCGATGAGGCTTTCGCAGATGATGGTGACCAGTTTCATGGGATGGAGCTTCATGGCGGATCAGCGGTGGGTGAGTCGGGCGATTTCAAAAAAGAGCGGGATGCCGAAGGCGATGTTGAAGGGGAAGGTGACCGCCAGGGCGGCGGTGAGCGAGTAGGCCGGGTTGGCCTCGGGCAGGGAGAGCCTGACGGCAGCTGGTGCGGCGATGTAACTGGCGCTGCCCGCCAGCACGCCAAGCAGGGTGGAGCCGCCAACGCTCAGTCCCACAAGCCCTCCAAGAGCGGTGCCAACGCTGCCATGCACCAGCGGTGCCACCAGACCAAAGCCCAGCAGGAAGGCGCCGACCTTTTTCAGGTCACCCAGGCGGTTGCCGGCCACCATGCCCATCTCGAGAAGAAAGAGCGCCAGCACGCCTTGGAAGGGCGTCACAAAGAAACCCTCGACCGCCGTCATGCCGCGCTTGCCGCAGAGGGCGCCGATGACCAGGGCTCCCATGAGCAGCAGCACGCCCCGGCCCAGCACGGCGTCACGCAGGGCGTGGCGCAGCCCGGGATCCGCGAGATTGAGGCCCCGGCCCAGGGCGCCCTTGCCCAGCAGCACCCCCAGGATGATGGCCGGGGACTCCATGATGGCGAGGAAGGCCGTGGCATGGTTTTCAAAGGGTTCGTTGATGGTCTTGAGGAAATTGGTGGCCGCGATGAAGGTCACCGCGCTGACGCTGCCGTAGTGCGCGGCGATGGCACCCGCATTGGCGGTGTCGAAGCCTCCGAGCGAACGTAAAACGGGAAACACCCAGAGCGGGATCAGGCAGCCAAGAAGCACCGCCGCCAGCGCAGGCAGCCAGACCGCCCTCAGGCCCGCCTCGTGCAAGGCGACCCCTCCCTTGAAGCCGATGGCGGTGAGCAGGTAGATCGTCAGCGCGCTGTAGAGCGCCTCGGGAAATTTCAGGTCGCTGCGACTGACGGCGGCGAACACCCCCAGGGCGAAGAACAGGACGGCGGGGCTGAGAAGATTCGTTTGAAAGGCGCTGATGAAATCCATGATGTCAATGCCTTGCCGTCGGAAGATCGATTTAACCAATTGAAGTCTTTTACACAATCGTTCGGTTGAATCGAACGTACAACGGCCTTCTGCGCCTGCGTCCCTGACTCTTTGACCCCGGCGCAGAGGGGCCTGGCAGGCTGGCAGGGACGACCTGCGTGTCGTCCGAAGTCTCGGGATTTTGGGGCAATGCGGGCCGGGATGCAGCGTTGGAGGTGGCATGCGCGTGCTTGCCACCATCCTTCTTTTGACGACCCTCCCCGGCCGGGCGGAAACCGTGGTCTCCATTCAAGGCGGGGATTTTCATCTGAACGGAAGACCCACCTATGCCGGCCGTGAATGGCAGGGGCATCGCATCGAGGGCCTGCTCATGAACTCGCGCATGGTGCAGGGCATTTTCGATGACCGGAACCCCCAAACCGTGAAGAACTGGGCCTATCCTGACACGGGAACCTGGGATGCGGAACGCAACACGAGGGAGTTCATCGACGCGATGCCCGCCTGGCGTGCGCATGGCCTGCTGGCCTTCACACTGAACCTGCAGGGCGGCTCGCCCTACGGCTATTCAAAGGCCCAGCCCTGGCACAATTCGGCGATCAATGACGACGGCACGCTTCGCGAGGAGGACCTGGCCCGTGCCGAGAAGATCATCATGCGGGCCGACGAACTCGGCATGGCCGTCATCCTAGGCGTGTTCTATTTCGGCCAGGATCAGCGGCTGAGGGACGAACAGGCCGTCATCACCGCCGTCGAGTCCACCGCGCGTTGGGTTCTGTCGAAGCCGTGGCGGCACGTGCTGATCGAGGTGAACAACGAGGCAAACGTGAAGTATGACCATGACATCCTGAAGCCGGGTCGTGTGCATGAGCTGATCCAGCGTGTGAAGGGACTCGGGCCGGGCGGGCGCCGCCTGCTGGCGGGCACGTCGTTCGGCGGCGGCGGGGTGCCGACTCCGAAGGTGATCGAGCATTCCGACTTTCTTCTCATTCACGGCAATGGGGTCAAGGGCCCGACGGCGATGCGGAAGTTCATCGCCAGGGTCAAGGAGGCCTGTGGCACGCGGCTCCTTCCCATCGTCATCAACGAGGACGATCACTTCGACTTCGAGCTGCCTGACAACAACTTCACCGTCGCCGTGAAGGAGCATGTTTCCTGGGGCTACTTTGACTTTCGCATGAAGGGCGAGGGCCATGACGAAGGCTATCAGAGCGTGCCGGTGAACTGGGGCATCTCCAGTCCCCGAAAAAAGGCGTTCTTTGAGCTGCTGAAGCAGATCACCGGCGGGTGATGCTGCGGGTAAGGCACCCGGAGCCATGCTTGCATGCCAACGCCGCCCAATCACCTGTTCCACATGCGCCTTCTCCTCTGCCCTCTCACCCTCGGCTCTTTGCTTTCCGCGGCCGCTCCGCCGCCGAACATGATCATTCACTGCATCGACGACCTTGGCTAGGGCGACATCGGCCCGTTTGGCGCGGTGAAGCAGAAAACGCCGAACCTCGACCGCATGGCGCGGGAAGGCTGAATCTCGTGTCTTTCTGTGCCGCGTCGGCGTGCCGCGTGTCGCGGGCGCAGCACATGACCGGCTGGTATCATTTTCAAGGGTCTGTTCAAAGGGTCTGTCCCTCCGTTGCAGTTCTTCCGCTTCGGCCCCGGCGCAGCGGTGCCCTGCTGGGGGACAACGAATCATCAACCCGCAGCAGGGCTGGCGGCGGCAGAGTGGCCATCTCGCTCCGCCGAGATGAGCGAAAGGCTTGCGCTGGCAGGGAGGACTTTCGGAGCTTGGGAGCGCTTCAGCCTGCCGGATTGCTCGCGCATCCTTCGGAGCAAGATGGCTTTGCTGCGCTGAATCGGCGCTGACCAACCCATGAGTCCGTCCCTCCATGGCTGTTATTCCTGCATTCAAGGGGTGCCCGGGCCCCGGGAAAGGCGCAAGGCTGCAACAGCAGGGTCGGCGGATGCGTTTGCATGGGATGATCCGACGTCTTCTCCTGGGTTCCATCCTTTGTGCTGTTTCTGGTTATGCGCTCGATTCCACCAAGCTGGAGGGCATCCGGCCGGAGATGGAGCAGGCGGTGGCGGCGAAGCAGGCGGCCGGCATCGTGACGCTGGTCATGGAAAAGGGCCGGGTGGTGCATCACGAGGCCGTCGGCATGGCGGACATCGGCACGGGGAGGAAGATGGAGAAGGACGCGCTGTTCTGGATCGCCTCGATGACGAAATCGGTGAATGCGGCGGCGGTGATGACGCTGGTGGATGAAGGCAGGCTTTCGCTTGATGAACCGGCGTCAAAGTGGCTGCCTGAGCTGGGCAAAATGAAGCTGGCGGACGGATCCGCGCCGGAGAAGCCGGTGACCCTGCGCATGCTGCTGAGCCACACGGCGGGCATTGCCTTCCCACCGCGCAAACCGACGGACGGGGCCATTTCACTGAAGTCCTACGTGGACACGCTGGTGCGTGCGCCGCTGGCCTTCCAGCCGGGCAGCAGCTACGAATATGGTTTCGGGCCCACCGTGGCCGGGCGCATTTTGGAGGTTGTCTCCGGCATGAAGTACGAGGACTTTCTGCGTGACAAGATCCTGAAGCCCCTGGGCATGAAGGACACCATGTTCAACCCCGATGACGCGCACCGCGGAAGGATCGCCCGGACCTACAAGATGGATGAGGAGACCCGTGAGCTGGTTCCAGGCTACAATCCCTTTGTCACGAGCGATGCCAGCGTGACGCACATGGTGGAGCCGTCTGGCGGGCTGTTTTCCACGGCGGCGGACATGGGAAGGTTTTACGCCATGGTGGCCGGAGGCGGGGAGCTGGAGGGCGTGAGGATCCTTTCCGCAAAGGCGGTGAAGGACATGACGACGCCCGTCCAGGCGGGTGGCAGGCCTCAGGCCTACGCCGTGGGCTGGCAGTTCAATGCTGAGACGCAGCGTCCCTGCGCGGCCATGCCGGTCGGCAGCTATGGTCATGGCGGTGCCTTTGCCACCAACGGCTGGATTGATCCGGAGCGGGAACTGGTGACGGTCTATCTGGTGCAGAACGTCCTGGTGCCCGACAGCGGCAAGCCGAAGGATGCCTTCCAGAAGCGGGTGATGGAGGCCGCGGGCGTGAAGGTGCTGCCACCGACCCGGCCCAAGGCCGCCGCGAAGGCGAAGTAACCGCCTTGTTTTCAATCCCGCAGGGCCTGGGCGGGCTCCATGCGGGCGGCGACCCAGGCGGGCAGGAAGCCGGCGACAAGGCAGAGCGTGATGGAAAAAGCGCAGGTGATCAGCAGGTGTTCCGGATCGACACGCGCCGGGATGGTGGAGAGGAACACCCCTTCGACGGCATGAACCTGACCGCCCGTGGCGAGGGCGAGCCACTCGCGCAGGTCATTGCGCAGCCAGAGGACCAGCAGGCCGCCGCCAAGACCCAGAGCCGTGCCTGTCACGCCGACGATGGCGGCCTGGAGGAGGAAGACATGGATGATCTGGCGCCCGCTTCCACCGATGGCGGCGAGCATGCCGATCTCACGCCGTTTCTGGGTGGTGACGGTGATGGTGGTGTTCATCACGGAAAAGGCGGCGACCAGGGCGATGATCGACAGCACGAACTGCATCATGGTCTGTTCGTTCTTCATGGCTGCCAGCCGGGCCTTCTCCTCATCGGCCCAGGTTTCCACCCGCCAGCCGGGGGCGGCACGGGCCATGTCCCCCGCGCGATCCTGGGCTTGCTCGGGATGGGCAAGCTCGATGGCGATGCCGCTGATGCCACCTCCGAGCTGGAAAATCGCCTGGCCGGTGGGCAGGGAGGCGCAGGCCAGCAGGCCGACGGCTTCAGACCTGAGAGCGCCGCTGATGCGCAGTCTCTGGGGATGCAGGCTGACCTTGTCCAGGATGGCCTGACGCTTTTGTTCGTCGTCCTGCTCATTGGCGTCGCTGTACTGGCGGACGGCCTCGTTGACGTTGGTTTCGGCATAGACGCTGACTTCATCGCCGATGTGCAGGCCCAAGACCTGGAGCTGCTGGTCGGTGAGAATCAGGGAGCCGTCGATGAGGTCCAGACTGCCCGCCAGAAGGTGGGGGCGGATTTTGCCCAGGTGCCGGGAGGCGTCCTGGGCCGGGATGGCGAAAAGCTGGGCGACAGCCTGTGCGTCACCATTGGCCAGGTATAAATTGGAGCCCGTGACGCAGGGAACGGCGGAGACAACGCCAGGGAAGGTCTTGATCCGGTCGAGCAAGGGATCCCAATCGGTGGAGGCAGAGGGCGCATGGAGCATCAGGTGGGGTTTGGTGCCCATCAGAGTGTCGCGGAAGTCCTCTTCGAAGCCCACCATGACCGCCCGGACGACGATCATCATCATCACGCCCATGGCCACGCCAAGCAGGGAGACGAGGGTGATGATGGAGACAAAGGAACGCCGCGGCCTCAGGTATCTCAACGCCAGGAACAGGGGAGCGCTTTGAATCATGAATAGCTGCTGCCGTCCGATGCTGGAAAATGGTGCGCGGTACAGGGTTCGAACCTGTGACCCCCACCATGTCAAGGTGATGCTCTACCACTGAGCTAACCGCGCGCTGCGTTTTGGGGAGATGTCCCATACTCCTTACCCGGGCATGGGCAACTCTTTTTTCGCTGCCCTTTGCTGAGTCAGCTGCAAATGGGTGGGTGAGAGGGGAATTCAGGAAAGGCGTTGGCAGCGGGATGATCGAAATCAGGTTTTCTATGCCAATCTAAAGGTTTTGCTCGTTCATTAGGATTCGAGCGAAAAGCAAATGATTCTCGTAAATGAGACAATTAATTGCAAATTGAAAAAAAAGCGTTGGCTACAATGCCGGGAGGGAAGATAGGGTTAACCCCTGTCTGAGAATGGCATTTAATCACCTCATATTGTTGCCTTTGCACTTCCGTCTTCATGACCTCATGAGCATGTCCTCATGGGGAGGGGTGGGTAGTAGAGGGCTGCATCTGAAGGCTGCCTTGGCTTCGATTGAACGCAAATTATCAGCAAATCCAGAATCGTGTAGCGCCTGACATCACAAGGCCTCCCGAACCGAAGACAGGCATCACTCCCAATCTTAGCAAACCCGCACTCATTCATGAAAACGCATCAACTCTCCCGGCATCGGATGCCTGTCATGACACTGCTCCTGGGCTGCCTCCTGGCCGCAGGATCCTCCATGGCCCAGTTAAAAGACACTTTCTCGGACAGCAGCCTGGGCAGCAATTCAGGGGGCACCGGGAATGGTTTTGCCGTCAACAGCCAGGGGGGCAGTACCTATGAGTCCGGGGGCTATGCCACCCTGACCGGCTCGGGGTATGCGACCATGGTCATTCGTTCCAACGATGCCATCAATCCCTATCAGGACGTTGCCACGACGACGACCTGGAAGTTCGGCACCATCAGCTATGACGCCTCCTGGCAGAGGTTCTGGGTGGGCTATCGGCTCAATGGCTCCAACAACGACCATTTTTACCCTGACAACCCCAACCTTCAGGGGCTGTACATCGCCATCGTCTCCAACACCGGTGCCGAGAACAACTATGCCTACAAGGGCAACCTGGTGGCGAACAGCGGCGGCAGCCGCACCATCCTGGCCTCCTGGAATTGGAGCGATCTGAACCAGCTTTCCGGCCTGGTGGTCAAGCTCACCACCACCTCCACGAGCTACAACCTCGCCTTTTCCGGTGCCGCCGCGACGCCCACCTACACCTTTGGTTCGGCTTCCGGCACCCTGACCGGCATTGGCAACCTGGGCAACAGCTACAATGTGGGTGTTCACAACCAGGCGTCGAGCGGCAGCACGGTGCTGGTGGATGAAATCGAGGTCTCCAAGGGCGTCACCACCAAGGCGGCGACGGCCGTCACCACGGCCGGGGCGACGCTGAACGGTGTCTCCTTCCCCGATGGCCTGGACACCACGGCCTGGTTTGAGTACGGCACTTCTGCGACGCTCTCCGGAGCGACCAGCACCACAGCCCAGTCCATGGGCAGCGGTTCGAGCGGCGTGGACTACAGCCAGGCCATTTCCGGGCTTTCGGCCAACACCACCTATTATTTCCGCGCCGTGGAAAACAGCAGCAGCGGCACCCGCCTGGGATCCATCCTTTCTTTCATCACCGGTCCGGAGATCGCCGTGAAGCAGCCGGCGGGCACCGAGCTGACGGATGGGGCGACGTCCCTCAGTTTTGCCAGCGCCGAAGGCGTGTCGGGAACGGCCCGGACATTCACCATCACCAACACGGGAGGTGTGGCGCTCACCGGGCTGTCCGCCACGGTGGACGGTGACTTCCCGGGGGATTACGCCCTGTCCACGCTCAGCACCAGCACTCTGGAGGCGGGCGCCAGCACCACCCTGACCGTCACATTCACCGCGGGGGCGCTTGGGACTCGCAACGCCGTGCTTCACATTGCCAGCGACGATGTGGATGAAAATCCCTTCGACATCACGCTGGCAGGCAAGGGCGTCAGTTCGGTCCCGGGTTATGTCTGGAGCGGCAATTTCCCCAATTATGGTTACGGAAGGGGTGGCATCTGGGGATCACAATTCACGGCGGTGGACACCTGCACTCTGACCCATCTGGGTGTTTACGATCATGACCAGGACGGGCTTTCAATGGAGATCCCCGTTGGTTTGTGGGATGTCACCACCCAGCAGCTGATCGTTTCCACCACGGTGAGCAGCGGCACGGGAGATCCTCTCTTTGGCAGCTGTCGCCAGCATGTGCTGGATACGCCGGTGGTGCTCCAGGCCGGCAAGAGGTATGCGGTTGCCGCTCTGTACCCGTCTGATTCCAGCGATTTTTATGGCTACTCGGGATCGATCACGACGGATGAACGGGTCGCCTACTATGGCTTTGCCTATTACTACAACAGCCAGTTGACCTTTCCTTATTACAATGGCCCGACCACCACCAGCGACGCCCATTACTTCGGAGCCAGCTTCATGCTCGACACCACGGCTGCGGCGCCGACGGTTACGACCTTGGGGCCTTTGGTGGAGGAATCAGGGATCTCCTTGCAGGCTCGGGTGAACCCCAACAGCCGGGCCACCTCGGTGACCTTTGAATACTCCCTGGACGCCACGTTGAGCAGCGGGGTGACGACGACAACGGCACAGAACCTGGCCGCCGGTTATGTGGGGCAGAGTGTCAGCAGCGCCGCCATCACGGGACTGCCAGCCAACAGCACGGTTTATGTGCGCGCCGTGGCGGTCAATTCGCTGGGCACGACGGTGGGTGCCATCCGCGCCTTCAGCACCAGTCCGCCCGTGCCGGGCTACAAGTTCAGCGGCAACGCAACCAATTACCAGACGCAGTATTACTATGACAACAACTGGGGGTCCTACTTCACGACGACCAAGGCCTGCGCATTGACGCACCTGGGTGTTTATGACCATGATCAAAACGGACTGGGGGCGGACATCCCCGTCGGGATCTGGGACAGCGATGGAACTCTGCTGGGATCAACCACCGTGCGCAGCGGCACCACGGATGCACGCATCGGCTCCTTCCGCTATCGCCAGCTGGATGTTCCCGTGAACCTGGCCGCCAACACTCGCTACTTTGTTGCGGCCTATTACACTTCCTCTGCGCCCGACCCGATTGGTCACGAAGTCAATCTTCAGACCGACAGCCGTATTGTTTACGAAGGCTACACCTACAATTACTACGCCGGCCAGCTGTCCTTCCCGGGCTGGTATACTTACGGTTCAGTGGCTGCGAGCAATGCCCAGTATTTTGGAGCCAGCTTCCTGCTTGAAGCCCCCTTGCCGGAAGCTCCCGCAGTCACGACTTTGGAGGCCGACGTCGATCCTCAGACAAGTGCTGCGCCGGGTGCCAAGGTCTGGGCCAACGGCCTGCCGACCCAGCTGTCCTTTGAGTATTCCCTGGATGCGTCCCTTTCTACCGGAGTCAGCAGCACGCCGGTGCAGAACCTGCCGGCCGGCTATGATCCCGTGACGTTGTATGCCGCGCCGGTCTACGGCCTGGCCAGCAACAGCACCTACTACTTCCGCGCGGTGGTGACGAACTCGCTGGGCACCGCCCAGGGAGCCGTTCTTTCCTTCAAGACCAACCCGTCGCTTCCCGGCTACAAGTATGGCCAGTTCTCGAATTACGGCAACGACCCCGGCTACACCTGGGGTTCGGAATTCACTGCGTTGGCCGACACGGCCGTGACCCACCTCGGGGTTTATGATCACGAGCAGGATGGATTGCAGGGCAACGTGGACGTGGGGCTTTGGGACAGCTATGGCAATCTGCTTGCCTCGACCACGGTGACCAGTGACGATCCCTTGGTGGGAACCAGCCGATACCGGGAGCTGGACGTGCCGGTGGCCCTGACTGCCAACACGCGTTATCTTGTGGCCGCCTATTACACGGGCAATGATTTCTACGGCCTGGGGGCTGCCACAACCGACAGCCGGGTCGCCTACTACGGTTATGCGTACAACACCAGCTACTACTACGGTGGTCTGCGTTATCCCCAGTATCGCGGACAAACCGGCAATCCTGAATACTCGTACTACATTGGAGCCAACTTTTTGCTTGAAGCACCAGGATCGCAGGCTCCCACAATCAGCACGCGCCGAGGATACATGAGGCAGGGAAGCGCGACGCTGAATGCTTCGGTGATGCCTGGTCTGCTGCCCACCCAGGTGACGTTTGAATACTCGACCGACCCCGGTTTGAGCACAGGCGTCTCCACGACCGCCGCCCAGACGGTGATCGGATACAACACCAAGATCGTGGCCAGCGCGCCCATTGGCGGACTGCCGGAGAATTCATGGATTTATTTCCGCGCCGTGGCGAGCAATTCTCTGGGGACGGTCCAAGGCAGCATCCTGTCCATGAAAACCAGCGGAGCCCTTTGGAACGGGCCGCCGATCACCTTTGCGAAGGCACCCTACAGCGACTGGACTCAGGAGGCAAACCAGGACCGCCTCACGACGAGCACCTGGCTGACCCGTGCAAGCACCCAGGGGCTGTTTAACATCGCCCAGCAGAGCGGCTATGTGCAGCATACCAGCCCCGCCAATACCGAGTGGGCGGCGGGCACTCTCGCCAACTTTGGCAATCTGAAGTTCGACACCTGGTACAACTGGTGGGGGCGGAACCTGAGCGTCCTGCGTGGCACGAACGCCGTTCTGCATCTGATTGACGAGGACATTTACATCGACATCAGGTTTGATTCCTGGACGCAGGCTTCAGGCGGCGGATTTTCCTACACCCGCTCCACTCCCGGTGACCCGGTGGTTGGTTCCTCCGCGGAAATCGTCGTCAGCGGCAATGGCTCGGGCATCGCCAACGGTGACAGCACCCCCGGCACGGCGGACCACACGGACTTTGACGGCACGCCTGTCAGCAATGGTTCGGTGACGCGCACCTTCACCCTTGCGAACTCGGGCTCAGTTGATCTGAATCTGACGGGGGCCTCCCCGAATCTGGTGACCCTCGGCGGAGCAAACGCTGCTGACTTCACGGTGACGGCTCAACCGGCCACGCCTGTGGCGGCCAATGGCGGCACCACGACGTTCCAGGTGACCTTTGACCCCTCCAGCATCGGGACGCGCACCGCGACGGTGAGCATTGCCAGCGACGACAGCACGGACAATCCCTTCACTTTCGTCATCCAGGGCACGGGCATGAACTCCGTCCCGACGGACATCACGCTTTCCTCGTCCAGCATCCTCGAAAACAACACGGCGGGCGCCACGGTGGGTTCCCTGGGTGTCGTGGACGCCGATGCGGGCCAGACGCACAGCTTCAGCCTGGTCTCAGGAACGGGTGACACGGACAACGGCAGCTTCAGCATCAGCGGCTCCAGTCTGAATATCGGCGTGGTGGCGAGTTATGCGACCAAGAGCAGTTACAGCGTTCGCGTGCAGGCGGATGACGGAGCCGGCGGCGTCTTTGCCAAGGTTCTGACGGTGACGATCCTGCCTGCCAACCAGGCGCCGAGCTTCACTCTGAACGTGACCGCCCCGCCTGCGGCCCTGAAAGGTTGGAGCTCGATGAGCTACAATGTCAGCACGGCTCCTGCGGGCCTGGGCGCCCTGCTGGACTTCTCCGCCAACGGCGTGCACAACCTGGCGCTGAAGGCAGACGGTACGGTGGCGGCCTGGGGCAACAACGAAAGCGGCCAGTGCAACGTGCCCGCCGGGTTGAGCAACCTCGTTGACGTGGCGGCGGGCTATGACCACAGCCTGGCGTTGAAGGGCGACGGCACGGTGGTGGCCTGGGGCAGCAACGGCGGCGGCCAGTGCAATGTGCCCGCCGGTCTCACAGGCGTCACGGCCATCTCCGGAGGTGGCTTCCACAGCCTGGCCCTGAAGAGCGACGGCACCGTGGTGGCCTGGGGCGGCAACCAGTGGGGACAGTCCAGCGTTCCTGCCGGCCTCACGGGCGTAATCGCCATCGGCGCGGCGCGAAATCACAGCATCGCCCTGAAGAACGACGGCACCGTGGTGGCCTGGGGTGACAACTCCTCGGGGCAGCTGAACGTGCCTGCCGGACTGACGAACGTGACGGCGGTCTCGACCAACACCTACCACAACATGGCCCTCAAAGACGATGGCACCATCGTGGTCTGGGGCAGCAACAACTTTGGCGAGCGCAATGTGCCCGCCGGACTCTCGGGCGTCGTGGGCATCGCCGCCGGCGGCTACCACTGCCTCGTGCTGAAAAGCGACGGCACGGTGCAGGCCTGGGGCGCTGACTGGGCGGGTCAGCTGAGCATTCCCGCCGACCTCGGCCTCGTCAGCCGGATCGAAGCCGGCATCAGCCACAACCTGGTGATGAGCGAGGCCTACCCTGCCGGCTTTGGTCCGGTCAAGGTCGCTGAGGACAGCGCCGCCTATGTGCTGAACAACGCGGCGGCCAGCATCTCCGCCGGTCCGCCGAGCGAGTCTTCGCAGGCACTGACCTTCCTGGTTTCGAATGACAACAACGCCCTGTTCAGCGTGCAGCCGGCGCTCTCGGCGACCGGGACGCTGTCCTTCACGCCAGCGGCCAACGCGAGCGGGACAGCCCTCGTGACCGTCAGTCTCAAGGACGACGGCGGCACCGCCAATGGCGGTGTGGACACCAGTGCGGCGCAGACCTTCACCATCACCCTCACGCCGGTGAATGACGTGCCGACGGACATCACACTGTCGCCTTCAGGCATTGCTGAAAACAATGCCGCCGGGGCCGCCGTGGGCAGTCTGTTCGCTGCAGATGTGGATGCAGGCCAGACGCACAGCTTCAGCCTAGTCGCCGGAAGCGGTGACACGGACAACGGCAGCTTCAGCATCAGCGGCACCAGCCTGAACATCATCGGCTCGGCGGACTATGAGACGAAGAGCAGCTACAGCATCCGCGTGCAGGCGGATGATGGTGCGGGCGGTGCCTTTGCGAAGGCCCTCACCGTCATAGTGACGGATGGCAACGATGCGCCGGTCATCACCAGCAACGGCGGTCTGGCGGCGGCTGTCAGCCTCGCGGAAAACACGACGGCGGTGACGCAGGTCAGCGCTGTGGATGAAGATCTGCCCGCGCAGTCGATCAGCTACAGCCTTGGAGGTGTGGACGCCGCGCTTTTCACCGTCAACGCAGGCACGGGAGTCCTGGCCTTCACGGCGGCGCCGGATTATGAAGCCCCGCTCGATCAGAATGCTGACAACGTTTATCAGGTCAGCATCATCGCCACCGACAATGGCAGTCCGGCGGCCTCGTCCAGCCAGCAGATCGCCGTCACGGTGACCGATGTGCCCGAGTTCCCTGAAATCACGGTGCTGGGCAACGGCAGTGAGATCGTCAGCGGAGCCAGCACGCCGTCGCCGCTGAATGGCACGGATTTTGGCAACGTGCTCCTGGGCGCCGCGCTCAGCCGCAGCTTCACGATTTCCAACACGGATGTCGCCCCTCTGAACTTCACGGGAGCACCGCTGGTGGAGATTGCCGGTGCCCATGCGGGCAATTTTGCCGTCACCGTCATGCCTTCGGCCGTTGTGGCGCCGATGACAGGACAAACGAGCTTCACCCTTCGGTTCATCCCGACTGGCACGGGCCTGCGTACCGCCCAGGTCACCCTTCGGAGCAATGACCCGGATGAAGGCACCTACACCTTTGCCATCCAGGGCACCGGCTACTCCAACAACGCCGGCCGTGTTTCCTTCGCCCCTGCTGCCTATGTGGTGAACCAGGGTGCCTCCCAGGTGGTGCTCAACATCAGCCGCGTGGATGGCAAGGCCGCCACCAGCGTCAGGCTGACCACCGCTCCCGGCACCCCCGCAGCGGGCTACACCGCCGGAAGCCCCGGCCAGGACTATGAGCACCAGGATGTGATCGTCAGCTTCCCCGAGAACGCCACCAGCCGGCAGGTGGTCATCCCGCTCATCGCACGTTCGGGAGCGCAGCCAAACTACCAGTTCAGCGCCTCGCTCAGCAATCCTGGCGAGAGGACGACCCTGGGCACTTCGTCCCAGGCGACGATCACCATCAAGGCCCACGTTCGACCGACTGTCACGGTGTCGACCCCGAGACAGTCTTCCGTGGTCAGCGGCCTGGCGCCTTACAATGTCACCGGCGCCGTCATGGATGGAGGCCTGTCGGGCATCAACCGGGTTGAGGTCAAGCTGAACGGTGGCGCTCCGGTGAATGCGACATTGGCGCCCACGAGGAGCTACAACTGTGATGTCCTCCCGGTGAATGGCTTGAACACCCTGGAGGTGACCGCCTTTGACAACCGCGGTGTCTCAAGCCTGCCCGTCAGCGTGACCTTCACCTTTACAAGGCACTATAAGCTGGAGACGCCCGTCTCAAGCCTCGGGGCCGTCACAGTAGTCGCCCTCCCGGCCTCGTCCATGTCGGCGGTTCCCAGAATGTCCTACAAGACAGTCCTGCCCGGCACCGCGGTGAAGATGACCGCCACTTCGAAAGGATCCAACACCGTGTTCAGTCATTGGACTGGACTGCCTGCGGATGCGGTCGTGAATGGCAATGTGATGTCTTTCACCATGCCTGCACAGGATGTGCTGGGAATCGTGGCGGTCTTTAACCCGAATACCTTCAAGGCGCCCTCTGGCGAGGGCAAAACCTTCTACGGCGTCCTCCAGCCGGCATCCTCCAGCCTGAACAGCATCAACAACCTGGTTTTCTTGACGGGAACCATGACCGATACGGGCGCCTTTACTGGCAAGGTTCTTATCGGAGGGCTGGCCAAATCGTTTAGCGCCCAGTTTTTTGGCAATGGCAGTTCGACGTTTGGCATGACCAAGACTCCGACGCTGGGGATCTCCTCCGACCGCAAGATATCCCTGACTTATGTGAACGGGAATGTTGAGGCAACCGTTTCCACCCTGATTGGTTCGACAGTGGTCGCCAGCGGCACCGCCCGGCGCATCATTTACACGCTGAGCAAACAGATTCCGCCAAGCTTCCGAAATGCCAGTTCGGCCGCCTCGTTGGGAGTTCCTGACTCAGGCTACTTCAGCCTCGCCATGCCTGCCAAGGTGCAGAACCCGGAACGGGACCTCAGCACCTATCCCCAGGGGGACGGAATTGGAACCATCCAAATGAGCAAGGATGGCCTGGTCACTTATGCCGGCACCCTGGCGGACGACAGCAAGTTCACGGCCAGCACCGGCCTGGTGGCGGGAAATAATGCCCCCTTCCTGGCGCAGATAACCTCCCCCGGAAAAACCACGGCAAAAGCAGCCTGCCTGGCAGGAACCCTGGCGTTTAACACGGCTCCCTCCAACAGCGATGTCACCGCCACAAACCTGATCTGGATCCGGCCTGCGGCACCCCTGGTCAGCCTTTACACGGCAGGATGGCCCGGAGGAATTCATCTGGATGCCATCGGCGCCCTGTACAACAAGAGCCGGGGCGTTTATGCCAGTCTTTCGACGGGCCTCGCCCCCGCCAACGGCGGCGTCTGCGAGCTTTACTTCTCAGCGGGCAAGCTGAACCCCGACATTTCGGTCACCAGTTTCTCCATCAACTCCCTGAACGAGGTCCGAAAGGTGCCTTTGACCAACACCTCTTTCACCCTGATCCTGACGCCCAATCTGGCGGCTTTCAACGGAACCTTCACGCCTAACTGGCCCGGAGCCTCCAAGCTGACCAAGCCCGCCTTCAAGGGGATCCTGCTCCAGAAGGGCGCCAGCAAGGGCGGTTACGGCTTCTTCATCAGCAACCGCATGAACGACGCTGATCCCGAGTCCGGTCGTGTGACGCTTGGCCTGCCCTGATGCCGTCACTTGAATGAATCAGACCCCCGGTCTGGCCTCACGGCCTCCGGGGGTTCTTTTTTCCAGGTCTTGACTGGGGATTCGGGATGGGTGTTTGATGAACGAATGCCCGTCTTGACAAGAAACCCGGGCGGCCTGCGCAGGCTGCTCGACGAGGTCGGCACCGTCGATCAGGTCGGTGTCGGGGAACGCGTGGCCAAATACACCACGCGCAGCCTCAAGAAGAACGCCAAGGTCTTTGGCCTGAAGCTGGCCGCCTCCATGGTGGACCTGACCACCCTGGAGGGCAGGGACACGCCCGGCAAGGTGGCCTCCCTGTGCCAGAAGGCCCTGCATCCTCATGATGAGGCCGGCGTGCCTTCGGTGGCGGCGGTTTGCGTTTATCCATCCATGGTCCGGCATGCCCGCAGACATCTGGCAGGCTCCGGCGTGAAAGTGGCCTCCGTGGCCACGGCTTTTCCTTCAGGCCAGTCGCCGCTGAAGCTCCGTCTGGCGGAGGTGCGTGCGGCGGTGGCGGACGGTGCCGATGAGATCGACATGGTGATCAACCGTGGCGCCTTTCTGGCGGGTGAGCTTGCCCGTGTCCAGGACGAGATCAGCGCCGTGGTCGAAGCCTGCGGTTCTTCCGTGCTGAAGGTCATCCTCGAGGTCAGCGAACTCGAGACCTACGACAACATCCGCGCCGCCAGCTTCCTCGCCATGCGGGTGATCCGGCCCGGCGACTTCATCAAGACGAGCACGGGCAAGACATCGTCCAATGCGACGCTCGGCAACAACCAGGTCATGATCGAGGCGATCCGTGACCATTTTCTCGCCACGGGCGTGGCAGTGTCGATGAAGCCTGCGGGCGGCATCCGCACGGCGAAGCAGGCGCTGCAGTTCCTGCTCGCGGTGAAGGAGACGCTGGGGGACGACTGGCTGAATAATCAACGCTACCGCTTTGGCGCCTCTGCACTGCTCAACGACCTGGTGCGCCAGCTTGAGAAGGAGCGCACCGGAGCCTACCAGGCACCCTGGGCTTTCAGCGAGGCGACCGAAGGGTACTGAGCGGTTCTCAGTGGAGCGCGGAACTCCGATTCCGCAGCGGTTCTCTGGAGCGCGGAACTCCGATTCCGCAGCAGCGCGAACGAAGGGGGAAGCGTGGAGCATTCCTTGTCCTGCTTCGAATCCCGGGCGGTGCCTTCATCGGGTTGAAGCGGGCGGCAGGGAGGTTTCATGCGCAGAAGCGAACCACCTTGCTGCGGATTTGGAAATCCGCGCCCCGGCGCTGGCGCGTGGATTGGAACGCCACCGATTCCACAGCAGTTCTCAAGGGAGCGCGGAACTCCGATTCCGCAGCGGTTCTCTGGAGCGCGGAACTCCGATTCCGCAGCATTGCGAATGCAGGGGAAATGGTGGGGTAGCCCTTGTCCTGCTTCGAATCCCGGGCGGTTCCTTCATCGGGTTGAGGCAGTCGGGGGAGAGGTTTCGAAACGCAGAAGCGAACCACCTTGCTGCGGATTTGGAAGAGCCTGTGTGAAAACTCCTCATGGTCTCGTTGACGCGTACGAGCCCGGGCCTTAGCAGGCACGCATGAGTCATCACATCCGCGGCCTTGATCGCGACCAGGTCCAGATGC
>JBIIRD010000147.1:0-5983 GCA_044341745.1 Prosthecobacter sp. | reverse complement strand
ACATGACGACGTATCCGCACGGCGACGGTTTTGGGTCGGTGACCTTGAACAACCTGGGGGTGGTGACCATGGTGGGGACGCTGGCGGACGGCAGCACGTTCCTGGGCAGCAGCGGGCTGGTGAGCAAAGGCAGTTTCCCGGCATATGCGCAGCTGGTGACGCCGGGAGCAGCGGCGACGGTGAAGGGTGGCAGCCTGAGCGGGGAGCTGACCGTGGACGTGGCGCAGGCGAACAGCGACGTGAGCGGTGCTGATCTGTTGTGGATCCGTCCAGCGGTGACACAGCTGACAGGGACCTCAGCGGCGGCGAAGGCGACGCAGCTTTACACGGAGGGGTGGCCGACGGGCATCCGGGTGGATGCGGTGGGTGCGTTCTACGACAGGACGAAGGATGTGAGGACGGGCCTGGACCTTGGGCCGGTGAACCTGACGACCGGGAACGGGGAGCTGGTGTTCACGGGCGGGAGGCTGACGGGGGATATGACGGTGAGCGCGTTCAACATCGAGGCCGGAGCGGCGGCGGGAACGAGCAAGGTGACGAAGATCCCGGTGGCGAACAAGACGTTCACGCTGACGGTGGCGCAGGGGGTGGGGCAGTTCAACGGGGTGTTCACGCCGAACTGGACGAATGCGGTGGCGGCGAAGCCGACGTTCCGGGGTGTGCTGCTCCAGAAGGGAGGCAGCCAGGGAGGCTACGGCTACTTCATCAGCAACCGGAGCGGTGATGCGGATCCGCAGGCGGGGCGGGTGACGCTGGGTAAGCCGACGCCGTAAGGCGGGGGAAGGATCACGGGGAGGGCTCCATCCCGAGGAGCCGACCCCGTCTTCAAGACAGAAACAACCCACCCAAGACGACAGCTGCGGCCTGTGGAGACCCCACAGGCCGCTTGATTTGAGGATGCGTTTCGGTGCCCGCGACAGCGCCGGAGAGCGGATTTCCAAATCCGCAGCAGGGTGGTTCGCCTCTGCGCACGAAACCTCCCTGCCGCCTGCTTCAAGCCGAAGAGGTGGCCGTTGGTTCGAAGCCGGCAGAAGGGTTGGTTCACGGCTTGCCCTGCGTTTGCGCTGCTGCGGAATCGGAGTTCCGCGCGCCCTAGAAACAGCTGCGGAGTCGGAGGGCGTTTTGATCCCCCGCAAGCGCCGGCGAGCGTATTTCGATATCCGCAGCAAGGTGGTTCGCAGCTGGGCGTGGAACCTTCTTTCAACCTGCTTCAACCCGAAGAGGTGGCTGGTGGTTCGAAGCATGCAGAAGGGTTGGTTCACGGCTTGCCCTGCGATTGCGCTGCTGCGGAATCGGAGTTCCGCGCGCCCTAGAAACAGCTGCGGAGTCGGGGTGGCGTTTTGATGCCTTCGCAAGTGCCGGAGAGCGGATTTCCAAATCCGCAGCCGGGTGGTTCGCAGCTGGGCGTGGAATCTCCGTTCAACCTGCTTCAACCCGTAGAGGTGGCCGGTGTTTCGAAGCAGGCAGAAAGGCTGGTTCTCATTTGCCCTGTGTTCGCGTTGTTGCGGAATCGGAGCTCCGCGTTCTGTTCCGATTCTTGCTCCTGGGGCTCAGATGCCCCACCCTTCACGATAAGCCGCACGCTTCCAGAGCTTCTCACCCTCTGGATTGTCAATCAGCCGACCAGTCGTCGGATCGCAGCGTACCACAGTGTTGGTTCGGTAGGCGATGTTGCCCAGATGGCACATCATGGTGCTTTTCTGGCCTTCGTCGATCGGGCTGTTCAGTTGCGTCCTGCCACGGATGGCGTCGAGGAAATTGCCAAAGTGTGCGGGATCACCGCCGCCGGCGCCCTTGCCTTTGCTGACTTCCTGTCCCTTCGGATCATAAATGGTCCATGAATCGCGGGCCACGGCCAGGGTGCCGTTGTCCCCGTAAAACATGACTTCGGCCAGGGGCTTCTCGGCGGCGCGTGGATGGCTGGAGCTTTGAATCCATTCGCAGCCGGCATGGCCGAAGTCATACACGGCCGTGCCGGTGTCGGGCGTCTCCTGCTCGTCCTGGTAAAAGTAGCGCCCGCCGTTGTAGGTGACCTTCAGAGGATAGTCACCCTTCAGGCCCCAGCGCAGGATGTCGAGCGAGTGAATGCCGTTGTTGCCAAGCTCGCCGTTGCCCCAGTGCCAGAGCCAGTGCCAGTCGTAGTGGGCGAACTTCTTCATGTCATGTTTCGGATCGTTCGGCACCGGGCCCTGCCAGAGGTTCCAGTCGAGGTCCGCAGAGGGCGGCAGGGCGAGCTGGCCGACGGCTTTGCGGGTGTTGTAATAGGTGGCGCGGCCATAACGAACGGTGCCGATGGCGCCTCCGTGCAGGGCGGCGATGGCCTCCTTCATCCAGGTGCGGCGCTGGTTGCCCATCTGTACCAGTTTGCCCGATTTTTTCATGGCGGCGACGAGCGCCTCGGCTTCGCCCGGGTTCTGGCTTCCTGGCTTCTCGACATAAACATGCTTGCCGGCCTGCAGGGCCAGGATGGCCATCGGGGTGTGCCAGAAGTTCGGCGTCGCGATGCACACGGCGTCCACGGACTTGTCCTCCAGGATTTTGCGGAAATCACGCACGCCCTGGCAGGAGGTGGCCTGCTTGTCCGCCACCACTTTCAGTCCCTTGTCGAGACGGCCGGAGTCCGCCTCCGCCAGATAGGCGATCTCAACATCGGGCAGCGCCAGCAGGGCCTGGACATGGCCCATGCCACGTCCGAGGGCGATGACGGCCACCTTCAGCTTGTTGCCGGCCTTGTCAGCAGCGCGCAGGCGGGTGGAGGAAAGGGCGGCTCCGAGGCCGAGGACGGAGGAGCGGGAAAGCAGGGTGCGGCGGTTCATGGCAACCCAGGGATCGGTATCTGCGCACCGCTTTATCACCGCTAAAGTCGCCACCTTTGATCTTTTCAGCATGACCCCGCCGCAGACCGGCCTATCTGCCCGGGTGAAATGAAACTCGACCGTGTCATCGCCCGGCATCGTTCACTCGGCCGTTCCGAGGCGCATCGTTTGATCGCCGCAGGCCGTGTGCGTCTGGACGGGGATATCTGCACCTCGAACCAGGAGGAGGTGGACCGCTTCATGCAGGTGGAGCTGGAGGATGAAATCGTGCAGCAGGCCGAACGCGCCCTTTACCTGATCCTGCACAAGCCGCCCGGCGTGGTCAGCGCCACGCGGGATGCCGAACACAGGACGGTGATCGACCTGATTGATGATCCTGACCGCCACAGTCTGCACATTGCCGGAAGGCTGGACCGCTGGACCACAGGACTGCTCCTGCTCACCAATGACGGGCGCTGGTCGAAAGGGCTGATGGACGCCGCCTCCAAGGTTGCCAAGACCTACCTGGTCGAAGTCGATGCCGACATTCCGACGGAAGCAGTGGGGTTGTTTGCCCGAGGCATGGAGTTCCGACCGGAAAACATTGTCACACTGCCGGCGGAACTGACCCTCCTGGGGCCGAGGATAGCGCGCGTCATCCTCCACGAGGGCCGGCATCATCAGATCAAGCGCATGTTTGGCCGGGTCGGCTGCCTGGTCACGGCGCTGCATCGTGAAGCAGTGGGCGGACTGCATCTGCCGACGGACCTCGGCCCAGGCCAGTGGCGGGCTCTCACGGGGGGGGAGAAACGGCTCGTGCAATGACTCGGGGCCAGATTCGGCCGTCCAAATCCCTTTCGCGGCGTTGCGGGCGGCAAAAGCCCTGCATAACATAAGGTTCCACCATGCCCACGCCCCCCTTCCACTTCCAGCCCCTGCTTGAACTCGGCGCCGACGACACCGAATACCGTTTGCTGACCCAGGAACATGTCCGTGTGGAGAAGCTGGGCGACAAGGAGATGCTTGTGGTTGACCCGGAAGCCCTGACCCTGCTGGCCAATCAGGCCTTCCATGACATCAACTTCTTCCTTCGCCCGAAACATCTGAAGCAGGTTGCCGCCATTCTGGACGACCCTGAGGCCAGCGAGAACGACCGCATGGTCGCCCTGACGATGCTGAAGAACGCCGACGTGGCCTCCGCCGGTCTGTTGCCCTTCTGCCAGGACACGGGGACCGCCATCATCATGGGCAAGAAAGGCCAGCAGGTCTGGACAGGTGGTGGCGATGAGGAGGCGCTTTCGAAGGGCGTCTATCTCGCCTACACGGAGAACAACCTTCGTTATTCCCAGAACGCGGCGCTGAACATGTTCGACGAAAAGAACACGGGCACCAACCTGCCTGCGCAGCTCGATTTGTACGCCACCGACGGCGACGCCTACAAGTTCCTGTTTATTGCCAAGGGTGGTGGTTCGGCCAACAAGGCCTACCTGTATCAGGAGACCCGTGCCGTGTTGAATCCGAAGAGCATCGTGAAGTTCCTGACGGAGAAGATGGTCACGCTCGGCACCGCGGCCTGCCCGCCCTACCACCTGACCTTCGTCATCGGCGGCACCTCCGCCGAGTCCACGATGAAACACGTCAAGCTGGCCTCGACGAAGTACTACGACAACCTGCCGACGACCGGCAACGAGCATGGCCGTGCCTTTCGTGATGTCGAGCTGGAGGCGCAGATGCTCCAGGCCGCCCGCGAGTGCGGCATCGGCGCCCAGTTTGGCGGGAAGTACTTTGCGCTCGACGTGCGCATCATCCGTCTGCCGCGTCACGGAGCCTCGCTGCCCATCGGCATCGGCGTTTCCTGCTCCGCCGACCGTCAGGCGAAAGGCAAGATCACCCGCGACGGCGTGTTCATTGAGAAGCTGGAGACGAATCCGCTGTCATACATCCCCGAGGCGCTGCGTCATCGCAAGGACACCAACGCCGTGCGCATCGACACCAACCGTCCCATGGCCGAGATCCGCGCCGAGCTCTCGAAGCATCCCGTCACCACGCGACTGCTCATCAACGGCCCCATCATCGTCGCCCGCGACATCGCGCATGCGAAGCTGAAGGAGCGTCTCGATGCCGGCGGCGAGCTGCCGGAGTACTTCAAGAACCATCCGGTTTATTATGCCGGCCCCGCCAAGACGCCTGCGGGCATGCCCAGCGGCAGTTTCGGCCCCACGACGGCGGGACGCATGGACAGCTACGTCGATCTCTTCCAGGCCCAAGGCGGCAGCATGGTCATGATTGCCAAGGGCAACCGCGGCCAGCAGGTCACGGACGCCTGCAAGAAGCACGGAGGCTTCTATCTTGGCAGCATCGGCGGCCCCGCCGCCATCCTCGCCAAGGAGAACATCAAGAAGGTCGAGGTCGTCGAGTTTCCCGAACTCGGCATGGAGGCCATCTGGAAGATCGAGGTGGAGGATTTTCCGGCTTTCATCCTCGTGGATGACAAGGGCAACGACTTCTTCCAAAGCGTCGGCCCAGGGTGCTCGGTGAAGCATTGAGGCGATCGTGAAAAACCATGTGGTAGCCATGCGACGATACCTTTTGCGTCTTACTTTCTGCTTAGCGATCCTCTTCGCCATGGTCGCAGGTTGGATTGTTTACACGCATCAGGCGGCTCGACTTGACCTCTCGAATGACGATGACTCCTACACTGCTGGGAAGTCCATCGGGATGGTTCCAGCATCCGAAGAGATATATGCAGAGGGAGTTGGCTTTGTTGACTCGACAATCTTTTAGCAGGCTGTGGTGAGGCCAGATGAAGTCGCGTGGCTTGCACAAACCCCCGAAGTCTCTCCGTTCGCAGCTCCAAACCATGCTCCTCTGTGGTGGCGCTTCACGCTCTGGTGGCATGGATTGAGTTCAGACATGAAGTATTTCCGAACGAACGCAAAGTGGCCTTGCCTCTTCGCATACAGCGAGCATCGAGGCATGCTTTTTGGCACCGTTGAATTTGAGTGATTGGTTGAATAAAACTAAGGTCGGCCGTCAGCACTCCGTGCGAGCCGGAGGCTTGAAAGAGATAAGCCGGTGGTGAAACCACCGGAAACGAATGATCCCGCGTTTCCGCATCTGGGATGCGCCCCGGCAGGGGCGCGAGAAGTGTGCGAGCGTTCATGGGCGTTGTGGGCCTGGCAGGGGCA
>JBIIRD010000004.1:0-117395 GCA_044341745.1 Prosthecobacter sp. | reverse complement strand
TGTCGTCTGTTCGGCGTGGCACGCTCCACCACCTACTACCAGCCGCGTGGCCGCCACCTCGAGCCGCAATGCGATCCGGTGTGCGTCGAGGCCATCCGTGCGGTGATCCAAGCTCATCCCACCTACGTCGTGCGCATGACTCATGCCCGCCTCACCAAAGGCCAGGGCATGATCGTCAACCGCAAGAAGGTCCACCGCATCATGCGCCTGCACCGCTGGACATGCAGGCAGCGCCACACCGGACGCCGACCGCGCGTGCAGCACCTCAAGTCCATCGCCGCAGCACCCAACCGGTCGCGGTAGGGACACGGGTTGCCCCGTGCCCCCCGCACAGATCCCGGCGGGCGGCATTACCGCACCGGGCTCTTACCTTGAGTTCTGGCGGCAAAGAAGCGCTCTTCAGGCCATGGATGCTGGACCTTGGGCGGTGGCAGCCAGCGTCTGACATGGAGATTCATCTTGCTCCAGTCGATTCGGCGTTTGTGGCTGCGACGGCAGAGGCTGCGGTACCAGCGTTTGGAGACCTCCAGACGGAGACTTCCAAGTGAGCGCAGGTTGCCGGGCACGGCATGATAGCCATAAATGCCCCGCAGCACGCTTTGCAGCCATGCGCCTTGCTCGGCGATGGGCTGCTCGCGCCGGTAACGCAGCTCTTGAGCAATGGCCTGCACTTTGGCTCGCTGCCGCCTAGCCATGCTCTGTCGAAGGATTTGGAACTTGCCAGTTCTCCTCGCTCTCGTGCAGGCATGGGTGAAACCCAGGAAGTCGAAGGTCTGGGGTTTGCCCTCGCCTCGTGCCTCCCGCTTCTCCGCAGCGTAGCGGCCAAATTCGATGAGCCGGGTCTTTTCTCCGTGCAGTTGCAGGGAGAACTTCGCCATCCTCTCGCGCAGGTCGTGATGGAAGCGCTCCGCATCCCTGCGGTGCTGGAAGCCGATGACGAAGTCGTCGGCGTAGCGCACGATGATGACCTCGCCCTGGGCGTGGCGTTGCCGCCACTGATTGACCCACAGGTCGAGCACATAGTGCAGATACACGTTGGCCAGCAGGGGCGAGATGACCGCTCCCTGGGGCGTGCCTTCCTCGCTTGGCTGCCATTGGTTTGCCTCCATGACTCCTGCCTTGAGCCATTTGCCGATCAAGCGCAGGATGCGCTGATCTCCGATCCGGTGCTGAACAAACCTCTGCATCCACCCGTGGTTGATGGTGTCGAAAAACCCACGGATGTCCGCGTCCAGCACCCAGTTCACCTTCTTGCTGCGCAGTCCCACAACCAGGGCATCGAGCGCCTGATGGGGGCTTCGCCCAGGCCGGAACCCGTAGGAGAAGCCGAGGAAGTCGGTCTCATACACGGCATTGAGCAGCTCAACGACCGCGCCCTGAAGGATTTTGTCCTCCAGGGATGCGATGCCGAGCGGGCGCTCCTTGCCATCCGCTTTGGGGATGTAAACCCGCCGCGATGGCCTGGCCTGGTATCTGCCACGGTGCAGGCGTGTGTGTAGCGCCTGGAGATTGGGCTCCAGGTTGCACGCATAATCCTGCCAGTGGACTCCATCCACTCCGGCGGCGGCCCTGGATTTGAGCCTCATGAAGGAGGCTCGCAGGCGCTCAACGCTCAGATGGTGCAGCAAGGCGGTGAACCTCGCTTTCTTGTCCTGTCGGGCTCTTTGCCGCACCCGCAACAGCTGCGTTGGCACAACATAGGTCCGGCTCTGGGTCCGGGTTGTGTTTTGCTGCGGCGAGTTCCTCTTGGCGCAGGCCCTTGGCTCCGCCGCCTCCGCGAGTTCCCACAAGAGCAAGGGTGGGTGCGCGTTCGGCGGCTTCTTCGCTACTATGGCCTGCTCCGACTTCCCGGCACCGTGCATCGCGGCCTTGGGCCTTGCGGCCTTCACCGCGCGCTGCGTGCAACCCTCTGGGCACGCAGGGCGCCGGGATCTCCCAGTTCCGACACCGGAAGCTTCGACACATGCTGAGGGTCTGCGACCACGCCGGTGATCCATGGGTCTCGCCTTGGCGACCGGTGGATTGTTGCCTTCCGCTTCGCTTAACAGCGTCGGCAGTCCGGGAGAACGTATTTCGTGGCTCAATACCTCGCCTGCGTCTGCCCCTGTCAACGCTTCGGGACGGTCCTCACGGACTGGCCCGCATGACTCGGGGTCAGCATGACTGGCTGGGTCTTTGCTGTATGACTCTTTCATTCACTGCTTCTGGTTCGTTTCAACTGGCGCATCTAAGCGTCACACCAAGCGCCTGATGCGGCTGCTTGATGTATTCCAGCCGTATGTTGACACGCTGGCCCGCCGTCAGCCTCACCTGTCCCCGCATCTCCGCAGTCGCTGCCAAAAAGGTCCGAGAGGCCACCATCTGGTCGTTCACCCAAAGCCGTGCGCCGTCGTCCGCCGTGACATAAAACGTGTAAAGCCCGGAAAACTCAGGCTCGACCTGCCCCGACCAGGCGATGGAAAACGTGTCCGCATTGGTGATCGAGGTGCCGGATGGGATCGACGTGCCAAAGCTGAAGTCCACGGTCGCGTCCGTGCGCGTGGTCTTCAGCGTGGTGAAGGTCGCGGCGTCATAATACTGACCCGTGAGGCCTGTGCCAGACTGGGCGAGGGCAAGCACCGGAACCGAGAGGCAGACCAAGGCAAGAAGGCGGATCATGAGGCGAGGAAAAAGTCGTCCAATGGACGAACCAATTTTTAACACAAAGCTCCCGAGCACAGGAAGCGCGAAATACACAGTCTCCTGTCTGGCAAGACGGGTTTCCGGCCTCGATCAGCCTGTCGGCCAAGAAAAATGCCCTGAATGGAACGGCGTTCGACATTCAACCCCTTGCCGCACCGGGAGGAGGCTCTTATGTTTCCGGCGATTTGCATCCCGCACTATCCCAACTGACCGCCCGGCTGAAGGCGCTGCTCCAAAAAGCCCTGGGGTCGCGCATGGTGTCGGGCTTTGTCCTGGTGGCCGTGCTGACCGTGGCCTCCAAGGCGGTCTCCTTCCTCAAGGACGCGGCCGTGGCGAGGCAGTTTGGCATCAGCGACGAACTGGACGCCTTCATGTTCTCCTTCGGGCTGCTGACTTTTGTCGCCGCGCTGATCGGGGGCGGGCTGCCGGAGGCTTTTCTGCCCCAGTTTGCCGAGGTCACTCATCAGAAGGATGCCCTGAGTGCCCGACGGCTGGCGGTGCAAAGCAGCCTGGTCCACGCCCTCAGCCTGATGGCCGTGGGCCTGGTGATCCACCTGCTGGCTCCCTCGATCGTGACCTGGACCACACGCGGTTTCTCACCGGAAAAGCAGGAGCTGTCGAGCAGGCTGCTGCGTGACCTGCTGCCCTTCATGCTGTCGTTCGGCCTGAGCTACCAGCTGGGCACCTGGCTGCGGGCCGACAAGCAGTTCCTGGCGGCCACGGCGGCGCCGATGCTGGTGCCTCTGGCGATTCTCGGCTGGCTGGTGGCGGGGCGCACCCAGCCGGATGTGCAGCTTCTCGTCTCCGGCACGGTTGCGGGCGCCCTGCTGCATCTGCTGGTCCTGATCCTGGTTCTCTGGAGAAAGGAGGCCTTGTCGGTGGGCTTTGTGGCCCGTTGCCTGCGCGGACCCGAGCCGGAGCTGAAGAAGGTGGTGCAGAATTCCCTGCCCTTCCTGTTTGCCGGCGGCATCTTCAGCAGCGCCGTGGTGGTGGACCAGACCATGGCCTCCTGGCTGGAAGCGGGCAGCGTGACCGTGCTCAGCTACACGGACAAGGTCTGCGGCATCATCCTGGCGGTCACGGCGGGGCCGAGCTGTGACGTGTTGTTTCCCTATTTCGCCGACAAGGTGGCGCGACGTGACTGGCTGGGCGTGCGGCAGCAGCTTTTCACCAGTGCGGCGATGATCCTCAGCCTGGCGCTGCCGGCGGCGCTGCTGCTCTGCGCGCTGGCGCCCTGGGTGATCTGGATGCTCTTTGAGCGCGGCTCCTTCACTCCCGAGGACACGGCGCGTGTGGCCGCCGTGCTGCGCTTCGCGGCCCTGCAGATTCCCTTCTACATCATTGGCAGCCTGGCCTCACGCGTGGTGGTGGCCATGCAGGCGACCCGTTTCATCATGCTGCTTTCCACAGTCGGGCTGGTCGGAAACGCTTTGCTGAACTGGGTGCTGATGCGTCCCCTGGGCACGGCGGGCATCGCTCTCTCCACGGTCATCATCCAGATGATCTCGGCCCTCATGGCCTGCCTGTATGTTTTGAAGCAGATCCGGGACCGGCTTGCGGCCTCCAAGGCCATGGCCACCCCAAGGGTACAAAAAACCGCCGCGAAGAAGACTTCGCGGCGGCAAAAGTAGCGCAGACGCTGACCGGCGGGTTACTTGCCAGGAACGCCGAACACCTGGACTTCGCAGTAATGGTTCATCTCGTTGGAGGTGTTGCCATTGCTGGTCAGGCGGACGTAGCGGGCCTTGGTGCCCTTGGCGTCGATCACGCGGCCGTGGTTGGTCTCAATGTAGGCGGGGTCGGAACCGGCGCCAAGCTTGAGGGTGTCGTCATGGTCGGAGTTCCAGATGGTGGTGACGCCGTTCTTGAACTCGGGATCGTCGGAAAGCTGGACGACGACATCGACATAAGCCTGGGCCTGCTTGTGGTAGTGCCACATGGCGACCTTGCTGAGGGTGGTGGCGGCGCCGAGGTCGATCTGCACCCACTGAGGGCCGGGGGCGAGTTCGACAAAGCAGCCGTCGGAACCGTCAGCATCGCCGTCGGTGACGAGGGGCAGGTCACCGATGATCGGGGCGGGATCGCTGGAGGTCACTGGCTTGTCCTTGGCCAGGTTCACGGTGCCCTTGGGAGCCATGAAGGTCTTGATGATCTTGCTGGGATCAGGCTTTTCCAGGTTGGGAAGCTGGGCGGGGACGGGCGTGCCGATGAACATGGGCTTCGGGAAGTCGATTTTGACTTCTTCCTGGTCGCCAGCGGGCGCAGCAGGAGCGGCGGCCGGGGCGGCTGCGGCAGCAGGAGCCTTGGCGGCTTCAGCCGCAGGAGCAGCAGCATCTTTCTTTTCTCCGCAGGACACGAGGGCCAGCGAGAGGAGGAGGGCGGGTGTGGTGTATTTCATGGGGGAGATCAAACGAGGGGCGGATGATGGAAAGCGGCCTGAAAACTGCAAACTGAGAACTGAAAAATGCCGGGGGCAGGTTTTTCAGGTTCTCAGTCTGCGCTTTGAATCCGTGATGGGAGGGGATCAGACTTCGAAGTCAGCCGGGGTGAAGACGTGTTTCTGGCCAGTCTTCAGGCACTCGTAGGCGGTGAGCACTGTGACGCAGGACTTGAAGGCCTGGACGACGTTGCAGGTGAGGTGGTCGTGGCTCTTCTTCTGAACCGCCTCGATGAAGTTCGCCACATGAGGGGTGTGGGGATAGACATCAAGGATGACCGGAATCTCCCAAGGGTCGAGCGCCTTGGATTCACGGGCGTCGGCAACGGCCTTGGCGGTGCCGGAGACGTTGTAAGACTTGGGCGGCGGCTTGGCCCAGGAGCGGGGATGCTCCCAGAACTTGTTCTTCACGGCATCCGGAGCCTTCACCAGGATGGGATCATCCCCGGCGGCGTACTGGCTCCAGTCATTGGAGGGTTCGGCATAGACCTGGTTGTAGGTCGGACTTTCCGAGATGATGGCGGAGCCGGAGACACCCATGTGCTTCTCATAATAGCCCTGGGAGCCGGTGGTGGTGAGCACCTGGTAATAGGCGCGCATCACGCCATCCTTGGTCTTGTACTCATAAAGGCACATGACGTTGTCAGGCAGCTCGAACTTGGCCTTGGGCGCGCCGTCGGGGCCGGCGGTGCCGTCGTAGTAATCCACACCGCCGGTGGCGAAGAGGGACACCGGGGTGGTTTCATACATCCAGTTGAACATGTCGATCTGATGGGCGCCAAGGTCGGAGATCGGGCCGCCGCCGTATTTGGCAAACCAGCGCCAGTTGCGGAACTGCTCCATGCTGTCGAAGCCGTACTTCGCGAGCATTTCAGAGGGGATTTCCTGGTTCTTCGGCACGCCGAGGGGCTGGGAAGCGGCGACGCCGCGGTTCCACTGGCCGTAACAGTGCGTCACCCGGCCGAGCAGGCCCTTCTTGATGATCTTCTCACGAAGATGGATGTAACGGGGGTTGGAGTGGCGCTGGTGGCCGATCTGGAAGATGCCGCCGGTCTGTTTCCAGGCGCGTACCATGTCCTTGGCACCGTCGATGGTGTTGGACATCATCTTCTCGCAATACACGGCCTTGCCCTTTTCCAGGCAGAGGCGGGAGAACGGAGCGTGCAGATGGTCAGGGGTGGCGATGAAGACAGCCTCGATGTCAGGCTGCTTCTCGAGCATCTCCTCGATGGTTTCATATTCAGCGACCGGGCCGTTGACCTGGTGCTTGTTTTCAAAGGCCATGCGGCGGGCCACCGGGGTGCGGTTGTACTTCCAGATGTCACAGACGGCCACCCACTGGATGCCGCTGGGGATCTTGGAGGCGGCGACGCGGAGGCGGTCACCCTGGGCGCCGCAGCCGACGAGGGCGCACTTGATGGTGCGTCCGGCGGCTTCGCCCTGGGCCACGGCGCTTTTGGCCGTGGCGAGGTAGAGGCTGCCGCCGGCCACTGCGCTGCTGCGCAGGAAACCGCGTCGGTCCATGAACTTGGCGAGCCCGCTGACGGGCTTCGAGGAAGGAAGGTCTTGGCTCATAGCTTCAAGGGAGCTTTACGATCTGTCTAACTTCAGGCTTCAGCGCTTTTTTCAGCGGAGGCACCGCATTTTTTGCGGCGAAGCAGGCCGTCGAGGGAAAGGTAGCCGTGTTTCACGGTGCTAAGGGCCAGGAAGACGATCATGACTCCGATGCCGATGTTGACGCCGAGTTCGGTGTCGTCAGGCAGGGCGGCGAGGCCGAAACCGAGGGAGAGGAAGGTCAGGCCGGCGGCCAGAAGGGAGAGCTCGCTGAAGAGGCCAACGGCGACCCAGATGCCGACGATGAGAAGCACGAAGCCGATGCTGTGCGCGTAGGCGTCGATGGCCGAGGCGGGCAGCACGGAGGGAAGAAAGCTGTTTTCGGACATCAGCTTGGCGATCAGGCCGGTCTTGGTGTCGTAGTTGGCCATGTTGAAGGTGGCTTCAGCACCATCACCCGAACGGAACTTGTCCAGACCTGCCATGAAAAGACGCAGGCCGACCCAGAGGCGGGTGACGAGGTTGGCGGCGGCAAGGTCGAAGCGCGGGCAGCAGTGGGAGGAGCAGGCTTTGTCAGACATGGGATGTTGCTGGTTGGAGCGGGGTTATTTTCGAATAAACGGGGCGGTGAGTGTGAACGGAGGCAGGAGGGAAATCCAGCGGAATTTCCAGACTGGCAAGAACGCCGCCCGCAGGGGTGAGAACCGCAGGCGGCCTTGATTTCATCCAGGCATCCTCAATGGAACCACCAGCGTCCCCCGGTTCTCACCGGGTGGCGAAAACCGCCACATGTGGCGTCATTTGCCACAAGGAACGAGGAGTCGAGAATGCTTCATGAGCCGCAGCCTGAATCACCTGTTCCCGCCCTATCCCCTGGCGGACCAGAAAAGCTGTGGCGGCGAACTGGTCGAGGCGGTTCGACGGGCGATGGTGAGCGGCAATTACATCCTTGGATCAGAGACGACGGCGTTTGAGCAGGAGTTCGCCCGTTACCTTGGCATCGGGCATGTGACCGGCACCGCCAACGGCACGGACGGCATCGAACTGATGCTGCGTGCGCTCGACATCCGGGGCGGCAGCGCCGTCCTGCTGCCGGCCCATGCGCCCTCGGCCGTGGCCGCCGGCGTGCGCCGGGCGGGAGCGGAACCCGTTTTTGCCGACATCGACCACAACACCTTCACACTTTGCCCCGAGTCCGCCGCCGTGGTGCTGAAGCAGCAGCGGCCAGGCAGGGTCAAGGCCGTGCTGGCCGTTCATCTTTACGGCCATCCGGCGGAGCTGGGAGCCTTGCAGGAAGTGGCCCGGAGCCATGGAGCCGCTTTGCTTGAAGACGCCTCCCAGTCCCATGCCGCCGTGTGGCAGGGCAGGATGACCGGCACGCTGGGCCGGGCCTCGGTGTTCAGCTTTTATCCCACCAAGAACCTGGCAGCCCTGGGAGATGCAGGCGCGGTGGCCACGGATGACGCCAGCCTTGCCGCGCGCTTTTCCAGGCTGCGGCAGTATGGCTGGAAGGAGCGTCACATCAGCGAGGAGGACGGGATCAACAGCCGCCTGGATGAGCTGCAGGCCGCGATGCTCAGGGTCAAGCTCTCCAGGCTGGACACGGCCACCCGTCGGCGCAGGCAGCTGGCGGCGATTTATGATGCCCGGCTGGCCGGCGTCCGAAGCATCGCCACTCCCGTGGTCAGGCCTGGTTGTGAGCATGTCTATCATCAGTATGTGGTGCGCTGCACCTGCCGAGACCGTCTGTTGTTGCCGCTCAAGGCCGCCGGAGTGCCGGTGGCGGTTCACTATCCCGTGCCCCTTCACCAGCAGCCTGCCTTTGCCCAGGACAGGCATCTGCCACGATCGGAGGAGGCCGTCCGCGAGGTGCTTTCCCTGCCACTGCATCCCCATCTATGCGATGAGGCGGTTCACGGCGTCTGCGATATCATCGAGTCCGCCCTGTCATGAACGCCGCAGAATACGACCTGCTCAGGAGCGTCGAGGACCACCACTGGTGGCACCGCCTCCTGCGTGGACAGGTCACGCGGGTGATTGATGAAAAGCTTCAGGGCTGCGGCCGCCTCCTGGATGCCGGTTGTGGCACGGGGGGCATGCTCAGGCATCTGCAAAAGCACGCCTCAGGCCTGGAGCTCAGCGGGCTGGATCATTCCCCGGCCGCTGTCAGGCACTGCCACGAAAGGGGTGTTCCCATCCTTGAGGGTTCTCTGCACGACATGCCTTTCAAGACCGGCTTCTTCGACATGGTTCTGAGCCTCGACGTCCTTTATCACCAGGCCGTCGAGGAACCCCGGGCTCTGACGGAGATGAACCGGGTCCTGAAGGACGGCGGCTGGCTGGTGCTCAACCTGCCCGCCTTTGAGTGCCTCCGGGGATCGCACGATGCCGCCGTCCAGGGCGCCCGGCGCTACCAGGCCGGCGAGGTGCAGACCATGCTGGCCCGCCACGCGTTTGAGGTTGTTCACTCCCATTACTGGAATGCCTGGCCCTTCCTGCCGATGCTGCTCTGGCGTCAGGTCAGCCGCCGCCAGCGGCATTTGCAGCAGGAGCTGAAATCAGACCTCGCCGTGCAGCCCGGCTGGCTGGCAAACCTGCTCTATGGCATCGGCGTGCTGGACGTCCAGGCCTGTCGCAGCCTGCGTCTTCCCTTCGGCTCCTCCCACTTTGCTGTCGCCAGAAAGCTCAGTCCACCAGGAAAAGGAGGACGCCCGTGAACCCTCCCGCGCCATCCGGAATCGATGTCTCCTTCGTTGTCGCACTGTACAACACAGGACCGACGCTTTCGCGCCTGCTTGAGGCCTTCCGTGAGCTGGACAGCCCGCATGCCTGGGAGCTCGTGCTGGTGGATGACGGCAGCACGGATGACACCTCCGTCCGTCTGAACCACCTGCCAGCGGACTTCCCCGCCCCCGTCACCTGCGTTCGGCTGGCCAGGAACTATGGTGAACACGCCGCCGTCCTGGAAGGCTACCGGCGAAGCTCCGGAAAGTTTGTCGTCTGCCTGGACGACGATCTTCAGAACCCTCCCGCCGAGGCCCTGAGGCTGGCGGAGCACCTCATGTCCAGCGGCGCGGACGTGGCCTACTCGTTTTATGAGGAGAAGAAGCATCACTGGCTGCGCAACCTCGGCAGCCGTGCGGTCAACTGCTGCGCCTCCTACCTTCTGAACAAGCCGCAGGACCTCTACCTGTCGAGCTTCCGCGCCATCCGGCGCGAGCTTCTGGAGCGAATCACCGGCTACCGCGGCCCCTACCCCTACATTGACGGCATGATCCTTGGCGCCACCAACCGGATCACCCGGCTCAAGGTCGCCCACGAGGCGCGGGCTTCCGGCAAAAGTGGTTATACCCCGCGCAAGCTCGCCCGGCTTGCCCTGACCGTGCTCTGCGACTTCAGCGTCATGCCCCTGCGCATCGCCAGCGTGCTGGGCCTGCTGCTCTGCCTGCTGGGACTGGCGATCGTGGCCGAGGTGGTACTGGAGATGGCGCTTCTGGGCAGGCGGCAGGCTGGGTGGGCCTCCCTGATGGGTGCGCTGACGGTCTTCAGCGGCGCCCAGCTCCTCATGCTCGGCATCATCGGCGAATACGTCGGCCGCGCCTTCCTCACCATCTCGGGCAAGCCCCAGTCCTTTGTGAGAAGCGTTGAACATCATCCGGCGGCAGGAGGCGTCATGACATGACCCAGGAACCCCGGCCGGTTGACTGTCAGAGCCTCGTCAGGGGGGTGCGCCGGTTTGAAATGCGCCATGTGGCGGACCCGGTCCGTGGCAACCTGACCATGGCGGAGTTCAGCGACGACCTGCCCTTCATCCCCTGCCGTTACTTCATCACCTATGCCATTCCGGCCAGCCAGGTGAGAGGCGATCACGCGCACCGCCTCTGCTCCCAGTTCGTCGTCTGCGTGAGCGGATGCTGTGATGTAAGCCTGGACGACGGGCTGCATCAGGACGTGTTTCATCTCGACCGCCCGACGCTGGGGCTGCTGATTCCTCCGCTTACCTGGACGCGGGTGCATCATCTGACCCAGGATTCAGCATTGCTCGTGCTGGCCTCCCATCCGTATGAAGCCAGGGATTACATTCATGACTACCGGCGCTTTCTGACCCTGGCGTCCCCGGAAGAACTTCAGACATCTCAAGCATGACTTCGACCATCCCAAGCCCCGGCTCCGAACGCTCCGTCTGGCACACCTGGCAAGAGCTGACGGTGTTCATGCGCAGGCAGCCCCGCTGGCTTTCCATCCTGCCCCCGGTGTTTCTCACCCTGCTGATGGGCTGGACGGACGATGTGACCGGCTGGGAGGTCAGCCTCTTCATCTTTTACGCCGTCCCCATCGTCATCGCCGTCTGGTGGGACGGGATTGCCGCCGGCCTAATCGTCACCGCGCTCGCCGGCGCTGTCTGGTGGTTTGCCAACCGGGACACCCATCCCTATGAAACCCAGCTCGGCTACACCTGGGCGCTGTTCAACCGCGAGTTCTATTTCGGCGTCGTGGTCTTTGCCATCATGGCCGCCCGCAAGAAGCAGGACGCGGATGCGGCGAGGATTCAGATGCTTGAGGAACGCCGCCAGCTGGAGGCTGACATCGTCAGCGTCAGCGAACACGAGCAGCAGCGGATCGGCCGAGACCTTCATGACGGGCTCTGCCAGCATCTCGCGGCGATCGGCTGCGCCGCCAGGGTGCTGGCGGAGGAGCTACAGGCCCGTTCCATCCCCGAGGCCCACGATGCCATCATGATCGAGGAATCCATCCAGCAGGCGGTGCTGGAGGCCCGTAACCTTGCCCACGGCATCTTTCCCGTGCATGTGGACCGCAACGGACTCTCGGCCGCACTCTCCGGCCTCGCGCGCAGCACCAGCCGCCTGACCGGCGTGCAAATCCGGATGCAGGAGACCGCCGAGGTGCATCTGGAGGATCCCGAGGCCGCCATGCATCTCTACCGCATCGCCCAGGAGGCGGTCGCCAACGCAGTCAGGCACGGTGCAGCCCGCGAGATCATCATCGGCCTTCACCTGGGTGAAACGATGCTCGAGATGCGGATCGAGGACAACGGGTCCGGCCTGCCCTCCAACGCCTCCCCGGCGGGCATGGGGCTTCGCACCATGCGCTACCGCGCCCAGATGCTCGGAGCCGATCTGACCATCCAGAACAAGCCAGGCGGGGGAACCGCCGTCTGCTGCCGTCTTCCCCTGGCCAGAAACATCGACGAACACCATGAACAACACTGAAAACATACCGGCCGGCCACTGCAAGGTGCTCCTGGTCGAGGACCATCCCATGTTCCGGGAACATCTCGGGCAGCTCATCAACCGCGAGCTTGGCATGTCGGTCTGCGGCGAGGCGGACAACATCCGGGACGCCATGAGACTGATCCAAGAAACCAAGCCTGACATCGCCATCGTGGACATCACCCTGCGAGGCTCCAGCGGGCTTGAACTCATCAAGGACATCAAGGCCATGGGCCTCAACGTCAGCGTGCTGGTGCTTTCCATGCACGACGAGGATCTGTACGCCGAGCGGGCGCTCAGGGCCGGGGCCAAGGGCTACATCACCAAGAACGAGGCCTCCGCCGAGGTGGTCAAGGCCGTTCGCGGCGTGATGAACGGGGAGGTCTACGCCAGCCGGAAGATGACCAGCAAGCTCCTGGAACGCTTCTCAAAAAAGCGCGCCTCCGCCGAGATCGCGGGCATGGAAACCCTGGCCGACCGCGAGCTGGAGGTCTTCCAGATGCTCGGTCGCGGCAAGAGCACCCGTGAGATCGCCCATTCGCTCGGCCTGGGTGAGTCCACCGTCGAAACCTACCGCGCCAGGATCAAGGAGAAGCTCAACCTGCGCAGCGCCGCCGAGCTCTACCTGCGCGCCGGCCAGTGGGTGCGGGACCACGGGTCCTGACCCGCCTCGTGTGGCGGCAGTCATGACGAGGCCTGTCATTTCACAAAAGGCCGGAGACATGGCAGGATTGGATTAACCAAAAACACCGAATCGCCATGTCCAAGCACCGCCGCAAGCCTGTCCGGCGTCACGCTCAGCACGCTGACGCAGCCCATGACCTTCCTCCCAGCGTCGTCGCAGCCCCGGCCGACGCTGGCGCCGGCACGGTCATCGAGCCGGCAGCCGCCACGCCGGAACCCGCCCGCCGCCGGTTCTGGAAGTGGATCCCCGGCCTGTCCGCCGCCGCCGCCCTGCTTGCCAGCCTCGCCCTCTATGCGTGGACGCTCGACTTCCCGATGGTCTTCGACGACTACACCTACCTGATCGACAACCCGGTGTTCAGGGATCCCGGCAAGTTCTCCTACCTGCTCCAGTTCAAGGAGTTCGTGCTCCGCCCCGCCAGCATCGGGGTGGATCCGGATTATGCGGTGAACTTCGTCCTCCGTCCCGTGGCTTATGCAACCTTCGCCATCAACGAGGCGATCGATGGCTTCACGCCGCGCTGGTTCCGCGCCGTGAACATCGTGATCCATGGCTTCAACAGCGCACTCGTCTGCGCCCTGTTCAGCACCCTGCTGCGGACCTCGCGGCTGAAGATCGGCGATGGATCCCGCCTCTTCATCCCGGCGGTCACGGCCCTCATCTTCGCCGTTCACCCGCTCGCCATCGAGTCGGTGACCTACATCATCCAGCGCTTCACCTCCCTGGCCACCCTGCTCGTCCTGCTTTCGCTGTGGCTGCACTTTTCCTCCCTGAGGCCGGGCCTCCGTGGATGGGTCGCCTTGATCCTGGAGGGCGCCGCCGTGGTCTCGATGCTGCTGGCCATGCAGACCAAGGAATGCAGCTTTGCAGCCCCCTTCATGGCTGTTCTTCTTGACTGGCTGCTCCTCGGCACCGCCTTCACCAGGGCCGTGCGCAGGTCCGTCTTCCTGCTCGCGCTATCACCGATCATTCCCACGCTCGTGCTGCTGACCTCCAGCATCATGAACAACGGCCAGTTCGACCTGCGGGAGTCCTTCAACATCGTCAACTCGCGTGACGCACCTCTCGAACACTGGCACTACATCGTCACCCAGCTCACCGTGGTGATGCACTACATCCGTCTGATGTTCTGGCCCTTCGGGCTCAACCTGGATCCTGAATGGCCGCGCTACCAGTCGCTGCTCCAGGCGCCTGTCATGGCCGCGCTGGCGGGCATCCTGGCCCTCCTTGCCTCCGCCGCAGCGTGGATGCTCCGCCGCCGTGATGAAGCAAGGCCCGCCCTGGTCTTTGTCTCCCTCGTCTGGTATTTTGCATCCATTTCAATCTCCTCGGGCCTCGTGCCCCTGCCTGACATGGTGGCGGAACATCGCAGCTACCTGCCCTCCATTGGCATCTTCGTCATCTTCGCCTGCCTGCTGGACCTTGCCCGCTGCCACCTGCCCGGCCTCCGCTCCTGGACACGCGCCGTCGCCCCCGCTGCGGTCGCACTGATCCTCGGCCTGCTTTCCTGGAGAACCTGCCAGCGCAACCTGGTCTGGAGCACGGATGAGAGCCTTTGGAAGGACACGGCGTCCAAGAGCCCGGGCAAGTTCCGTACCTGGGGAAACCTGGGCGTGGCCTACTCCTCCGCAGGCAAGGAGGAAAAGGCGGTCGAATGCTACCGCACCGCCCTGAAGCTCGAGCCCAACTTTCAAAACGGCATCTTCAACCTGTCCAACTCCCTGCTTCGGCTCAACAGGCCCCAGGAATCCCTGGAAGTCACCCTGAAGCTCATCGACCTCGACGAAAACAACGCCCGCAAGCTGCCCGTGGCCTACACCCTGGGACTGGGCCTGACCGGTGTCGGACGCCACGATGAGGCGCTGGAGATCTTCAAGAACATGCTGGCCGTCAATCCCAAGGATGCCCAGGTGCTCAAGGCCGCAGGGCTGGTCTATTACCGGAAAGGGCTTGCCCACCTGGCCCTGGACCACCTGAAGCAGTCCGCCGCCATCCAGCCCGACGACAAGCAGACCCTCGCCTTGATCGAGCACGCCAAGGCCCTCATCCCAGGCGGCCAGACACTCAGGCTGCGCTGACGCCTCCTCAAAGCAGCGTCAGCGGGTTCACCCTCGTCTTGAGAGGAAACTCCACCCGCTGTCCGCCCAGGCGATGCGACTCAAAAACCGAGCTGATCATCTCCACCGTCTGACGCCCCTGCACCGCGTCGCAGAGCGGCGGACGGTTCTGCTCGATGGACGCCAGGAGATCGCGGCCGGCGAGTTCATGACTGGACAGCAGCCGGGCGAGGTCGGCAAGCGGCTCGGGCTTGCCGACCCCACCGCTGGTGATGGGAATCCACTGGCGTGGCTGCACAGCGGGCTGGAAGGGACTGCCTGGAAGCAGGTGCGCCAGCGGCTCCTTGTCCGCCCGGAAGTCGATGACGCCCCTGGTGCCGATGATCTGCAGACCAAAACCCGCCTCACGCACCCCGGCGTCCCTGATTGAATCGAAGTAAAACATGAGGCCGTCGGCGAGCTCAAAACGGGCGTGGACCTCATCCCCGGCAAGGGGGCCGATGCCCTCGTCACCTTCCTTCACATCCGCCCGGCCCACCGGCCTGCCATCCTGCCTCACCACGGCGCTGCATGCCACCGGATCGCCGCCGAAAAAGGCGGCCATGTTAAGCACATGCGATCCCAGCACCCAGAGGTCGAGCGCGCCGCCCCGGGCGTCCTCCTTGCCGCGCCCTCGCAGCTCGAGCACGCGGCCGACCAGCCCTTCGCGAACCAACTTTGCCACCACCTGCATCACCGGATGCTGGCGGTTTCGATGCGCCAGGGCGAGCCTCACGCCCGCCTTGTCACAGGCGGCCACCATCTCATCCGCCTCCTGGAGCGTGCGGCAGAACGGCTTCTCCATGTAGATGCCCTTCACCCCCGCCTTCACGCAGGCCAGCGTCATTTCATGGTGCTGGTCGATGTGACGCGGACCGATGGCCACGATCTCCGGCCCGGCCTCCTCAAGCATCCGCCGGTAGTCCGCATAGCCGGCCCCGGCGCCGAGCTTTTTCCGGGCAGCCTCCAGGCCTGCGGCGTCCGCATCCGCCACGGCGACAATCTCAACCTCGGGAAGCCGCAGCCACATCGTGTCGAGCCCGTGGCCGTAATTGCCTCGTCCGGTGTGTCCGATGACACCCACCCGCCGCTTTTTCCCGGCGCCAAGGGCGGGCATGGTGGCAAGGACGGCTGGCAGCGTGGCGAGAAGGTGTCGTCGGTTCATGATGAGGAGGATGGAACGTCTGATGCGGGGCAAAACAAGCACCCAACCATGTCTGGCGCCTCAAGATCAGCACAGGCAAAAGCAAACTTCGACAGGCTTTCGCTGGACAGATCCGGGATGCTTGGAGTGAAATCCCGCATTCTCATGAAAACCGCCCTGTCCATCCTTCTGACGACATTTGCCCTTGCACTCCCTCATCCCACCGAGGCGGCCGAGCCCCGCGTTGATTTTGCCGCTCACGTCAAGCCGCTGCTCATCAGCCGCTGCATCAACTGCCACCACTCAGGATCTATGTTCGGCCAGCTCAGCCTTGAGAACAGGGCGATGGCCTTCAAGAAAAGGGTGAACGGCCCTGTCATCGTTCCAGGCAGGCCTGACAGCAGCGCCCTCTACCTCGTGCTCAAGATGCCGCCCAAGAACCCCAAGGCCATGCCACCCGCGGGCCACCGGGTCACCGACCGCGAGGTCAACCTCATCTATGACTGGATCAAGCAGGGCGCCGACTGGCCCGAAGGCAAGGCGGGCGTGATCGTTCCCATGAAAAAGGACCGTCGCGTCGGCTCCTGAGCCAGGATTTGCGAATCCTATCGGCCGGTGATTGTAACTCATGGCCTCCATGACAGGATGTGCATGATTGGTAGGTTAACAGGATTTTCCAGACCTGTTCATCCTGCTAATCTTGTGAATCCTGTTGCAAAAGCCCCTGTTTCACTTGGGTGTGCAATCCCTGCTCCTGAGCCGCCCGAGGCCAAACCACGCCTTGCATCCGGGCCGGCATTCTCCATACCTGCCGGCCCATCATGCCTGCCCAGCCTCATTACGACCTGCTTTCCCTCGGTGAAGTCCTGCTGCGCCTCGATCCCGGCGAAGGACGCGTCAGAACCTCCCGCCAGTTCACCGCCTGGGAGGGCGGCGGCGAATACAACGTGGCCCGGGGAGCGCGCCGCTGCTTCGGCCTGCGCTCGGGCATCCTCACCGCTTTCGCCGACAATGAAATCGGCCGCCTGGTGGAGGACCTGATCCTGCAGGGCGGTGTCGATGCCTCCCTGATCCAATGGGTGCCCTACGACGGCATGGGCAAAAGGGTCCGCAACCCCATTAACTTTACAGAACGAGGCTTCGGCGTCCGTGGCGCCAAGGGCAGCGTGGACCGGGGCTGGAGCGCCGCTTCCCAGCTCAAGCCGGGTGATTTTGACTTCGACCATCTGTTCGGCACTCTCGGCTGCCGCTGGCTTCATACCGGCGGCATTTTCGCCGGCCTTTCCGAATCCACCGCCGAACTCACGGTGCAGGCCTGCGTGGCCGCCAAGCGTCATGGCGTCACCGTGAGCTACGACCTGAACTACCGCCCCTCCCTCTGGCAGGAGCGTGGCGGATTCCCCGCCGCCCAGGCGCTCAACCGTCGCCTTGCCCCTTATGTGGACGTCATGATCGGCGTGCTTTGCGACGACCCGCCCGCTGCCAGTGCCGTCGCCGAAAATCCGAACGACATCTTTTCCGCAGAAGATGCCAGGCTGCGCCCGATGATTGAAAAGCTGGCGGCCGAATTCCCCAACTTGAAAACCGTGGCCGCCACCCTCAGGCGGGTGCACACCGCCTCGGTGAACGACTGGGGCGCTCTTTGCTGGCACGAAGGCCGTTTCTACCGGAGCCGCAACTACCCGCGCTTTGACATCCTCGACCGGATCGGCGCCGGCGACAGCTTTGTGGCCGGCCTCGTGCATGGTCTGCTCGTGGAAAAGGACCCCCAGAAGGCCGTCGATCTCGGGGCCGCCCACGGCGCCCTCGCCATGACCACGCCGGGCGACACCAGCATGGCCACGCTGCCTGAAGTGCAGAAGCTGGCCGAAGGCGGTGACGCCAAGGTTCAGCGCTGAACAACCTCCAGGCTCAGCGCACAAAGCGGAACTCCGGCGTCGCCCACAGGGTCTGGATGAACCGGGCCCAGGCATCCCTCGCCTCCGCAGCATCGGCATTGCCGGAAATCGTGGCCTCAAGGAAGTCGGTGGCAATGCCGGCCTCCTGCGCGCTCGGTTTCCGGCTCAGGGAATGCTGATAGGCGATCACGATGCGCTCCGGCATGGCGTCCGCCTCCTCCAGCACACGGCCGGCCGCCGCACGGGCCTGCTCGATCACCTTCGGATGATTCATCAGGAACAAGGCCTGGGTGGCCACCGTGCTGGTGGTGCGCTGGCTGATGGGCTGGTTGATGTCCGCAAAATCAAAGACTTCAAACAGCGGGTGCCGCACGTTGCGGAAGGCCGCGGTGTAGACGCTGCGCCTCGTGTCATCGAAGGTGAAGGCGTACTCAAGGTTCTGCACCTTCTGGTCGTTCGAGTCCACCTTCGTGGCACCACCGACGTTCGGCCCGCCAAAGCTGGCGTCCATCGTGCCTGCGGCGGCCAGCATGGCGTCACGGATGCATTCGGCGTCCAGCCTCTTGCGGTTCATTCGGGACAGCAGCCGGTTGTCGGGGTCCTTGTCATGCTTCCTGACAGCCTGGCTGTCCAGACGATAGGTGCGGCTAAGCACCATCTCCCTGACCAGCCGCTTGAGATTCCATCCGTCCTCCATGAACCTGACAGCGAGCTCATCAAGCAGGTCAGGATGCGAGGGTGTCTCGCCCGTGCTGCCGAAGTTGTCGGTGGTGCGCACCAGCCCGGCTCCGAAAAGCCAGTGCCAGACGCGGTTCACCAGCACGCGGGCTGTCAGAGGATTGTCACGCGAGGTGATCCACCGGGCGAGCTGCAACCGGCCGCTCTGCCCTTTGGATATCTCCGGCACCGGCCCACGGGAAGCCGCCTGGATGAAGCCGCGGGGGACCACGGCGCCCAGGTTCCTGATGCTGCCGCGAATATGAATGCGTGCATCCTCCGGCTTTTCATCCTCCGCGACACTCATGACTTCGGGACGTGATGGTCCGCCCGCCTTGCGGATCTCCTTCAGCTTCTTTTCCATCTCGGCCAGACGGCTGCGCAGGCCGTTCTCCTCCTCGCTGACCTTCTGCGCCGGCATGTCGGGCATGCCTGCCTCGGCAGGCAGGAACTGCACGGCGTCCACGGTCACATACCCCTCGGCGCCTGCGTTGGAGATCATGACAAAGTTCTGCCCGCCGGACTCGAACCGCCAGGTGCCGATCGTGGCAAACTGAAGCCCGTCCAGAGCCTCGGTGGTCTGCTTGAAATAAACCAGGTCCTCGCCGTCGGCGTGCAGCACGGTCGCTGGCACCCGCTCGGCACGCCCCGGACCGCCGCTGAAGGCCACACGCACTTCATAACGCCCGGCCACGGGCAGCTTCGGTGAAAATGTTAAGGTCTTCTCCCCCCTTCCCTGGTTCTCATCATGCAGGTAGCCGCCGCCGATGAACGGCGGGAAGCGGCTGGAGGACTTCCAATTCCCGACCTTTTGCGCGTCGGCATCATCGACCACGACTCCAGGCAGGTCGCCGGCGGCCAGATGCTTCTTCCTCCGCAGCGCAACGCTGCCCGCATCCCTAAGCTGATCCTTCAACAGGGCGATCTCCTTCTCCACGGCGGCGGTCGTCTTTTCCAGCTCCACCAGCCTGGCCTCCTCAGCACCTTCAAAAGGCAGCGGCGTGTCAATCCAGTGTGCAACGTTGTCGGTGTAGTTCTTCAGCGTCTTCGTGCTCCTCAGGATCCCGGCCAGGGCGTAGTAGTCACGCGTCGGGATGGGGTCGAACTTGTGGTCGTGGCACCGGGCGCAGCCGAGGGTCATGCCGAGGAAGGAACGGCCGATGGTCTCCAGCTGCTCGTCGACGATGTCCATGCGCAGCATGCCCTTGTCCTGTTCCTCATAATTCGTTGGGCCAAGCGCCAGGAAGCCCGTCGCCGTGACCTGCCTCCTGCGCTGGGCGGCGTCGGAATGGGGCAGCACGTCGCCGGCGATCATCTCGGTGATCATGCGGTCGAGCGGAGTGTTGTCCCGGATGGACTCGATCAGGTAGTCGCGGAAGCGCCAGGCGTCCTTGAACGGCAGGGACCTGCCGCCGCCCGAGGACTCGGCAAAGCGCGTCATGTCCATGAAATGGGAGGCCCAGCGTTCGGCGAAGGCGGGCGAGGCAAGCAGCCCGTCGACATAGGCGGCGATGTCACCGTCCTTCATGGCATCGTGGGCCGGAGGCATGCCCGTGAGGTCAAAGGCGAGCCGCCTCCGAAGCACCGCGGGTTCGGCGTCCGGCGCCGGGCTCATGCCCTCGGCCTCCAGCCGGGCCAGGATGTGGCGGTCAATCGGGTTAGCCACCCAGGCCGTGTTGTTCACGGCAGGCGGCGGCTTGATGACCGGCGGCTGGAAGGACCAGAAGCTGCCGTCCACCTTCGGCTGGGATCCTTTGTCCGTGCCTCCCTCGCCATCCTGACGCGGATCATGCGCCCCTGATGCAATCCATTCCCGCAGGTCGGCAAGCTCGGCATCGGACAGGCGCTTCTTCGGCGGCATCTTCAGGTCGCGGTCCTCGTAGGTCACCGCACGCCAGAGCAGGCTCTCCTCCAGCTTGCCTGGAAGGATGGCCGGTCCGGAGTCACCTCCCGTTTTCCAGCCCGCCTGATGATCCAGGCGCAGGCTGCCCTTCTGCTTGTCAGGCCCGTGGCATTCCATGCAGTGCTCCACCAGCAGCGGCCGGATGCGTTTCTCAAAAAACACCGCCCTTTCGGCGCTGGCCGTGAACCCTTGTTCCAGCATCGGAACGAGGAGCAGGCCGGTGAGCAGGAGGGCTTTTCTCATTGGGGAGGAACGCAAACGGCAGGGCTGCGCGCGCTCTTTCAGGAGGCGTCTCCAAGCAGGTGCCGCGAGAGAAACTCCACCACGCCGGGCCTCGGCTCAGCCTGGTCCTGGAGCACGATGCATTCGACACCGTCAGCCTTGCATTCGCGGCCGACTTCACGTGCGTGATGGATGCAGTGAAGCCACTCGCCGCGGTTGGCGGGGGCCTCGACCACCTGGGGGTTGCTGAGATACAGCGGCGGATCATCGCTGGTGATCCAGGAGAGCATGTCACACTCCCTCAGAATGGCCCTGCCCGCATCGGTCGCAAAGGCCTTGATGGAGGGCAGATGATAAAAGAGCGCCGCCTCGGCCTCGCTGGTGCGCACCTCTGGACCCGGCCTGCCCAGGAAGGACTCCCAGCGCGACACATCGTACGTGGCCTGCGTGGAGTTGCAGACGGCGCAGCTCAGCCGGGTGGACTCCCGCAGAACAGGATCGGCGGCGTCAGGGTCGCGAAGGTCGTCTCGGGTTGCCAGCCAGAGCGAAGATCCGGCCCCCGCCGACCCCCCCATCGCGGCAAACCGGGCCTTGTCGAGGTTCCAATCATTCGCCCGCGACCGCAGGAACTGCACGGCCCTGGCGCACTGCCTCAGGATGTCCTGGACGGGCATGTGATCGAGGAAGGGATAGTTCACCGCGGCGCAGGAGATGCCCTTGGAAACCAGCTCACGGGTGGTCTTGTCGGCCGCCCACCTGCCTTTGTCGCCGTTACGGAAACCGCCACCGTGAATCATCACCACCAGCGGAGTCGGCCGGGCGGCCGCCTTCGCAAGATAAAGGTCCAGCCTGCAGCGCTCATGCGTCCCGTAGGCCAGATCCCGGAAATCCGGCTGGAGCCCGCCCGCCACGGGCGTTTCCGGACCTCCCTTCTTCTTGCGCTTCGCCAGATAGGCCATGGCCTCCGGCAGGGTAAGCACGCCGTCCTTGTCAGCATCCGCCTCGGGAAACTTTTTGAGCCCCTCCTTCAGCCGTTCGTCGGTTTGAGAAGTCAGCTGCGCCTGGACACACGGCGGCAGGAGAAGAAACAGCAGACAGAACAAACATTGCTTCATGGCGGCAGAATGCCTTGAACGCCCCCTCCAGGGCAAGGCCGCAGTTGCCTGGGGCCGCATCTTTCAGGCCCTCCGGTGAAGCCGGGCGAAAGACCTTTCCGAATGGTTCGTTGTGCCATCCCCCATGAGCTTCATCAGCCTTCAGAAACACCTCTCGCGCCGAACCATGCTCCGAGGCGCGGGCGTCACACTCGCACTGCCGGTGCTGGAGGCGATGATTCCGGCCTTTGCCGCAGCCCCCGAAGCAGGGCGGGCAAGGCGTTTTGTCGGCGTGAGCCTGGCCCTCGGACTGCACAACCCCAACCTGGTGCCGGAGGGCGCAGGCCGGAATTACAAGCCCTCGCGCTACCTCGCTGGCATCCAGGACATCCGTGACGACTTCACCGTGGTTTCCGGCTCCTCACATCCTGGTGTCACCGGCGGTCACACGGCGGAAGGCAGCATCTTCTCCGCCTGCCCGAACGCCCGCGGCTCCACCACCCGCAACACAATCTCGCTCGACCAGCTGATGGCGAAGCATCTCGGTCACGAAACCCGCTTCCCCTCCCTGGTCCTCAACACGAACTCCCAGTCGAGCCCGAGCTACACGGAAAACGGCTCGATGATTCCTGCGGAGAACAGCGCGATGCGCCTCTTCACCCGGCTTTTTGTCGATGACAGCCCCGCCGAGCAGAAGCGCCAGGCCGAGCTGATCCGCCAGGGCCGCAGCGTCATGGACGTTGTCGGCACGGAGGCGAAGGCCCTTCAGCGCGAGCTTGGCGCCGGCGACCGCGACAAGCTGGACGCCTGGTTCACCAGCGTGCGCGAGCTTGAGCAGCGCCTGGCCGCCAGCGAGGCCTGGACCCATCGTCCCAAGCCCCGGGTGAAGATGGCCCCTCCCGTCCGAATCCCAAGGGACAACGAGGTCGCCGTCGAGCGCATCTTCCTGGACATCATCCACATGGCGCTGGCCACGGACAGCACCCGCTTCATCACGCTGCACGTCACCGGCAACAACGTCCAGGGCATTGAAGGCGTGGACGAAAGCTACCACAACCTCAGCCACCATGGCATGGATGAGGAAAAGCTCGCCCAGCTTGCCATCGTTGAGGAGGGAATGGTCCGGGAATGGGGAGGCTTCATCCGCAGGCTGAAGGCCGACAAGCTTCTGGATGAAACCATGGTGCTGCTCACGTCCAACCTCGGCAACGCCAGCAGCCACGACAACAAGAACATGCCCGTCCTCTTCGCCGGCGGCGGCTTCCGTCATGGCAGCCACCTCGCCTTCGACCCCAAGGACAATCATCCGCTGCCCAATCTTTATCTTAGCGCCCTGCACCGCCTGGGGCTTCAGGACGAAAGATTCGCCACCAGCACCGGGGAGATGAAGGGGCTGGAGGCGGCCTGAATCTGTGCCCAGGCTCAGAGCCCCAGTTCCATTTGCGCCACCGGTGCAAAGCTGCGCCGGTGTTCCGGGCAGGGCCCCAGGCGCTTCAGCGCCGCCTGATGGGCAGGTGTTGGATAACCTTTATGGACTTCAAAGCCATAGCCTGGATACCTGTCCGCCAGCTCCACCATCAACCGGTCACGCCTGACCTTGGCGATGATGCTGGCCGCCGCGATGCTGTGGCTGAGGCTGTCGCCCTTGACCAGGGCCACCTGATGAATGGGAAAATCCCGAACGGGCTTGCCGTCGATCAAGGCGGCGTCCGGCCGTGGGTTCAGGGCCTGGGCGCAGCGGCGCATGCCCAGCCAGGTGGCCTGCAGGATGTTGACCTTGTCGATCTCCCTGACCTCCACCATCTCGGCATGCCAGCGGATGTCCTCGCGGCTGGTGATCTCCTGGTAAAGCCGTTCACGCTTCTTTTCCGTGAGCTGCTTGGAATCGTTGAGCAGGTCATGCTCGAAGTCCGGCGGCAGGATCACGGCGGCCACGCTCACCGGTCCGGCCAGCGGTCCGCGCCCGGCTTCATCAATGCCGACGACCAGCCGGTAACCGGCGGCACGCAGGGCGTTTTCATGATCAAGCGAGGGCATCGACGGCTTCTAGCCGCCGTCGATGCTGCCCGCAAGCCCAAGCCTTGAGAGGGGTGAAAACGAAAGATCAGGACTTGCTGTCAGCCGCCACTTCCGAAGGCTCTTTCGGAGGCGTTTCAGCGGCAAACTTCAGACGCTTGTTCTCCTCGTCATAGCTCACCTTCACGGAGTCGCCTTCACGCACATCACCGCGCAGTAGGTGCTCGGAAAGCGGATCCTCAATGTGCTTCTCCACGGCACGGCGCATCGGACGTGCGCCATACTGCGGATCGTAGCCCTCCTTCATCAGGAATTCCGTGGCCGTGCTGTCGAGGGTGATGTGGATGTTCCGCTTCCTGAGGCGCGTGACCACCTTGCCGACCTCGAGGTCGACGATCTGGCTGAGCTGCTCCTTCTCCAGCATCTTGAAGACGATGAGGTCGTCGAGACGGTTCAGGAACTCGGGCTTGAAGAACTTTTTCGCCACCTCCTGGATCTTGCCCTTGATCGCATCGTTGTCCGCATGGTCCTGCTGCATCGCGGCAAAGCCCAGGGTGGTCTGACGCTTGATCTGCTCGGCGCCGACGTTCGAAGTGAGAATGACGATGGTGTTCCGGAAGTCGATCTTGCGGCCGAAGTTGTCCGTCACCTGTCCTTCCTCAAGAATCTGCAGCAGCAGGTGCATGACATCCGGATGCGCCTTCTCGATCTCGTCAAAGAGGACAACGCTGTAGGGGCGGCGGCGGACCGCCTCCGAGAGCTGGCCGCCCTCCTCATAACCAACGTATCCAGGAGGCGCGCCGATGAGGCGTGAGGCCGTGTGCTTCTCCATGTACTCGGACATGTCGAGCTGGATCAGGGCTTCAGGGCTGCCAAACATGAATTCGGCGAGGTTCTTGGCCAGGAAGGTCTTGCCGACGCCGGTCGGCCCAAGGAACAGGAAGCTGCCGATGGGGCGGCGCGGATCCTTGAGGTCGGCACGGCTGCGTCGCAGGGCCTTGGAGATGGCGATGACCGCCTCGTCCTGACCAATGACCTTGCCCTTGAGCTCGGACTCCATCTTGAGCAGCTTGGCGGCCTCGGCCTGCTCCATGCGCTGAAGCGGAACACCCGTCCACTTGGACACGACGGACATGATGTCGTCCTCGGTCACCGTGACGATGTTCTCCTGGTTGTGCTGTCGCCAGTGGGCCAGGACGTCATCGTAACGCTTCTTGGCGTTCTTCTCACGGTCGCGCAGACGGGCGGCCTTCTCAAAGTCCTGGTCCTTGATCGAACCCTCCTTCTCGACGCGGATCGCCTCGATCTCGGCGTCAATCTCCTTCAGTTCGGGCGGCCGCATCATGGCGGCGATTCGGCAGCGGGAGCCGGCCTCGTCCATGATGTCGATGGCCTTGTCCGGCAGGAAGCGGGCGGTGAGATAACGGGCGCTGAGCTGCACGGCCTGGCGGATCGCCTCGTCCGTGTAGCTGGCCTTGTGGTGCACCTCGTACTTGCCCTTCAGTCCCATGAGGATCTTGATGGCATCCTCGACGGAGGGCTCCTCGATCTTCACCTGCTGGAAGCGGCGCTCCAGGGCGCTGTCCTTCTCGATGTACTTGCGGTACTCGTTCAGGGTTGTGGCGCCGATGACCTGCATCTCGCCGCGGCTGAGGGCGGGCTTGATGATGTTGCTGGCGTCCATCGTGCCCTCGGCGGAACCGGCACCCACCATGGTGTGAAGCTCGTCGATGAACAGGATGACGTTCTTGGTGCGGCGGATCTCGTCCATGACCGCCTTGATGCGCTCCTCAAACTGTCCGCGGTACTTCGTCCCGGCAACCATGAGGGCGAGGTCCAGGGTGATGACACGCTTGTCACGCAGGATTTCCGGCACGTTGCCGTTGATGATCTCCTGGGCCAGGCCTTCGACGATCGCGGTCTTGCCGACACCGGCCTCGCCGATGAGCACGGGGTTGTTCTTGGTGCGGCGGCAGAGGATCTGGATGACTCGGGCGATCTCCTCGGCACGGCCGATGACAGGATCCATCTCACCCTTCTGGGCAAGCTCCGTGAGGTCGCGCCCGAAGGCCTTGAGCGCCGGGGTCTTCTCGTTCTTTTTCTTCTTCTTGGAATCCTCCTCGCCCTTGCCCTCGGGGGTCACCTGCTCGGCCTCCTCCTCGGACTCGTCCTCCGGCTCCTCGCCGGAATTGAAGTTGGGGTCGAGCTCCTTGAGGATTTCGTTGCGGGCCTTGTCAAGGTTCACGTCCAGGTCACGCAGCACCTGAGCGGCCACGCCTTCCCCCTCACGCAGCAGGCCGAGCAGGATGTGCTCGGTCCCGACATAGCTGTGGGTCAGGGCCTTGGCCTCCTTGCTCGCCAGGGCCAGCACCTTCTTCACCCGGGGCGTGTAGGGGATGTTGCCGACCATCTTCGTCTCAGGGCCGGAGCCCACCTTCTGCTCGACATGCAGACGAACGGTCTCCAGGTCGAGGCCCATCTTGCCAAGCACGTTGACGGCGACGCCCTGCCCCAGCTTGATGAGACCGAGCAGGATGTGCTCGGTGCCGACATAATTATGGTTAAACCGGTCCGCCTCCTTGCGGGCGAGGGCCAGGACCTGTTGTGCTCGGGGGGTGAAATTATTCATGGTTATGTAGTTCGCGAACGGGCCGCGAAGGGGTTTGAATGATGAAAACCTAGAAGCTGTGCGGGAGTAATGCAAGACCACTCCTTGCCAAAAGGATTACGACTGTTGTTCGACCCAGATGCCTGGAACCGTGTTCAGCAAACCTCGGAAAGCGCGCGGTCGATCCGACGCAGGGTGCTCTGCTGACCAACCAGATGGACGATCGTGCTGACCCCGGGGCCCCGGGACTGGCCGGTCAGCGCGGCGCGCAGCAAAGGCATCAGCGCCCCTGGCTTGACGGCCGCCTGCCTGGCAGCCTCCTCGATGGCGGCGTGAACCGTGACCTCGGTCCATTCCTTAAGGCCGGCAAGGACGGTGGCCACGGCACGCAGCAGGCCGGGGTTCTCGGGCTTGGACTTGAGCTTGTCGCTGACATCCGACTCAAATGGATAATCCTCACGAAAGAAGTAGTGAACCCAGGCCGGGATCTCGGTGAGCAGGCTGACTTTTTCCTTCACGCTGAAGACGGCGGCGGCGGCCACGCTCTCATCCGTGATGACAAGTCCGCGGGCCTCCATGAACGGCCGGGCTGCCGCCAGCAGGGCCTCGGGCGTCATGGCCCGCAGAAACTGGGCGTTGAACCACTGGCACTTGTGCAGGTCGAACCGGGCGTTGGCGCTGTGAATTTCCGTGGGATCAAAAAGCTGCACCAATTCCTCACGCTTCAGCACCTCCTTGTCGGCCCTGGGCGTCCAGCCCAGCATGGCAAGATAGTTGAAGACGGCGTCAGGCAGGAAGCCTTCGTTGATGTAGCTGTGCTCAATGGCGCTTCCCGCGTCGCGCTTGCTCATCTTGGAGCCGTCCGGATTCAGGATGAGCGGGATGTGGGCATAGGTCGGCGGCGTGGCGCCGAAGGCATTGAAGAGGTCGATGTGCTTCCAGGTGTTGGAGAGGTGGTCCTCGCCCCGGAAGACATGAGTCATCTTCATCTCGATGTCGTCGACGACGTTGACGAAATGGAAGATGTAGCTGCCGTCCGGACGGCGCAGGGTCATGTCGGGCTCCTCGGTCGGAGCGAAGGTGACATCTCCGCAGACCAGGTCATGCACGGTGATGGCCGTGCGGCTGAACTTGAAGCGCACCGCCCCGTTTTCCTCGGTGTAGACACGTCCGTCGGCCTCAAGCTTCGCCAGGTAGGCGTCGTAGATGCCCTTGCGCTGGCTCTGGAAATACGGGCCGTACGGGCCTCCGACCTCCGGGCCTTCATCCCAGTCCAGGCCCAGCCAGCGCAACCCTTTGACGATGCCGCGCTGGGCTTCCTCGGTGTTTCTGGCGCCGTCGGTGTCCTCGATCCGAAGAATGAAGGTGCCGCCGTTTTTGCGGGCGAACAGCCAGTTGAAAAGCGCCGTGCGGCCGCCGCCAACATGGAGGTCACCCGTGGGAGAGGGAGCGAATCGAACTCGGATCATGGAAAGGAAATGGAGGGTGAAAAAGGTCGGATGAACAATCCAGGCTCAACGGTTCGGGCTGCCTGTGGCGCGGAGATTAGAGGGTGTTTTCAGAAACGCCAGCGGCCAGTCGGGCCTTGGTTTGGAAAACAGCCTCGCGAGACGGCGCGATTCGTGCCTTGAACAATGCAACCGTCCTCCGGCGTATGATCCGCTTCTTCATGAAACTTCCCCGACTGCTCCTGCCCGCCCTGGCCCTATTCGCCTCCCCCGCCCCTGCCGCCCCTGCAGAGCATGTGATCCTGGTCAGCATCGACGGCTGGGCCCATCATTACTTCGAAGATCAGCGCTGCCACATGCCGACGGTCAGGAAGCTTGCGGCCGAGGGTGTGCGGGCAAAGCGCATGGAGTGCAGCTTTCCGACCGTCACCTGGACCAACCACACCACCCTGGTGACCGGAGTTAACCCTGGAAAGCATGGAGTGCTATCCAACGACTACTGGAGCCGCAGTGAGTGGAAAAAGATCCCGCTGATCCCGGACCCGATCTTCAACAAGGAGGAGATCGTGAAGTCGCCGACCATCTATGATGTGGTGAAGCAGGCGGGCATGACCACCGCAGGCGTCATCTGGCCGGCCTCACGGGGCGCGAAAACTCTGGACTGGACGGTGCCGGACGTGTTTGAGCAGGAGCTGTTTGAAAAATACGGCACGCCCCAGCTCATCGCCGAGGCCAGGGCCCTGGGCATCCCGGTGGAAAAGCAGATGGAGTGGTGCAAGCTGGGAAACCCAGGCAAGGCGCAGCGCGACTACATGTACTCGCAGCTCGCCCAGCACATCATCCGCAGCAAAAAGCCAAACTTCCTGGCCCTGCACCTGGTCAGCCTCGACAGCTTTGAACATGCCCACGGCAGGCAGGTTCCGGAGGCTTTCTGGGCGGCGAACGACTCCGACAACCGCGTCGCCGACCTCATCCGAGCGACGGAGGAGGCGGGCATCCGTGACAAGACCGCGTTTGTGATCACCACCGACCACGGTTTCATCACCTACGACAAGATGATCAACCCCAACGTGGTCCTGAAGCAGGAGGGCCTGACGAAGGCCGTCCTTGGCAAGTCGCTGGACAAGTCCTCCAAGGTGTTCGCCATGTCCGAGGGCGGCGCCTGCTTTGTCTATGTTTTTGACCAGGCCAACCGTGACAGCATCCTGGCGCAGATCACGCCGAAGCTGGCGGCCATCGAGGGGGTGGAGAGCGTCATCGAACGCAAGGATTTCGCCCGTGTGGTCGGGCATCTGCCGCCGGAACAGGACGAGCGCGAGCCCGATCTTTTCCTTTCCGCCAAGGACGGCTACACCTTCACCGATTCCCTGGCCGACACCCAGGTGATCAACAAGACGGAAATGCCCAAGGGCGCCCACGGTTATCTGCAGACCCACCCCGACATGCATGGCTGCTTTGTCATCAGCGGAGCCGGTGTGAAAAAGGGCGGCATCATCGACAAGATCGACAACCGTGATGTCGCCCCGACCATGGCTGAGCTGCTGGGCGTGACCATTCCAGGTGTCGAAGGCCGCGTACTGAAAGAGGCGCTCAAATGAGCGCCTCCCGCAGGTTCAGCTGAAGTTGCCGAAGCAAAATGAATCAACGGTCGAAGAAGCTTTCCTCGTCACGGTCGGCCACCTTCAGGTATCGGTAGTAAACCTCAAGCATCAGCGTGCAGAGGGTCTGACGATAAACGGGATCGGGGGTGTCGCCCGCAGGCCAGTTGGCGCGCCCCTTCTTGAAGCTGCCGTCCGGCTGCTGGGCGGACAGGATCTGCGGCAGGAACTGCTGGTTGAAGAATTTCCATTCCTCCCCGCCGGCCTGGAAGAAGGTCTGGGTGTAGTAATACCAGCAATAGGGGTTGCAGTTCTTGTTCCAGTCCAGCGGTTCCGCCTCCAGAAAGCGATGCAGGAAATCAATCGCCTTCTTGGTGGCGGCCGACTTGCCCTTGGCGGCCGTCTGCAGGGCGAGCGAACCCGCTCCGGTGAGGCTCCACTGGTTGTAGTGCTGGTCGCGGTTCGCTGTGCCAAAACCGCCGTCCTTGGTCTGCTTGGCGAGCACATACTCAACCATCTTGTCGAGCGCGCTGTGCAGTCCTTCGATCTTCAGGCTGCTGTTCTTCGCGGCCTTCAGGGCCTGGAACTGCCAGCCGGCCACGGAGAGATCCTCGCCGTTGCTGTCCTTGTTATAAGCGTAGGGCTTGCCCACCTCGACGCCTCCATAGGTCCAGGAGCCGCGCTTGTTCTGGTTTTCAATGATCAGCTTCACCCCTTTGACGAAGGCGTCCTTCATGCCCGGCAGCTCCTTGCTGCCAAGCCTGGCCAGCGTGTACATCTCACCCAGCGCATAGGTCGCGATGCCGTGGGCATAGGTGGAGCCGCCGCTCTTGATCTCTTCACCGATGTAGCCGTATTCGTTCTTCTTGGAGAGCTCGATCAGATACATGATGCCCTTCATCACCGTGTCACCATAGAAGGGCGAGTCCGGCGTCTCGCAGCGGCCAAGGTAGCACAGAAGGGCGAGACCGGTCATCGCGGCCTTGTTGGGGCCCGGCCAGGAACCGTCCGGGTTCTGCTTGGTCTTCAGCCACTCCAGCGAGTTCGACACCGCCCGCTCACACTCCGGTGAGCCACCGCTGTCCGCCAGCTTCTTCAGACGCTCCTGGGGCGAGCAGCGGCTGCGCATGGAGGGGGGCAGGCTGACAAAGCCCTGCATGGCTCCCATGCCCATTCCCGATCCAAAACCGCCCCCTGCACCCGCCTTGCCAAAACCGCCACTGCCCATCGAGCCTCCACCGATCATCGAACTCACGTCCGGCACGTCCAGCAGATCCGGCGGTGCGTCCGGAAGCGTGATCGCCGAGTTGCTGCTCGTGCTGACGATCTTCTTCATCGGCATCGTCTTGTTCAGCGACTTGCGCTTGTTCTGATTCACCTTGTGCTTCATCTCAGCACTGGCCTGCGCCCCCTGCTGCGTGCCGCCGCCGGGCAGGAAGTCCACCTGCTTCTGGATCAGCTGCGAGCTCACCACGATGGCGCCGCCCACGATCAGGATCCCGGCATGAATCGCCAGGCTCAGGGTCAGCGAACCGCCGCCAACCTTGCGCCACATCCTCACCAGCGGATTCACCGGCTTGGACTCAAAGTGATGCACCGCAGGAGGGTGGTAAAGGTGACCTTCCTCATGAACTTCCTCCGCCACGGCCACCGCCTCCGCCTCATCGCTGTCCGCAGGGACAACCGCCACAGCCTGGGGGGCTTCAGCGCCGGAAGGTGCAGGAACGTCAGCCACGGCTGGCGCAGGAGCAGGGGCCGGGACCGCTGTCAGTGCGGCAGCAGGAACAGCGCCTGGAACCTCCGCAGGAGCGCCCGGAGCGGGCACCCCGGCGGGAGACATGGGCATGGGATAACCTGGCGGATAACCCATCGGCTGGGGATAACCGGGGGGCATCATGCCCGGCTGCATCGGATACCCGGGTGGATACCCCATCGGCTGCGGGTAGCCCTGGGGATAACCGGGGGGCATCATGCCCGGCTGCATCGGATACCCGGGCGGATACCCCATCGGCTGCGGGTAGCCCTGAGGATAACCCGGCGGCACCATGCCCGGCTGCATCGGATAGCCCGGTGGATACCCCATCGCCTGGGTCATGCCTCCCGGTGGAGGCGGAACCTGATCCGGAGCTGGAGGAGGCGTTGACTGGTCAGAAGGTGTCTGCTGAGGGTCCATGAGCGGCTAAAAAGAATCCTTTCAGCAAGATTAGCGAGTCCAAGCCATGTGAGGCAAGAGGCGTTTTAAAATGAAATTGGATTTTTTCACCTTGGGGCAGCTTGACCCCGCTGTTGACGACTGCCCCTGTCTCCCTGACTTATTGCAAACAATGCGCGGTTTCCCTCCCCTCCAGATTTTTGTTCTCGGGCTGCTGTTCGGCCTGCTGGCGGTGCCACTGGCCCATCTGACGGGACAAGTCCAGCGCCCCGAAGATGAGCCTGACAGTTCATCCCCCCATGCCGGCCATGACGCCGGTTCCCAGGTGGTCAAAGGGGCGTCCGAGCACCCCGAAGGCGAGCACAGACATGTCGAAGTCCCCGCTCTGATCCGGGTGCGCTTTGCCCACCGGCCTCTGTCTGTCAGCCTGAAATCCGAAGGGCGGGAACTGCTGTCCAAGCCGGACCTGAGCGCCAGCCCGGCCGAGGTGAGTGCGAAAATCGAGGTTTCCCATGACGGCAATGAATTCAACCTGGAGGCCGCGTGGCCACCGGGAACCCCGGACACCGCCCTGACGGTGGAAATTGAGCCGGAAGGCCTGGATGCCCGGACCGAAACACGCTGGTCCACCGATGTCGGCATCCACGAAATCCTCACCTTCTCCTGGTAATGCCAACCCCTCATCCCAAAGAACATGTCTGCTGGGGGGGAGGTGGCTGCGAACACAGTCATCACCACCGCCTGGAGGTTCGCGAACTGAAGGTGAGCTACCGCGAGGTGCTCGCCCTGGACAGCATCCAGTTTGCCACCGAATGCGGCCGCAGCATCGCCCTGATCGGCCCGAACGGCGCCGGCAAAAGCACACTGCTCAAGTCCCTGGCCGGCCTGCTGTCCGCCGATCAGGGCAGCGTGATCTGGCGCGGCAAGCCCTTGACGCGCAGCAGTCATGAAATCGCCTACCTGCCTCAGCGCGGTGATGTGGACTGGCAGTTTCCCATCACGGTCCGCGGCCTGGTCGAAATGGGTCGTTACCCCAACCTCGGCTGGTGGCGGTCCTACTCCAGACACGACGCCGAAATCGTCGAGCGCGCCCTGGCCGCCATGGACCTTCTCGACCTCCAGGACCGGCAGATCAGCGCCCTCTCCGGCGGCCAGCAGCAGCGCACCTTCATCGCCCGGGCCCTGGCGCAGGAAGCCCATGTGCTTCTCCTCGACGAACCCTTCACCGGCCTCGACAAACCCGCCCAGGAAAACCTCAGCCGCCTCTTCAAGGAACTCACCGCCGAAGGGCGCCTTCTCATCGCCAGCCATCATGACCTGCAGACCGTGAAGGGCTACTACGATGACGTCCTGCTGATCCGGAAGATCCAGATCGCCTTCGGTCCCGTGGAGACAGAATTCACCACGGAGAACCTCAACGCCGCCTACGGAATCTGACGCACGCCATGCCCCAGGACCTACCCTCCCTCTCCGATTTCCTGGCCGAACCCATCGCCAAACGCGCCCTGCTGGCCTGTCTCATGATCGGTTTCGCCAATGGCTTCGTCAGCGCCTTCGTCGTGCTGCGCAAGTCCGCCCTGAAAATCGGCACGCTCTCCCATGCCCTCCTTCCCGGCATCGCGCTGGCGGTGCTGATGGTCGGCCTGACCCAGTGGAGCGCCCTGGCCGGGGCCATCTTTGCCGCCATGATCGTCGGCCTGGGTTCCATCTTCCTGTCCCGCACCTCCCGTCTCGACCAGGACACCTCGATGGGCATCCTCTACACGACCGCCTTTGCCGGCGGCTACCTGATCCTGACCCAGCTGAACGTGCGCCAGAAGCTCGATGAATGGCTGTTTGGCAGCATCGTCGGCATGGCCGACAGCGACCTGTGGATCGCCTTTGGCATCAGCGTGGTGGCCGTGCTGGCCCTGACCGCCCTGCAGCGCCCCCTGCTCATCTACCTCTTCGAGCCGAACATCGCCGCCAGCCTGGGCGTGCCCGTGCGCTTCCTCAACTATGCCACCTTCGGCATCACCATCCTGGTGCTCATCTCCTCGCTCCAGGCCGTGGGCTGCATCCTCAGCGTCGGCCTCATGGTCGCCCCCGCCGCCACGGTTTACCTGCTGACCAACAATGCCCGCACCCTCTTCTGGGGCGGCGGCATCATCGGCGGCCTGGGCTCGGTCGCGGCCTTCTTCATCAGCTATCCGCTCGGCTGGTCGGTCAGCTCGACCATCATCCTGGTCCTCGGCAGCCTGTTCCTGCTGGCCTACATTTTCAGCCCGCGCTACGGACTCTTCAGCCGCCGTGCCAAGGCCTGATTCTGCCGAAGCTCCAGGAAAGGCAGCCTGCGCCCTTGCCAGAGCGTATTCTTCCCCTACTCTCCGCCTCCCTTTTCACCCCCAATGAGCCACGTCAAACTCTACATCCCCGGTCCCGTCGAGGTCAGCCCCGACACCTATCAAGCCATGACCCAGCCGATGATCGGCCATCGTGGCAAGGGTTTCCAGGACCTCTACGCGGAGATCCAGCCGATGCTGCAAACCTTGTTCGGCACGAGGCAGCAGGTCTTCCTCAGCACCTCCTCAGCCTGGGGTGTCATGGAGGGCTCCATCCGCAACCTCGTGAAGAAAAAGGTGCTCAACTGCTGCAACGGCGCCTTCTCGGACAAATGGCTCGACGTCTCGAAGCGCTGCGGCAAGGAAGCCGAGGCCTACCAGGTCGAATGGGGCCAGCCCATCCTCGCCGCGGAAATCGACAAGCGCCTCGCCACGGGTGAGTTCGACGCCGTCACCTTCATCCACAACGAGACCTCCACAGGCGTGCTCAGCCCCATCGCGGAAATCGCCGCCCTCAAGAGCAAGTATCCCGACGTCATGTTCATCACGGACAGCGTCTCCGGCTTCACCACCGTGCCGGTGAACTTTGACGAACTCGGCCTCGACGTGCTCCTCACCGGCTCGCAGAAGGCCTTCGCCCTGCCTCCCGGCCTGGCCCTCTTCACCGCCTCCGAGGCCGCCATGGCCCGCGCCGCCACCGTCAACGACCGCGGCTACTACTTCGACTTCCTCGAGTTCAAGGCCAACGGCGAGAAGAGCATGACACCCTCCACGCCCTGCATCAGCCTGATCTACGGCCTGCGCCACCAGCTGAAGAAGATGTTCGCCGAGGGTCTGGAAAACCGCTACGCCCGCCATGCCCGCCTCAACGACATGGTCCACGCCTGGGTGCGCCGCAACGGCTTCGAGTTCTTCGCCCCCGAGGGCTACCGCTCCAGGTCGCTCACCTGCGTGGCGAACAACCGGAACATCGACGTCGCCGCCTTCATCGCCAACCTGAAGAAGGACCACAGCCTCATCATCGACGGCGGCTACGGCAAGCTGAAGGGCAAGACCTTCCGCGTCAGCAACATGGGCGACGAGTCCGACACCAGCATCACCGCCCTCATCGCGGCGCTGGACGACGCCCTGGCGAAGCTGTAAGCCGCAGGCCGGGCAGCCTTCCAGCAATGATTTGGGGCCAGGAGCGTGCCAGCCGCACTCCTGGCCCTTTTCTTTGTCAAAGCAAAGCCCCCGCTCTCCCCGCCCCATCCTTTCCAGCCTCCATGCCACGCGAATACAAGCTGCACCCCGCCCACGCCCCGGCCCCGCGCATCGACTACAAGGCGGAGCTCAATGAGCAGCAGCATGCCGCCGTCACCGCCCCGCCGGGGCAGACGCTGGTCATCGCCGGGGCCGGCTCCGGCAAGACCCGCACCCTCACCTACCGTGTCGCCTGGCTGCTCGACAACGGCGTCCTGCCCGAACAAATCCTGCTCCTGACCTTCACCAACAAGGCGGCGAGGGAGATGCTGGAACGCGTCGGCCTGCTCGTCGAATCCGACACCGCACGCCTCTGGGGCGGCACCTTCCACAGCATCGGCAACAAGTTCCTGCGCTGGAACGCCGAGCGCCTCGGCTACCGCAAGGGCTTCTCCATCATGGACCGCGAGGATCAGAAGGACCTGCTCGAAACCGTGGTCTCCGGCAGCGGCATCGACACCACCGGCTTCCGCTTTCCCAAGGCCGAGGTGCTCGGCGACATCTTCTCGATGGCCGACAACACCTGCGCGTCCCTTGAGGAGGTCATCACCAGCCGCTATCCCTACTTCGACAAGATCATCGATCCCGTGCGCCGCATCCGCAAACTCTACCAGGAGAAGAAGGTGGAGACCAACTGCATGGATTTCGACGACCTGCTGACGCAGTCCGTGCGCCTGCTCAGGGAGCACCCCGACCTGCTCGAACGCTACCAGCGCCAGTTCGAGTTTGTGCTCGTGGACGAATACCAGGACACCAACCGCCTCCAGTGCGAGTTCATCGAGATGCTCACCGGTCCGGATGGCAACCTGATGGTCGTCGGTGACGACGCACAGAGCATCTATTCCTGGCGAGGTGCCGACGTCTCCAACATCCTCAACTTCCACGAGCACTGGCCGAAGGCCCGCGTTTTCAAGATCGAGGTCAACTACCGCAGCGTGCCCGAGGTGCTGAACCTGGCCAACGCCAGCATCGGCCACAACCGCGCCCAGATCCGCAAGAGCCTCCAGGCCTCGCGCACCGGCAGGGACATGCTGCCCGCCTATGTGCCCCTCGACAGCGGCAGCGCCCAGGCCGCATTCGTGGCCCAGCGCATCCTGGAGCTTCAGGACGAGGACGGCGTGTCCCTTGACGACATCGCCATCCTCTACCGCGCGCACTTCCACAGCATGGAGCTGCAGATGGAGCTCACCAGCCGCGGCATCCCCTTCCAGATCACCAGCGGCCTGCGCTTCTTTGAGCAGGCCCATGTCAAGGACGTCGCCGCCTTCATGAAGTTCGCCGTCAACCGCCGGGACGAGGTCAGCTTCATGCGCATGGTCAAGCTGCTCCCAGGTGTCGGCGGCGCCAGCGCAAACAAGCTTTGGGCCTCCTGGCTGAAGACCGAGGCCGCATCGGCCGAGGTGATGCCTGGAAAGTTCAGCGACCTGCTCATCCCCATGGGCGTGCCCAAGAAGGCACGCGAGACCTGGGACCAGCTTGCCTACACGCTCGATGAACTTATCGTCGATGGCAAAACCGCCACGCCGCCGGAGATGATCCGCAGCATCTATGAAGGCGTTTATCAGGACTACATGCGCGCCAAGTTCAAGAACGCCGACCAGCGCGAACAGGACCTGGAGCAGCTCAGCAACTACTCCAGCCGCTTCACCGATCCGCTGGAATTCCTCAGCCAGCTCAGCCTGCTCAGCGGCGTGGACACCGGTGACAACCCCGACCCGCAGCAGGACAAGGAGGCCGTGACCCTCACCACCGCCCATCAGGCCAAGGGCCTGGAATGGCACACCGTCTTCGCCATCTGGCTGGCCGACGGCATGTTCCCGCATGCCCGAGCCGTGGAGGAAAGCGACCTCGGCATCGAGGAGGAACGCCGCCTCTTCTATGTCACCGTCACCCGCGCCAAGGATGAGCTCTATCTCTGCTACCCCGTGGTCAACCACCAGGCCCGCGACGGCGACATCCTCATGAAGCCCAGCCGCTTCATCACCGAGCTGTCCCCCGACCTCATGGAAAAATGGAACGTCCGCGGCGGTTGGTGAGCCCGAGCATCCGTAAAATGCTCTACAAGTTCATCTGCGACATCTGCGGATCCTGTTCCATGCGTCTAACAGGGATCTGCGTCACCCCCAGACAATCTCGACCTTCTGGCCGTGCTGGTCATGGGCGGGGTTGAGGGCGCGCAGTTCCAGGGTGAGCTTTTCCCGGGTCGCCCGGGCGGACACCCAGCCGTTGGGACGGTCCTTGGAGAAGATGTAGGCCACGGGCGGCAGGTTGATCAGATGGATGCCAGTGGCCTCGTGCACCTTGTGCTCCCAGGTGTGGGTGTGACCATAGACGAAGGCCTTGACCTTTTTATGTCTGCCCAGCACCTCAAACATGGCGCTGCTGTCCATCATGCCCGTGGGCTTGCCATCGGCAGGAAGCGGCGCCTGGGGGTTGTGATGGGCCATGACCACCGTCGGGCGCTCCGGGCAGGAGGCGAGCGTGCGGTCCAGCCAGCCGCGTTGCAGCTCCCCCAGCTCACCCGGCGTCTTGTTGACCTCATGAAGCGTGTCCAGCAGCACCCAGTTCATCGTGGCGGAACTGAGCAGTTCCACATGCTTGCCCTCCACCGGACGAGGGTCCTGCGGGCTGGTCATGGCGCCGATGAAATGCTTGCGGTCATCGTGATTGCCCAGGGTGCAGTGGACCTGGATGGCCGACTCACGCAGGGGCTCGATCAGCTTCACAAAGGCGTCGTAGTCTGTCTGCTGTCCGTCCAGGTAGGCACAGTCGCCGTTCACCAGCACGCCAAAGGGCTTCTGGCCGATGCCCAGCACCTGGTTCACGCAGCGGCTGAGGTTTTCCGCCATGACCGCACCTCGCACCTCCAGCTTCGTGTCCGCCGCGATATGAGTGTCGGAAAACAACACCCACAACTCACCGTCCGTGTCACCACGGGCAGAGGCCAGCCGGGGGGCGAATGCAGCGGCAAGGCTGCCTTTGAGCCATTGACGACGGGAGATGGGAGGAAACGTGATGGGCATGGTGGTTTGGGGAAAAGAACGCAGCAAGAAGCCCCCAGCTGTCACAGGGAGATTGTGCCAATGCTGGCAACCAGGCACCTTCAAATGCGCCAAGTGGGCTTTTTTTCATGAAGCTCAGGCTTTGCAAACTGCCGAGTTGGCATTTTGTTCGCAACCTTGGGATTTATGACCGAACCAGCCACCGTTCTGATCGTCGATGACGAAAAGCACACCCGCGACGGACTGCGTCTGTCGTTGGAGGATGAGTTCGACTGCTATGTGGCCTCCAATGCCGCAGAGGCCCTCGAATACCTGCGCAACGACCCGGTCGATGTCATGCTGACCGACCTGCGCCTGGGCGAGGACGACGGCATGAAACTGCTCGACCAGGCCCTGGCAATGCCGCGCCCACCCGTCTGCATCATGATGACCGCCTATGGCAGCGTGGACACCGCCGTCGAGGCCATGCGGCGAGGCGCCTACCATTTTGTCACCAAGCCGCTGAACCTGGACGAGGTCGAGCTGCTGGTGAAACGCGCCCTTCGCAGCCGCAGCCTGGAGCAGGAGAACAAGGTTCTGAAGCAGCAGGTCGAGCAGAAATTCAGCCTCGAGGGCATCCTTGGCCAGGCCGACGCCCTAAAGCCGATCCTTGAGACGATCACTCAGGTGGCGCCCACCCGGGCGACCGTCCTCATTGAAGGCGAAAGCGGCACCGGCAAGGAGCTGGTCGCCCGAGCCGTCCACAACCTGAGCGGCCGGCCGAAGGCCAGGATGGTGACCGTGCATTGTGCCGCGCTCTCCCCGCAGATCCTGGAGAGCGAGCTGTTCGGCCATGAAAAGGGAGCTTTCACCGGCGCCCAGGAGCGCCGCATCGGGCGTTTCGAACTGGCTGACGGCGGCACGTTGTTCCTGGATGAGATCGGCGAGATCGATGCCAACACCCAGGTCAAGCTGCTGCGCGCCCTCGGCGAACAAACGATTGAACGGGTGGGCGGCGCGAAGCCGATCAAGGTGGACGTGCGCGTCATCGCCGCCACCAACAAGGACCTGGCCAGGATGGTCGAGGAGGGTAAGTTTCGCGAGGATCTCTACTGGCGGCTGCGTGTGGTCACCATCCACATGCCGCCGCTGCGTACCCGCAAGGGCGACATCCCCGTGCTCGCCGACCATTTCCTCAAGGAGCTCGCCACGGCCAATGGCAAGACCTACAAACCGCTCGGCGAGGATGCCCTGCCCGTGCTGATGAACTACGACTGGCCGGGCAACGTCCGGGAGCTTCGCGCCGCCATCGAACACGGAGTGGTCATGTGCAACAGCAGCCGGGTGACGGCCAAGCACCTGCCCGGCTACCTGACCCGTCCCGGCGGGCTTGGCTGGCGCACGACCGCCGTCACGACGGACAAGTCCGCCCCCCCGGGAACAGCACAGCCGGAAAAAGCGCCGCTGGACATCCATGAGGTGGAAAAGCAGCTCATCATCGAGGCCCTCGAACGCGCCGGCAACAACCGGAGCGAGGCGGCTGAAATGCTCAACATGAGCCGCCGGAGCCTGCAGCGGAAGCTCAAGCAGATGGGCATGGTCCGGAAGCACCGGAAACGCACCCCGCCCGCCTCGTGACGCCCCTGGACGGCCTCACTTCCGTTCAATCCATTGATAGGCGTCGTGGGAGTTCTTCCAGAAGTACTTCTCACAGGCTTCGGCTCCCTTGCCATTGAAGTACTCGCTCACCAGCTTGAACACGACCTCATACGACGCACCGCGATCACTCACCGGCCAGTTGCTGCCATAAATGAGGCGGTCGGGGCCGAAGCTCTCCCAGAGATGATCCAGGATGGGCAGGTAGTAGCCGACATCCCCGGGAGCCTTGCCCTCCTCGCACTTCACCTGCTCGACCAGGGCGGAAACCTTCATCCAGACGTTTTTCCTGCGGGCAATTTCCGAGACTCCCTCCCTCCAGCCCGGGCGCAACGACTGCGGATCACCGCTGCCTCCCAGGTGATTGATGACAATGCGCAGATCAGCCACGTCCTGCGCAAGTTTCGAGGCATGAGGCAGCAGGTCAGGGCCGCCGTTCAGGTCAAGTTCAAGACCGTGCTCCGCCAGCACCCTGGCACCCGCCAGCGCCGCATCCTTGTGGGCGTCGATCCTCACCAGGTCGGCACGCCAGCGCACTCCGCGAAACACGGGATTGGCAGCAAAACGCTTCACGTTCCCGGCAAAGTCCGGCGAGGTCGGGTCCAGGTTGCCGACAAAGCCGACAATGCATTTTTCCCGCGCCGCGAGGTCAAGAATCCACTGGTTGTCCTCCACCCACTGGCTGGCCTCGACAATGACCGTCTCCTTCACACCATGCGGCTCGGCCAGCGCCCGCCAGTCGGCCGGCATGACCTTGCGGTAAAGCTTCGTGCCCTTGCCCGGCCAGGGAACCCCTTCCGGCCGGGTCGGATCATAAAAATGCGTGTGCGTGTCGATGATCCTCGTCGCCGCATTGGCGGCACGCGCGGGAAGGGCGACGGGAAGCAGGGCGGCGGAGGCCTGTAGAAAACGGCGGCGGTTCATGAAGTCCAGAGTACGCCAGCTCGAACCCCTGTCCTGCGGCTGTCCGCATGGAAAGCAGCCTCTCCAGTCCGGCATTGTCATGATTGCGAGTCAGAACAGAGGGTAAAATGCTCCGGGGTTACGAATGCGGCTTGAGCAGGCCGCCGGAAAAGCTTGTATCACTTCTTGTTCAACCTTCCGTGATATGAATGCCCGACTCCGCCTTGGCCTGACCCTTGTCATGTTCCTTTCGTCCGCCCGCGCGGACGTCAGGCTGCCAGCCCTGTTCAGCGACGGGCTGGTGTTCCAGCAGGGCAAGCCGCTCTCCGTTTGGGGCTGGGCCGCGCCCGACGAGGATGTCAGCGTCCGGTTCGCCGGCCAGACCCGGGCGACCCGCGCGGACCTGGACGGAAAATGGCGGGTGATCCTCGATCCCCTGCCCGCCAACGCCAGCCCCCAGGAGATGAAGGTGAACGGTAAAAACAACATCTCCCTGAAGAACCTGCTCATCGGCGAAGTGTGGATCTGCTCCGGCCAGTCGAACATGCAGTGGACGGTCAGCCAGGCGGCGAATCCGCAGCAGGAGATCGAGGCCGCAAACTTTCCCCAGATCCGCATGTTCAACGTCGAACGCGCCACGGCGATGTCTCCCGCCGATGACATCAAGGGTGCCTGGAAGGAGGCAAATCCTGGCAACGTCGGGCAGTTTTCCGCCGTGGGCTATTTCTTCGGCAGGCACCTGCACCAGGTGCTGAAGGTGCCCGTGGGCCTCATCAACACCTCATGGGGCGGCACCCGGATCGAGGCCTGGACCAGCCGTGAATCCCTGGAGGAACGCCCCTGCGCCGCGCAGATGCTGAGCGACTGGGACGGCATCCGCCAGAGCTGGGACGCTGCGGCGGAGAACTCCAAATACGAGGTCGCCAAGGCCCAGTGGCAGGCCCAGGTCCAGAAGACCAAAAAGGACAACGCCGGCCTTCCCGCCGACAAACAATCTAAGGCGCCGCCCGCGCCGCGCCCGCCGGATGACCCTAACAAAACCCCGCATCACCCGGCCGTGCTGTTCAACGCAATGATCGCGCCCCTGATCCCCTATTCGATCCAGGGAGCCGTGTGGTACCAGGGCGAGTCGAACCAAAAGCGCGCCTTCCAGTACCAGGAGCTGCTGCCCAACATGATCAACGACTGGCGCACGCGCTGGAACTCGGAGTTCAGCTTCTACATCGTCCAGCTCGCCGCCTTTGGAAACGGCCTGCCGGCGACGAAGGAGCCCGGCCTGCAGGACACCTGGGCCGAGCTTCAGGAGGCGCAGCACCTGACCGCCGTCACCCTGCCCCGCTGCGGGCTAGTCGTCACCAATGACATCGGCGAGGAGAGGGACATCCACCCGAAGAACAAGCAGGAGGTCGGCCGCCGCCTGGCGCTCTGGGCACTCGCCCACGATTATGGCCGGACCAACACCGTGTTCAGCGGTCCCATGTTCAGAAACGCCGTTGTTGAAGACGGCAGGGTGCGTGTTCAATTCGATCATGTCGGAGGCGGCCTGAAGACCCGCGACGGCGGCGTGCCAAGGCATTTCCAGATCGCCGGACAGGATCAAAAATGGGCCTGGGCGGAGGCCAAGATCGAAGGCTCCGAAATCGTCGTTTCCAGCAGCGCCGTCCCCAACCCCGTCGGCGTCCGCTATGCCTGGGCCGCCTGGCCGGAAGGCGCCAACCTGATCAACGCCGAAGGCCTGCCCGCAGGCTGCTTCCGCACGGACGAGTTCATTCCAAGCACCCTCGGCGTGGTCTCGCCCTTCCAGGAGGTCCAGAAGGCTCAGTCGCGCTGAACCAGCCGTCCGCTCCATCCCCGCCCTTCTTCGTGCATGGAAGCACCAAGTCCCTGCGTTTTCTACCATCATGTCCAACCGCCGCCACTTCCTCGCCACCGCCCTGAGTTCCGCCTTTGCCGCCCCGCTCATCGCCCAGGATGCCAAGCTCAGCTACAAGGGGGAAAACATCCATTTTGGCCTCGTGACCTACATGTGGGGCGCCGACTGGGACCTGCCGACGCTCATCAAGAACTGCGAGACCTCCGAAGTCCTGGGAGTCGAACTGCGCATCGAGCACGCACACAAGGTGGAACCGTCCCTTTCCGACGCCGGACGTGCCGAGGTGCGAAAACGCTTTGAAGACTCCCCGGTCGAGGTTCTTGGCATGGGCACCAACTGCGAGTTTCACAGCGCCGACGCGGCCGAGGTGAAGAAGCAGATCGACCTTGCCAGGGACTACATCAAGCTCAGCCATGACATCGGCGGCAGCGGCGTGAAGGTGAAGCCGAACAACCTGCCCAAGGAGGTGCCGGTGGAGAAGACCCTGGAGCAGATCGGCAAATCACTTGCGACCCTCGGCGACCACGCCCTTGGCTTTGGACAGGAGATCCGCCTGGAGGTCCATGGCGGCGTCTGCGATCTCGGCCACATCCGCACCATCATGGAGGTGGCGGCGAGGGACAACGTACGAGTCTGCTGGAACTCCAACGAACAGGATCTTGCGGGCGAGGGCATCGCCAAAAACTTCGCCAAGGTCCAGCCTTATCTCGGAGCCACCACGCACATCCGCGAGGTGAACGAGGGCGGCTATCCCTATCCAGAACTCGCCCGGCTTCTGGTCGAGGCGGATTATGCCGGCTGGGTGCTTCTGGAGGCGCGCACTAAGCCCGGCGACCGCGTGGCCGCCCTGGCCGAGCAAAGGAGGCTGTTCATGGAGATGGTCACGAAGGCACGCGCGTCCGCCGCCTGAGGACGCGTCTCACAGCTTGATCTCCATGGCCTGGGCCGCACGATGGGCCCTGGCTCGCGCCGTGTTGATGTTTTCCGCCCGTGCCAGCGTCACCGCCATGCGCCGCTGGCCGCTGACCGTCGGCTTGCCGAAAAGCCGCACCTGCGTGTCCGGCTCGGCAAGCACCTGGTCCAGCGAACCAAATTGAACGCTGCTGGATTCACCCTCGACCAGCACCGCACAGCTCGCGCTCGGACCATGCTGGTGAATGTTGGGAATCGGCAGGCCGAGGATGGCACGCACATGCAGGGCGAACTCGCTCAGGTCCTGGGAGATCAAAGTGACAAGCCCCGTGTCATGTGGACGCGGCGACACCTCGCTGAAAATCACGTCGTCGCCCTTGATGAACATCTCGACGCCAAACAGGCCGCGCCCGCCCAGCGCCCCGGTGATGGCGCCTGCCATGTGCTCCGCCGCCTCCAGGGCCTTGTGTGACATGGGATGCGGCTGCCAGGACTCGCGGTAGTCACCCTTGATCTGCGTGTGGCCGACCGGGGCGCAGAAGCTGGTGCCGCCGATGTGCCTGACCGTCAGCATGGTGATCTCATAGTCAAACTCGACGAAGCCCTCGACAATCACCTTGCCCTTGCCCGCACGTCCGCCCTCCTGGGCGTACTGCCATGAATAGGAGATGTCAGCCTCGGTCTTCACCACGCTTTGCCCCTTGCCGCTGGAGGACATGATCGGCTTCACCACGCAGGGCATGCCGATCTTGGCAATCGCGGCACGAAACTCCTCCTCGGTGCTGGCGAAGACATAGGGCGAGGTCTTCAAACCAAGCTCCTCGGCCGCAAGACGACGGATGCCCTCGCGGTTCATGGTCAGCTTGGCGGCACGCGCCGTCGGCACGATGGTGTAGCCTTCCTGCTCAAGCTCGATCAGGGTGTCGGTCGCGATCGCCTCGATCTCCGGCACGATGTAGTTCGGCTTCTCCGCCTCGATGATGCGGCGCAGGGCGTCTCCATCAAGCATCGTGATGACATGGCTGCGGTGCGCCACCTGCATGGCGGGCGCGTTCGCGTAGCGGTCCACGGCAATGACCTCGCAGCCGAGGCGCTGGAGTTCGATCACCACCTCCTTCCCGAGCTCGCCGGAGCCGAGAAGCATGACTTTGGTGGCGGAGGAGGAAAGCGGGGTGCCAATGCGGGACATGCCCATGCATCTAGCGTGCGGAGGGGACGCGTCAAACGCCGCTTCACCGGGTCAAAACCGCCCTTGAACCCGACCCGGTCATCCGCATAGCATCCGGAATGCCCTCCCCCCGCAGACTGTCCGGCCTGCTGCTGCCGCTTTTCCTGCTGCTCCTCGCGTCCTGCTCCTCACCGAGGCGCTGGGAATACGAGTATCACAGCGGCAGGACGGCGGTCATCGTCAACGGCAGGGCCGTGCCGCCTGCAGGTCTTCCCAGGCAGGTCATGGAGGTCATCAGCGCCGGCAACCGCATCGCAGGAAAGCCCTACAAGTATGGAGGCGGACACCGCAGCTTTCATGACAGCGGCTACGACTGCTCGGGAACGGTCTCCTACGCCCTGCACGGCGCCGGGCTCATCAAGTCGCCAGCCACCTCCGGCGGCCTGCGCAGCTATGGCACGCGCGGCCCGGGCAGATACATCACGGTTTATGCAAAAAGCGGCCACGCCTTCATTGTCGTGGCAGGACTGCGCCTGGACACCGGTTACAACGGTGAAAACGAAGGGCCCAAATGGTCCACTCGCTCCCGGCCCATCAAGGGCTATGTGGCCAGGCATCCGCCCGGACTTTGAAACCGGCGCGAGCCTCTGGTCTTTTTGCTAAACCAGCATCATCACCAGGAATCCTGGCGTTGACTGCACATGCCTTCCTGCATGAACCGGCTCCTCACCTGCCTCCTCACCTGCCTCCTCATCCTGGCTCCGCTTCTGGCAGGCGCCCAGGAAAAGCACCCGCCCCTGCACCGGCTGACCTGGGAGGAGTATTCGGGAACGCTGGTCCACTGGCGCAAAACCCATCCCAAACTGGTGACCTTGGAATCACGCGGCATGAGCGGCCGGAACATGCCGGTCTACCTGCTGAAGATCACCGACTCCTCCGTCAGTCCGGAGGACAAGCAGGTCTGCCTGGTGACGACCCTGCACAGCGGCCCTGAACGAACGGGCACCTCAGGGGCCATGGCCTTTGCCGAATGGTGCCTTGGCGACGACCCGCTGGCGGTCGAAACCCGCCGCCGGCAGATCCTGCTCATCATGCCCTGCGTGAACCCGCTCGCCATGTTCTACACCGACCGCTTTCGCAACGAACACGGCGTCGATCCCTACACGGGCTCAGCACGCATCGGCAAGCTGTGGGATGTGAAAAACCTCACGCTGACCAAGCCCGGGGATGCCCCGGAACTCGCCGCCGTGCTCTCCGTGATCGACGAACATCAGCCGGAGGTGCATGTGGATCTCCATGGCACCGGCCTGCAGGAATACGCACCGAACCAGCTCGGCACGCGTCGCATGTACCAGGGTCAGATCATGACGGAGGTGACGGGCGGCGCTTATTCGAACTACGCCCTGCGGCCCTGGGACTGGCGCGTGACCGAGGCCATGATCGACGCAGGCAGGGAGGCGGGATTTCCGTCGGACCGGTTCGAGGCGGACGCGCAGCGCACCTTCTGGGGGCCAGAGCTTGCCCCGCTGGGCCGCAAGCTCTGGCATGGCATGCCGCTGTTCTACTCCGCCCATTATGCTTACGCCAGGTTTCACACCATGATCATCACCCAGGAGGTGGCCTGGGAGCAGAGCCTGGTGGCCCGCATGAAGGGGCTGATGAAGATCGGCAACGGCGTCTGGCAGGATGAAAGCACCTCTGGTTATCCCGTGAACCGGATGCGGCATTTCGTCGGCCATTTCGTCACGGCCTGCGGCCGCAACGCCAGGGAACGGCGCGCCAGCCGAGTCGAACTCTGGAACCGGCAGGCCGACTTCGCGCTCGGCTTCCTCTACCCGCAGACCGTCGGGCGTGAAACCTTTGTCGTAGCAACCACGGCCGCCGCCAGGAGGGCCGTGGCCGAAAAGCGGTTCCCAGAGGCCGTCCAGGCCTTCATCAAGGCAGGTCCCGAGATCAAGGTCGCCATGGATCTGACCGACGAACAACTTCTCGCATCCTCGGCGGATTCCAGGATCACTCAGGGCATCGGTTTCCGGATGCGGCTTCCCTACCGGTCGCCGGCCAGGCTGGACGTCCGCCTCAACGGCACCCCGCTTCGGCAGGACGGCGCGGATGGTTATCATAGCTGGTTCGCCGACGGATTCACCCAGGTGCAGGTGAACGTTCCGCCCTCGAAACTTGTGCCTGAGGGACTCTACTTCATCACCTGCGCCTACGATCCCGGTGAAGAACGCCGCAACGGCTGGATGCCCCCGGCGGAGGTGCGCAGGGCCAGCGCCACCGACAGGGCTGACGCCACGCCCGCCACCCATGTGGACGTGCCTTATGGAACGCATTTCCGCCAGACGCTGGACGTGTGGCTGGCAAGGTCCGCAAGCCCCTCACCTGTCGTCTTCTACATTCATGGCGGCGGCTGGGGCGCCCAGGACAAGACCGACATTCACCAGCATCTGGACGTGCGCGCATTTCTCGATGCGGGCATGTCCGTGGCCTCCATCAACTACCGCTTCCTGGCGGATGCGAATGCCGCCGGCGTTTCGCCCCCCCTGCAATGGCCGCTGCTGGACGCCGCCCGCGCCCTGCAGTTCCTGCGTTCCAGGGCTGCGGAATGGAACCTGGACAAGGCCCGCATCGCCGCCTGTGGCGTCAGCGCCGGCGGCTGCTCCAGCCTCTGGCTGGCCATGCATGATGACATGGCTGACCCGAAGTCGGCGGATCCAGTCGCCCATGAGTCCACACGCGTCCGGTTCACCGTCACCAAGGCGCCCCAGCCTTCGCTGGACCCACGGCAGCTCGTCGAATGGATCCCGAACAGCGAGTATGGTGGTCATGCCTTTGGTTATTCGGGCGCGACACGCCGGGAGGCCTTCGCCACCTTCCTTGCCAGCCGCGGGCGCCACCTTGCCGACCTGCGCGAGTGGTCCCCGATCTCCCATGCCAGCGCCGACGATCCCCCCGCATGGGTTCTCACGACCAAGGAGAACAGATCGCCGGTCAAGGGCGAGCCGCAGCCGGATCCCACCCACAGCGCCGTGCTTGGCCTGATGCTCCAGGACACCCTGAAGCCTCTCGGAGTGAAGTGTGAGGTGCACCACCCTTTTGACGGACGGCCGGCAACAACCATGCAGGAACAGCTTCTCAAAGAGCTCCCGGGCCTCAGCCCGTGACCACCCGCCAGCCTGCCAGCCATGCTTCATTTCACCTCCTCACCCATGCCCCGTCTGCCCTGGCTCTTCGTCTTCGCCCTGCCGCTTCACGCCGCTGATCCGGCGGCCACCGTCTCGGGCATCTGGATGATGGGACAGTCGTTGTGCGACGGCTCCGAGTCCCTGCCGCTGGTGACGCCTGCGGACACGGGCCGGGGCAATCTCATGTTTCAACGCGGCGTGCGAACATGGCTGCCCCAGGAGCATCCGGCAGCTCCTGAAAAGCGCTCCAGCGAATCTTTCCGGCTTGTGCCACTTCACGCCCAGGCAAACGGCGGCCTGGGCGAAACTGCGGCCAATGGCATGGCGGACCACTGGCGGGCCGCACGGAGGAAATTGGACCGGACACCATCCGCCGCGGAGCCGCCACGCTTCCTCGTGGCCTGCGCGGGACAGGGCGGCAGGCAGATTCAGGAGCTGTCCAGCGCGGACCTCTCCACGGATGAACGCACGCCGCCATCACGGCGGCACGGCGGCGGCTACTACCGGACCAGCCTCGATGACGCAAGGCGCGCGGTGCAGCAGGCAGGTGCGGCCGGAAAGGCGTTCCGCATCGAGGCTCTCTACTGGATGCAGGGCGAGGGCAATGGCGGCGCGGCGGGAGGCATCATGCCGAGCCGCTGGGACAGGGAACTGCCGCGTCAGCAGGGCCTTGCCTGGTACCGCGACCAGCTCATCGCCTATCGAAAAGCATGGTCAGCGGACCTTGGGGCGATCACAGGGCAGCAGGATGCCCTGCCGATGTTCACCTACCAGACGCTGGGACCGGCGGGGGAGGCGCAGCTCATGGCGGCGGACCAGGATCCCCACATCCATCTTGTGGGGCCGCACTATGCCGTGACAAGCGCCATCCACAGCCGCTATCCTCCGGATCGCCATGGCGACCCGATCCATCTCTCCGCTGATGGAGAACGCTGGTGGGGCGAGCAGGTGGGCAAGGTCATGCATCGCGTCCTGGATGAAGGTGAGGCATGGCAGCCGCTGCGACCGCGCAAGGCCAGGCTCGTGACGTCACGCGACGCCCTGGAGGTTGAGTTCACGGTGCCCCGCCCTCCACTGGTGATCGACACGGATTTCCTGGCCCGCCAGGAAATCGCCACCGCCACAGGCTTCACCTCGCTGGCTGGTTTCCGTCTGCATGATGGCAAAGGGCGGACGCTGGCGCTCAGCTCCGTCACGGTCAGCAGCCCCAAAAGCATTCGCATCCAGCTTGCGGCCCCGCTTCCTGAAAAAGAAACATGCAGGCTCAGCTACGGGCACCCCTTTGCCATGGCGCTCGGCAGCATCGTTGACCTGCAGAAGGCAGGAGGTGACCAGGAGGAAATGATCCTGGAGGGCATCCTGGCGGACCGACTGCGCCCGCTGATCAACGAAGGTGCGTTTCTGGTCACCAGCCTGACGGGGGCGTCCGCGCGCGTCGTCATCCGCTCCGTTCGTGAGGACGGCGGGCGGACGTTGCTGCAACACGACCCCAGGGAGCTTCGCAATGCCACCCGTTTCGAGAAGGGCCAGACCGTCACCGCCCAGCGCTCCTTCAGCTACGGCAACCTGCGTGACTCCGACCCTGAGGCCTCCGTTCACTCGTTCGGTGACGCCTCTTACGGCAGACGGGCGGGAAAGCCCTACCCGCTCTGGAACTGGTGCGTGCTGTTCTCGGATCTCGAGGTGGCGGCGGACGGAGACGGCACCTGATGGAGCCGTGGTCCGCTCGAAGGACCAGCGGTGCAAAGTTGGTTTGCCATCCCCTCCTGCGTTTCAAATCGACACGCCATGAAAGCCGCCACCTTCCTCTCCGCCTTCGCCCTCTCCCTTGGCACCCAGGCCGCCGAACCGCTGGACATCGGTTCGCGATGGGAGCTTTTCGTGGATGAATTTCTCGTCGCCTCCCAAAAGGGGCTGGGGCTGAAGCTTCATGAACCCGTCAGGCGTGAGGTCGTGCTGACCACGGACAAGCCCTGGGAAGGTCCGACCTGCGGCTACTTCTCAGTCATCCAGGACGGCCGGAAGGTGCGCCTGTACTACCGTGGCTCTGCGGGCGGCAGCGACCACAGCGACGCCCAGGTGACCTGCTTTGTGGAAAGTGAGGACGGCATCCATTTCACCCGGCCGAAGCTCGGCCTGATCGAGGCCGGCGGCAGCAAGGACAACAACGTCGTCTGGCGCGGTGTCGAGTCGCATAACTTCGCCCCGTTTCTGGACAGCAATCCCAGCGTCAGGCCGGAGGAGCGTTACAAGGCCCTGGGCGGCGTCAAGCTGCCCGGCAAGAACTGGCATCAGGGGGAGACTCCGGGCGGCCTGTACGCCTTTGTGTCACCCGACGGCGTTCATTGGAAAAAGATGAAGACGGAGCCGGTGATCACCAAGGGAGCCTTTGATTCGCAGAACCTCGCCTTCTGGGATTCCACAAGAAGCCGCTATGCCAGCTACAGCCGGATATTCTCCAACAAGGTGCGCGCCATCCAGAGCATGACCTCGGCGGACTTCCTGACCTGGAGTGACGGCGTCCCGCACACCTACGCGAAGGATGTTCCCGCGGAGCATTTCTACACCAGCGCCACCGTCCCCTGCCCCACCGCCCCGCATCTTTTCCTGTCCTTCCCCAAGCGCTTCGCCACCAGCCGCGTCAAGGTTCCCGGCCATGCGGGCGGACCGGGCGTGAGCGACGCCGTCTTCATGTCCAGCCGTGACGGCACCCACTGGGACCGCCCCTTCCTCGAAGCCTGGGTGCGGCCCGGGCCCGACCTCAAGAACTGGACCGAACGCAGCAACATGACCGCCTGCGGCATCTATGAATCCAGCGACACCGAGTGGTCGCTCTACATCAGCGAGCACTACCGTCATCCCGACCATCGCATCCGTCGGCTGACCGTGCGCAAGCAGGGCTTCGCCTCCATGCATGCCGACGCCAGGGGCGGAGAGTTCACCACCCATCCCCTGAAGGTTTCGGGGAACAAGCTGCGACTCAACTTCGCCACCTCCGCAACGGGCTTCATCAAAATCGAGGCCATCGACGACCAGGGCAAGGTCCTTGCAAAATCCGCTGAGATCTTCGGGGATGAATTCGAGACGGCGGTCCTGGACACCACCGGGCTTGGCGGCGGCGCTGTGCGCCTGCGCGTCCAGATGAAGGATGCGGACCTCTATGCCCTGCGGTTTGCCGACTGAGCCTTCCTCGCAGCAGCAACAGCCATCCCGATTCCAAGCCATGAAACGACTGGCCCTCATCCTCCTCCTCGCCGTTCATGCGGCCCTCCCGGCCGGGGAAACAACCCGCCTTGTCGCCATCGACAACGTCTGCGCCTGGCCCGCCCTCACCCTGCTGCCTGACGGCAGCATCAATGCCACGCTTTTTGGCAGGCCGAGCCATGGCCAGATGGAGGGCGCCGTGGAATGCTGGAACAGCGCCCAGGGCGAATTCTGGGAGAAGCGCGGCATCCCCGCGCCGAATGAGCCGCACACGAACCGGATGAACCACGCCGCAGGGCTGGCGAAAAACTGCGACCTTCTGGTGCTCTGTTCCGGCTGGACGGATGTGAAGCAGCCGCAGCGGCCGAAGCAGGCCGCCTTCCGCGATGACATCCTGCCCCTGTGGATCTGCCGCAGCGCCGACGGAGGCAGGACCTGGACGCAGCTGAAGAAGTTTCCAGCCCCCGACGCCGGATGGACGAACTACATTCCCTTTGGCGACATCAAGCAGGGTGATGACGGCTCCCTCCACGTTTCTTGTTATGGCGGCGAATTCACCGATCCCGCCAAGGGCACGAAAACCAAGGGCTACCGATCCTGGCATTTCCGCAGCGACGACGACGGCGCGACCTGGAGCCGGACCGGCATCATTCATCCCACAGGCAACGAGACCACCATCCTGCACCTGGGAGGCAGGCGCTGGATGGCAGCAGCCAGGGAGACCGGCATGGACATCTTCATCTCCGAAGACGACGGCGTCAGCTGGGGTGAGCCGCGGCGAGTCACCGCCAGGAATGAGATCAACGGACACATCGTGCGGCTCAAGGACGGACGCATCCTGCTTTCCCATGGCAGCCGGATCAAGGATCAGTTCGGAGTGCTGGCCAGGCTGACGGCGGATGAAGGCCGGACCTGGGGCGAACCGCTGCGCATCGCGCACACGCTGAACTCGGATTGCGGCTATCCGAGCACGGTTCAACGTGCCGATGGCCGTCTCGTGACCGCCTGGTACTCGAAGGCAAGCGAAAACCACCAGCGCTACCACATGGGTGTCGCCATTTGGGACGCGCCCGCACCTTGATCCGGCGGGCCGCAGGCCTGTGTCACTCCCTGGAGCCGGGCGTCAGCTTCAAGGTCAGCTCGCTGCCTTCGCGCAGCACGGTGATGGTGGTCTCCTGGCCGATCTTCAGCTCACCCATCAGACTGGTGTAATCATAGATGTTCAGCACGTCCTTGCCGCTGAGCTTGATGATGACATCGCCGCCCTTGACCCCGGCCTTCGCAGCCGGGCCGATCGGCGACACGCCGCTGAGCTTCACCCCCTTGGTGTCACCCTGGGCATAATCCGGAATCGTGCCCAGATAGGCCCTCAGGCCGCCACGGCTGCCCTGGCTTTTGGGAGCCTCCATCGCAACATAATCCGGATTGCTGTCCGCCGTGGCGATGCTGCGGGCGATGAGACCCATGAGCCTGGCGATCTTCGCGGCGTTTTCGTAATCGATCTTTTCCGCCGTGTCGCTGGGCAGATGATAGTCCGCATGGCTGCCGGTGAAGGCGTTCAGGGTCGGAATGCCGCGCAGGTAGAAGGTCGTGCTGTCCGTGGGAAGATGGGCGTCGTTCTGCGTCGTCACCGGCAGCCCGATCGGCGCGTTGCGCTTTTCAATCTCCCTCGCCCACCAGGAGCTTGATCCAACGCCCTGCAGCACCAGCGTCTTCTGGAACCGGCCGATCATGTCCATGTTCAGGCAGGCGGCAAACATGCCGGTCAGCTTGCCATTGGGATCCCCGCGGAACATCTTCGCCAGGGATTCCACGAAATGATTGCTGCCGAGCAGTCCGAGCTCCTCGCCGCTCCAGGCGGCGAAGATCACATCCCGGGTCAGCTTGATTTTTCCCTGCCTCTTCTGGTCGGCAAGATACTGGGCGATCTCAATGACGCCGGCGACGCCGCTGGCGTTGTCATCCGCGCCATGATGGATCTTGTTGAGGTCATCCCCCTTGGCCCGGGAGTTGCCTCCGCCCTTGTTGCCAAGGTGGTCGATGTGCGCACAGACGATGAGCGGGGCGACATGAGGATCCGGCTTGTCCCGGGCTGGCAGAACGCCCAGCACGTTGCGGCCGGTCTTCTTCTCCTGCCGGATGTCGATCTTCGCGGAAACCGCCAGCTTCCCACACTCGATGCCACCCATGAGATCCCCGGTGTCTAGCTTGTCCTGGAGCTCCTTGAGCGTCTTGCCGGCGGGCTTCAGGAGTTTGTCAGCCAGGGCGTCGGTGACGCTGACAGCGGCAATGCCCGAGGTGGCAAGCGAGGCGTCAAAGCTCATCGGCACCAACTGGTCCACCACCTTGCTGTTAGGCCCGCTGGCGATGATCAGCCCCCTGGCGCCTTTCTGGCGTGCGACAAGGGCCTTGTGACGCAGGCTGGCATAACGGCTGAGGTCATCACGGCGCTCCTTGCTCACGCCCTCCGGCAGGTAGCGGAGCACGAGCACCCATTTGTCCTTCACGTCGAGGTGCGCGTAGCTGCTGTAGGCTTCCAGCTTTTTGCCGTCGCCACCCGTGGCCTCATCCGGTGTCTCGATGCCGTAGCCGGCAAACACCACCGGTGACGCCTTCACATCTCCAAGCTGGCTGAAGGACAGGGGTCTCCAGTCGCGGTCCACCGTCTGCGGTGCGGCGTCCAGCGACAGGGCGTTGCCATCACCCAGGGCGACACCGGCCGTGAAGTCAAAAGGCTCAAACCAGCCCTCGTCACCATACTCCTGGAGTCCGACGGCCTTGAACACATCGGCAACATATTGTGTGGCAAGCTTCTCACCCCGCGTGCCCGTGAGCCGTCCTTCGAGCTCGTCACTCGCCAGAAAGGTCACATGCTGGCGCATGTCCTCCGGGCTGATGTCAGATTTTGTCGCCGCCACATCCGGCGTTTTAATGGCTGTTGCTGAGGCGGGCGCCGGCGTCTTGTCCAGGCCAAGCGCGACACGGGCATGGTCATGATCCCAGTCCGCCATGAAGATCTGGCTCTGGCCGCCGGCGGTGCGTCCGCTGGTCCAGGACAGCCTCCTTCCATCCGGAGAGAAGACCGGCAGCCCGTCAAAGCCTTCCGTGGTCGTGACACGCACCGGCTCATGCCTGCCGGCTGCATCGACCAGGTAGAGCTCGAAGTTGGCGAAGCCGTTGAGGTTGGTGGTGAAGATCAGGTATTCACCGCTCGGATGAAAATACGGGGCCCAGCTCATGGCGCCAAGCCGGGTGAGCTGGCGGGCGTCGCCGCCGTCGGTTTTCATGCTCCAGACTTCGGCGACATCCCCCTTCGGGGTGAACCTGCGCCAGCAGATGCGCGAACCGTCGGCGCTGAAGAACGGGCCGCCGTCGTATCCGGGCTCCCGGGTCAGGCGCTTGACGTTCGAACCGTCGGCGTCAGCGATGTAGATCTCCATGAAGTGCTGCTTGTCGATCTTCAGCCTCTCCTGATCCTCCTTGGAAAGCTCGGATTCATAGGCGGAGCGATTGCTGGCGAAGACCAGTTTTTTGCCGTCGGGCGACCAGTCCCCCTCGGCATCGTAACCCTTTTGGTTCGTCAGCTTCTTCAGGGACTTGTCCGCCAGGCCGTATTCCCAGATGTCGTAGTTTTCATCGTAGTCCCAGGAGTACTTGCGCACCCGGCTTGTTTCACGGTCCTTGTATTCGGCGGCCTGCAGCTCCTTGGAACGTGGGTCGGAATGCGTGCTGGCAAAGAGGATGCGAGTGCCATCAGGGTGAATCCATGCGCAGGTCGTCTTGCCCATGCCGGGGGAGATGCGTTCCTGGTCACCGGTCTCCAGGTCCATCAGGTAGATTTGATAGAAGGGGTTGCCCGGCTCGCGCTCGGACTGGAAGACCATCCTGCCGCCATCGGCGCTGAAATAGCCCTCACCCGCACGGCGGCCCTCAAAGGTGAGCTGCCGGATGTTTGTGAGAAAATCGGACTCCGTCTGGGCGGAGGCGCTGAGGGTTGCAAAAACCAGGAAGGCGGGAATGAGGCGCATGGTCGGAATGTTCATACGCCCGCAGAAGCGGCTTCAGTCAAGAGGATCCATCCTCAGCCGGGCAAACCGTCTTTTCTGCAAGAGGGGCAAGGCTGGCGAGCAGGACGCTGATGCTTTCAGGCCTCTCCTCGGGATTGGGTGCGGTGGCCTGCCGGACGATGTCCCACAGGGCTGCGGGAAGGTCCTGGCAGTCATGTGGAGGGAGCGCCGATGCTCCAGAACCCGGGAACTTCGACCCTGTCAGCAGTTCGTGCAGGATGACGCCCATGGAATACACATCGCAGCGCTGGTCCATGCAAGAACCTCCGGCCAGCAGTTCAGGCGCATTGAATCGTGAATTCGACCTTGGCCCGTAACCTTGAGCCGGAGCCAGGTCGCCCCACCACTGCCTGGGAAGAGTTCTGGCCCCGCTGAAATTGGTGATTTTGGACAACAGCTTTCCACCCGCTTCCGTCACCATGATGTTCGCAGGCTGAAGGTCCAGGTGGATGATTCCACGCCCATGGGCGTGGGCGACCGCCAGACAGGCCTGGTTGAAAAGCTCGAGCTTCTCCTGCCAGGTGACCGAAGTTTCCCCGGACAGTTCCGCAAAGGAGCGCCCGGCAACGTGCTCAATGACAAAATAGGGGCGGCCGTCAAGGGTCACCCCGATGTCGAGCAAAGCCACGATGCCAGGATGATCCATGGCCGCCAGAGCCTGACGCTCAAGGCTGAAAAGCGCGACATCCTGTCGGCTGTCCATGCCGGCCTTCATGAGCTTCAGCACCACCTCGCGCTGAAAGGGCTGTTCCTGCCTGGCAAGCCAGGTCACTTCGGCCCTGTTCTCGCCCTGAGGTTCAAGCAGGACATAAGGGCCGATTTTGGAACTCACGTCACGAGTTGCTTGCCCGGCGTCCGGCTCCGCCTCCTCAAGCAGCAAGGAAAGGATGAGGCGCTCCCTGCCCTGGATGTACCTGGTGGAAAATTCGGACATGGTGTCAGTCGAAGGATTTGCACAGCTCCTGCATCTCATTCCGAATGACCTCCGGGTCTGAGGTGCCGAGGATCAGCGCGAGTTCCGATTCAATCTTTTCACGATACCTTCTGCGCAACCGGTAAAGGGCCTGCCGGAAGGCAACCTGGCTCATGCCAAGCTTTTCAGCCAGACTTGCAGGGCCGCCCTCCAGGCTGCATCCAAGCATCACCGTGGCGAGGGCGTCAAACCGTTCCACCTGACCTTCCGCCGCATGCTCCTTGCGAAGATCGTCCAGACAGCGCTCCAGAAGATTTCTGGCCCACTCCCTGTTGAAGAGAGTGAAGGCATCCTCCCCCTCCTTGGTGTTCTGCAAATAGCGCTGTTCAGCCTCCTCGGCGGACATGCGCAACGGCCACTCCACGACTGCGGCATTGCTGGAAGTGTGGCTCTTGCGCCATTCATTGATCCTGAACCTTTCATAGGCGGAAAGCAGAAACCAGCGCAGCCTGCCCCTGCCCTTCTCGGCCCTGGCAAAAAGCTCCCTGCGCAGAACATGGGCAAAAAAGCTCTGCACGGAATCCTCAGCGTCAAACTCCTTCAATCCCCGGCTGCGTGCATAGACATAAAGCGGGAACCAATAGGCCGAGCACAGGGTTTCAAGGGCCGACTGCGCCTCTTCAGTCGAACCGTCACGCAACACCTTGAGCAGCGTCCAGCGAGTTTGAGGAAATGCGGGGTTTTCGGCCATCGAAAGCTTGAAACAGACTCCCTCATCCAAGCATAGGTCTGACTGGGATGACAACTTAATCCTCCGATCATCCCATGGGCTGGCAATACTTGCTCACTCAAGGCCTGTAGAGGATTTGATAAGGCGTTCACAGGATCGGCCTGTTTCCCTGGGCATCCTGCCAGCCATGCCGGACCACCGTTGAGTTTTGCCTTTCATGCGTCGAATCCACGGGGATGGGGAGCCTGGCAGCTTCATCCCTTCAAGGTCATCAGATAGGCGAGCAGATCCGCCACCTGCGCATCCTGCAGACTATCAAGAAGGCCTTCGGGCATCAGGCTGCGCCGGATAAAACGGGTGCTTCGAATATCGGCCTTGTTGAGGCGTCGGTCGGGCAGGCCCGGCTGACGGATGATGGTGGCGTTCTTGTCTTCGCTGACGAAAAAGGCGTCAATAAGGTCGCCGTTCTTCATCTCGACGCGGAAAATCCGGTAACCCGGCTCCATGGCGGCGTTGGGCGTGAGGATGTTGCGCAAAACGGCCTCCAGGCCCATCGCACCAGCACCGGAAAGGTTCGGACCGATCTGACCACCCGCGCTGCCGATTTGGTGGCAGGCCATGCAGAGGACGCTGAGCGCCTTTCCAGCCTCTGGATTGCCTTTGCCGGCCAGGGTTGAGAACTTGGCGAACTTGGCGTCAAGAGCCTTCGCCGCCTCCTCGCTGAGCAGAGGCGGTGTGTCGATGGTTTTGGCGATGCGGGCACCCTTGCCGAGTTTGGCGTCTTTCGTCAGATAGGACACATGGGTCGCATGTGACCCATAAGACCTGTCAAAGGCCCCGCGAATCTCCGCAGCGCTCCGCGCCACCTTCCACACCCGAAACTCCATCATCGCGCCTTCGGTGCCCTTGTTGGGGCCGCTCCAGCCGATCTGGCAGTGTTCCCATTTTTGAGGGGCTGGCTTGGTGCCTTCAGCGTCGAGCTCTCCATTTTGGTAGATGCGGAGGCGGCCTTTTTCATCGCGAGTGACGGCGAGATGCGTCCAGAGATCGGGCGTCATGGGTTTGTTGGCCACGCACACGTCATGCAGGTCGGGACCGCCATAGACGCGGAATTTCCCGGCGAAAAAGTTCATGTCCACGCCGCCCTTCACGCCGAGCAGGCTGTCCTCATTGCCGATGCCGGGCGCGAGCCGCACCCAGGCCTCGACGGTGAAGGGACCGTCGAGCATGATCTTTGAATCGACCCAGGCGGTGTCCTGGCCGTCGAGCAGGAGAACCTCGCGAAACACGCCACCGAGCTGCTGCTGGAGTTGCGTGATGGCGGGATCATCGCCGAGCACCGTGGCAAGGCGCTCGACGGTGGGGCCGTCGAGATCAGCTTGCGGCACAGATTTGTCGAGCAGAGCGGTGACGATGGCCTTGGCTCCTGCTTTGCTGCTGGAAAGCGCGTTCAAGGCACTGCGACGCTGCGGCTGCTGGAGGGAAGGATAAAGCGCGAGAAGTTTCGTGCCAGCATCCGGTGCGCGGGACGCGGCGAGGGCCTCGAGCGCGGCATCGCGCGTGAGCGGATCGGGATCGGATTTTGCGAGCGAGGCGAACAGATCGGCTTCACCGCTGCGGATGTCACGGAGAGTGCCAAGGATTGCTGCAGCGGCAACGGATCGTCTCCCCTTCAAAAAAACGATGAGATCTCCTTCCAAGCTCGTGAGCTGAAAGCCGCTGATGAGCTGCAACGCCTGCGCGGGAGAGGTTTGCAGCATGCCTTTCGCTGTTTCGGTCAGCAGCGGCGCTATCTGCTTCGCATCCAGCTTCGTGCGCTGCGCGAGAAGCTTCTCTGCGACGGCAGCACGGGATTTTTCATTCGTGAGCAGCGCCTTCAAGGATTCTCCGACGCCGGGCTCGGCGGGAAACTGGGCGAGGCGAAGGAGCTCCTCGTCATTGGGTGAGCGGTCGAGCTGCGGCAGCAGCTTGGCGACACGGGACGCGCTGGCCTGCGGCTCCAGAGCGAGCGAGGCGAGCACGCGCGCCTCGACGGGCAGCTTCGCGGCAGCATCGGAGTCGAGGAACTTCGCGACCATGTCCGGGTGTCGCTCCAGGAACATGCGAACCAGGAAGCGCTCGAACTCACGGTCGTAGGCCTCGCGCACGGGGATCTGCTTGTTGCCGCGGGAGGACTGGACGGTCGGCCCGGGGAGGCTGGGTTGGGCGAAGGCGAGGAGTGTGGCAATGTTTTGATCGGACAGATCCCGACCGGCCTGAATGATCCGACCGAACTGGCTTCCGGCGAGATGTTCGTGGGCGGCAAAGTGGGTGGCAGGCAGCTGTTTGCGGTCGAGAAGCTCCTGCCAGGCCAGATGCGCTCGACCCACCGGCTTCTTGCCAAGCATGGCAGTGAGTTCCTCGGTGCTGAGCTTGGTGTAGTCAGCCACTTCGGTCTTCGCAGCCTTGAGCTTCACGCGCCAGATGCGGCCGCGGGTCTTGTCACGGTCGGGGTGCGCCCTTGGCACTTCGTTGTGCGAGATGATCTTGTTATACCAGTCGACAATATAGATGCAGCCGTCGGGACCGTTGGTGAGCGCGACGGGGCGGAAGAAGGGATCGTCACAGGTGATGAGGTCGGGCAGCTGCTGGAGGCGCCAGCCGGTGGTACAGTAGCCCTCTTGCCCCGCAAGAGGAGCCTTGGGCGTGCTTTCGGAGATTCTGGGTGATTTGTCAGATGAAGGAGCTTTCGGCGCGCCTCGCTCATCTCGCGGAGCGAGATGGCTACCGTACGCTTCGCGATGCATGGCGATGGTTTGAATCTTCGAGATAATGGGATTGGCCACGGCCATCGTGTACGCCGCCTGCCTGTCCTTCAGCGGTCCATCTTCGATCAGTGCAAGGCCGCTCAAACCGGTGCCACCCATGCGAAACTCGGCCTGCGGCGGAAAATCGGGCTGGTAGCTTTTCTTCAAGGCTTCCATGCCGCCGGGATAATAGGCGTATTCATGGAAGGGCATGATGGGATAGCCATAGTCGTTGGCCTCCTGAATGAAGGTCTCCCCTTCGCCGGTGATGACGAGGCCCCAGATGTTGTTCGGGCCGGTGCTGATGACCTCGAACTCGCCGCCGTCCGGCCGCATGCGGGCCATGCTGCATTTCATCCAGTCGACCACCTTGTCACTTCCAGGCTTGTGCACCTGGCTGTTGTTGAACAGGCCCTGCGCCATCCAGATCCAGCCGCCGGGCGCGCGGGTGAACTGATGCGGAAACAAATGCGAGTCCTGCACGCCGAAGCCGGTGAGGATGACCTCAAACGTATCCGCCCTGCCATCGCCATTGGTGTCTTTGTAGAGCTTCAAATCGTGGCCGTGCTGGACGTAGCAGGTGTCGCCATTGCCCCAGGGCAGGATGCCGAGCGGGATGGCGAGGCCGTCGGCAAAGACGGTCGGGTTCGTGAGTCCACCCGCGGGAAGCGGTCCATTCACCGACTCCCGCGGATAGACGAGCACCTTGTCCCTGCCCTTGCCCGCATACACCGCCTCTGCAGCGGCGGGGTTTTCATTCGCATCGACAGGATATTCGAGAGCGGTCTGCGTCCACATCCGGCCGCGCTGGTCGAAATAGACGCTGACGAACTTGCCAAGCCCCTCGCTTTCCTGCACGACGAGCTCGATTTCGTAGCCCTCGGGCAGTTTGAACTTCTTGAGCTGCTCCTGCGCGGACAAGGCGGTTCCCTGGACGTTGTTGTAGCTGATGTCGCGCTTCGGCCTGGCGGCATCGGCCTGCGATTTAGGCGGCAGCTTGGCCCTCATGCCCTCGATGCCGCCGATGCTCTTCCAGGTCGGCGCACCGGGCGTGGCGGGAAGTTCCTCGACTGTCACATCCTTGACCTGCACAAGACAAACGCCGCCGCTGTGCACCTGCGGGGCGATGTGACCGTCGAGCGCGATGTTCGGATCGGCCTCGGTGTAATCCATGCAATGGACGCCGTTGATCCAGGTCTGAATGCGCGGCCCCTCGGCGCGGATGCGGTATTCGTTCCAGCCGAAGACATCGACGGCCTTGTCGAGCGCGGCCTGCTGTTCGGGCGCGGGCGCCCAGATGACCCTGTTGCGGCGGTGCTCGTCGTAGATCTTGCCGAACCAGCCCGCGCCGCAGTCCACCTGATAGCCGCTCATCGCGCCGCCATCGGCCCTCACGCTGCGAATCTGGATGCCGCTGTTGAGCATGCCGGTCCTCGGGTCGCCGCTGACCTTGATCTTGAGCTTCAGCTCGAAGTTTTGAAAACTCCTCTTCGTGCTGATGAAGTCGTTCTTCTTGATCTTCTCGGTCGTGGATCCGCCGGTGATGACGCCGTCCTCGACGCGCCACATGGCAGGGTCGAAATCCCAGCCGTCGAGGGTTTTGCCGTCAAAGAGCGACACAGGCTCCGCCCCGCAGGGGAGGTGCAGGAGCGAGCAAAGGGCCAGGGTGAGAAGAGACCGGTTCATGGATTCAGGGGTACGGATACGGTTTTACAGGAGAAGGTTAACAGAGGCGGTTCCACGGCGTCATGCCTGAAATGCACCAGGACGTGACAGAGGCCCGGAAAGGGGCTCCAATGCAGTCCCGACATGAACACGCCGGAAGAACTCCACGAAACCACGATCGACGGCCCGAAGACAAGGCGCTGGGTTTTGGAGGCACCGACTTGCGCGGAGATGGGAAAGCATCGCATCGCCCGGCTGGGCATGGATGAGGCGCTGCCGCCTTATCGTCGGGTACGGATGAAGCCCGAGGGCAGCTTTGTCCTGGCCTGCCTGAGCGGCACGGGAAAAATCCTGCTGGATGGAAAATGGCAGCGGGTGAAGCCCGGCATGATCTGCCTGGCTCCGCCGCGGGTGCTGAACGCCTTTGAGGCCACCGGACGCGAGCGCTGGTGCTTCGCCTGGGTCCGCTATGACGAGCCGGCTTTTGTCACCCCCGTCATCGGCGCATCATCCCCGGTGGTGCCGACCTCCGAGGCGGGCGACGTGGTGCGCCTGATCTCGGGCATCCGTTACGAATGGGAGGGAGAGCTTGAACCAAGAATGCTTCACCACTGGCTGGAGCTGCTGCACGCCACCATCCGGCGCATCGCCCAGCCCTGGCGCAGCCGGGAGCCGCGTGTGGCGAAACTTTGGGCGGACGCTGTCCAGGATCTGGCGCGGGACTGGACTCTGGCGGAGCTGGCCCACCGCTGTCACTGCAGTCCCGAACATCTGCGCCGGCTCTGCCTGAGGGAGCTGGGACGCAGCCCGATGCAGCACCTCACCTGCCTGCGCATGGAAAAGGCACGTCTGCTTCTGGAGGCCGGTGATGACAAGCTGGAGGTTGTCGCAGCGCAGGTCGGCTATGCCAACGGCGCCATCTTTTCCCGCGTTTTCAAACGCTGGGTGGGCGTGGCGCCGGGAGAATACCGGGGTCGCGGCGCTTGAGGCGGGGCTTGTCATGCCGACTGAAGCCGTTAGGCTGAAAAAACATTCCGCCGCCCATGCAGACCGACCTCGCTGAAAAAATCCGGAGCAACCTGCTCACCCAGGCGCTCGTGGTCGTGCTCTGCGTCTCCTTTTCCAGCAGCCGGAGGTCGCAGACGGCGGACATGGCCGAACTGGAGAAACTTTATGTCGCGCATCTTCTGCTGACGACCTCCGCAGGCCAGATGCGTGCTCATGACAGCCCCGATGCGGGCAGCCTGCGCCAGGAGGAGGTCGATGAACTGGAACGCAACGCAAGCACGGCCTCCAACCTGCCCGTCGCCGATGCCATCGCCCGCTTCTTTGATTCGGACCGGATTGCTGACGCCAAGGGATCCCCGGTGCATCGGCTGCCTCTTCCCAGCGGCGGCTGGCTCAGGTTCCGGGCGGAACGAAATTCCTACAAGCGGCTCGCAGCGGCGACCGACAAGAACGCACTCCCCCTTTATGAGCTCACTTTCGTGACCCTGCCGGACTCCGATCTGCACCTGCGTACTCCCCTCTCCGTGACGGTCACCAATGCCGAGAAGGGCCTTCATCCGGCGACAGGAAAGGAGCACTGGCAGCTCATGCCATTGAGGGCCCTCACCCACCTGCATGCGGAGCCCATGCGGGCCGACGACATTGAAAGCGCCATCCGCCGCAAGGCCCAGGCATGGACGGATTCGATCGGTGACATGGACGACCTCTACGCCTCGGTCCGGCATGCTTATGAGAACGAGCAAATCTCCATTCCGATGGTGAACACCAGTGTCTCAGCGAGCCTCGCGCTGGCGGCCCTGGCCCTGGTTTCAACCGCGCTCAGCGCCCATGCCTCCTTCCTCTTCCGGCAATCTGGAGGCACGGAGGATGAGGGTGGCGAACATCACGGCCTGCTGATCCTGCGGCCTGACGCTGGCACCGTGCCGCCCGGACTCTGGCATCAGCTCCTGGCCCAGGCTGAAGTGCTTTTTGTTCAGCCACCCTACTGGGCCGGACTGTCAGCGCCCGTCATCTGCTGCCTGCTCCTCGGTGTCATCCATCGTGACATGGACGGCTGGTGGCTTGGCTGGGCCCTCCTGCCCTTCGCCCTCGCCTATGCCTGGAGACTTGGACGGCGGGTGATCGGCACCTCGACCGCCCGCGCAAAGGCTCGGGCCTGACGACCTTTTCTTGTCCAAATGATTCCTGCCACCGCCTTGAAGCAGTCCCATTCCATGCAACGCCGCCCCTTTCTTCTTTCCGCCCTTGCCTCGGTGCTCGCACAAGCCGCTTCCGCAGCCGGACGTCCGGCCCGGCTCATCCTGCGCTCATCCTGGCAGACGGTGAACATCGGTGACATCGCCCACACCCCGGGCGTGCTCGCCCTGCTCGAGAAACATCTGCCGGAAGTCGAGGTGCGCCTGTGGCCGAGCAAGGTGGACAACGGTGTCGCCGAGATGCTGATGACGCGGTTTCCAAAGCTGCGCATCCTGCAAGGCGCCGAGGAGATCAAGAGCGCCTTTTCCGAGTGTGACTTCCTGCTCCATGGCTCAGGCCCCTCTTTGGTGGCGCAGAAAGATGTGGAAAAGTGGCAGAAGGAAACCGGCAAGCCCTATGGAGTGTACGGCATCACTCTGCCCCTCCAGGGGTCTAGCTCGACCAAGCCCTCCAGCGAAGCCGCCGTTGCCAGGACCATCCAGGTTCTCAGCGCCGCGCGCTTTGTTTATTTCCGGGATTCGGTTTCTCTGGAGGTGGCCAGGAATCATGGCTGCACCTGCCCGGTCATGGAGTTCGGACCCGACGGCGCCTTTGCCACGGACCTGCGGGACGACGAGAAGGCGGAGGCTTATCTGAAAGCGTCCGGACTGGAGCCCGGCAAGTTCCTCTGCTGCATCGCAAGACTGCGTTACACCCCCTACTGGAAGATCAAGAAGGGCATGAAGTTTGACCCGGTGAAGCACGAGAAGAACGAGAAGATGAAGGAGCATGACCTGGCCCCGCTGCGCCAGGCGATCACCGATGTCGTGCGTGGCACGGAAATGAAGGTGCTGCTGTGCCCGGAGGACGCGAGCCAGATGGAGGTGAACCGCGAGATGCTCTTTGATCCGCTTCCCGAGGATGTGAAGGCGCGTGTTGTCTGGCGGAAGGACTACTGGCTGACCGCGGAGGCCCTGAGCACCTATGTCCGCAGCGCAGGGCTTTTCGGTGCGGAGATGCACAGTCCGATCATGTGCATCGGCAACGGCATCCCCGCCATCGTCTGCCGCTGGGCGGAGCAGACCAGCAAGGGCCTGATGTGGCGGGACATCGGGTTGCAGGACTGGCTCTTCGACCTCGACAAGGAGGAGGAGCTCAGGCGTGTTCCGGCAACGGTCCTGGCGATGGCCAAGGACCCTGTTGCAGCGAAGGCCAGGGCGGCTGCCGCCCGGGAGTTCGTGCTCAAACGTCAGCGTGAAAGCATGGCGATGGTCGGGGCTTCGCTTGGTTGAAATCCACCCTCATGAAACGCATTGAAGTCAGCATCGGCACGCAGAGGCTGCGTCTGTTTGAAGATGACCGTCTGCTCAGGGAGTGGCCGTGCAGCACCTCCAAATTTGGCATCGGCTTCACCGAGGGCAGCAACAAGACGCCTCCAGGCAGGTTCATCATCAGGGAAAAACATGGGGAGGGAGCCGAACCCGGCACCATCTTCAAGTCCAGGAAGCCCGTCGGACATTGGCAACCCGGCATGGACACGGACTCCGACCTGGTCCTGACGCGCATTCTCTGGCTCGACGGACTCGAACCCAGGAACGCCAACACCTGGGGGCGGTACATCTACATCCACGGCACCAACGATGAAAAGGGCGTCGGCAGGAAGGCAAGCCACGGCTGCGTAAGAATGCGAAACCGGGATGTCATCGAGCTTTTCGATTCCGTCCCGGAAGGCACGCCCGTCTGGATCGACCTGTAGGCAAAGCCGCCCCAGGCCGCTGAATCAACTGCAACGCCACGGCTGCAGCTCGGATCAGGCAAGCACCTCGGGAATGACCTGGCCTTTGTCGCCCACGGTGAAGGGACGGTTGCTGGGGGACATGACCACCTGGTTGACGTCCATGCCCATGGCGTGGCCGATAGTGCTGTGAAAGTCCTGGATGCTGGCCTGCTTGTCGGCCACCGACGCACCCTCCTTGTCACTGGCACCGTAGATCGTGCCGCCCCGCACCGGGCCGCCGGCGAGCATCGTGGAAAAGACCTTGGGATGATGGTCGCGGCCGCTGCGGCTGTTGATCGTGGGCCCACGGCCGAATTCGGAGCACAGTACGATCAGGGTGCTGGCAAGCAGGCCACGCTCCTTGAGATCCGAAAGCAGCGCGGAGATGGCCGTGTCAATGATCGTGCCGTTCTCCTCCATGGCGTCGTCGATGTCATTGTGCATGTCCCAGCCGCCCTGGGTCACCTCGATGAATCGGACGCCATGCTCAACCAGCCGGCGGGCCAGCATGCAGCCCTGGCCGAACTTGTTAAGACCGTACTTCTCACGTTCAGCATCCTTCTCGTCAGTCAGCTTGAAGGCGTTGAGATCCTCGCTGCTCAGCAGCTTGAGGGTGTCGTCGTAGAAGTCGGTGTAGGCCTTGAGGTTGGTGTCCTGGAACTTGGAGCGAAACGGGGCATCAACCTTGTTGAGCAGGGCCAGACGGCGGCTCATGACATCGGCGGAGGCGGCGAAGGTGGAGTATTGCAGACCGGCCTCAGGGTCATGAATGGGCAGGGGGCTGAAGGCGGCGCTGAAGAAGCCGTTGCCGTGCTCGGGGCCACGATTGATGCAGACGGACGAAGGCAGGGTCTTGCTGCTCTTGCCAAGCAGCTCCTGCGCCCAGGCGCCTAGAACCGGATGCTTGATCGTGCCACGCTGCTCGTAGCCGGTGCGCATCAGATACTGCCCGGAGGCATGGACGCCGGTTTTCGAGCTCATGCTGCGGATGATGGCCAGCTTGTCGGCGTGATCCCGGGCCAGCGTGGGGAGGTAGCCGCCGAGTTGATAATCGGCCTTGGTCTGGATGGGATCGCGCGCGCCCTTGCTGTCACCCGTCTTCGGATCGAGCGTATCAATGTGTGACATGCCACCGATCATCTGCAGCCAGATGACGTTCTTCGCCTTTCCAAAGCCGGGAAGCCCGGCTGGATTCGGCGCCGCGGATTCAGCGGCGGTCACGAGATGAGGCAGCAGGGTCACCCCGAGGGCTGTCCTGGCGACCTGCTCCGCAAAGTGACGCCGGGTCACCAGCTCGGTTGAATGAGGCATTCTGTTCATGAGGGCTTTGTTTGAGGATCTGGGATGACCGGCGGCTTATTGGACGAACACAAACTCACGGGAGTTGAACAACACCCAGGCAAGGTCGCCCGGTTTCAATCCCGCCTCAATGTCGGCATAGATGCTCTTGAGCTCCTCAGGGCTCGGCCTGCGGCTGAAGAAGCTGAGGTAGAGGCTCTCCACCTGGCCCTGGGCGCTTTCCTGCTTTTCAGCCGTGGACACGGCAAGCGCCTGACGGCTGCTGAGCACGTCCTGGGCTTCGCCGTTCATCAACATCAGCACCTGGGGCACGCTGCCCTCCTCGGAATTGCTGTCGGCGATCTGCCGGTCGCTCTGGCCGAACATGCGCAGGAAGTGATCGTCACGCTCCGGCTGGCGAAGCTCGCTGGCACGGGCGAGCACGAGGCCGCCCATCGTTTCAGGCTGGTTGGTGTCCTCATCCTCCGAGGCTTCGGTACGGGACCTGGCCATGGCACGCTTCTTTTTTGCCCCGGCCTTGCCCTTGCCGTCAAAGCCAAAGGCGCTCCCGGCACTTTTCCTCATGTTCTGCATGGCGGTCAGCTTCTCCTTGATGACCTCGACCGACATGTCGGTTCCCGTCATGTTCATAACCTGGGCGTAGGTGTCGGCGCGCTTGAGCTTGAACTGGTCCACCTTGTCACCAATCGCCAGCGTGACACAGCTGTCCCAGGCCTGTTCGGCGGTCATGCGGCGCAGCGTCGGGCCGGGGAAATAAAAGGGCTCGCCCATCGCCAGTTCGGCGGTCACCGCCTCGCGCTGATAGGTCTGGGTGTTGCAGAGCAGGCGCATGAAGGCCCGGATATCGAACTTCAGGCGGACCATTTCATTTGCCAGATGCTGGAGAAGCGCCGGGTTGCTGGAATCTTCAGGAGTGTCGAGATCCGTGACCGGCTCCTTCACTCCCACGCCAAACACCAGCTTCCAGAGACGGTTGGCGATCGTCATGGCAAAGCGGGGGTTGTCCGGCGCGGTCATCCAGCCGGCAAAGATCTCACGCAGCCGGGCCTCGCTGCCGGACTTCTTGAGCTCACTTTCGACGGCCTGATAGCAGCGCAGACGGTGATCATCCTTTTTCCAGACAACGAGGCCGGGTTTCACAGGATCACCGGGCTTGCCATCCTTGTACTTGTAGTCGGGAGGCAGGACGAGGTCGTTTTCCTGACCATCCTTGATGCTCAATGAATTCACGTCAAACAGGCGCCGGGCCTGCTGAAACGCCTGCTGGCCAAGCTCCTCACGAAGGCCGCGCAGCGCCACCCCGGGACGCAGTTTCTCCCCGGCTTCCGAAGCGCCGAAGAAAGCGGCCATCTCATAGAACTGCTTCTGAGTCCAGTCGGCGAAGGGGTGGTCATGACACTGGGCGCAGGCCACGTTGGCACCCAGAAAGGTGCTGAGGGTCAGGCTCAGGTTGTCGAGCCTCATGCCGCGATCCCTGAGCAGGTATCCCGCCGCACCGTTTTCAAGCATCTTGCCGTCGGCGGCCAGCATGTCATGAACGACCTCGTTCCAGGGACGGTTCCTGGCGATTTGATCCTTCAGCCACTCCTGGTAGGAGTAGAACTTCGCCTTCTGGGCATCATCCGCGATGCGCAGCATGTCGCTGAAATAGTTGTACATCCTGGAGCTGAATCCGTCGCTGTTCACCAGCTTGTCGATGACGTTTCCGCGTTTGGAGGAGCTGCTGTCATTGAGGAACTCCAGCGTTTCCTCACGCGTCGGGATGCGTCCAACCAGGTCCAGATAGACTCGACGGATGAACTGTTCGTCGCTTGCCAGGGGGTTCGGCTTCTGACCCGCCTTGGTCAGGCCCATCAAAACGCCCTTGTCGATGATGGCGGCCGCCTGGGCGACGCCGGGGTCCTTGGGAATGCCCAGGCCCTCGGGTTTCATCGTCAACGCCAGCTGGCGGTCCGCCGCGGCAAGGGCTTCCAGCGGGATGCGGTGGACCAGGCCGTTGCGGGCCTGCAGGAAGACACTGCCGTTTTCCACTCCGCGAAAGGTCGCCTCCAGGGTCTTGCCCGCCGTGTTGGTCCAGAGCCGGAAGTTGGAGTTGCCGTCCGGGGCGATGACCGCCTGGCGGGGCGGCTCTGCGACAGGGGCGGAAACCTGGCCGGAAGCAAGGGTGGCCGCAAGAAGGCCGGGCAAAATTGTCTTCATAGGAGGGTGGAGGACCTGCCCTGGAACGCCGCCGCCGAACCGAAGTTGCGTTCAAATTCGAAATCGCTCCGGACGCCCATGCCCGGCTCAAAAAAACGCCCGCACTCCGTGGTGACGGGTGCGGGCGGAATCGGCAGGCCGGTTCAGTTGTTGCCAACCATGAAGAGCATGGTGTCACCCTTGCGCCAGATTTTCAGCAGGACGGTCTTGGAGCTTTCCCTGGCAAGGGCGTTCGCCTCGCCAACCGCCTTGACCGGCTTGCGGTTCACCTGGGTGATCACATCCCCTTCCTCCACCCCCATGGCGGCGGCTCGGCTCTGGGGATCAAGCTTCATGATGATCACCCCCGTGACATCTTCAGGCACTTCATACCTTTCCCGGAGACCGGCGGAGAGGTTCTGAATGGTGACACCAGGCAGAATGTCACCCGAAGCCCCCTTGTTGCCTTCATCCGGAGCCTCCGCTCCCGCCAGGACCTCGGGTGTCAGCTGCTCCAGCTTGGCTGACACCGTCATCGGCTTGCCTTCGCGGATGATCTCCAGCGTGATTTCCTGCCCGGGACGGTAGCTGCTCACGATGACGGGAAGGTTGGAGGCGTTTTCGATTTTCTTGCCGGACACCGACAGGATGACGTCACCCACCTGCAAACCCGCCTTGGCGGCCGGGGAGTTTTTCTTGACCGTCCTGATGATGGCACCGCTTTCGTCGTTCAGCTTCCAGAGCTTGGCCGTCTCGGCATCAATGTCCGCCGGCAGGATGCCGAGGTAGCCGCGGGAGACCTCGCCGTCATCGGTGAGGTCCTCGGCGATGCGCAGGGCCAGGTTGATCGGGATGGCGAAGCCGATGCCGGCGTTCATGCCGGAGCGGGAGTAGATCGCCGTGTTGATGCCGATGACACGCCCGAGCGAATCGACCAGGGGGCCGCCGGAGTTGCCGGGGTTGATGGCGGCGTCCGTCTGGATGAAGTCTTCATATGCCGGCATGTCACGACCACGGATGATGCCCATGCCGCTGCGGCCAAGGGCGCTGATGATGCCCTGGCTCACCGAACGACTGAGCTCCATCGGCGCCCCCAGGGCGAGCACGATGTCGCCAACACGCAGCTTTGAACTGTCTGACAGCGTGGCGGCCGGCAGGCCGGTTCCGTCGATTTTGATCAGGGCGACGTCGGTCTGCGGGTCGGCCCCGATCACCCTGGCGACATAACGCTTCGTGCTGCCGTTGATCTGGACGATGGCCTCGATCTTGTCCGCCTCGGCAACGACATGGTTGTTGGTGAGGATGTAGCCGTCATTGGAGATGATGACGCCGGATCCGACGCCGTTGGGGTCAAACTTCTGCTCCTCGTCATTCTCCTGGGGCTGCTCCTGGCGCTGGCCACGCCTTCCACGCGGGCCCGGACGGGGCTCCTCCCCCCCCTCTCCATCCTCACCATGCTGCTGGCGGAACCACTCCCGGAGGTATTCACGGAACATCGGGGGCAGGCCGTCAAGGTCGGGCATCTCCTGCCCCTCCCTCATCGCCCGGCCCGCCCTCTCACCATAGGAGAAGACGGTGACGACGCTGGGGAGGATCTTGTCCACCACCCCGGCGTAGCTCATCTGAAGATGTCCGCCGGCAGGCAGGGCGCTGTCATCCTTCCGAAGACGCGAGTGGAACTCCTCGGCGGAGATTTTGGCTGCAGGCTGCTTTTCCTCGCCGTGCAGATGCGAGGAGCCGAACATTCCCACCGCCGCGCAGGCGATGGCCGTCTGAAGTGTCTTGTTTTTGATGGTTAGGGGGGACATGGATGGTTATGCGGTTTAAACGCAGGCGGATATGACGAAGATGCAGCAAGGCTGTTGAAAACTATTTCACACACAAAAAGGCCCGGCGGCAACGTTTCCGTCGCCCCCCGGCCTCAGGGCCGAGGATTCCGGCAGGCGGGGCCAGCGCCTGTTCGGGCGGATTTCATCACGGGACCGGCGAGCCTTTGCGGCCGCCGAACAAAAAGTGCTGAATTTTTTTGATCGACGCCCGGCACGCCTGCGTGACAGCCATGGAGGCGTCCGGGCGGGTTCCGCCCGGCGGCGGAGCGGATCCCCGCCTAAACAGCGATCCCGTCCTTCATTCATCATGAAAAGCATCCTGCTGCAGGCGGCGTTCAACACGCTGCTCATCTTGACCGCGTGCGCAGAAATCAAAAACGGTGACTTTGCCGGCGGCAAGGAGGGCTGGAGGGGGGGCGGCAAGGCGGACAAGGTCGATGGAGACACGGTGATTACGCTCAACCTGTCCAAGTTCAACTTCAGCGAGCTCAGCCAGGCCTTCAAGATGCCCGCCACGACCAAAAGGATGAAGGTCTCACTGGCAGTCAAGGTCTCCGCCGACTACGTCTTCAACGACAAGTCGCGCAATGTCGCCGACCTGGACTGGAAGCCTGGCGGCAGCTACCGCTGGACGGCCTTGACCTATCCAAAGTCCGACCTCCATCTGAGGGTGGCCAGCGGCAAGGTGCGTTATCAATACCGGGTTTTTGAACTCAAGAAGGGCGAGTGGAACTTTCTCAGCACCGAGCTGGATGTGAGTGATCCAGAGCTCATTGAGATGGCCATCTGCTTTCCTGCCGGCAGCGGCACGATGTCCGTCACGAAAGTGAAGGCGGAAGCGGTTGAGGAGGTCAGACCCTAGCAGGTCCTGGCCATTGCATGAGCTTTCATGGCCGGATCAGAGCACAGCCTCCAGGCGCTTTGGCTGAGCAACGCCGCTGGAGGATGGCTGGGCGTGCTTGGATTTTCCTGCTCGACAGGTGAGCCTGGACATGGGTATGTCATATTCCATCATGAGCACCCTCTTTCAGGAGACGGTCTTTCTTCAGAACTTGTATGCCACTCCGGCGGACTGGCAGCGTGACTTGTTTTATTCCGTCGTTCGTGGCGGACATCTGCGGGCTGGCTATGAGCACCGGATCCAGCGTGAAACCTATCCAGGACATGAGTTCATCCTCTGCCTTGCCGGTCAAGGCTGGGTGCAGGTCGCCGGCAAGCGGCACCCGGTGGGGCCGGATGAACTGCTGTGGGTCAACTGCCACCATCCGCACGCCTATGGCGCCACGTCCAAACAGCCCTGGGAGCTTTATTGGATCCGGGTCGAAGGACGCCCGCTGGACCGTGTCGCCGGCCTGCTGGAAATCCGCTCCCAGCCGGTGATCCGCAACTTCAACACCCGGGCTGCCAGCCTGGAGTTTGAGCGCATTTTTCATCACATGATCGGCACCCGGCCAAGCGAGGCCGCCCTGGTGAATGCCGCTGTCACGGCCATCATTGCCCTGGCTTTTGAAGCGCGCCTTTCCGACACCGATGAAATCCGCCCTGAACTGCCGATGCCGGTCCAGAAGGCCCTGGAAAAGATGCGGTTGTATTTCCACACCGCCATCCGGGTGGCCGACCTCGCGGCGCTTTCGGGCATGAGCGAGAGCCACTTCAGCCGGCTATTCAAATCCTGCATCGGCACCAGTCCGATCGACTGGCTGAGGCGCGAGCGCATCAACCAGGCCAAGCACCGCCTGATCGAAAGCGAGGACCCCATCAAGGAAATCGCCCGACAGGTGGGCTACAGCGACCAGTTCTTCTTCAGCAAGGACTTCAAGAAAATGACCCTGCTGACCCCCACCCAGTTCCGGGTTCAGGAAAAGCAGCCCTGAGGCAGAAGCGACTCGCCCCTTGCCATGGCAGCCCTGCCCGCCATGATGCCGCATGGGCAAACTCCAAGACAAAGTCGCCGTTGTGACCGGTGCCGGACGTGGCATCGGCAAAGCCATTGCAGAAAAACTCGCCTCCGAAGGTGCCAGGGTGGCTGTCGTCAGCCGCACGGAGGCCAATTCCCAGGCGGCAGCCGACGCCATCAACGCCCTGTATCCTGGGGCCGCCAGGGGCTATGCCGTGGACGTCGGCAATGGCGTCGCCGTTGCTGAAATGGGCAAGCAGGTCCTGGCTGATTTTGATCATGTGGACATCCTGGTGAACAACGCCGGCGTCACCAAGGACGGACTTCTTTTGCGCATGAGCGAGGAGGACTGGGACTTCGTGGTGGACACGAACCTGAAGGGCGCCTTTCACATGGTGAAGGCCTTCCAGCGCAGCCTGCTCAAGCAGAAAGGCGCACGCATCATCAACATCGCCTCGGTGATCGGCCTCATCGGCAACGCAGGACAAGCCAATTATGCCGCAAGCAAGGCCGGCCTGATCGGCTTCACCAAGTCGCTGGCCAAGGAATATGCCGGGCGCGGCGTGACCGCCAATGTCATCGCCCCGGGTTTCATCGCCACGGACATGACCGGCGTGCTGGATGAGAAGGTCAAGGCGGCCATCCTCGAGAAAATCCCCCTCGGCGACTTCGGTCAGGCGGAGGACATTGCTGCAACGGCCCTGTTTCTCGCCAGCCCCGAGTCCCGTTACATCACCGGCCAGATCCTGGCCGTGGATGGCGGCATGGTGATGTGATTCATCCGGACATGGCCTCGCTTTCCGACTGGCTCCAGGCGGCCCGACCGAAAACCCTCGGAGCGGCGGTGGCGCCTGTGTTTGCCGGCTTTTTCATCGGCTCCAACCTGGGCGGCCAGCCCCTGGCCTGGCCTCTCCTGCTTTGCACTCTGGGCAGCACCATCGCGCTGCAGATCGCGACCAACTGGTTCAACGATGCGCTCGACTTCAGGCAGGGCAAGGACACCCAGGCCAGGATCGGCCCCCGTCGCATCACGGCGGCGGGAGTGGTGAGGCCCGGGACCGTCATGCTGGCCGGCTTCCTCATGCTCGGGCTGGCGACGCTGCTTTCCCTGCCGCTGATCAGCGCACGCGGACTGCCCATCGTGATCATCGGCCTTCCTTCACTATGGTTCTGCTACGGCTACACGGGCGGCCCGGCGCCCCTGGCCTACCGTGGTCTGGGAGAGCTTTTTGTGATCCTGTTCTTCGGCCTGGTGGCGGTCACCGGGTCCGCTTTCGTGCAAACGGGTGAGTGGCTGGTCGGGGGCATCGTCGGCGGCTTGCAGATCGGCTGCCTGAGCACGGTGCTCATCGCCATCAACAACCTGCGCGACATCGATGAAGACCGGAGCACCGGCAAACGTACCCTGGCCGTGCGTTTTGGCCAGGGTTTTACCCGCTTTGAAATCACCCTGCTTACCCTGCTGGCCTACGCCTTCGGGTTTTACTGGTGGGAGCAGGGCCTGAACCGGGCCGCCACCCTGCCGATGGCAGTGCTGCCACTGGGGATGTTCATCCTGTTGCGTCTGTGGCTCACGCCTCCCGGACCGGCCTACAACAAGCTTCTGGCGCTGAGCGGCGCCCAACTGCTCCTGTTTGCCGCCCTCTTCTGCGCAGCACTGGCAGGCTGAAGGTCCGGAAAGAGCCCTTCCGTCACCGTGATTTTCCTCTCGCATCCCTGCTCATCCCGCACATAGCTCGACGGGTGGAAGACAAGGATTACAAGGTCAAACTGGAGATTTTCGAGGGCCCCCTCGACCTGCTGCTTTATCTCATCAAGAAGGATGAGATCGACATCTATGACGTGTCCATCGGGCGCATCACAAAGCAGTACCTGGAGTACATCAACACCTTCAAGATGCTCAACGTCGAGCTGGCCAGCGAGTTCATCGTCATGGCGGCCAACCTGATGTACCTGAAGAGCCGTGAGCTGCTGCCGCAAAGCCAGCAGCCGCCCGAGGAGGACGCCGAGGAGGAGGACCCTCGCTGGGAGCTGATCCGCCAGCTTGTCGAATACAAGAAGTTCAAGGACGCCGCCCAGTTCCTGGGACACCAGGAGGTCAAGGCGGATGAATTTTTCGCCACCAGCCCCGAGCCGCTGGACCTGGAGGCCCCGGTGCCGACTGTCGCAGGCGTGGGCATCTTCGACCTGATACGCGCCTTCCAACGCGTCCTGAAGCGCTTTGAGAACACGACCGACATCCGCGAGATCGTCAGCGACCGCTACACGGTGGCCGACAAGATCGAGCACCTGCTGGAAACCATCCCCGTCGGCGGCCGGGTGCGTTTTGAAACCCTGTTCAGTGATGCCGCCAGCCGCGTGGAGGTCATCGTGACCTTCCTGGCCATGCTGGAGCTGATGAAGCTCAACCATCTCCAGGTGGAGCAGGAGAACATCCTGGGAGAGATCGTGGTCGTCAGGCCGACCGTCAATGAAGCGGCCAGGCCGCTGGACTTCGGGGGCTGACCCCTGCCCCCGCCGCCTTAACCGCCCGCGCCCTGGATCTTCCGGCTGGCCCTTTCCAGGACACGGCGCTCGTCATCCGTCAGGCTGTGAAACCCGTGGTCGTTGATCTTGTCGAGGATGGGGTCCACCTCATCCCTCATCAGGTCGGTCGCCGGACTGCTGCGGGAGGCATGGTGACGAATGGCATCCTCGTCGAGCTCCACGACCGGTCGATGACGGACGGCGGCAGCCACGGCCCTCCGCCGTGGCGTTTTGAAAGGCAGGCCCCGCGCCAGAGGCATCTCGCCATAGCCAAGGGTTCGTGCATAATGCCATCCGGCGATGGCCCCGGCGAAATGCGCCAGGTAGGCCACGGGCGCGCCCCCTCCAGCCAGCCAGGACGGCAGGGCGTGAAGCAGGTCGAGCAGTCCAAGCGCAAGATTGAACACCAGCAGCACGCGGGCAAGCGTCCACAGCCGGAAGCGCACCGGAATGATGAACATGACCATCAGGTAGATCTCCTCCTCCGGCATCGCGACCGCATAAGCCAGCAGCAGGCCCATGATCGAGGCTGAGGCACCGAGAAGGTAGGCATCCCCCTGGCTGGTCAGGCTGGCAGTCGTGAGCTGCAGGGCGGCGCCGGCCAGTCCGGAAAGGATGTAGATCAGGGTGAAATGACGCGGGCCGTAAAGATCCTGCACCCGGCGGCCGGCAAACCAGAGCATCATCATGTTCAACAGGATGTGACCGACGCTGCCATGCACAAACATGTAGGTGAACGGTGTCCAGACCCTTCCCTCTGTGAGAGCCTTGATGCTCACGCCCCCCTCCGGGAGAAACTCCCTGCCGGGCCTGTTTTCCGCCAGGATCACCCACTGAACGAGAAAGACCGCGATATTCGCCCAAAAGAACCACTGAAAGGCTTGAACGCGTCTCAGCCGGTCCATCAGGGAGGGCTGTTCTTCACGCATGTAATCGCGTTCGTAGAGAGACATGACAGCTGGGATTTTAAAAGCAGCCCACTTCATGCGCGAGAGCTTTTTTAACCACAATGCAAGGGTTTATGGCAAGATTGAGCAAAGAATACGCAGCCATCGAGCGTCTTTGACTTCGCCTATGAAGAAATTCCTCCTCGCCTCCCTGCTCCTTGGCTCGGTTCCTGCCCAGGCCGAAACGACCGTTACCCTGACCGGAGTGCACAACTGCTGCAAAAGCTGCACCAACGGCATCGTCAAGGCCACCGCCGGCATCAAGGATGTCACGGTCATGGCTGAAGGCAGGACGGTCACCATCACCGCCAAGTCCAAGAACAACGCCAAAAAGGCCGTCGAAGCCATCATGACGGCCGGTTACTACGGCACCAGCGACGACGCTGAAAAGGCCTCTGTCGGAGCCTCCTCGTCCGCCTCCAAAAAACTGACGGAAGCGACCGTCAACGGCGCCCACCTCTGCTGCCAGAAGTGCGCCAACGCCATGGCTGACGCCGTCAAGTCCGTGCCCGGCGTGTCCGAGCACACGGTGGCATCCAAGGCCAGCAGCTTCACGGTGAAGGGTGATTTCACCGAGGCCGACCTCATCGCCGCCATGAACAAGGCGGGCTTTCACGGCACGGTGAAGTGATTCATCCTGCCTGGAACCTTCCGGGTGATTTCGAGGGCGGCAAATCCACTGCCGTCCTCTTTTTTTAAACCAGCCGTCCGGTCACATACTGCTCGGTGAGTTGCTGCCTCGGGTTGCCGAAGATCTCCATCGTGTCGTCACACTCCACCACCCGGCCTTTGTAAAAGAACGCCGTCTTGTCGGCGATACGCTTGGCCTGCTCCATGTTGTGAGTGACTATGACAAAGGTGAACTGGCCGCGAAGCTGGGCGATGAGGTCCTCGATGCGGGCGGTGGCGATCGGGTCCAGGGCGGCGCAGGGCTCATCCATGAGCAGGATGCGCGGTTCCAGGGCCACGGCCCGGGCGATGCACAGACGCTGCTGCTGACCGCCGCTCAGGCCGGTGGCGGGCTCATGCAGGCGGTCCTTGACCTCCTCCCAGAGAGCTGAGAGCTTGAGGCTGCGTTCGGCGGCCTCCTCAAGCTGATCCTTGTCATTCACCCCGGCCACCCGCAGCCCGTAAACAGCGTTCTCAAAGATGCTGCGAGGGAAAGGATTGTACTTCTGGAACACCATGCCGATGTTCCGGCGCAGGCTGATCACATCAACCTCCGGCGAGTAGATGTCCACGCCGTCCACCCGGATCCTGCCGCTGACGACACGGGCGATGTCCACAAGGTCGTTGATGCGGTTGATGGATCGCAGAAGCGTGCTTTTGCCGCAGCCGGACGGCCCGATCAGCGCCGTGATGTCCCGGCGGTGCAGGTCCAGGTCGACATCAAAGAGCACCTGGTGGTCACCGTAGGCATAGTTGAATTTCTCCACCTGGATGAAGCTGGCGTCGGGAGTGGCGGTTGAAGGGGCGGACATGCGATGACCTCAGGAAAAAGCACAGACCCGGCGGCTTGACCAAGCCTGATTTCAGGGATTCGCCAAGATTCCCCGCACCCAGCGTCCCCGGAGGCTGCCATCGGCCCCGAAAAAGCGGCCGGGCTCAGCTGAAAGTGCCGCGCAGGTAGCTTTCGGTGAGCTTTTCCTTCGGCTGGTCGAACATCTGCTCGGTGGGGCTGAATTCGATCAGCCTGCCCAGATGAAGAAAGGCGGTGAAATCACTGACCCTGACGGCCTGCTGCATGTTGTGGGTCACAATGATCACCGTGTAGTCGCGGGCGAGCTGATGGATCAGCTCCTCAATCTTCAGGGTGGCGATGGGATCGAGCGCCGAACAGGGTTCGTCCATGAGCAGGACGTCCGGCTGCGTGGCGATGGCCCGGGCGATGCAGAGACGCTGCTGCTGACCGCCGCTCAGGCCAAGGGCATGTGCCTGAAGACGATCCTTCAGTTCATCCCAGAGGGCGGCCTGCTTCAACGCCCGTTCCACAGCTTCATTCAGAACCTCCTGATCGTCCTCACCATGAACACGCAGCCCGTAGGCCACGTTTTCGTAGATGCTTTTCGGAAAGGGATTGCTCTTCTGGAAGACCATGCCCACCTGCCTGCGCAGCTGGGTGAGGTCGACGTCCGGGTCATGGATGTTCTTGCCCTTCACCAGCACGGCTCCCTTGACGACCCGGGCTCCCACCACCCGGTCGTTCATTCGGTTGATGCACCTCAGGAGGGTGCTTTTGCCGCAGCCCGACGGGCCGATCAGGGCGGTGACCCGCCTGCTTTCGACGGCGATGTTGATGTCATGCAGGGCCACCTTGCCGCCGTAGGCGAAGTCCATGTCCCTGACTTCGACGACGGCAGGAGAGGCCTGGGTGGCAGTGGTGGCGGACATTCGGTGGCAGGGGCTGAATCCTTGGTTTTCGACGCCTTACAAGCGGCGCTCACGCACTTCAGCGGTGATCTCCTCGACAAACTGGGCCACGGGCCTGACGCCGAGGTCACCCTTCTTGCTGTGACGCACGGCCACACTCTGCGCCGCAGCCTCTTTTTCACCGAGAACGAGCATGTAGGGAACCTTGTCGAGCTGGGCGTTCCGGATCTTGGCACCGATCTTGTCGGCATCGTTGTTCAGGGTCACGCGCAGGCCGGCGGCCTTGAGCTCGGCAAAGATCTCCTGGGCGAAGGCGTCCACCTTTTCACTGATGGTCAGCACGCGCACCTGCTCGGGGGCGAGCCAGGTCGGGAAATGCCCCGCGAAATGCTCGATCAGCACACCCGTGAAGCGCTCCATGCTGCCGAAGGGCGCTCGGTGGATCATCACCGGACGGTGCGGCTTGTTGTCGGCGCCGGTGTAGCTCAGGTCAAAGCGGATCGGCAGCTGGTAGTCCACCTGCACGGTGCCGAGCTGCCATTCGCGGCCGATGACATCCTTGATGACGAAGTCGATCTTCGGCCCGTAAAAGGCGGCCTCGCCCGGCTCTTCGCTGAAGGGCACGCCAAGGGTCTTGGCGGCCTCACGGCAGGCGGCCTCGGCACGGTCCCACTGATCAGGGCTGCCAGTGTATTTGTTGCTGTCTGGATCACGCAAACCAACCCGGACCCGGTAGTCGGACATGCCCAGGGTGTTGAGCACGACCTTGACCAGCGAAAGGCAGCCCAGGACTTCATCCGCCACCTGATCCTCGGTGCAGAACAGGTGGGCGTCATCCTGCGTGAATCCGCGCACACGGGTCATGCCGTTCAGCTCGCCGGACTGCTCCCAACGATAGACGGTGCCGAACTCCGCCAGGCGCACCGGCAGATCACGGTAGCTGCGCGGCTGGCTGGCAAAGATCTTGATGTGGTGCGGGCAGTTCATCGGCTTGAGAAGGAAGCCGTCGAGCAGCTTCTCGGCGTCCATGACGCGCTCGGGCCCGATCATCTGGCGGCCGGTGCGCTCGTTCATCTGCGCGGCGAACTGGGCCGAACAGGCGTCGATGCGCGAGGTCATTTCGGCGCAGGAACAGCCCTCGTGGGCGATCTGCTCAAGCTGGTCCGGTTCCATGATCGCCGGGAACTGGGCGTCCTTGTAGTAGGGGAAGTGACCGCTGGTCTTGTAGAGGGCCAGCTTGCCGATGTGCGGGGTGAAGACCTGGCTGTAGCCCTGTTTGCGCAGTTCCTCGCTGATGAAGGTCTGCAATTCCTGGCGCAGGGTGGCGCCGTTTGGAGTCCAGAGTATCAGGCCCTGGCCGACGTCCTCGTCGATGTGGAAGAGCTTCAGTTCCTTGCCGAGGCGGCGGTGGTCGCGCTTCTTCGCCTCCTCCAGGCGGACGAAATAGGCGTCGAGCTCCTCCCGGCTCTCAAAGGCGGTTCCGTAGAGACGCTGAAGCTGGCCCTTGCTCTCATCGCCCATGTAGAAGGAGCTGGAAACCGAGGTCAGCTTGACGTTTTTGCACTTGCTGGTGTAGCCGACGTGAGGACCGGCGCAGAGATCGATGAAGTCGCCGTTCTGGAAGCAGGAGATCTCCTCACCCTCGGGAATCTTGTCGATGAGGTCCAGCTTGAAGCGGCTTTCGTTGCCAGGGCGTTCGCTGAGTCCGCCGAGCCTGCCGCTTTTCGCCAGGGCGGTGGCCTCCTCACGGCTGATCACCTTTTTTTCAAAGCGCTGGTTTTCCTTGGCGATCTTCTTCATCTCGGCCTCGATCTTCTCGAAGTCATCCGGCGTGATGCGGTGCTTCATGTCGAAGTCATAGTAGAAACCGTTTTCCACAGGCGGCCCGTAGGCGAACTGGGCGTCGGGCCAGAGACGAAGGATCGCCGTGGCCATGACGTGGGCACAGGAGTGGCGCAGGCGCTCGATGTCGGACATCTGGGCGCGTTCTTCGAGGGTCTTGCGTTCGGTGGACATGGGAAAGGGGCGCGGAGTTTGGCGCGGGATGGCCGGAGCGCAAGGATGGGTGATGAAACCAGAAATTGGAAAGAACAGTTGCTTAAGGGAACCACGCCCCCTTCATTTCCGGCGCATGAGCCCGCCGAGGTCAAATTACATCTATGTTGACTACGAAAACATCCATGAAGTCCCCCTGGACAATCTGAAGCACAAGCCTGTCTGGGTGACCTTGGTGATGGGGATGCAGCAGAAGAACCTGCCCATCAGGCTGGTGCAGCAGATCAAGGACAATCACGAGCAGGTTCACCTGTTGGAAACCGGCTGCTCAGGCAAGAATGCCCTGGATCTGGTCCTGGCCTTTCACATCGGAAAAAAGGCACTCACAGATCCCGAGGGCTACTTCCACATCATCTCCGCCGACAAGGCCTTCGACGCCCTGGTGAAGCATCTCCGCACTCAGGGCATTCTGGCGGCCAGGCACACCTCGATGAACTCTGTTCCTGCGCTTCAAAACCTCGAGAAATTCTCCACTCTTGAACTGATGGACAGCTTCCGATCAAAGCTGGAAATCATGAAAGGCGTCAATGGCGATGCCAGGCCCAAAAAAGAAAAAACCCTGAAGGCGTGCTTGATGGGGCACTTCAACAAACGTCTGCCCGAAAACAAGATTGAAGCCATCTTCAAGGAACTGCAAAAGGGCGGCTGGGTGACAACCACCCCCGAGGGCAAGATCAGCTACAAGGCCTGAACCGGCTCAGGCCTCCGGCGCCGCTTCCTTTTTGGCAAACTTGCCCTTCGGCTTCGGCGGGGCCTTCGGGCGGGGTTCGCGGGGAGGAAACTCCCAGCCCAGCAGGCGTTTTTCTCCCGGCTTGCAGAGCAGGTAGGAACTGAACGGCCTGCCCTTCTTCGAAATCATGCCTTCGATCAGCCCGGTCTTGCCTTCCGTGAAGAACTTGATGGCATTGGCAGGACTGATCTCCTTCTGACAAAGCAGGCGCGGCAGCTTGGCGTTGCAGGCCTTCGGATCCTTGGCCGCGACATCGCAGATGTAGTTCGTCGGTGTTTCAAAAATCCTGCCTTCGCGCTTTTTCTTGGCGCAGACCGGGCAGGCGCAAAGAGCGACGGCGGTGTCGAAATCGACGGGTGGAGGAGCGTCGGGATCGTTGCTGCCGCTCGGAAAGACAAAGGAGACCTTGCCGGTGTCCTTGATCTCCAGACCGGCGCTGAACTCCTTGCCCAGGCGGCTGCGGAAGCCCTCCATGGGGGGCAGAAACTTTTTCTCCAGAAGCTCGCGCACCTGGCCTTCGCCCAGCTCCAGTCCGGCGATGACCTTGAACACACGCACGTTGCATTCATCATTCTTGCAGGCGTAGTAGTCTTCCGTCTGCTTGAAGCCGCGATGGCCGCAGGTGCCGCAGAGGGCGTCAAAATCCGGATAAACACGCTCCTTGGCCGCCTTCTGATAGGCCCGGGTCTTTTCCACCACGTCGGTGGTCAGGGACCGGATGTCTCGCATGAAGCTGCCGCGGTCGAGCTGATGGTGCTCCATCTGGCGGAGCTTGTGCTCCCACTGCCCGGTCAGTTCGGGCGAGCTCAGCGCCTCGATGCCGATCTCGCTGATCTGGTCGATCAAGGCCAGGCCCTTGGTGGTCACGGCGATGTCGCGGCCGACTCGCTCGATGTACTTGTCGCTGATCAGGCCTTCGATGATGGCCGCCCGGGTGGCAGGAGTGCCGAGCCCTCGGTCGCTCATCGCTTCCGCCAGCTCCTCATCCTCGACCAGCTTGCCGGCGGTCTCCATGGTGCGAAGCAAGGTGGCCTCGTTGTAGCGGGCCGGAGGCTTGGTCTGAAGCTCCTCAACCTTCGCGTCAATGGTGGCGGCGGTGTCGCCATCCCTGGCCTGCACCAGAAGCTTGGCCTGATCCTGCCCTTCACCAGCGGCCTCCTCGGCGGCCTTTTTGCCATAAACCGCCAGCCAGCCGGGCTCCATCAGCACCTTGCCGACGCTGCGGAAGGCGTCTTCGGCCACACGGGTGATGCGGGTGGTCTCCTCAAACTCCGCCGGCGGGAAAAACACGGCGACAAAACGGCGGGCGACCATGTCGAAAAGCTTCTGCTCGGCCTCCGGAAGCTCCTTGGGAGGAATCTGCCCGGTCGGGATGATGGCAAAGTGGTCGCTGACCTTGGAAGTGTCGAACACACGCCGGGTCGGACGCACCCACTTGTTGTCGAGAGCCGTGGCGGCATGCCTGCCCAGGTCGGCGGGCAGTGCATCCTGCCTGCGGTCGTCGTGGGACGCAAAGGTCTTCAGCGTGGAGGTGACCGTGCCCAGATAATCTTCGGGCAGGTAGCGGGAGTCGGTTCGCGGATAGGTCAGCACCTTGTACTTTTCATACAGTGCCTGGGCGATCTGGAGGGTGCGTCGGGCGGAGAATCCGAAGCGGTTGCTGGCCTCGCGCTGGAGGCTGGTGAGGTCGTAAAGCAGCGGCACCACCTGTTTCACCGGCTTGGTGACCTGCTCGATCTTTCCGGGGCGGCCGATGCAGCGGGCGACAATGACCTCGGCCTGCGCTCGATCCCACAGGCGTTCGGCCTTCCTGTGCTCGTCCTGCTCGTCTTTGACAAACTTTTCGTTAAGCCAGCGCCCCTCGTAACGACCGGCGGAAACCTCGAACAGGGCGTGCACCTCGTAATAGGTTCGGCTGACAAAGGACTGGATCTCGCGCTCGCGCTTGGCCAGGATGGTGAGGGTCGGCGTCTGCACACGTCCGGCAGGGGTCAGGCGGAAGCCGCCATGACGGGAGTTGAGGGCGGTCAAGGCACGGGTGGCGTTGATGCCAACCAGCCAGTCGGACTCGCTTCGGCACTTGGCGGCGTCCGCCAGCGGCTGCATCTCGCCGTCCGTGCGCAGCCTCTTGAAGGCATCGAGAATCGCCCCCTGGGTCATCGACTGCATCCAGAGGCGCTGCACCGGCTTCCTGACGCCGGCGGCCTCGACGATGTAGCGGAAGATCAACTCTCCCTCGCGCCCGGCGTCGCAGGCATTGACAAGCTGGGTCACATCCTTGCGGTTCATCAGCCGCTTCAGCAGCTTGAACCGGTCCTCATTGTCCTGAATCGGCCGCAGCTCGAACTCCCGGGGCATGATCGGCAGATGCGTCCAGCCCCAGCCGATCTTCTTGCCGTTCACCTCGGGCATGGCGAGCTCGATCAGGTGGCCGACAGCGCTGGAAATGACGTGGGTGTCGCTTTCGTACCAATCCTTTTCCTTCTTGAAGGCGGTCATGCCGGGGGCCTTCGCCAGAGCTCGGGCAAGGTCGGCGGCGACACTGGGCTTCTCGGCGATGATGAGGGTCTTGGACATGAGCAGTGGAACGAGCGGAGGACGGAAAAGGGGGCCATCTAGGGCATCCAATCGCCCCTGATGTCAAACTTTTCAGAAAAGGCGGACCTTAGCCGGTGATGACGGGAACCTTGGAAGACAGACCTCCTGAAGCGTTCAATCAAGCCATGCTTGCATCAGGGCGCCACCTTGATGATGTCAGGCCATGATGCCCGATGGATTTTGGGAAAACGACGCTCCGCATGTCGCAGTGAACCCTCATCAACCCGCCGATTCAGCGGGCCTGGCGGCCTTTGCTGATTCGGCGGGATTGCTGCGGACCTGCTTCTTCCAGACCTCCGGCAGCGAAGGAGTCCCCAAATGGGTGGCACTGGCCAAGGAGGCCTTCCTCATCTCCGCGAGCGCGGTCAACGCCCACTTCCGGGTGACCCGAAACGACCGCTGGCTGATCGCCCTGCCGCTGCATCATGTCGGCGGCTTTTCGATCCTGGCCCGCGCCCATCTTACAGGATCGTCAGTGACTTATTCGGACACCTCCTGGTCGCCTGAAGGTTTCGTTCGTCGCATACAGCATGAGGGCGTCACACTGGTGTCCGTGGTCCCCACCCAGGTGCATGACCTGGTTCAGAGCAGGCTCCCCAGTCCTGCGAGTCTGCGTGCGGCCATCGTCGGAGGTGGAGGAATGTCCCATGAACTCGCGGAAGCGGCGCGCAGCCTCGGCTGGCCGGTTTACCAGAGCTATGGAATGACCGAGGCCGCCTCTCAAATCGCCACCCAGCCCCTGCAGGACGACATGCCCTCAGAGTGCCTGGAAATTCTGCCGCACTGGCGGACTGAGCTCGATGATTCGGGGCGTCTGGTCATCAGCGGCACGGCGCTGGCAAAAGGTTATGCCATGAACAACAACCACGGCGGGTGGACCTGGCAGCCCCTGGGCGGGCAATTTGTCACACGTGACCTGGTGCAGCTTGGAGAAGCACAGGGCCGGCGCTGGCTGAAGTTCGCCGGACGTGAATCCGGATTCGTGAAAGTGCTGGGGGAGCTCATCCACCTGGCCCCGCTGCAATCCAGGCTTGATGCCCTGGCTCTGGATCAAAAGGTCAGCCCGCCGCCAGTGATCGCGGCGCTGCCGGATGCTCGTCGAGAAAGCCGTCTGGTGCTGGTGGCGGAAAACGCCACGGGGGCCGGCCTGCTGGAGTTTTTCAATGCCGGAGCCCCGCCGCTGCAGCAGCTCTCCGAATGCATCCGTCTGCCAGCCATCCCGAGATCTTCTTTGGGAAAGGTGAATGCCGGGGAGCTAAGGCAGATGCTGATTTCGGGCCAAGTCTGACCGAAAAATCACCCATCTATTTGCTTGCCGGGGGCGGGTGTGACGGAGTAAATATCCGTCCGCGACCACCTGTGACAGGGTTAGGATAAGCAGCATCTCAGGTGCGTTCCCGGTATTCCGAAGGATGAACCTGCTCTGCAAATCCAGGCCTGGAGCAGAGTCCCGAACTTCAAGCGAACTATGAATACCAAGATGTACGTGGGGAACCTCCCCTTCAAAGCAAGCGCCCAGGAAATCACCGACCTGTTCAGCCAGTATGGCGGCGTCACCGATGTTTTCCTTCCGATCGACCGTGAAAGCGGCCGTCCGCGTGGGTTTGCATTTGTCAGCATGGATACCCCCGAAGCAATGCAGGCCGCGATTACCGGCCTGAATGGCAAGGATTTCGGCGGACGCCTGCTCGCAATCAATGAAGCCCGTCCGCGCGAAGAGCGCCCGGGTGGCTTTGGCGGCGGCGGCGGTGGCCGTGGAGGTTTCGGTGGTGGCGGCGGCGGCGGCGGTGGCCGTGGCGGCTACGGTGGTGGTGGCGGCGGCGGCGGTGGCCGTGGCGGCTACGGTGGTGGTGGCGGCGGCGGCGGTGGCGGCAAAAAGTGGGAGCGCGATGACCGTCGTGGCAAGGGCGGCTTCGGCGAAGGCGAAGAGCGCTGGTAATCACCTCAACAACTCAATCCAATTCAAAGGCGGAACCTGCATCAGGTTCCGCCTTTTTTTGGGTCGTCGCATCCTTCGCCGACTACTCTCCTGGCTCAATGAGCCAGGAACTCTTCCAAAGCCGCCCTGGTGATGCGGTACTGGCTGCCGATCTTCTTGCCCTTGATGTCGCCGGCTTCAATGCTGGCAATGACATCGGCCTCGGCAACCCCCAGAGTCTGCGCCACCTGGGCGGGTGTCAGAATGTCAGCCGCAGGAGCCGCGACCGCCGGGGCGGCGGACTGGCCCGCGGCCATGTTGAACGCCCCCTGGGCCATCATCTGCTGGGCCATTCCGAAGCCCATGGCGATCTCAGCGGCCGATCCGGCGGCGTTAGGACCGCCCTTGGCCAGGCCTTCGGCCATCTGAAACTTCACATAGTCGTTGAGGTTGCCGATCGCACTCATGCTGCTGCGCTTGTCGATGGCCTGCTCGACCTCCGGCGGCACGCTGGCGTTCTCCAGGATGAAGCTGGTGATCTCGATGCCATACCTGCCCTGCGTCTGCGGATTGATGAGGGGCAGCAGAGCATCGCCAAGCTCGCCATAGCGCGTCGCCAGGTCCAGCACGGGAACCTTGGCGCTGGCCAGCGCATCACTGAATACACTGACGATGCGGCTGCGCATGGTGTCGGCGAATTCATCCAGGCGGAAATGATGGTCGGAGCCGCTCACCTCCTTCAGGAACAGCTTCGCATCCGTGATGCGAAAGTCGAAGGTGCCGAACGCCCGGACGCGAACGATGCCGAAATCTTGATCGCGCATCATGATGGGGTTGCTCGTGCCCCACTTGTTGCCGGTGAAAAGACGGGTGTTGATGAAATAGACGTCGGCCTTGAAGGGAGATTCAAAGCCGTACTTCCAGCCCTTCAGCGTCGAGAGGATCGGGATGTTGTCGGTGACCAGGTCATGCTTGCCCGGGCCAAAGGTGTCGCCAAACTGGCCGAGGTAGATGAACTGGGCGGCCTGTGATTCGCGCACGATGAGCTGGGCGCCGCGCTTGATCTCCTTGTCCTCGTCCGGGAAGCGCCAGACCAGCGTGTCGCGTGAGTCATCCTGAAACTGGATGATTTCGAGAAACTGTCCTTTGAGGTAATCCATCAGGCCCATGGTCGTGATATGAGGTAGGAGGTTTGGTGAGAGGTGAACTCGGGCTTTCAAATTAGGCGGCCTGCCAGTGGAAGAAAAGTTCTATATTCCACCCGATCATGGTCCTGGCATGTCGCCTCACCCTGTGGCAGGGACGTAACGTAGTCCGCCCCGATGCTCCGCCTCGCCCTGAAAATGCTTTTCGGTGACACCGCCAAGTTCCTCATGCTTGTCGCGGGGCTGGTGTTTGCCACCTTCCTCATGGCCCAGCAGAGCGCCGTCTTCTGCGGGCTCATGAGCTGGACGACGGCCACCCTGAAGAACGTTCCCGCCCCCATCTGGGTGGTCGAGGCCAGGGTCGAGCAGGTCAACGAGACCAACCCGCTTCTCGACACCGATGTCGCGCGGGTCCGCAGCGTCGACAGCGTGGCCTGGGCGGCGCCCATTTACTCGGGCATCCTTCGCGTCCGGCTGGAGAACGGCAACTTCAAGATCATCCAGCTCATCGGCATCGACGCCACCAGCTTTGCCGGCGCGCCCGCACGACTGAAGGAGGGGCGCATCGAGGACCTGCGCCTGCCCCATGCGGTGATCATCGACGACCTCGCCGTGAAACGGCTGGCATCCCAGCGCGGAGGCCAGGTGAAGATCGGTGACGTCTTTGAAATCAACGACCAGGAGGCGCGCATCGTGGGAATCGCTGACACGGTTCAGTCCTTCACCGGCGGCCCCTACGTCTGGACGACCTATGAGCGCGCCCTCCAGTATGCACCGGCCCAGCGGAAGATGCTGTCCGCCGTCATCGCCGCCCCCAGGCCCGGGGTCACGGATGAGCAGTGCGCCGAAGACATACGCCGCGAGACCAGGCTCGCCGCCTTTCTCAACCGCGGCTTCCAGTTCGGCGCGGACCAGGACTTCAACACCTCCACGGTCTGGTGGTACGTCCGCAACACGGGCATCCCCTTCTCCTTCGGCATCACGGTCGCCATCGGCTTCATCGTCGGCATCGCCATCTCCTGCCAGACCTTCTACAGCTTCGTCCTGGAGCACATGAAACATCTGGGCGCCCTCAAGGCCATGGGCGCCTCCACCTGGACTCTCTGCCTGATGCTTCTGACCCAGGCTTTCACGGTCGGCCTGATTGGTTATGGCATCGGGCTCTTCTTCACCGCGCGCTTCGCCTTCCCCGCGCTGAAGAACGAGCAGCCACCCTTCTACATGCCCGAAATCGTCCCGCCCGCCGTGCTCGGGGTCATCCTGTTTATCTGCGGAGTCTCCGCCCTGCTGGGTATCTGGCGCGTCGCCCGGCTGGAGCCTGCCATGGTCTTCCGCGGCTAGCAGTCCGCTTCCGCTGCATCCGAATGTCAGACCCCGCCCCCATTCCCGCCGCAAGGCTGCGCAACGTCAACAAGTCGTTTGGCGACGGCGGCTCACGTCTGCAGGTGCTGAAGGGCATCGACCTGGATGTCCGCTGCGGTGACATCACCATGCTCGTCGGGCCTTCAGGTTGCGGAAAAACCACCCTGCTGAGCATCATCGCCGGCACCCTGGGCTGTGATGAAGGTTCCGGCGAGGTCACGGTTTTTGGCCAGGACCTGCGCAGCATGAGCCGCGGAGGCACGACTCGATTTCGTGCACAGCACATCGGCTTCATCTTCCAGTCCTTCAATCTCATCCCCACCCTGAGCTGCGTGGAGAACGTCAGCGTGCCGCTGCTGATTCAAGGAAAATCCACCCGACATGCGGAGAGACGCGCCCGGGAGGTTCTTGAGCAGGTCGGCCTGGGCGACCGCATGAATCACCGCCCCGCCCAGCTTTCCGGCGGCCAGCAGCAGCGGGTGGCAATCGCCCGGGCCTTGGTTCATGAACCTCGCCTCATCATCTGTGATGAACCGACGGCGGCATTGGATGCCAAAAACGGCACCCTGGTGATGGACCTCTTTGAAACGGTGGCACGCAGTCCTGAACGGGCCGTGCTGATCGTCACTCATGACAATCGCATCTTCCCCCACGCCAACCGGATTGCCTCCATGGACGACGGACAGATCGTCGAAGTGCACGACATCAATGCCAGCCACCCGCTGCCGGAACACCTAAGGCACGGCTTTCATGCCTGAACAGGAGGCCGCCTTGAATCAGGGGGGAGCGACCGCCCCGGTATCCCGCTGACGCAGGTCCAGCAGGGCGCTGATTTCCGCACGAACCTCCTCCAGCACCGGGATGCGTGAAGCCCGGCGCTCATGAACCAGGAAGATGTGCCAGCCAAGCCGGCTGCGCACGGGTGCGCCCGCTTTCCCCAAACTTTGTTGGGCCAGCGCAGCCATGATGTCCGCAGGCATGCGCGCCGGGCTGCACCAGCCCAGGTCTCCTCCCGACGGCCTGCTGCGGGCATCCTCGGAGTGCCGCGTGGCGAGTCCGGCAAAAGGCTCCCCGGCGGCCAGACTTGCGGAAATGGCCTGGATTTCAGGCCTGCGGTCAGGCTTTTTCGGATCGTGGGCCGAGAGGAAAATGTGGGACACATGCACCAGCTCCGGGATGCGAAGCTGCTCACGATAAGACTCAAACCAGGCCTGGACCGCAGGCTCGGGCACAGGCTGTCCACGTTGTTCGAGAAAGGCCTGGTCCAGCAGGCAATCCCGAATACGCTCCCGCATTCCTGGTTCATCGAGACCCTGCATCGCCAGCCGCTCGGCGCGATCCTGCCCGCCGAGGTGAAACTGCTTGCGCCAGATGTCCATCTCCTTCGCCAGCTCTTCCGAGACATCGGCCTGGAAACCTGCCTTCAGGCGCTCAGCACGAAGCCGGGCATCTTCCGAAAGCCCGGCCCTGGCCGCCTCCAGCGGGGCATCGCGATCACGAAAACGCAGGGCCCTCCAGACCGACTGAAGCGACTCGTGACGGCGATGCTCACGGAGTGTCGCAAGCAGGGCGGCCCCGGCCAGAAGCAGGATCAGCAGGACGGAAAGCTTCTTCATGACCTTGAAGGAACGGCCTGCATGACGCGCCTGCGTCGATCATCGTGACCCAGCTTTTTCAGGGTGTCGATTTCGGCAAAGAAGGCGTCGATGTCACCACCACACCTCTTCAGGAGCGCCTCGAAACCTGGCAGCATTTCATAGTAGGATGAAACGGTGGCCAGCCGGGCGTTGTTCACGGGCTTCTTGAACCAGCGCCCGATGCTGAGGCTGCCTCCGTGGCGCCGGTCGAGGGCCATGGCCTTGTCCTTCAGGGCGGCAATCACCCGTTCTTTTTGCAGCCGTTCGACCTCCTGGCTCCGATGGTCACGGGAATACACCTCCTTCAAATCCTCCCGCGCCTGAAGAACGAGCTTCACAAACTCACGCTCAATCTTCAGCTCCTTTTCATAGCGGGCCAGCTCCTCCCACCTCTGGCGTGAGCGCAGCCAGCGTCTGGCGCCCTCCTGGCCCACGGCCGTGGCGAAAGCCTCGTTGAAGTCCGTGTCACCGCCCAGGTAGAGGCGCTGATGGGTCAGCTCATGAAAGATCAGCTCCGCCAGGTCAGCGTCATCCCGGCCGATGAAGGTGTTTAACAAAGGATCGCGAAAGAAGCCCAGCGTGGAGTAGGCGGCGACACCGCTGACATGCACGTCCAGGCCCTCCGACTTCAGTCTGGCCGCCTCGGCCTCCGCCAGTCGTTCTTCGAAGAACCCCCGGTAGGCCAGCCTTCCCAGAAGCGGGTAGCGCCAGGTTTTGGGCTCAATGCTGAACTCGGGAGCGGCAAAGACGACCCAGACCGCATGCTTGCGCCCCAGGTTGGCATAACGGCGATACTGTCCCTCGGCGGGCAGGTGCAGCTCCTGTCCGGCATAATCAAGAATGTGACCCACGGTGGTCAGCTTTTCCTTCAAGAGCGGCTTGGATGCAGGGTCGGCCATGACTTCGGCCACCGGCCTCGCCTTGCGCAGCATCTCCCACTGCCCGCCCGCAGCCTGGCTGTAGAAGCGCAGGGTCGAGCAGGAGCAGAGCGAAAAAGCCAGCCCGCACATCGTGGCGGCTAAGTTCAGATTCTTCATGGGCGCAGGTCGGTGTCAGCGACTTGTACGCTTGATCGCCTGCCTGAGCCAGGTGCATTCCTGCTTCCAGGGCGCCTGCTTGCGCATCTGGGCCACGGTCATGGGCAGCCGGGCGCTCCAGTTTTCACCACTGGCGATGCCGGGCACGTTGAAACGCTCCTCCAGCGCGAAAAGGTCCGACAGCATGAAGGCGGCATGACGGGCGTTGCTGGCCAGCAGGGCTTCCAGCAGGGCGTGGCGGACGTTGTCATCATAGGCGGGAAAATCGGCGTTTTCAGGCACCGGCAGGCCGGCGAACTCACTGAGGAACCGCAGTTCCTTCATGCCCAGGGCGCGGTCACCGGGATCAGAGCTGTGAAGGTCGCGCCGCCGATGCTCCCAATGCGTCTTCATGGGCTCGTGATCGTGGGTGGCATAGGTGGTGAAGGCGCAGTTGTCGTAATCCGCGCCCTGCTGCACATGCCCGTGCCCGTCATCCTCCCAGTGGCTGATCTTGAAGCCGGGCACGTCGAGGCTGAGAAGGTGCGGCCGGACGTAGTCCGGAACGGTGCCCAGGTCCTCGCCAACCACTTCGTTAGGCCTGGCCGCCGCCACGATCATCCTCAGGTACCTGTCACCCGCCGCCAGGTTGGCAGCCTTGTGCTCGGGGGTGTCATCATCGTGCTCCTTGAAGTGAGGCAGACGTCCGCCCGTCCGCGCAGCGGCCTCCTCGTCAGTGAGGTGCAGAAACTCCGGGTTGCGCTGCGGCCGCCAGGGGAAGCTGTAGATGCGGTAGAAACCCAGCACATGATCGATGCGGAAGATGTCGAAGACTTCCGTGAGCTTGCGGACACGGCGCCGCCACCAGGAGAAGCCGTCGGCCTCCATGCGATCCCAGCGATAGAGGGGGATGCCCCAGTTCTGCCCCCAGCGCTGAACAAAAAGGTCGTCCTTGAAGTAGGTCTCCGGCGGCGCGCCTCCGCACCATTCGAGGTTGAACTGCTCAGGCTGGAAGAAAACATCCGCGCTGCACCAGGAGATGCCGAAGGGCACGTCGCCCATGAGCCTCACCTTTTTCGAGGCCGCGTAGGACCGGGCCTCCCTCCATTGACTGAAACAGAGCCACTGCACATAGGCGTGGAAGCCGAGGCGGGACTCGATGTCCTCCGCATTTTCTTCGCGTCGGGCGGCAAGCCAGGCGCGAGCCTTTTCACCGGAGTTCACCTCCTCCCGCCAGTTGGGCCAGTCCTCATGGCCATGCTCGTCCATGAGAACGCGAAAAAGGCAGAATTCCTCCAGCCATGCACCCTCCTCCCTGCGGAAGGCTTCCAAGGCCGCCTGTCTCTCCGGGAACAGGCCAAGCCTGGCATAACCATGCCGCAGCAGCCTCGTCTTGAGCTGCCTGACCTTGACATAGGACACAGGCCCCCGCCCCAGGTCCGATCCGCCCAGGAAACGCACCATGACCCGATGGTAACGCTCCTCAAGCTCAGGCAGGGTCTCCGGCGTCAGCTGAAGCGTCAGGTAATCCAGCGCCACCGAACTGATGGCGTTGTAGGGGCTGCTGTCGGTTCCTGTGGCATTCACGGGCAGGAACTGCAAAAAACCGACGCCCACCGAGGCGGCCCAGTCCACCAGTTCACGAACGCATCCGGTGTCGCCAATGCCAAGGTCATCGGCGGAGCGGAGGGCGAAGACAGGAACGAGGATGCCGGTGCGGCGGGGTTGGACGGAGGGCATGAAAGAGACGGGGAAAAGGGACAGGCTGCCGAAGGTTGCAACGGGTGATTTATCCCGGAGGCGCAATCGGCGTGCCAACCCGGCCTCACCATCCCTTCAAACGGCTTCCCTCGACGACAATCCCCCGGGTCTGAGGCCCCTTGTTCACGGGAATCCTGGCCTTGCCGCCCCGGGTCTCGGTGAACTGGTTGTCCTGGATGGTGATGGCCTCCGTGCCGCCCTTGATCTCGATCACCGCGCCGCCCTCGGCCGAGTTGTCGATGAAGGTGTTGCCGACAATGCGGTTGCGATGACCGGCGAAGTCCGGGCCGCGCTCCTCGCGAAACAGAACCGCATGCGCCGTGCTGCCGCTCACGGTGTTGCCCGTGATGAGGTTGTCCGTGTCACGATGCCCGATCGAGATGCCGACCCGGTTGCCCTCGATCCGGTTGTTCTCCGCCAGGCCGTACTTGACGCCCCAGCAGAAGAAGACGCCGATGTCATTGCCACGCAGTTGGTTGTTCCGGATCACGGGGCGCTGGGAGCCCGAGCCCGGGTGCAGACCGAGGTTCTTGTTGTTTTCGCTGACGCAGTCCTCGACCACGACATCGTGGCAGATCTGCCAGCTGATGCCGTCGCCCTGGTAGTTGCGGGCGGTCACGCCCCGGATGTGGATGCGGCTGCAGTCCTGCAGGAAGATGCAGCCCGCATAGTTGCCGTCGAACTCCTCATTGTGCGAACGGTTGCCGTCGAGCACGAGATTCTCGATCCGGATGTCATCGGCAAACTCGCCGTTCAGAAGCGGGAACAGCGTTGAGCAGGTGGCGCCGTTCATCTGCCAGAGGTTTTCGCGCAGCGGCTTGTCAAGCTTGAAGCGGTTCCCGCTCCTGGCGGTGAGCGTGCGCTTGATGACCGTCTGCCGGCCGGTCTTGGCATCCCTGGCGCGCAGACAGACACCATCCCCCACCCGGAAGCCCGTGGCGTCGTGCAGGGTGATTTCCTGGTCGTACCAGTCGCTGTCCAGCTTCAGCGCCGTGGTGTTCGAAGGCTCCTTGATGAGCAGCGTTTCAGCCCCTTCACCGCGCAGATGAACCCCTCCCTGAAGATAGACGGCGTTGCGCAGACGATAGGTGCCAGCCTTGATCAGCACCGTGCCTCCGCCCAACCGCGCCAGGTGGTCCACCGCCGCCTGGATCACACGCTGGTCGCTGCCGACCAGATCGGCGTCACGGTTGCCGACACTCACGGTCAGGCCCTCCTCCCAGGCTGGCTGCACGGCCTGGTCGCCGCTGGTCTGGCGGGGATGGGTCACGGGCGGACGTTCGGCGGCGGAGAGCTGGCTGGCCAGAAGGAGGCACCACAGGAATGGCTTCATGGCAAACCAACGCGGCGGCAGTCTCCGGCTTTCCCAGGAAGCCCGGCCTTTGCAAATCCGTGCCGCCCCCTTGCAGAAGCTTGCCAGGCGTCAAAATCCGGCTCATGAAGGAGCTCCACCATGTCCATCTGGAACTACGCCAACCCGCAGCTCAAAGACCTCGTCGCCTACGAACCCGGAAAGCCCATTGAGGATGTCGCCCGTGAACGCGGCCTGCGTCCCGAGGACATCATCAAGCTGGCCTCGAATGAAAACCCCCTGGGCCCGAGCCCCAAGGCTGTCGATGCCATGAAGAAGGCCGTCGAGGAGGTGCACATTTATCCGGACGGCGCCTCCTGGAAGCTGCGCAACGCCCTGGCGAAGAGGTTTGACCTGGAAATGGGCAACTTCATCATGGGCTGCGGCTCCAACGAGGTCATTGAGTTCATCGGCCACGCCTTCCTCAAGCCCGGCGACAACATCATCACGGCGGAACACGCCTTCCTTGTCTACAAGCTCATGGCCAAGGTCTTCGGCGCCGACACCATCGAGGTGCCGGATCCCGGCTATGTGCATGACCTGGACGCCATGGCCGCCGCCATCACGCCACAGACCAAGGAGGTCTTCATCGCCAATCCCAACAACCCCACCGGCACCCTCGTCTCCCAGGAGCAGATCGACCGCTTCATGGCCAAGGTGCCGGAGCATGTCGTCGTGGTCTTTGACGAGGCTTATTACGAGTTCCTCGACAACCCGCCGGACACCCTGAAGTACGTCCGCGAAGGCCGCAATGTCGTCGTCCTGCGCACCTTCTCCAAGATCCAGGGCCTCGCCGGAACCCGCGTCGGCTACGGCGTGGCGAACAAGGAGCTGATCGACGTCCTCCAGCGCACGCGCCAGCCCTTCAACCTGAACTCCATCGCCCAGGCGGGAGCGCTGGCGGGCCTGCTCGATGAGGAACACCAGGCCAGGACCAAGCGCATCACCGACGAGGGACGCGCCTATCTCCAAAAGCAGTTCGGCGAACTCGGCCTCGAATACATCCCCAGTTATGCCAACTTCGTCCTGGTGAAGGTCGGCGATGGCAACGCGGTGTTCAAAGGCATGATGGACAAGGGCGTCATCGTCCGTGCCATGGCCGCCTACAAGCTGCCGGAGTGGGTGCGCATCAGCATCGGCACCATGCCGCAGAACGAACGCTGCATCGAGGTGCTGAAGCAGGTCCTGGGAAAATAAAGCCTGCAAGGCAGGGTTCATGAGGACGTTTCGATGCACCTCATGAACCGCCTGGGCATCCTCTTCTCCCTCGTCCTGACCGCCGCCTTTCCGGCCCTGGCCGCCGACCGGCCTAACATGCTCATCATCGTCGCCGACGACCTGGGCTACCACGACCTCGGTTTCCAGGGCTCGAAGGACATCCCCACCCCGAACCTGGACAGGCTGGCCGCTTCGGGCGTCCGCTGCACCAACGGTTATGTCTCGCATTCCTTCTGCAGTCCGACGCGTGCGGGGCTGCTGACGGGCCGCTATCAGCATCGGTTCGGCCATGAAAACAATCCCGCCTGGCTGCCCGAAAGCACCCGCGACGGCCTGCCGCTCGACCAGGTCACCCTGCCGGATCTTTTGAAGAAGGCCGGCTATCAGACGGGCGCCGTGGGCAAATGGCACCTGGGCGCCCATCCTCAGTTTCATCCCATGAAGCGCGGCTTTGACGAATACTTCGGCGCGCTCGGCGGCGGGCATGAATACTTTCCCGGCAGGAAGGGCAGCTCGGAATACACCATCCCCCTGAATCGCAACGGCGTTGACGAACCTCAGTCCGGCTATCTGACCGGGCAGTTCGGTGATGAAGCCGCCTCCTTCGTGAAACGCCACGCCGGCCAGGGCAGGCCATGGATGCTCTACCTGGCCTTCAACGCCCCGCACACGCCGCTTCAAGCTCCGGAAACCTGGCTGCAGAAACTCGCCAACATCCCGGATGCAAACCGCCGCACCTACGCCGCCATGGTTTGCGCCATGGACGAGGCCGTCGGCCATGTTCTGGACGAGCTTCAGTCCACCGGCCAGCGCGACAACACGATCATCCTGTTTGTCAGCGACAACGGCGGCCCTAACCTTTCGTTCAAGGGCGTTGGCAACTTCACCGACAACTCACCGCTGCGCGGCGCCAAGGGTGACCTCTATGAAGGCGGCATGCGTGTGCCGTTTCTTGTCAGCTGGCCTGCCAGACTGAAACCCGGCAGCTATGAGCAGCCGGTCATCGCGCTGGATTTTCTGCCCACCCTCGTGGCCCTGGCGGGAGGCAGCGAGCCCCAGGACCGAGTCATCGACGGCGTTGATCTGATGCCTTTCCTGACCGGTGAAAAGCAGGGCGCACCGCATGAGCGGCTTTTCTGGCGCACCCAGGGTCCTCAGGGCAATCACGCCGTACGCCAGGGTCCGTGGAAGCTGGTTCACAAAGCCGGTTCGGCCCCCGAGTTGTATGACCTGTCCTCGGATGTCGGCGAGTCCCGTGATCTGGCGGCCGAACAACCGGGCAAGGTTCAGGAGCTTCAGGCCGCGATCGCCGAATGGGAGAAAGGCACCATCCCTCCCATCTTCCAGAGCCCCAAGACGAAAAAAAAGGCTCCCAAAAAGAAGAAGTAGCAGACCAGGTTCACGGCCTCTTCTTGGCACGGGCAAAACGACTGCTTCTGTCCACTGCAACCTCAGGCTCCGGTGGTTTATCCTTCAGGCTGGATTCCTGGACGACCGCGTCGGGCGTGGTCGATCCCGGGTTTTTCAGCAGGCTTTCCCGATGTTTTCGATAAGCCTCATCGGAAACCCGCCTTCCCGAACGCAGCAGCCTCCAGCCTCCCAGGCCCAACGTCGGCATCGTCCAGCCCGTTCGAGTGACCAGGGCCTCGACAAGAAACAGCAGCAGCGCTGTCAGCAGCAGCGGCGTCTTCAGGCTGGCAAACCGGGGCGTCCTGGGATTCCTCCAGGCCTGGCTGAGATCGAGCAGTTCGCGTCCACCACTGGCGGCCGAGGTCCTGCGCAGATCTTCGACGCGGGATTCATCAAAGGACCACTCCGCGCTGCCGCCCAGGATCGTGGGGCCGAAGCTCAGGGTGGCACCGCCCAGCTGGACCGCACCGCGCACCATCTCGCCCTCGGTCAGGGTGACACTGGCCTGATAATGCCCCGGCGACAGACGCTCCCAGGCGATTTCATGGGCGCCTGAAGCCTCATCGCCATGGGCCATCAGAATCCTCGGCGGCCTAGCCTGCAGCCTGGGCTCCCAGTCATCGTCATGCAGGAGATCAAGGAACATCTGCCGGCCTTCGATGCGATGCTTCAGGCCCACCCCGGGAGGCAGTGGCGCGCCCATCAGCCAGCGTACCAAAGTTTGCAAAAAATCGCCGTATCGAGGCCAGGCGCGGACCTTCGAGGAATGTTCGCCGCCGAGCGGCATGCACACGGCCGCCGTCCTGCCGACGCCCCTCTGCCCCAGGGCGACCAGCGGCGCCTTGTATTCATCCTGGGTGACGAGGGCCTGCGAGGCCCAGTCCTTGAGGTAGCTGAGGTTGTAGCCGTCCACCTCGGCCGGCCACTCGATGGGCTGGCCGCTGATCTCAAGCCAGCCCGCCGCCTGTCGGGACTTCACGGGCTCGTCAACAAAGGCGCTGCGGGCCACCGCCACCGTCTCCTGGCTGAAGATGCTGGGCAGGTCCTCGGCGTTGTCGGTGAAGAACAGCCGTCCCTTGCCGCGCTTCGCGATGTCCTCCAGCAGGCCGGCGTCCGCATCACTGCGCGTGCCCAGGGCGATCACGCTGACCGTGCCGCCACCGGCCAGGATTTCGTCGATCAGCTTCGTGTAATCCCCCGGCTCCTCGGAGTCGGCGGCATCCGAGAACAGGATGATGTGACGCTGCCCCGCTGGTGCGTTTTTCAAGGCGTCCCAGGCCGCCTTCAACCCTTCGTAAACATAAATGCCGCCGCCACTGCTTTCGATCCGGCGCACCGCGCTCTCCATCTTCGCCCGGTTCGGCCCCACCTGCTGAAGAGGCACCATGACATGCGCGCTGCTGTCCACGGCGAAGACCGTCAGCAGGTCCTGCGGTCCCAGGAAGCGGATCGCGTTGCCCGCCCCCTCGTCGGCGAGCTGCATCTTGGTGAAACCGTTCGCCGCCGTCATGCCCATGGAGCCGCTGCGGTCCATCACGATCGCCAGCGCGACCATCAGCTTGCGATGCTCCTGCTTCATCTCCATGGAGACAGGAATCAGCGGGTCAATGGAGGACTCGAAGTAACCTCCGGCTGCGAAGCTTTTCCTGCCACCGGCCATCAGCAGGCTGCCGCCCTGGTCCCGCACATAAAAGTTCAGAGCGCGCAGAAAATCCGCCGGCAGCTCAAACGCCGGCACGTTGTTGAGGATGACGCACTTGACCCCGGCGAGCCGCCCGGGGCTCAGGCCGCGCAGCGCGGTTTCCACATCCAGGCTGAAGCCCTGGCGCTCCAGCACCGAGGCCACGGGGTCGTCCAGATAGGAGGTCAGCAGAAGCACGCGCGGCCCGCCGGAGATCTCGATCATCGCCTCATGCCTGTTGTTGCCCGGATGCGCATCCTGCTGCGGCAGGATCACCGCCTCGTAGCGGGCGACACCCGCCTTGCTAAGGCGATCGGCAAAGCGCAGCATGCCGACACCCTCGCGGACCAAGACCTCGCTTTTCTTCACTTCACGACCGTCACGCACGATGCTCAGCGGCACACGGCCATCCCGGGTTCCCTTCACCTCGACCTCGATCATGAAAGGCTCGCCGGGCTGGGTGCGGGACGGCAGGGTCAGGGCAGCCAGGTTGAAGTCCACGGTGCCCGGTTCACTCACCAGCCTGTAGTCGAGCTCCACGGAACTCCCCGCCAGCTTCTCCGCGACACTCGTGAGGGGTTCCGTGGAATAACCATCGGTGAAAACCAGGATGCGCGCCGGCCTTCCCGGGCCTTCCTTGCGGGCCAGGGTAAGGGCTTGGCTGACGGCCAGCCCGGTCTGCGTGGCATGACGGTTGCGGTCATAAAGCTCCGCCCCCTGCGCACCACGACGCATCACCTCCGAGGCATAGTTCAGATAAAACAGCCGGTCGTTGCTTCCTCGATGCTTTTCCAAAAGCCCCTCCCATTCGGACAATCCCCGCGCCATGGGCTGCTCGGCGGACACGGAGGAGTCCAGCAGCACCCATAGGTCGATGCCGTCCTGCTGCTTACGCCATGAAGGATCCGCCAGCGCCAGGGTCAGAAGCGCGAGCAGCGCCAGCCGCAGCGGCCTGAACAAGCCCGTCCTGGGCAGCACCCAGCCCACCAGCAGCAGGACCGGCAGCAGCGCGAGCCATTCAGGGTGGCGCAGAGTCATCCGCAGTTTCTATGCGGGCTCCTCCTGCGGGACAACTGCAATTCCAGGTTTGCGGCAAGAACGAATCCGCCCGGCATTGACACCGTGCCGCATCTCTCAACCATGCGCGCCCCATGCGTCTCCGCTCCTTCCAAGGCCTCGTCCCCGCCCCCCAGCACGCCTCAGCTGTCGCCGCCGTGCCCTATGATGTCGTCAATCGTGAGGAATCCTACGCCCTCGCCCACGACAAGCCGCTGAACCTCCTGCATGTGGATCGTGCTGAAATCGACCTGCCTCTGTCCGTGGATCCTTACGCCCCGGAAGTGTATGCCAAGGCCCGCGAGAACTTCCTCAAACTGCAGGCTGACGGGGTGCTTATTCGCGAGTCGGAAAGGGCTCTCTACCTCTATCGCCAGACCATCGGCGATCACAGCCAGACCGGCCTGGTCGGCGTCTGCCACACGCAGGACTATGAGCAGGACATCATCAAGAAACATGAAAAGACCCGCCAGGACAAGGAGGACGACCGCACCCGTCTGGTGGACACGCTGGGCGCCAACACCGGCCCGATCTTCCTGACCTATCGTGGCACGACAAGCATCGACGCCATCATCCAGGGGCACATGAAGGCCCATGCGCCGCAGCATGACTTCACCGCCGCGGACGGCGTCCAGCACCAGGTCTGGAAGCTTCCTGCAGATGCCTGCGCCAAGCTTGAAGCGCTCTTTGCCAGCGACGTCCCGGCCAGCTACATCGCCGACGGTCATCACCGCGCCGCCAGCGCCTTCCGGGTCAGCAAGCTGCGCCGCGAACGCAATCCCCAGCATGACGGCAGCGAGGAGTACAACTGGTTCCTCTGCGTGCTCTTCCCCGGCAACGAGCTGAAGATCCTCCCCTACAACCGCGCGGTGAAGGACCTCAACGGCCGCACGCCCGAAGCTTTCCTGGCCGAAGTCAGCGGCATTTTCACGGTCACTCCAACCTGCACCAAGTCCCCCGACAAGCCGGGTCACGCCAGCATGTACCTTGGAGGCCAATGGTATGACCTGGCCTGGCAGCCTGCTGCCGACGCCAGCCCGATCGACCAGCTGGATGTGAGCATTCTTCAGGACCGCCTGCTGAAGCCCGTGCTCGGCATTGACGACCCGCGAACCAGCAAGCGCATCGACTTCATCGGCGGCATCCGCGGCACGTCCGAGCTGGAGAAGCTGGTGGACGGCGGGGATCATGCCGTGGCCTTCTCCATGCACCCGGTCACCGTGGACCAGCTCATGGCCATCTCCGACGCCAGCCAGATCATGCCCCCCAAGAGCACCTGGTTTGAGCCGAAGCTGCGTTCCGGCCTGTTCATCCACACATTTTGATCGTGGCCCCTACCCCCTGCGTGGGTGAATCCAGGGTTGAACAATCAGGGCTTCTGAGGCATCTCAGCATGCCTCGTTTTCTTCCCTGCTCCCGACCGTGACCGAGAACACCCACCGACGCCTCACAGGCACCGCTTTGTGCCTGCTGCTGGCTGGTGTTCATCTGCCGGCTCAAACCGCTCCAACCTCCAAAAACGGCCAGGATTCCATCGCTGCCAGCGCGGGCGAGTTTGTCGTCCCCCCTGTCTTCTGGACCGAGGACCAGACCCCGGCTGACTTCCTGGAAATGGCCGGCCGGCACACCAAGGCCCGATGGAGGGCCCTGTTCCGTCCCAAGCCCACCACGCCAAGCAGTGACCGAACCAAGACCGGCTTCACCCTGGGCAGCTTGATCGGCGAAAGCTTCCTGATCTGGGAGGCCGGGGACGCCCAGCAGTTCCGCAACAACAACCAGGACATCGTCTCCTACTGCCGGAGCCTCGGCCTGGGTGAGAAGATCATGCCCCGGCTCATGGCCCAGGCCAGGATGGCGGAAATGGATGAGTGGAAGGACCTGCGGCAGGAAATTGTCGACGGTCACCAGGAGGTCATGCGGCTCCTTCGTGAACAGCAGGACGAGGACCTTGCCGTCCTGGTCGGCCTGGGCGCCTGGATGCGGTCGCTTGAAATCGTCTCCAAGCTCGTGATGGAAACCCCGCAGGTGGACAAGCGCCCGCTGTGCATCGGTTCGCCCGCCCTGCTTGCGGAGCTCAGGCAGGATTTCGCCTCCCTGGGTGACACCACCCGCCGCTCCGCGCTCCTTCTGCCCCTGATCACCGTGCTTTCCGAACTCGAAAAGACCTGGGGCAACACCAACGCCGGTGCACCGACCCAAAGCATGGTCGCAAGCACCCACGAAAGGCTGCGAACGGTGATGGAGGAGCTGACCTTGAAGTAAGGCGGGTCAGCAGCTGGTGGGCACCCGCTGCGCGAGCTTCACGGCATGAGGGATGGCGCCAAGCACAAACCCCAGGCATTCCACAGCCCCCTGCGGTTTCCCAGGCAGGGCCACCACCAGCGACCGGCCCACCACGGCGGCCAGGCAGCGTGAAAGGATGGCGTTGGGTGTGATCTCCAGGGACCGCATTCGCATCACCTCGCCAAAACCTGGCAGCTCCACCCTCATGATCCCTCGGATGGCCTCAGGGGTCACGTCCCGCTCGGCGATGCCGGTGCCGCCCGTGGTCAGAATCAGACCACAGCCCTGGCTCTCCAGCGACCTCACGGCCGACTGAATGGCCTCAAGATCGTCAGGCACGATCACCTCGGCATGCACCAGCCAGCCATGTCCTAGCACGGCAGCCCGCAAGGCTGGGCCGCCAAAATCCTCGTAGATACCCTGGCTGGCGCGGTCGGAAATGGTGATGATGCCGGTTTGAATCATGTCGGGAGAATCAGGGCTCGGACTTAGTCTTGGACAGCAGGCTTACCTCCGTGATGCGCATGGCCTTGTCCACCGCCTTGCACATGTCATAAATCGTCAGGGCGGCCACGCTCGCCGCCGTCAGCGCCTCCATCTCCACCCCGGTCTGGGCAAGGGTCCGGGCGGTCGTGATGATGACGATGCCGTCCGGCTTCATTTCAAAATCCACCGCCACCTTGCTCAGGGCGATCTGGTGGCAGAGCGGAATGAGCATCTGCGTTTGCTTGGCCGCCTGGATGCCTGCGATCCTTGCCACGGCGAACACATCCCCCTTTTTCAAGCCGTTCTCGCGAACCAGCTCCAGGGTCGCCGCCTGAAGCTCGATGAAGGCCCTGGCCACGGCTTCACGGGCCACGACGGGCTTGGCGGAAACATCCACCATGCTGGCGCGGCCCTGGTCGTCGGTGTGCGTGAAGTTCATGGCTCAAAAAAGCAAGGCCGCAGAGTCCGCGCAAGGCAGGCTCTGCGGCCGGGTGCAAAAGAAGCTTACTTGATTTCCGTGGCCCAGAAGGTCTGCCAGTCGTCCAGGTTGTTCAGGTCAACCGCGCCAGGATTGACGCTGCCATCGTCCGGCAGGCCGACGGCGGCCAGGATGCCCTTGCGGACATCGTCGCCATGAATGTAGCCCATGATCGACTGGTTGTGCTTGTAGATGTCGGCCTTGGTCAGCCTGACGCCAGGATACGCCTTCACCCAGGTTTCGAGCTGGGCGTAGGTCGGCTTGGTCTGAATGAAGGAGAGGAAGTCTTCCTCCTTGATGCCAAGGGCGGCGAGGGTCATGCCGTCATAGCCCTTGCCGCAGCCGGGATAATCAGAATGCAGCTTGCCGGCGGCAGCCAGCGAGGCCTTCTGCCAGAGACGCGGCAGGTGCAGCACGCCGAGGGGGCCGGCGACGCCGGAGGAGATGGTGGGGACGATTTGGCTCATGAGGTGGGTGTGGTTTGGATGGGAATCTGATGCCCGGATTGGGAAGGGATGAAACGTCGGCGGCGGCGCCTTTCGGTCAAGAAAGGCCTGCCGTCATTCAGGCGGCCGCCTGCTTCGCAGCCCGCTCCTGCAGCCAGAACCAGCCGCAGGCGAGCATGAAGGCAAACTTGATGCTGTAGCCGATGTTCAGGGCCAGCGAGATGCCGGCGGTGAAGCCGTAGCTGTGCAGGCCGATGCTGAGCTGGTTAACGCCAAACCAGCTGAACAGGGTGATGGCGCCAAGCAGCAGGGACAGCGCATGCATGCCGATCTCGCGGATGTAGCCGCCCAATCGGGCGTGCAGAATTATGAGGCCCATCAGCACGATCATGAGCGCGCCGTTCTCCTTGGGGTCCCAGCCCCAGAAGCGTCCCCAGCTGTCGTTTGCCCAGATGCCGCCCAGGACGGTGCCGACCAGCGCGAAGAGCACGCCGAAACACATGATGCCATAAGTGATCCGGGTCAGCAGCCGACGGAACTCGGCGGCCTGCTCGCCGCGGGTGAACAGGCGGTAGATCACGTAGACCATCGAGGTGATGGAGCCCAGCAAAGCACCAGCATAACCAATGTTGATGCAGGTCACATGCGTGGCGAGCCAGAAGTTGGTGATCAGCACCGCCTCCAGGGTAGGCATTGTGTCCTGGCCGTCGAGCGCCATGAAGCGGTTGGACAGGAACATGCCGAGCGCGCCCACAAAGCCGACTACGGCAAGCACGACTCCCTTCTTCGTCACCTTCTCGATGAACAGCCCGACCAAGGCGCAGGAGGCGGCGATGAAGATGATGGTCTCATAGAGCGTGGCGATTGGCGGCCTGCCCATGATGAGGCAGCGCAGCGCGATGCCGTAAACGTTGTAATACACGGCCAGCAGAACGGAAACCCAGGCCAGCCGTGCGGCCCACTTCGCCCAGCGCGTCTGCGGCGCCGCCAGGCCGAGGATGGCGACCAGGAAGCCGAGGAGGTACCAGACCAGGGCATGGGTGAAGTCGTCGCGCTTGTAGTAGTTCACCTCGCGGTCCACCTGGCCCAGTTCTCCGCGTTTCTCGGCGGCGGCGCGGATGTCGCCGACAAAGGCCTGAACGGCAGGCTTGAACGTCTCCGCCTTCAGGCTGGCGGCGTAGAGGGCGTCTCGCGCCTTGGAGATCTTCATCCCACCCTCGGGCAGCCTGCCCTCCCTCATGAGGTTGGTCACGGTCTGCTCGACCTGCAGCCAGGCCTCCTCCTTGTCATCCTCCGGCGGGATGAAGGCCAGGGTCTTGCCGGGGCGCAGGGTGGTGTCGATGAAGAGGTTCAGGATCTTCTGGCTCTCCTCGGAGCCGCCCTGGATCTTGCTCTCCCGGATCAGGGTCCCCAACTTCAGGGCAAGATCCCAGACGTTGATGGTCTTGCCGCCGGTGACCTCCTTCGCCAGTTCCGGCGACAGGATGGCGTCCACCTCCTTCTTCCAGTCGGTGCGGGCGGCGGTCAGGAAGTCGCTGACCGCGTCAAAGTCGAAGAAGTTGCGCGCGAGGTTGATGACATTGCGCTGAACACCTGTTTGTTCGGCGGATTCAATCTGGCCGTAGGACTGGGCGCGCTTGATGAGCTCCTCCCTGCCCTTGACGATCTCGTTCCAGGAATAGCGGTCGCGCAACCCCTTCGGATCCACGCCGATCTCACCGACAGCCTGGGAGTTGTCGACGACGAACAGGGGCAGGTCGCGGGCGATGTCCGGGCGGAACCAGGACAGCAGAAGCCACTCGATCGCCTTCAGCTTCTTGATGCCGGGCAGCTTGTCATGCTCGACGGCGATGCTCTGCTTGCCGTGGATGCGGAGCAGCAGAAAGCGGGCGTAGGTGTCCAGCGGCTTGATGCGTCCGCCCTCCTGGACGGGCAGCGACTGAAAGCTGGCGACCACCTCCTTGTCGAGAATGACGGAGGGTTCGGGGAGCTGCTGGGCGGCCGCAAGGGCGGTGGCGGACAGCAGGCAGGCAAGCAGAAAGCGTCTCATGGATGGGGGAACAAAAGGTTAGGCCGCCTTCGGCTTCAGGGCATGACGGAGGAAGCGGACGAGGTGCATCATGAAGTGGATGACAAGGCCGACGGCCACGGCCACGCAGCTCCACAGCGGCCACTGGTCGGAGGGGTTGCTGGCCACGGTGAACACCGACTGCTCGCCGCTCGTGCCCTGGCTGAAGCTGGCCTGATAGACGACGTAGCCCTGGTCACGCACCGGGACGTTCATGGTCACCACCTTGGGCTCCTCCTTGCCATCGGTGATCTTGGTGACGTGACTGGTGTATTTCTTGGCCTTCATGGTGCCGGGATGAAGTTCACGCTGGAAGTCATTGAGGCGGATGGCGAAGGGCAGCTTCCACTTCATGCGGCTGAGCGCGAGCGTGTAGCTGACCTCCCCAGCCTTGACGGTGAAGGGCTCAAACTCGCGCTCCCAGAGGATGCCGCGCTGCTCGGAACCGTCCTTCAGCTTCACGCGCAACTCCAGGGCGGCGGTGTTTGCCTCGTCCTCCTTGGCCTTGGGAGCGGGCTGGATGCGGTAGCCGTCAACGGCGGTCTTGTCCTCGGCCTCCGCCTGCACAACGTTGGCGTTGCGGTGGTAGCCGGTGGCCTGAATTTCAAACGGCAGGTCCTTGCCATAAAAGGTCCGGGCACGACCGGGCTCAAGGTCGGCGAAATGCTTCATGGGAATCACCATGGCCGTGCTGTCACCCTTGCCGTCGGCTGCCCAGCGGCGGATCTCGATGACACGTTCGTGATAGCTTTGAAACTGGTCGCTGGTCTGCCCCTCAAACAGCGGCATGGCACCCTCGGTCTTGTAGAGGAAGCTGACAAAGCCGGCGGCCAGCATGAACATGATGGCCACGTGGGAGATCAGCACGCCGATGGTGCGCCAGCCCTTGCGGATGCGGATGACGGCGCCGCAGAGCATGTTGATGAACAGCAGCACCATGAGCAGGGCGCCGCCCGGAAGCGGGACGGGCAGCAGCATGCCGCCCAGGTTCATGTCATGGATCAGGAACCAGGATTCGAAATACTTCGCCTGGCTGTCGAGCAGACCGATGTCCTTCTGGGACAGCGTGCCGAGGTAGGTGTTGATGAGCAGGAAGCTCAGGACGATGATCGCCAGTCCGTAGGAGGAGAGGAGGTCAAAGATCTTGCCGGGAAGGCTTTTGGAAGGGGCTGACATCGGGCTGGATTGGAAAAAGGTTACTGCCCCTGGGGCATGCGCAGGCGGAGGGACGTGACGAACTGCTCAAAGGCCTGGGTGTTCGCCTCAACGAGGGCCTTGGGACCGACCATTTTCACAAACAATCCGGCCTCGCCCATGGAGGCCACGATGCCGAGCATCCGATGCTCCGGCCGTGCCTCGGTGGCTCCGACGCTCGTGTAGGCGCCGTCGATGCTGACATAGGTGCCATCGATGCCCATGAGCTTCTTTTTCGGCAGCTTTTCAAGATCCGCCTCGGTGATCTCAGGCTGGCCCATCTGCTTGCGCCAGCGGTTGACGTTGGCCAGGGAGCCGCCGCCGCCGCCCGGCAGCAGGGACAGGTAGCATTCACCCTCCTTGTTAGGCCCGAAGGTGAGGTTGACGGGACGCATCTGGCTGCGCTCGGCCTGGGCCCAGCCGGCTGGAGTCTCCCAGACCAGGCGTTCATCCCCAAACCGCTCCTGAGGATAGGCGCCGACCTTCGGCCTGCCCTCGTGCTGGGAGATTTCCCGGGTGCGCGTGATTTCCATGCGCTCGGACACGGGTTCACAGGAAATCAGCAGGGGCAGCGCCAGGCAGGCGATGCAGGGGGGGGCAAGTTTCATCAAAGGAAAACGCATGAGGGGCGGAAGGATTAGCAGCGGCACGGACGCATGCCACGAAGATACGCACGGCACGCTTCAGATGTGCCGGAAGAGCTGCGGAGCAACGTCTTTTCGGAGCGGTGGTGCCACCAGGTCCCGGGAAAGGGACAGGGTGGCGATGACCGGGCGCTCGGACCTTGAAAAATCAAGACCCCTTGTGCTCCGAATGGCAGGCCTTGCAGTTGACCGCCTTTTTGAAGGCTTCAATGCCTGTGGGATCCTTGGCCTGGATCTTTTTCACGGAGGCGATCAGGGCCTGGCACTTGCTCACCCAGGCCGCCTTGTCGCCCTTCGGAGGCGTGGCGGCGCAGATGGTCTGGCAAATCTTGAGCATCTGCGCGAGATCGGCATCGCTGGCTGTGCCGCCGGAGACTTTTTTGCACAGGGCGTCGTCGGGCTTGAAGGACTGCTTCATCGAGGTCTTGATGACATCGCTGCCGGCGGCAGGCTTGGCGGCAGGAGCCGGGGCGGCCTTGGGATCCGCCTTTTTCGGCTCCTCCTTCTTGGCCGGGGCCGGGGGCGCAGGAGGAGGAGCGGTGAGGGCGGCGATCTCCGCCTCGCTGAGACCGACATTCACCTTCAGGCCGGGAATCTTGCCTTCAAGGGCTGACGCACCTGCCTTGGTGATGCCTGTCTGCCAGGCAAACAGCTTCTTGAGTCCTTTGGCTCCGGCCAGCTTGCTCGCTCCGGCGTCCGTGGTCTTGGTGCCGTAAAGGTTCAGGTATTCCAGCTTCTGCAAACCGGCCAGCTTCTCGATGCCTGCGTCGCCCACCTTGGTGTTTTCCAGATGGAGACGCTCCAGATTCACCAGCTTGGCAAGAGTCGCGGCGCCGACGTCGGTCACCTGGCTGCGGGCAAGGTCCACCCAGACCACCTGGGCGGCGATCGGCTCAAGCAGCGCGAGCTCCTTGTCGCCAAACTTGTCGGCGGCATTGATGACGCTGAGGCGAAGCTGCTCCGTGTCCTGCGCCAGCGGCATCAGGCTGGCGTTGAGGGCGGTCATCTTGGTGGTGATGTCGGCCACGAGCTTCTTCTCAGCCTCCGTCAGCGGCTTGGGCTTTTCCTTTTCCACCTTGGCCACCGTGGCAGTCTTGGGAAGGCCCTTGGCCAGCAGCACGGCCAGGGCGCCTTCCACTTCAGGAGTGGGCTTGGCGGCGGCGACCGTGTCCTTGTCCGAGGCACCGCTGTCAATCCACCACTTCAGCAGGGCCACCTCCTCCTTGGTCAGCTGAGGTTCGTCGCTCGGCGGCATGTGCTCGTCGTCGTCAGCAGGCAGGTTGGCGCGGACGAGCAGCAGGCTGTCCTTGCTGTTCTTGGGAATGACGGTGGTGGCCCCGTCGCCTCCGCCCTTCAGGATGGCGGCGAAGTCGTGCAGCTGCAGCTTGCCCTTCTTCTTCTCTTCACCGTGGCAGCTCACGCACTTGGCCTGCATGATCGGCGCAACGACGTCGCGGTAAACCACGGCCTTGGCGGCGATGGCGGGATCCAGCTTGGCTGCGGCGGGTGCGGCTGCTGCAGCGGGTTGGACCGGCGCGGCGGCGGGCTTGGCCGCAGGAGCCGCTGGCGCGGCGGCAGGAACAGCGGCGGCGGCCACGGCCACCGGCTTGGCATCGTCCTCGGCCGTCCAGCCGTTGTTGATGTGCGTTTTGGGCAGCTTGGCCTTCAGCGCGGCGACTCCGCCCTTGGTCACGCCGCTCTGCCAGAGGTACAGCGATTTCAGCTTGGCCAGACCGGCCAGCTTGGGCAGACCGGCGTCGGTGACCTTGGTGTTGTAAAGATTGAGATACTCAAGCGAGGCCAGGCCTTTCAGATGATCCAAACCGGCGTCGGTGATGGCCGTGTTTTCCAGATGCAGTTCCGTAAGGTTCTTCATCGCGGCCAGCTTGGCCAGACCGGCATCCGTGACCTTCGACCGGGCAATGTCCAGGGAGCTGATCTTGTCAGCCACCGGTGCCAGGGCGTCGAGGCCTGCATCCGTGAACTCCTTGGCCACATTCAGCGCGGTGAACCGATAGGTCTTGCCATCGGCGGCGATGGGCATGAGCGAGGCTCCGGAGGCGTTGATCTTGTCCACGGCAGCCTTGACGGCCGGATCAATGGCAGCCGGATCGGCGGCGTGCAGACTCAGGGCAAAAAGGACCGGAAGCAGCAGGATTTTCTTCATGAGGGGGTGTGATGACTGGGGGGGTGAAAGTAACAGCAATGAGGCAAAACGCATTTCAGGGCGCCGCCCTTCCAAAGGCGGCTGAAGATCAAAGTTTGACAGCTTCCTTGGCCTCCGGAGGGAACTGGGCTTCGGACACTTTCTGGGTGGCGCTGGCCCCAGCCTGAATCCAGTAACGGATGGCGGCAAGTTCGGCGGGTGTCACCTGCTCCTTGCCTTCCGGCGGCATGTGCTCGTCGTCGTCCAGAGGCAGCAGGATGCGTTGAATCGTGAGGCTGTCATCCGGCTTGCCGGCAACGATGTTGTTGGCGTTTTCACCGCCCTTCATCGTGACTTCATAATTGTCGAGGCGCAGGTCACCCTTGGACTTGTCTTCGTTGTGGCACTTGTTGCACTTGGCTTCAAAGATCGGCAGGATGACATGCTGAAAGACCAGCTTTTCATTGCCAGCCGGAGCCGGAGCGGCGGCAGCAGGGGCTGGGGCGGGCGTCGGAGCCGGGGAGGGCGTGCTGCCGACCACCGGGGCGGGCGCAGGTGCCGGAGCCGGGCTGGGCACAGGGGGTGCGGAGGCAGTCGGAGGGGGCACAGCCTTGGGTTTCTCCACAAAACCCAGCATCCATTTTTCCAGGCTGACCATCGGTCCCTTGATGGAATCGGGCGCATATTCCGTCAGGAACTTGGAGCCATGGCTCATGTTGCCTCCAAAATGCGCCCCCAGCCCCATGAGGCCGAAACTGCCAAAAAACACCGCCCGATAGGCGTGCATGAGCTCGCGGTTTTCGCTGCTCATCGAGAAAATGCGGATGACCAAGGCCAGCAGAACCCCCGCCGTGCCGACCAGAGCCAGGGTCTGGTGCAGGGTGAAATTCCCACCTTCATAGCCCCCTTCCCTGGACAGAAGAATGCCCGCCAACACGGCCACAACCGCTCCGGCGGAGCCCACCCAGAGGGTCAGAAGGGCGGCGCTTCCCATGTTTTCTTCGCCACGGCGGGTCAGGCAGACCAGCTCCATCAGGCAAAGCAACCCCAGGGCCCCGACGGGAAGATGCAGGAGAATCGGATGGAACCTTCCCACGAACAGCAGATTGTTCGAAACCTCGGTCTTCGCCTCCTCATAAAGGGGCGGGAACATCAGAAGCCCTACGACAAAACCGAGGATGAGAAGAAGCGTGGCCACCCAGACCAGGGTGAAAGACTTGGGGGGGTCGTAATCAGATGAAGCAGAAGTCATGAGCAGGAGGGAAAATTGCGAACTGCCAGAGTTACCAACGCCGCCTGGAATGGGATTCCATCAGGAGAAAGGATGTCTGATCGTGCGATTCAGATGTCGATTCTTGGCGCGAAAAGGGCTCGACGTGAGGTCTTTAACGCAGATCCAGCCCCTTTCGAGGGGTAAAAGCTCACAAGGTTATTCTACATTTGAACATATAGGATTGTTAAAATGTTAAGAGATGTTAAATAACCTGGGAATTTCAGATGCCTGCCAACACCTATCGACTCAGCAGCCGCGAGCGCACGGCCCAGCAGTTGGAGAAATCCAAGCCTGCCAACGTGAGTCGTCACCCGACCTTCCGGAAACGGAAGCAGATCCGCACCTGGAAGCAGATCATCGGAGGGGCAATTTTGCTGCCCCTGGGCTGCATCACGGCCTTCACCCTGGTGGAGATGTTCTTCCGGTCGCTGACCCGCGCTGATTTCTGGCGTTCCGAGCAGTTCATCTTCTTCACCACCGGCGGTCTGGCCTGGGCGGCCGCCTACCTGGCCGGCTGGCGCCCCGTTCACGCCTATGTCCTCGGCCACGAACTCAGCCACCTGATCGTTGCCAGGGCCTTCGGCGGCAAGATTTTCGACTGGAGCGCCTCGCCGACCGGGGGCTACGTCGAGACCAACAAGTCCAACACCTGGATCACCCTGGCCCCCTACCTGATCCCCTTCTATTCCCTGGCGGTGATGCTGCTTTTCGGTGTCCTGGGCATCTTCTGGAGCCTGCATGAACCGGTCCGCCTTCCCATCGGCAGCCATGGGGTGACCCTGGCCCCGGTCTGGTTTTTCTATGCCGCCCTTGGCCTCACCTGGTGGTTTCACGCCACCTACACGATCAAGACCGTGCTCACCCACCAGAGCGACCTGGAACGCAACGGCGAGTTCTTTTCAATGAGCCTGATCTTCCTTTTCAACATCCTGCTCATCACCGCCCTCTACCTTGCCGCCTCCCCCTCCCCCGGCCATGAGTTCATCGAGCTCGGCCGCTGCTGGATCGGCACCGTCGGCTGGCTCTGGGGACTGGTCCGGATGATTGTGGCGGCCTGAAGATCAGACGATCAGGGAATTCAACAGTCCTGGCGACTTTGCGCGCTCAGGCACTCATTGCCTTGAAGAGCAGGCTGCTGTTTCGTGCAAAAACGATTCCAGACGAAGGCTCTGAAGATCGGGGCTGGGCATGGATGGCACTCATTCAAGTTGAAGATTGTGCAATCCCAGTTAAAAAAATTCTCGACGGCTCAGGGCACTCTCGGTTATCCAGCCATTCACCGTGAATACCATATCCTGGTTGTATGGATGAGTCGGCTTCCGATTCGATCCTCTGTCTGAACAAGGAGCCCTACCTCATCACGGCTCCCAAGGCCCCGGCAGCTCTGGCCAGTCCACCGGCGGAAACGGCGACGGCCGCCGTGAAGACTGCCTGGGATCTCAAACGCGTTGCCTGGGTGACCGCCTTCACGGACCGGCTGCAGTGGGAGATCCTCGGCAAGATCGACCCAGACCACGATGGCCTCGCCAACGCCGACGAACACCGCCTCGGTCTCAGCCCCCGCATCCCCGACTACGCGCCAACCAGCGGACGCGACACCGACGGCGACGGGTTCACCGACGCCCAGGAGCTGACCGCTGGCACGAACCACCTGGACCGCACCCAATTTCCACCGTTTACCCTGCACGTCATCAGCGGCTCGCCCCAGGTGGTTAAAATCCACCAGGAGCTTTCACAGCCCCTGGTGCTGGAGGCACGAAGCGCGAACGGCACGCCCCAGCCCGGCATTGCCCTCACTGTGACCACGAGCCGGAACAACAATCTCGTTCTGCTTTCCGGGTCTGACGCAGCGAACGACTGGTGGCCCAAGACCCTTCAGACCACCACCGGGACCGATGGACGAGCCACGATCCGCGTCAAGGCGCCGAACACGGCAGGAACTCTGACGGTCACAGCCTCCGCCGCCCTCAAGACGACCACCAAGGTGACTTTTTCCGCCACGGTGAGCACCCCGATCGGAGACGTGGATGGAGACGGCATGCCGGACGCCTGGGAGACCCAGGCGGCGCAAAACGGCCAGCCCGCCCATGCCTTGAACAAGTCGAGTGCTTTGGATGCTGCCGCATCCCCCCTGGACCATGCCTATCATCGGGACACGCCGCTGCCCCGCCTGCCTGCCAGCATCCAGGCCCAGCTCCTTGCCTTGCGCGACTCCAGCGGCTTCCTCAGCGACTACTCCCCAGGCACGTCCTTTGCCACTGACCGGTTCACCGCCGCCCAGCGCGCCATCCTCGCCCGCGTTGACCCCGACCACGACGGCTGGAGCAATCTGGAGGAGCATCAGCACGGCACCCACCCGCGTCTCGCCGACAACCCCGCCACCGCCCTACGTGACGATGACGGCGACGGCCTGCCCAACCTCTGGGAGCATCAGTTCAGCCTGAACTTCAGCGACACCCGCGATGCCGATCTCGTCCTTGATCCCGCGCTGACGCAGGCTCAGCGTTCCGAACTCATGAACATCAAGGAGTCAGGAGTTGTTATTTCTTACCCTGAAACCTACGCCGACAGCTGGGGATTGAGCCAGCTGCAGTGGGAATGGATGAAACGCATCGATCCCGACCACGACGGGTGGACCAACCTGGAGGAATATCAGAACGGCTCCAACCCCCGAGTGCCGGACACCACCTACCTGCGCGTGCGCCGGGGAGGCGCGCAAACCGCCCCCGCCGGCCAGCCCCTGCCCGAACCCATCGTCGTGCAGGCGGTCCGCGAAGTGGTGAGCGGAAGCGGCATGCGCCTTGGGTTCACTGCCATGGCCAATGAGGAGATGACCTTCAGCGGTCCGGAAGGAATGACATTCACCTCGGGCGATGCTGACTCTCCACCGGGAATCAACCCACTCACTCTCAGTACCGACGAAACGGGCTACGCCAGAGTACGCGTCCAGGCTCCTGCACAAACTGGCAAACACACGATTTTCGCCAGCCTTAGCAACGGCCGCAAAGTCGCCCTGAGCCTGGATGTGCAGCCACCAGAGACGGGAGGAGGTCCGGGAGGTGGCGGCCCTGGCACCGGCGCAGGCAGCACCCAGCCCAACCCCGAGTTCACGCTCCAGTGGCAGTACGTCTGGCGCAGTGCCTGGGTGGAGGGCAGAGACAGTGCAGGCGGTTTCTCTTATCACAGATCTCAGCAGAAGGCTGCCGCCCCGGGAGTCCAGCCGACAAGGGTTGGCGCCGAAGCCAGCCAACCACCTTTGGGCAGCTCATCGCTCCATTACGGCCACAATTCTGAAAACCCCGCCCAAGATGACCCTGGACTGGCGTACACCGAGAGCTATCTCTACGATCCAGGCTGGAAGGAGTTTTCTAGCACGGATTTTGGAACCACAATCTCCCAAGACTGGCACAAGTCAGCACCACCGCTGAATGCGGAAAGCGTCCTGATGATACCCTTTGAATCTTTTTCACCGATGCTCTGCGGGAACGCACATGACGACCGAGCTTTTGGGGTAAGCAGAAGCAGATCAGAGCAGCCATCCGTGGCGGAGGATGGGAGTGAGGGACGGACGATCAGCGCCAGCGTGGAGCAGCACCGGGCAAGGATCGTGGCGGTGAAAGACGGGCAGCCGGTAGTTTTGCCGCAGGGGACGACACTGACGCTTCTGGCGGTGGAGACGGTGACTCAGCTCAACGCGGCAACAGGCGCGGGTGTGGCGACGGAAACCCGAATCAGGAAGACGGTGCAGATGGTGATCCCACCTGGGGCTTCCACCAGCACCCCCATCGAGACCGAGGGCCTCATGAGCCCCGCCGCCCCCAACACCGAAAAGCTGCTCCGCCTCATCCCGGTTGAGTTAAGGGACATCAAAGACCACACCAACACCGGTGATGATGTCACCATCGCGAACTGGGACACAGCCCAGCAGATAGCATACAACAACATCGCTTGGATTGAAGCGCATTCATCAGCAAGCGACGCTGCGCCCCGAATGCCACAGCTTGAGTTGAGAATCCCAGGACTCGGGCAGGGCATGACGATTGAGGCGAAGATCGAAGTTCAATACGATCGAGGAAACGGCCAACGCACTGCGAGGAATCAACCAGAAGATCGGGTTAGGATACCAGACAACGGCAACTATCAGGCCGTAACTGGTGACACTTGGAGACTCTGGGAGAGCTACGCAGGACAGCCCTTTTTTGGTGGAGAAGCGACGCTCACTTACCGCCTGATGAACGGCCAGAATCAAGCGATGGCACCGCAAACAGTGAGGTTCAGAATCGGCGGCAAGAATCCTGATGCTGCGAGAGCGAAGACGCACATTGAAACGTTGAATAATGCCGGGCCGCAGGGGCCATTGTGGTTCGCTTATGCGGTAGCAAAGTCCGAATCTAGGGACTACAACGGGACAGGAACTCGATACAATCAGTTCTGGCAGCTCCCGCGGGATGCGAGCGACACTGCCTATCGAGCAGCACGTCAAACGCACGCTGGGCGGCCAATATGGGGCAATGATGGGGGCACGACTCCAGGAGGTTACGGAATGTTCCAAGTCACTGGAACCGCTGCTGACTCGACAGCCAACATTCCGCGCCAACAAATATGGAACTGGCAAGAGAATGCTCTGGCGGGATTGGCGATCTTGGAAAGCAAACGGACTATCGCCGACACTTGGATGACTCGGCAGAAGAACGCAAACAATGCAAATGGCGTGGCTTTGCCTAGCCTCACCGTCCGTAGCGTGACTTTTGCCGAGAATACAAACCGCACGATGAACAACGCTGTCACAATGAAGGCTTGGAATGGGGCAAGTGCGGCACCGGCTGGCTTCACTGACCCCGATGGCGCAGTCACTGGTTTTATCATCGATCCGCAAAGCGGCGGTCACTTCTGCTACTGGAAGAACTCAGCGTCAGGAGCAAACAGATGGGCGTTAAGCCGATACAACAACCCGCCCGACCCAATCCAACCCTTCAACTACGTCGATAGAGTATGCCAAGAAGTCGAATAGCTCTTTGGGTTGCGCTTCTGGCGTTGCCGTCGGTTTGCTCAGCTCAACAAGTCAGTGCGATCACTGATTACCTGAAGCCCATTGTGTCCAAAATCGCAGCCGATCCAAATGCTGGCGGGTGGATATGGGAGACGAACGGCAACGGGGGCTATCTGTTGCGCTTGGCGATGGACGTTACGGGCGATGGGGTTCCCGAGCTGTTCGTCGCAACTTCGCTAACCACCTCCAAGCACTTGGCAGAGTGGACAGTATTTGATGTGAACCAGTCTGGAGCGATGCGCCCATACGCGAAATCCATCAGACTGCCAGCCGACAGCGTTTGGACTACAGCCGAAGCAGGTTCAACAGCTCTTGTTTACCTTGGTGCGCCTGATCGTGAGCGCGAACGGGCTAGCGACGAGAAGCCTTTTCCCGTGTCTCGCTTTACCTTCGTGTTCCCAGAGATCAAGGAAGCCCTAACTTATGTCAGCGAGGCCGAAGCTACAAAACTTCGACCGTCCGATCTCGGCCAACTGCCAAAGCTGGAAGCGATCCTTCTGGCGGACTACCTGACGAAGCCAGAGGCGAAATGGGCCGACGTGGGCGAGTGGAAACTTGATGCCAACGGCTCCTTCTTTCGCGTGGAGGACCAAGAGCGAGCCGCAAAGAACGCTGCCTTCACGCCCCAAGTGGCGTTGTCCATGCTCGGAGTGGCTCAATCATCTTCTGCAAGCAGCAGCGAACAAACTACACCGAAGCCGCTGCCAGTTGTGCAACCATCAGTGCCGAAGAAAGCCCCCTCAACCGCACCAGTGCCAGCAACGCCGAACGAGGAACCGACCTCATCAACACCGTGGAGCATCATCGTCGTGTTGATCGTGGCGGCAACTGGCCTGCTGTGGTTGCTGGTGAAGAACCGGAAGTGATACGGCCTTCAACGTGCATCGAGCCAACTCCAGCGCTTCGCAAAGCTCGCGGCTCCGCTCACTGCCCACCACCTACAAGCTCCGCCCTCTCCAACCCCCGCCGCAAGGAAGTGTGGCGCTTTCCATATCGCGCCAGCTCCGCCAAAAAGATGCCAGGCATTTAGTACTGTGATGTTCTCCAGAAATCACCGCTTTTCCGCTCATGAACGCCTCCCAATCTGTTGATTATGAGCCGCTTCCTCTCGAGGAGCAGCTCGTTGGCATCAATGCCAAAACTGCCCCCTACCCTGCCGCGCGCTCCTGGTCCGGCGGCCGCAGGCGCATCCTCGGCAAGGGGCCCCTCGAGGCCTACTGCTACCATGTCATGTCCCGCACCTGCGGCGGTGATGTCTTCTTCGATGATGTCGAAAAGGAGGCCCTCCGCAGACTCCTCTGGAAAATGTCCGAGTTCTCCGGCCTCCGCCTCGTCACCTACTGCATCATGGGCAACCACTTCCACGCCCTCGTCGAGGTACCCCGCAAGGACATCTGGCTCGAACGCTTCTCCGGCCCCCAGGGCGAGCTCCGCCTCTTCGACCACCTGCGCACCCTCTACAGCAAGACCTTCGTCGCCCTCCTGCGCCAGGAGCTCGATGACCTGCGCAAGCGCGGCCTCGAAGTCGTCGCCCTGGCCAAGATCGAGGCCATTAAGCGCCGCTTCTGCGACCTCTCGCTCTTCGTCAAGGAGGTCAAAGAACGCTTCAGCCGCTGGTTCAACAAACGACGCGGCCGAAAGGGCACCCTCTGGATGGACCGCTTCAAGAGCGTCATGGTGGAGGGACGCGGCGAGCCGCTGCACACCATGGCGGCCTACATCGACCTCAACCCGGTGCGGGCGGGCCTGGTGAAGGATCCCAAGGACTACCGCTGGTGCGGCTATGGCGAGGCGATGGGCGGCAGCCGGAGGGCGCAGCGCGGCCTGGCGCGGGTGACGGGCAGCCGCCTGGAAAACTGGCTCATCACCAGCCAGGCAAACCCGACCCGTGAGCAGGCAGAGCCTGGAGATGTTGCAGATGAGGCTGCCCTGGAGCCAGACGCAGCGATCAGCAACGACGACCCGGCTCGAGTTGCTGTCGCCTTCAGCGAAAAACGCGTGCCCATGACAGCACCCGCCGCAGAGGGCCTCGAACAGGCCGCAGGATCCGCCGTCACGGATGCATCCAGCCGGGCGGTTCTGGATATCCACTCCCCTTCCCTGCAAGCCGGCAAGGAGCTGCAGGGCCGCGAGGCCGCCAGCCAAGATGCAGCGAACGAAGATCCGGCCGCAGAGGACCTGGGCGAAAGAGTCGAGGCCTACCGCTGCCTGTTGTTCAGCAGTGGCGTGGAGGTGAGGGATGCGCAGAACGCAAACGTGGTTCGGCGCGGAGTGAGCGCGGAGGCGGC
>JBIIRD010000090.1:0-17796 GCA_044341745.1 Prosthecobacter sp. | reverse complement strand
CGACGGTCATCCAGGGGCGCAAGTGCTCTGGCAAGGCCTCGCCAAGCTCGACATCATCACCGAGGTCTGGCGCAGACTACGTCATTCTCCCTCTTGTGGGTAAAGCTCAGAGCCTGCTGCCGCTTTCATCAGGCCAGCCTGCTGGCCGCCGAGAAACCCTGGATAAAGCCGAAGCAAAGCCACCCTGCACCTGCGCAAGCCTGCGCGCTTCGTTTACCGAGAGACTCCACCGGCAGCAGGCTGCCTTGAGAAAAGCGGCAGCGGGCTGCCGCAGTCCATGTCCAAGCCATCGAACCCCTGCACCTGCGCAAGCCTGCACGCTTCGTTCACCGAGAGACTCCACCGGCAGCAGGCTGCCTTCGGAAAAGCGGCAGCGGGCTGCCGCAGTCCATGTCCAAGCCATCGAACCGCTGCACCTGTGGCATGCTGCCGCAGTCCCTGTGAGTGACCCAGGCTTGTCCTGAAGCCTAAAGCTTCTTGATCCGGATGTTGCGGAACAGGACGAGGTCGTTGTGGCCGGCGAAACCGAAGTGGCCGCTCGTGCGGTCCTTGCCAGGGTGAGGCTTCTTGCCCATGACCTCGTCCAGCTTCACCTGGCTCAGGTCGGTGTCGAGAATGGTCACGCCGTTGAGCACGACCTTGATCGTGGAGCCTTTGACGGTGACTTCCTGCACGTTCCATTCGCCTGCCGGCTTCAGATGACCGCGCTGCGCGGCCACCATGCCATAGGCGGAGCCATGATACTGACGCGCGTCGAGCTTGGCATACTTCGGGGCGTCATTGTCGAGCACCTGCAGCTCGCACATGCCGACATAGGCCGTGTCACCGCTGCCGGGATAGCGGATCGCGAGGCCGTTGTTCGAGCCGGCGGGGATCAGGATCTCCAGACGCACGACAAAGTCGGCGTACTCCTCCGCGGTGTAGATGGTGCCGCCTTTGCCGGGCTTGCAGGCGATCGCGCCGTCCTTCACCTCATAGTTCTCCACCGGCCCCTTCCAGCCGGTGAAATCCTGGCCGTTGAAGAGGCTGACAAAGCCGTCCTCGGCAGCGGACAGGGAGGCGGCGACGGCAAGGAGGCTGAACAGCAGGGAGCGAAGCATGGTGATCAAACAATAGGTTGGGGTGAGCGGAGGAATACGAAGGACGTGCGAGATTCACACAGCCTGTCTCAGCCCACCGAGCAGATGCCGACAGCCTGCTTCAGCGAGGCGAGCTTGTCGGGCCGCTTCGGAATGAACTCCTGGCCGAGATAACCCGTGTAACCGGTGGCCTGGATCGCCGCGATGATGGCTGGATAGTTCAACTCCTGCGTGTCATCAATCTCGGCACGGCCGGGCACGCCGCCGGTGTGGTAATGGAAAAAGTGCGCGTGATGCTTCTGGATCGTCGCGATGACGTCGCCCTCCATGATCTGCATGTGGTAGATGTCATAGAGCAGGCCGAAGTGCGCCGAGCCCAGCTTCTCGCACAACGCCACGCCCCAGGCGCTGTGGTCGCACATGTAGTCGGGATGGTTCACCTTGCTGTTGAGCAGCTCCATGACCAGCTTCACGCCAAGCTTTTCCGCCGTGGGCATCAGGCGCTTCAGGCCGATGGCGCAGTTTTCCAGGCCCTGTTCATCGCTCATGCCGTCACGGTTGCCGCTGAAGCAGATCACCTGCTTGAAACCGGCCTCGGCGCTGGTCTTGAGAAGCGGTTCATAGGCCTGGAGAAGCAGGTCATGATGCTCCAGGCGGTTCCAGCCCTTGGGGATCGGGCCGATCTTCACGCCGCCCGGTCCTTCGATCGTCGGATAGCTCACCATGGCGCAGTGAAGGCCGTGCTTTTTGAGCGTTGCAAAATCCGGCGGGTCCAGCAGCTCGATGGATTCCAGGCCGATCTCCTTCGCCGCCAGGCACATCGTCTCCAGCGGGATGCTCTTGTAGCACCATTTGCAGACCGAATGCCGCACCTTCCCCTGCGCTGCGGCACCTGCGGCCTTCTCGGCGGCCTCCATCTGGGCCTGAAGCAGCGCGGCGACGGCGCTGACGCTTGCAAGCCTGCCAAACTGACGACGTGAAAGGGAGGAGGGAGGGTTCATCCGGCCAAACTAAAAGCAGGGCAATGCCGAGTCGAGCCTGAACTCCGGAGGGCGGGTTGACAGTGGGCCGCCCGCCCTGTCAGCATGACCCCCATGAAAAACAATCCGGTCGGCTGGTTTGAAATCTATGTGCAGGACATGCCGAGGGCCCGCGGCTTTTACGAGCAGGTGTTCCAGATCACCCTGGAGGCGCTGCCCGGCACACAGCATGAAATGTGGAGCTTTCCCATGGCGGCGGAAGGCTGTGGATCTCCGGGCGCCCTGATCAAGATCGACGGCTGCCCCTCCGGCCCCGGCGGCACGTTGGTTTACTTTTCCTGCGAGGACTGCGCCGTGGAGGAGGCTCGTGCGATCAACGCCGGCGGCCGGGTCTTCAAACCCCGGTTCCCCATCGGCCCCTACGGCTTCATCTCCCTCATTTGGGACAGCGAAGGAAACCTGATCGGCCTGCATTCACGGAAGTGAGCCCCGGGCGCCATGAAAAAGGGCAGGCGTTTCCGCCTGCCCCACGATTTCAAAGCTGGGCTGCGACTTACTGGGCGTTCACCCAGTCGATGGCGGCGCGGCAGATTTCCCAGAAGCTGCCGTGCTCCAGGCTGGCGCCGCCGACGAGGGCGCCGTCGACGTCCTTCTGGCTGATCAGCTCGGCCATGTTGCCGGGCTTCACGCTGCCGCCGTACTGGATGCGGATCTTCTGGGCGGTGTCCTCGCCGAACATGTCCGTGAGCACCTTGCGGACGAAGGCGTGGGCCTCCTGCGCCTGCTCGGGGCTGGCGGTGCGGCCGGTGCCGATGGCCCAGACGGGCTCGTAGGCGATGACGCAGTCAAGCACTCGGCGCGCGCCGACTTCGGCGAGGGATTCACGCAGCTGGCTTTCCAGCACCTTCTCGATGAGGCCGCCGTCGCGCTCCTCCAGGGTTTCACCGATGCAGAGGATCGGATGCAGGCGGGCTTCCAGGGCGGCGAGCACCTTGGCGTTCACGATGGCGTTGCTTTCTCCGTAGAGGCTGCGGCGCTCGCTGTGGCCGAGGATGACGTGCTTGCAGCCGCATTCCTTGACCATGCGGGCGTTGATCTCGCCGGTGAAGGCGCCGCCGGCGTGCTGGCTCATGTTCTGGGCGGCCAGCTCGACGCTCTGCTCACGGGCGTTGACGAGGGCGTTGTTGGCGCGCTCCAGGCTGACGGAGGGCGGGGCGACAACGATCTGGATGGGGCACTTGTCCGGCACGAGGCGGGCGAAGGCGCGAAGAAAGTCATCGGACTCCTGGGGAGTCATGTGCATCTTCCAGTTGGCGGCGACGATGGGCTTGCGGATGTGGGTCATGGGAGAGGGAGAAAAGTTGGCGGTGGTTTGCGATGGTTGACGGTGGTTTACAGTGGATTTTCCAGAAAGCTGGGCCGGGCTTGGCAAACAATCGTCAACCACGGTCAACCACCGTAAACTTCAGGGCTCACTTCTCCTGCAGGCAGGCAACGCCGGGCAGCACCTTGCCTTCGAGGAGTTCCAGAGAGGCGCCACCGCCGGTCGAGATGAAGGTCATCTTGTCGCCCAGCTTGGCCTTCTTCACGGCCTTCACGCTGTCACCGCCGCCGATGATGTTCTTGGCGCCGGTGTTCCTGGCCATGGCCTCGGCGATCTCAAAGGTGCCCTTGGAGGCTTCCTTGATTTCAAACACACCCATGGGGCCGTTCCAGATGACGGTCTTGGCCTTGGCGATCTCCTCGCTGAAAAGCTTCACGGTTTCAGGGCCGATGTCCACGCCTTCCCAGCCGTCCGGGATGCTTTCGTTGACGCCGGTGTACTTCGTCGTGCCGAGCTTCTTGGCGTCGAAATCAAAGGCGTCAGTGATCATCGCATCGACGGGGATGAGCAGCTTCACGCCGCGCTCCTTGGCCTTGTCGAGAGCGGCCTGGGCGATGGGCTCCCACTCAGGCTTGTAGAGGCTTTTGCCGATCGAGATGCCCTGGACGATCTTGCGGAAGGTGTAGGCCATGCCGCCGCCGATGATGATGGTGTCGGCCTTTTCCAGCAGGCGGTTGATGACGCCGATCTTGTCGCTGACCTTGGCGCCGCCAAGAATCACCACGAAGGGACGGTCAGGGCTTTCCAGTTCGTCGTGCAGGTAGGCCAGCTCCTTCTCCATCAGCAGGCCGGAGACGGCGGGCAGGTGGTCGGCAACGCCGGCCGTGGAGCTGTGGGCGCGGTGCGCGGAGCCAAAGGCGTCGTTCACGAAAACCTCGGCCAGCTCGGCCAGGCCTTTGGCGAGTTCGGCGTCGTTTTTCTCCTCACCGGCATGGAAACGGGTGTTTTCCAGCAGCAGCACGCCACCGGCAGGCAGGGCTTCGGCCTTGGCCTTGGCCACCGGCCCGGTGGTCTCCTCGGAAAACTCCACCGGCACGCCGATCAGGGCGCTGAGGGCCGGGGCCACGGGGGCCAGGGACTGCTTGGGATCACGCTGGCCTTTCGGACGGCCGAGGTGCGAGCAAAGGATGACCTTGGCGCCTTTTTCGAGCAGGGCCTTGATCGTCGGCAGGGTTTCCTGGATGCGGGTGGCGTCCGTGATCACCATCTGGCCGTCCTTTTCCTCAAGGGGAACGTTGAAATCGACGCGCACGAGGACGCGCTTGTTGCTCAGGTCGATGTCGCGGATGGTCTTTTTGGGCATGGTCGTGGGAGGATGAAAAACAGCGCCTTAGGGCGCAAGGGGCGTGAGGAGTAGCACAGAGCGTGCAGGGCGCTCGTGATTTTTTCAGCGCCCGGTCCCCGGCGCCTAACAAGGGCCGTCCAGGGGCGGATGAAGCCCTTGCCAAGGGGGCGGACCTGCCCTTCATGACGGCCGCCTTTCCTGCCATGTCCGACCTCAAGTCCTACCTCACCGAGCGCTGCGCCTTCACCGATTCCCTGCTCGACCAGTGGATCCCTTCCGTGGAAACCGCGCCTGCGACCATCCACAAGGCGATGCGCCACAGCGTCTTTGCCGGGGGGAAACGCCTGCGCCCGATCCTCTGCCTGGCCGCCGCCGAGGCCTGCGGCGGCTCCAAGGAAGCCGCCGGACCCGCCGCCTGCGCCGTGGAATGCCTGCACACCTACTCGCTGATCCACGACGACCTGCCCAGCATGGACAACGACGACTTCCGCCGCGGCGTGCCCACCTGCCACAAGGTCTATGGCGACGGCATCGCCGTGCTGGCCGGGGACGCCCTGCAGGCCCTGGCCTTTGAGCTCGTGGTCAAGACCCCCGCCGTCAGCCGTCACAGCGCCGGCGACCTCGTCCGCGAGCTGGCCGTCACCGCCGGCAGCCTGCACCTCGTCGGCGGCCAGGTCGCCGACCTCGAGGGCGAAGGCCGGAAGCTGCCCCTGGAGGCCCTGCGCTTCATTCACGAAAACAAGACCGCCGCGCTGCTCACCACCAGCCTCCGGCTCGGCGGCATGAGCGCCGACGCCACCCCGGAGCAGATGCAGGCCCTGCGCGAGTTCGGCATGGCCACCGGCCTCGCCTTCCAGATCATCGACGACATCCTCGATGTGACCCAGACCAGCGAAAAGCTGGGCAAGAGCGCCGGCAAGGACCTCGCCTCCGAAAAGAGCACCTACCCGGCCCTCATCGGGCTCGACGCCTCCCGGGCCGAGGCCCAGCGCCTGACCCAGCACGCTCATGATGTGCTGAGCATTTTTGGTTCGGCAGGCGGCCGCCTTCACGAGCTCGCCGACTACCTCCTGGCCAGGGATTACTGAAGCGCGGCGCAGAGATTTGACGCCGTGCTTTTCAAGCCATGAAAACACGGCACAATGGCGCGCCGCATGTCCCTCCCGTCCGCCGCCAGCAGCTCCAGCCACCCGATGCTACGCGTGGTGGTCTACGGCGCGGCGGTCGTGCTGGCCCTGCTGCATGTGTTTGTCACCTTCCGCGGCCTCAGCAGCGAGTCCGGCATGGAGCAGGCGCAGCTCGCCCGCGAAATCGCCCGGGGCCGGGGCTTCGAGACCAAGGTCATCCGACCCCACGCCTGGGCGCGCCTGGAAAGCCATCACCAGCAGGTCTCCCCGGCCGCCATGCCGGAGATCACCCAGCCGCCGCTGCAAGCCCTGGTCTGGGCGCCTGTCTTCAAGCTGCTTGAACGCCATCAGCCCTTTGACCCCGTCAAGGGCGGCTCGATCTACCTGCTCGACCGTGCCGTGGCCTGCCTGGGCGTGCTCGGCTTTCTGCTGACCCTGTGGTGGACCCACGGGGCGGCGCGCCGCCTGTTCGATGAAACCGTGGCCGGTGTGGCGCTGCTCTGCCTGCTGGTCTGCGAACCCCTCTGGCAGCTCGCCGTCAGCGGCAGCCCCCTGGCGCTGCTGACGATGCTCTTCGCCCTCTGCTTCCGCCTGCTCGCCTCGGCCCAGGTCCGCCTCCAGGAAGGCGAAAGCGTGCTGCTGCCTGCCGTCGGCATCGGCCTGCTCGCCGCCCTCATGCTGCTCACCCATTGGATGGCGCTCTGGCTGGTGGCCGGGCTCATCCTGGCCTGCGCCCTGACGATGCGGGAAAACAAACCGGCGGTCATCGTCATCGCCGTCCTGCCTCTCGCGGCCCTGGCGGCCTGGGGACTCTGGCTCACCCAGACCTGCGGCGATCCCCTCGGCGGTGCCAAGCCGCTGTTCCAGGCGCATCTGCTCACCACTAATCCCTCCCTGATCGACCGCGAGTTTTCGCTCATCACCCAGCCGGTCTACTTCGACGACCTGCTGCGCAAGATGGTGGTCAACTGGCGCAACCAGCTCTCCCAGGGCTTCGCTCATCTGGCCTGCCTGGTGCCCGCCACGGTCTTCTTCATCGCCTTGATGCACCGCTTCCGGCGGCAGGAGATCACCCGCACGGCCCACGCCCTGGCCCTGGTCTTCGGCATGGTCGCCATCGGCCTCGGCATGCTCGGCCTGCCGGAAAAAACCGAGGACGACAACGCTCTCTACATCGTCCTCGCCCCCGCCATGACCGTCTTCGGCTGCGGCATGCTCGCCATCCTCTGGTCGAGGTTTCGCGGCAGCATGGACACCAGCTTCTGGGCGCGCCTCGGCTTCGGGGTGCTCGCCGTGGCCGCCTCGGCTCTGCCCATGGCCGCCGAACTGCCCTCCACCGTCAAGATGGGCCTGGTTCTGCGCGGCCGCATCCACCCCCAGTGGCCCCCCTACGTGCCCGACCGCGTCACCTTTGTCCGACGCCTGGTCGATGCCGACGAGGTGGTGTTTTCCGACGCCCCCTGGTTCGTCGCCTGGTATGCCGATGTGCCCACGGTCTGGCTGCCGGTCAAACGCAGCGACTTCAGTGCCATGACCACCCAGGTGGAAGCCCGCGGCGGCAGGGTCGCCGGCATCGTCGTCACGCCCCTCAGCGCCCGGGTCAACCACCTCCATGAGGTCTTCGACGGCCCCTACCGCGAATGGCCCGACCTCGTCTTCCGCGGCCCCATGCTCGCCCTCGACCGCGAATTCATCCCGCACCCGGACTTCAAGTTCAAGGTGCCCCTGCCCCTGGTGGCCGTTCCCGTCGGTGGAAAGGAAAACCTCAGCATGCAGATGACGTTCTACACCGACCGCATCCGTTCGATCAAAAAGCAGACCCCATGACCACACGCCGCAGCTTCCTTCAAAACGCCTCTCTTCTTGCCGGCTCCCTCGCCGCTTCCGGCCTCACCACGAGCCAGGCCGCCGCCGCTACGGCCGCACGGCCGAACAAACTCTGCTTCTTCACCAAGCACCTCCAGAGCCTCGGCTTCGACGACATCGCCGGCCTCGCCGCCGAGATGGGCGTCGATGGCGTTGAATCCCCCATCCGCCCCAAGGGCCACATCGAGCCTGAGAAGGTCGAGGACGAACTGCCCCGGTTCATCGAGGCGCTGAAAAAGCAGAACCTCGAGATGACGATTCTCACCTCCGGCATCAACGAAGTCAGCCAGGAGCAGCGCACCGAGTCCGTCCTGCGCACCGCCGCGAAGCTCGGCGTGAAGCGCTTCCGCATGCTGTATTACAAGTACGACCTCGACAAGCCCATCTGGGCCCAGCTCCAGGAGGTCAAACCCCGCCTGAAGGACCTGATCCAGCTCTGCCAGGAAATCGGCATCCAGCCGCTGTTCCAGAACCACAGCGGCAAGGATTACTTCGGCGCCCCCATCTGGGACATCTACAGCCTCATGCAGGAGTACCCGGCGGAGCAGTTCTCCTTCTGCTACGACATCTACCACGCCACCGTCGAAGGCGGCATGCAGTGGCCGCTCAGCGCCGCGCTCACCGCCGACCACTGGGGCGCGATCTACTTCAAGGACTTCCAATGGATCGGTCGCAAAGCCGAAGGCTGCCCCCTCGGCCAGGGCCAGGTCAACCCCGACTTCGCCAAGCTGCTGCTCAAGCGCGGCTACACCGGCCCCATCTCCCTGCATGTCGAATACCTGAAGGGCGATGCCAAAGATCCCGCCGTGCTCAAGCAGTTCCGCGAGGCCCATGTCCGTGACTTCGCCGTGCTCAAGCAGTGGATGGGCTGGGCCTGATCCAGGGCTGACCCATCCCATGGGCCCATGATCTTGTCTCACGGCCTCAGTCACAGGATGCGCAGGACTAACAGGATTTTTCAGACCGGTTCATCCCGCCCATCAGGTCAATACTGTCGCAATTACCCTTTTCTCACTTGGCTGCGCAACCCTGGGCCTGGGCCAACCGCTTCCGCTTGACCGCCTAGACGCGTCGTGGTTCACCACGGCTCCCTTCTCCTCATGCACTACTTCATCACCGGCACCGACACCGACGCGGGCAAGACCTACATCACCTGCCTGCTCATCGAGGCGCTGCGCCGGGCCGGTCATGACGCCGTCGGCTACAAGCCCTTCGCCTGCGGCGACCGACGCGATCCGCTCGCCCTCCAGCAGGCCAGCGGCGGCGTTCTCGCCGTCGAGGAGATCAACCCGGTGTTCCTGAAGGTACCCGCTTCCCCCTATGCCGCCGCCTTGCTGGAAAACCGCAGCGTCGATGTCGAGGCGGGCCGCAACGGCTTCTACACCCTCGCCGCCAAGCATGCCCACGTCCTGGTCGAAGGCGCCGGTGGCTGGGAGGTGCCGCTCGCCGGAAAAGACACTCTGGCCGACTTCGCCGTCGCGCTCGGCCTGCCGGTGATCGTCGTGGTCAACAACAAGCTCGGCTGCCTCAATCATACCCTGCTCACCGTCCGCAGCATCCAGCAGCGCGGATTAAAATGCGCCGGCGTCATCCTCAATCACGCCCACGACGAACGCGACGCCGCCAGCATCTCCAACCGCCGCGTCCTGGAAAACTTCCTCAACGTCCCCGTCCTCGCCGACGTCATGCACGGCGAAACCGAAATCGACTGGCCCGAAGGGCTGGGGATCTGAGCGCAGGCGCAAAGGTCAAGCGCACTCTGCCATGAAACCGCGAAGCGGCACACGCCTTGGTAACGTCCGGAAAGTTGCGCACATTTGAAGGGCCTAATGTTCAAGGTCAGTGGGGCTGCGAAATTTTATCACTCAGCGTCCTCTTCACCGCAGGGGTTAGGAAGCACTATTGGAAAGTGCATAAGCAAGTGCTCTCGTGGACTGGAATTCGCTAGGATGAAAGTTCCGACGAAGCGCGCGCATCAAATCTGCGCCATTTTTGCAGCCAGCTCGAGGCGCAAGTTGATTTAGCAGTTCCTTTGACGGAAGATAATAAAGAGCCTTGACAATATCTTGCGTAAATAGGGCTTGATCGATGGCTGCAACCTCAGCGTCGAACATACTATCAATTGCATGGGGTGCCAGGTGGCCTTCTGCTTTTTTTAGCTCTGTCTCGGCGGCCGACTGGATATCTGCAACTATACGATTTCGATCAGTGGCGTCGGCAGTAAGTCTTTTTTCCAAGCTCACGGCAAGCGTTATCTTGGCTCGAGCAAACAATCGTTTTGCAGCGATAGTAAGGCGTTGTTCCCGTAGAGACGACATCACTTTGCTGACAACTTCCTCGGTGGTGAGGGGCTTCTCCTGGGACCCAATCCGCTCAGCTATCGCGCAGATCACCTCAGGCAGGCAGAGATATGCCTCGACTTCGTGTAAGCTGAGAACATGAATCCGCTGTGTTCTCAGGCTATCTAGAAGTGCGTCATCTCGGAAGTCGGCATCGACTACACCGCGTAATTGCACCTTGGTGGAGATCTTTTCCCACAGGCCCGTTCTGGCAACTATGGCAGCCACATCATGGCAATTTCCACCCGGATATATTTCTACCGTGTTATCGCAAAGCAACCAGCGGAAGAAGATCGCATCAAAAGAATTTTCGTGCCCCTCTGTTACCAAGACATTATTGGCGGAGAGGATTCCAGGTAACCCGCCAAGGAAAGCTGTAGTTTCGGCCCTTGGGAGAGAATCAAGACCTGAAAAGTCGGCAATGCTATCTGCATTGGTGCTCAGAACCCAGACTCGATTAACGTTTCTGCGCAAGGCAAAACTAATGCTGTGGGTGGCGTAAATAAAGGTCTTCTCCGGAAACTCGTTCTCAATGAGCGTCCAGAGGCGTTCCGCCAACTCAGGATGAAGATTCAGCTCCGGCTCATCCGCAACAATCAGTCTGTGCGTTGTGTCCAAATCGATGAGATCAGCCAGGATTGAAAATACCTGCTTCTCACCGTCAGACAAGTTTGACGGCCCATACATGTGCCCATTCTTCTTTGCAGAGAGACGGCGACTACTGCCATCATAGTTTAGGGTGATCTGAGGAAAGATTTCACCGAACATCTCAAAGAGGTGCTCAAGTGGTGGTTGGCTGCGCTGCGGGCATTCTCCCTTTTTGCCTTCTTTGATCCAGCCATCAACCGCGTCAGAATGCTGTGACTTCATCTGAGCATCGCGCTTGTCAAGAACAACAAGAGCGTCGAAAACTCGGTCGGCCAAAGAGGTTGCGCGCTTGTTATAGTAGTGATTGATCGCCGACTCAAGCTGGTCATACTGGTCGACATTCGAGCGATCTAGCTTCAGCACGTCTTTTATTTTGATCGTGCGGCCTCCCTCAATATAGACGGCCTTCGCACCGCTTGTGAGCGCCGAGGCGCTGTCTTTGATCTCCGTTAGTAGCTTTGACTTACCTGAGCCATTTGCACCAAGTATGACGTTGATGCGCTCAAACGCGAACACATGGTTCTGATAACGAGCGGATGTATGATGCATATGGCTTGTGCTCCCAACGTTTCAGCTGACCGAATGCGCGCATTAGCGGCTCGGTCTTGCTCCTTATTAGCTTTTCTTTCTGCTTTCTAGGATTCTGCGCAACGCGATAATAAATGCTTCGTAGTGGTCAGTTTCACCGGTAAGGTCGAGATACTGTAATTCGGCTATTGATTCGGGAAGAGGAACCGGATCAAGAAGCACCGGAAGAATGTGAATCTTGTTTCCGGTGCTCGAGTCTGAATAATCCTCGCCCATAAACTCATTTATGCTCTCAGCTATTGAGAGTTCGGAATCGACGCTAAACCCAGTCTCACTTGGTTCATCAATATTCTTTGAGAGAAAGCTTACAAATACGTCTGATTCTCGGATAGCTGCTTCGATCTCTCTCTTCCAAGATTTTCCCGGCAGAATGTCATACTCTGCCATCCATGCGTTGAAGCCATTTTCAATTAGCTTCTTGTATATACTAGAGACCCGCCCTTGATCCACGCTCCGGTGACTTAGAAATATTCTTCCTTGGCGTGGCTCACTCGCTCCGCTTTCTCTCGCGCTCAAGATATCCTCAATATGATGGTAGAGGTGAACTCTCAACTTGCGTTCAAAGTCCCGCACAACATCAAATTCCCAATACAGAACACCATTGTTCTGCAACTTCTCTTTGAAATCAAAGACTGATCGCAACTGTTCTAGTTCATATTTGTTTCGCAGCGTCTTAGCGCTCTTGAAGTAAAACATAATCTTTGGAACTCGAAACTTCTCAAATAGCTTGTAGGCTAGGTTAAATTCCTCCACGGTTCCAGATGCCGCACTCTGAGTTTTGGTGCCAAACCTCTGCCACATAATTCCGACAAGCAGGCTATACTCACCGATTTGGTTATTAATCACAGCTTGTGAATAGTCGCCGATATCTGGATAAGCGTGCGTTTCCCACCTTATTAACTCTAGGTGGACGTTTCGAGTCTTCCCAATCGTCAACTGGAGGTCCTCGATCGCCTCCGCAACAATTTGGCGTTCTTCTTGAAGGTCTCCAGGGCTCGCTAAGAATATACGAATAATTTTCATTGATTTTCTGAAAAATTGCTTAGTTAAAGAGAGACGGCTCTGGTGAATAAGTCAAGAATACTGTATACAACCATTTCTCGAGTAACAACGATGTTTTTACTCTATGGATACTCGGATTAGTGCACTAATGGCAGGGTGACACAAAAAATGTCTCTTATGACGCACCCGAGTATTATCATTGACCCTTGTTGATTACAACGCTGCTCAGAGCACAGTTCCCTACCTTGTCGTTAGAGTGACGTCTGTCGGCGACCCTATTCCAGCCCTTGCCACGCCAAGGCTCTCGATGATTTCCCACGCTTTGTCTCCCGCAACCCAACGTCGTACACAGGCACTCCAGAGAGCGCACCCGGCAGGGATCGAACCTGCGACCAGAGGATTAGAAATCCACTGCTCTATCCACTGAGCTACGGGTGCCTTTCGGGCGGCCCTGAGGCTCGTCGAAAATGGACGCGCTTCAAGATGCAAATTGCAGCTGCCGGCTTCTGCAATCAGGAACGTTGCTGACGGTTGGAATCTCAAGTCGCGTTGTCTCCTGGGAGGCTGGCTTTCAGCCATGACTGTACAGGCAGCAGATCCTAGCTGGACAAATTGTCCAGTTCAGGCCATTTTGCCGCATGCGAGCCATCAAGCCGGTCACGGTACGTGGATGGATGCGGAAGCATCCAACCGCGAGGCCTGGGCTGGAGTGGTGGCTGGAAGCCATGCAGCACGGCACCTGGAGGAACCTGACGGAATTGCGAAGAACATTCCCGACCAGCGATCCGGTGAAGGTTGCCAGCGGCAGGCGTGTCTTTGTCTTCAACATCTCTGGGAATTCCTTTCGGTTGATTGCCGCCCTCCATTTCAACACCGGCCTGGTCTATGCCCTGGCCTTCATGACGCACGCTGAATACTCCAAAAATCATTGGAAAACCACGCTATGAAAACCCGCACCGCTTCATCTGCCAGGAGCTTCAAGGCCCTGCCCGCCGACTATGGAGAGCTCTGCCGCTCCGTGTGGCTTCCTCGTCCCATTCGGGACAAGGCGGACCATGCGGCGGCACTGGCTGCCATCCATCCGTTCTGGGGGCATGAGGCGGCCATGAACCAGGATCAGTCCGACTGGTTTGAACTGGTGGCGGATCTCATCGCTGATTTTGAGGCGCGCACGGAAAAGAAGGCCAAACCGCTGCCGGTCACCCAACGGCTCGCCGGCCTGCTGGAAGCGCATGGCATGAAGGCGGCGGATCTTGGGCGACTGCTGGAACTGGAACCCAGCATGGGCAGCAAGATTTTGCATGGCACACGGCAGCTCACAACGGCCCACATCCGCAAGCTGGCGCACCACTTCGCCATGCCTGTGGGTTATTTCCTGGATGCCTGAACCTGCGGGTGAAAGCCGCCGTGAAGCGGGCGTCTTCCCGCATCCTGGAAAGGCCGGTCAGGCAACCATGGAACTGAGCCGAGCCTCCTGCACACGCGGCTGATAGCTGCAGGCGGGGTCCTGGGCGAAGGGGTCTCCGGTCATGCCGTAGGCTCGGGCGCGGGAGCCGCCGCAGACGCTGCGGAACTCGCAGCGGCCGCACTTGCCACCCAGGGCATCATTGTCGCGCAGCGACACAAACAACGGGTGATGACGATAGATCTGCGCCGGATGCTCGTCGCGCACGTTGCCGCAGTCGAAGGGCAGGAAGCCGCTCGGGGAAACCACGCCCGTGTGCGAGATGAACATGACGCCACGGCCGTCGCGGATGCCCAGGGGCGAACGCATGCCGGGCCGGGTTTTGCCCGCTGCTCCGTGCTTCTGGATCAGCACGCGCCGGAAGTGATGGCCCTCCGTGGTCTTGATCGCAAACGGCGCCTTGCCGACCAGTTCCGCCATGTCCTTGAACACCTGTTCGATGTCCTCCGGATCCGGCAGGTCTGCCGCTCCGGCGCGGCCGGTGGGCACCAGAAGGAAGACGCTCCACATGGCCGGCTTCAACTCAAACATGAGCTGCTTGAAGGCCTCGTACTCATGCAGGTTGCCACGGGTCAGCGTGGTGTTGATCTGCACGCTCAGATCGGCGGCATGCGCGCGATGCACGGCGGCAATCGTGCGGCTGAAGGTGCCGGTGACCCCGCGGAAGGCGTCGTGCGTCTCCTTCGTGGCGCCGTCCAGGCTGAGCGAAATGCGCTCGACTCCCGCCGCCTTGATCTCGGCAAAGTCGCTGTTCATCAACAGGCCGGTGGCCGACGGGCTCAGGCCCACATGCAAACCGGCCGCGGTGGCTTCACGCACCAGGTCCAGGCAGTCGCGACGCATCAGCGGATCCCCGCCGGTGAGGATGAGCATGGGCGGATTCAGCTCGGCCAGCTGCTGGATCAATCGGCTGGACTCCTCGCGGTTCAACTCGTCGGGATGACGCCTCGCCTGCGCCTCCGCGCGGCAGTGCCTGCAGGCCAGCGCACAGGCGCGCGTGATCTCCCAGAACACCAGGAAGGGCCGCTCATCAAAGCCCTCGTACTTCATCGAACTGACCCGGGACCATTCAGGATTCATCAGCGGTGCATTCATGTCGTGGATACAACGGCTGCAGCCCGCCCGCCTCCGGCCAAAGCATGGCAGAGGCTGCGCAGATCTTGCGTGTCCCTGCCCGGGAGGCTGAACACAAAAAGCATGGTCACCCGCGCCTGGAAATGATAGAACCCGGATCGCTGCGCCTGCCCTGGGACTGCGGTCACCACCCCACCACCCCTTATGAAGGAGCTTTACACCAGCATGGATTCCAGCCGCATCGGCTTCTACAAGTCCGTGCTCGATGAAGCCGGCATCGTCTGCTTCATCCAGAACGAGATCGGCGCCCAGACGCTGAACGTGATCTCGCCCATCTTCCAGCCCACCCTGTGCATCGTCGATGACAGCCGCTACGAGGAGGCCCTGGAACTGCTGAAACCGCATCATTACCCCGAGGAGGCGGCCAGCTCAGAGTGGACCTGCGCCAAATGCGGCGAGGACAACCCCGCCGGCTTCGAAGTCTGCTGGAATTGCGGGGCGGAAATGACGCCGCAAGCGCCCGGCTCCAAGGCATGATTGAGGCGGTTCCCGGCAGTGCCTCAACCTGCTTGGAATCCCGCCTCGTGACCCAACAACGGTCTAGCCAGCTTCGCGGGTGATGTGGCCGCTCGCCAAGTGCCGTACGCCTCAGTTCCCTGCGAGCCGGAGGCTCGCAAGAGATTAGCCTGGAGTGAAACTCCAGGACCAGGACCAGGTCCCCACCCCCACGTCCCCTCTTCACCGCGTCCTGGCAGGACGCGAGAAGCCATCGCCAGCCCTGTGCCGCCGCGATAAGCCAACCGCCCCCTTCTCGCGCCCTTCCAGGGCGCACCCCAGGGTGAGGGTCATCACGCCCCATCGATCCGGTGGTTCTCGCTCGCCAAGCCTCGCTTCACCTCCGGCTAACCTCCTCCGAACCTCCGGCTCGGCTCGATCTTTCCAGGCCTCATGGCCGAACACCGATCCAATCTGTTTCGTGGTTTCAAGGCTGCCCTCGCCAATTACCAGACGCCTCCCCTGCCCCGCAACGGTGCCCTCACCCTTGGCCTCGGGTTTTTTTCACGCTGCCACAAGGCTGCACGTCTCAGTTCCCTGCGAGCCGGAGGCTCGAAAGAAATTAGCCTGGAGTGAAACGAGCACGGCGAGTGAAACTCCAGGACCAGGACCAGGTCCCCACACCCACGTTCCCTCTTCACCGCGTCCTGGAAGGACGCGAGAAGCCATCGCCAACCCTGTGCATCCGCCAGCCCCAACAGCCCGACTCATCTTGACCACGCGGGCAGGCGTCGCCATGAAGTGCATTCATGTCCCCGTTCCGCCTCAACCCCGAACTCCACCCGCGCGGCGACCAGGCCCAGGCCATCGCCAAGCTGGTGAAGTCGCTCCAGGCGGGCAACCGGCATCAGACCCTGCTCGGCGTCACCGGCTCGGGCAAGACCTTCACCATGGCGAATGTCATCGCCGAGGTGGGAAGACCGGCGCTCATCTTCAGCCACAACAAAACCCTCGCCGCCCAGCTCTACTCGGAGTTCAAGAACTTCTTCCCCGACAACGCCGTCGAGTACTTCGTCAGCTACTTCGACTACTACCAGCCCGAGGCCTACATCCCGCGCACCGACACCTACATCGAGAAGGACTCGAACGTGAACGACGAGATCGAGCGCCTGCGCCTGTCCAGCATGGGCGCGCTGCTGACCCGCCCGGACGCCATCGTCGTCGCCTCGGTCTCCTGCATCTACGGCCTCGGCTCGCCCGAGGACTACGAGGGCATGATGGTGCCGCTGCATGTCGGAAAGCAGATGACCCGCGAGGAGCTGCTCACCGCCCTGGTGAACATGCTCTACGAGCGCAACGACATCCAGCTCCGCCGCGGCGCCTTCCGCGCCCGGGGCGACGTCGTCGAGGTCGTGCCCGCCTACCTCGACAGCGAGGCGATCCGCATCGAGTTCTTCGGCGACGAGATCGACCGCATCAGCGCGGTGGACGTGCTCACCGGCACGGTCACGCTGAAGATGCCCAGCTACACCCTCTTTCCTGCCAAACAATTTGTGACGCCGGGCGACAAGATGAAGAAGGCCATCGTGGCCATCCGCGCGGAGCTGGAGGATCGTCTCGCCTGCTTCGAGAAGGACGGCCGCCTGCTCGAGGCCCAGCGACTGCGCATGCGCACCGAGCACGACATCGAGATGATGCAGGAGATGGGCTTCTGCCAGGGCATCGAAAACTACAGCCGCCACCTCACCGGCCGCGCTCCCGGCGCCACGCCCGGCACCCTGCTCGACTTCTTCCGCGAGCCGCCGCTGGTCTTCATCGACGAAAGCCACGCCACCATCCCGCAGATCGGCGGCATGTATGAGGGCGACAAGTCGCGCAAGACCGTCCTCGTCGAGCACGGCTTCCGCCTGCCCAGCGCGCTGGACAACCGCCCGCTCAAGTTTGACGAGTTTATGGGCAAGGTGGGCCAGCTCGTCTATGTCAGCGCCACGCCCGCGCGGTTTGAAATGGAAAACAGCGTCGTCGGCAACACGACCTACATCCCGCACCAGCGCGACCGCATCGGCCAGGAGGAGACCGTGCCCGCCGCCCTGCCCGGCCTGAGCGTGCGCACCAGCGGCAGCGCGCAGCCCGTGGAGAAGTTCGATGTCACCACGCGCGGTCGGCACCTGGTCGTCGAGCAGATCATCCGCCCCACCGGCCTGCTCGACCCCGTCATCATCGTCAAGCCGCTCAAGGGCCAGATCGACGAGACCATCGAGCTCTGCCGCCAGCGCATCGAGCGTGGCGAGCGCGTGCTCGTCACCACCCTGACCAAGCGCACCGCCGAGGACCTCACCGACTACCTGCGCAACCTCGACATGAAGGTGCGCTACCTGCACAGCGACATCGACGCCATCGAGCGCGTCGAGATCCTGCGCAGCCTGCGCAAGGGCGACTGCGACGTGCTCGTCGGCATCAACCT
>JBIIRD010000146.1:0-6041 GCA_044341745.1 Prosthecobacter sp. | reverse complement strand
AAGCCGAAGGCCGCGGTCGCCCCGGTCATTCCCGCCAGCTTCTCCAAGGATGGCAGGATCGTGAAGGAGGGTGAAAAGCCGGTCAACGCCTACGCCCAGTGGATGACCTCGAAGGACAATCCGCGCTTCACCACAGTCATCGCCAACCGCCTTTGGAAGAAGGCGATGGGCATGGGCCTGATCGAGCCTGTGGACGAGATCACCGACTCCACCGTGCCGAGCAATCCGCAGCTCATGACCTTCCTGGAGCAGACCATGAAGGACCTGAACTACGACATGAAGGCCTATCTGAGCCTCATCTTCAACAGCGCCGCCTACCAGCGCGCCGCCTACGCGAAGGATGTTGAGCTGGGCGAAGTCTATCATTTCCCCGGCCCGCTGCTTCGTCGCATGAGCGCCGAGCAGATCTGGGACAGCATGGTCGCCCTCTACAAGCCCAATCCCGACTCCCCGAGCATCAACGCCCAGATTGAGCGCGACTCCACCGTCCGCCGCATCGAGTGGCTCGATCGCTCCCTGAACGCCCTCACTCCCGCCGAGCTGACCAAGGCCACGGCCGAGGTGGCGCTCAAGCAGAAGGAGCTGGCCGCCGCCGTTCGCAAGGCCCAGGAGGACCTGACCGAGGCGACGAAGTCCAAGGATGAGGACGCCATCCGCGCCGCCAAGAAGATCATCAGCAACCAGCGCCGCGCCATTGATGAAGCGGCCGAGCAGGTCGTTTACACCATCGGATTCAGGAAGTTCGCCGAGCTGGCCCGGGAAGGGAAACTCGACGAGCAGGTGAAGGATCCGGAGTTCGCCCGCGAGATCTCCACGGCGATCCAGGGCAAGGAAGGCGTCGACCTGAGCATCGACGAGGCCCTCGCCATCTTTAACAAGGGCCTGCGCGCCCGGCTCGAAGCCCAGCAGAAGGCCCGCCTCAAGCGCGATGCCGAGCTGATGAAGGCCGAGGGCAAGGAGCAGCTCACCTCGCTCAAGGCCTGGGAGAACTTCCGCGACACCTACATGATCCGTGCCGCCGACCTGCGCAGCCCGGCCCCGAACGGCCACTTCCTGCGCGAGTTCGGTCAGAGCGACCGCGAGCTGGTCGAGAACGCCAACGAGGACGCGACGGTCGGCCAGGCTCTCATGGTGCTGAACGGCAAGACCTTCACCAACCTCATGAATCCTTACACGATGATCTCCCGCAGCCTGCGCAAGGCGGAGACAGCCGACGAGGTGACCAACCGCATTTACCTCAGCCTCTTCAGCCGCCAGCCCACCGCCGCGGAGCGCGAGCTGCTGAAGCCCGTGATCGGCAAAAACAGCGTCACTGGCAAAGGCGACGCCCTCTGGGTCGCCCTGAACACTCGTCAGTTCTACTTCATCCAGTAAAGCCAGCTGTCCCGGCCACCGCCGAACCTTCCTCAACAACAACGCCACTCTTCGCGGAGTGGCGTTTTTTTGTGAGGGCGGGTGACCCGCCCCCTTTTTTGAGTGCGCAGTGGATTGTGTGTTACCTTCGAAACTGGTTTTCCTCAGGGAGATGGCATGAACCCGATTTTACCTCCTTCCCAATGTCCTCAATGCCAGGCCGTGCTTCCGGCGGATGCGCCGCATGGGCTTTGTCCGGGCTGCCTCATGGCGCTCGCCGGGCAGGCGACGGAACAGGACACATTGCCGCTGGGTGAAGGGGATCTGCCGGAGCTGGAGGAGATCGGCCGGGCATTTCCCGATCTGGAAGTGCTGGGGAAGATCGGCCAGGGCGGCATGGGCGTGGTTTACAAGGCCCGGCAGCCAAGGCTGGACAGGCTGGTGGCCTTGAAGGTGCTGCCGAAGGCGCTCGCGGCCACGCCGGGCTTCATCGAGCGGTTCACGCGCGAGGGACGTGTGCTGGCGAGGCTGAACCACCCGCACATTGTGGCGGTGCATGACTTTGGTGAAAGCGGCGGCTTCTGCTACCTGCTGATGGAATATGTGGATGGTGTGAACCTGCGCCAGGCCATGAAGACGGGTCGATTCAGCCCGGCCCAGGCGCTCAAGCTGGTGCCGGACATCTGCGCCGCCCTGCAGGCGGCCCATGAACAGGGCGTGCTGCACCGCGACATCAAGCCCGAGAACATCCTGCTCGACTCCAAGGGGCGGGTGAAGATCGCTGATTTCGGCATCGCCAAGCTGATGGGCGAGCCTGCCTCGGAGATCCTGCTGACGCAGAGCGGAGCGCGGCTGGGCACCGCCCCCTACATGGCGCCGGAACAGGTCGAGCAGCCGGCGGAGGTGGATCACCGGGCCGACATCTATTCGTTAGGCGTGGTGTTTTATGAAATGCTGACCGGCGAGCTGCCGCTGGGGCGGTTTGCAGCCCCCTCGGAAAAGGCCGAGGTGAGCGGCGGCGTGGACGCGATTGTGCTGCGGGCTCTGGAGAAGGAGCGGGATCGGCGGCAGCAGAGCGCCGGGGAGCTGCGCACGCAGATCGAGGATGAAGCCGGCAGGCCGATGACGGTCCGGGCCGAGGACAGAAGCTGGGAAAGCTTCGAGTACAAATCGCGGCGGATGCTTTGCGGCCTGCCGCTGCTGCATGTGGTGCACGGGCCGGATCCTGTCACGGGGAAGAGCCGGGAGGCGCATGGTTTCTTTGCCTTTGGCGGCCGGGCGCGGGGCGTGGTGGCGATGGGCAGCCTGGCGCGCGGCTGGGTGGCCTGCGGTGGCCTGGCCTATGGAGCACTGGCATTCGGTGGCATGGGCATCGGCCTGGTTTCCATCAGCGGACTGTCACTGGGACTGATCAGCGTGGGCGGCCTGGCCGCAGGACTGCTGTCGATGGGTGGCCTGGCAGCGGGCTGGCATGCCGCCGGAGGGCTTGCCACAGGCTGGCATGCCATCGGAGGCAAAGTGTATGCGCATCAAGGGCATGGCGGCGATGTGCATGCGGAGGTCGTGGTGAACAAGTTGGCCGAGATGCCCGAGCTGACCCAGTTGCTGGCGGAGATGACACCCTTTACCGGCCTCGTCGGACCGATTTGGGTGCCGCTGACCCTGCTCATGATTCTCGTGCCCTGGTGGGCGCGGCGGAAGATGGAGCTCGAGTCGGGGGCGGTACGCCTGAACCCCGCCTGTGGCTGGGACAGCCGGCCACACCGCATTTTCTGGCTGGTGCCGGCCCTGCTGTTTGTGTTTGGCATCCTGGGCTGGGCCCTGATGACCTGGGCGCGGGGACTGCCGCCGAGGATGGAATGGGCGCTGGCCCCGGCGATCTTTTCCGTGTCGGGCCTGGTGATGTTTGTCACGAGCCTGCCGCTCTGGCTGCGCCTGGTGCCGGTGAACCCGTTTTACGGGGTGCGGCTGCCGTCCACGATGCACTCCAGCAGCCGCTGGTATGATGTGAACGCCCATGCCGGAAAGCAGCTGTTTCAATGGTCGCTGGTGATGACCGGGGCGGGAATCGCCGGCTTTTATCAACTGCCGCGGCACCTGGACTCCTATTCGTGGGCGGCGCTGACACTGACCCTGGTGGCTGTCGGAGCCGTGGTGGTGTCCACCCTCTGGTGGCTGCGCACGCATCCTGAAAACGGCGAGGTGCGGCGTCGCGGCCGCCTGGCCAGCTGGAGCGCGCAGGTGGCCGTGGCGGTGGTCATCGCCCTGTTCATCCGCTCCTTCATCATCGCCAGCTACCGGGAGGGGGGCGGAGGCGGATCCGGGATTGCCAAGGGCAGTCACTGGATGGTTTCCAGGCTCGACACCGGTTTTGCGGAAGGTGAGGTCGTCGTCTATGAGCATGACAACGGCCAGCACTGGCTGGCCAAGGTCGTCAGGCGTGAGGACAAAGGGCTGACGCTGAAGCGGAAGGAGGAGACTGGGGAGTTTTTCATGCCGTGGAAGCGCATCGCCGGGAAGCTGATGTTTTCCCACTTCAGCCCGGGAGGCTCCAGCGCCGGATGAGCCACTCTTTTCATGACACCCGCTGGACCCTGGTGCTGCGCTCACGGGGCGAGGACTCCGAGGCCAGGGCCGCCTTGAGCGAGTTGTGCGCGGCCTATTATGAGCCCGTGGTGGCCTTTCTGAAGCGTGAGGGGCGCGAGGATGATTCGGCCCGGGAACTGGCGCACGATTTTTTCAGCAGGCTTCTGGAAGGCGGGCGGCTCGAAAGGGCGGAGCAGGGCAGGGGGCGGTTTCGCAGCTACCTGCTGGGCGCGTTGAAACACTTTTTGGAAGACCAGCGCGATCATCGGTCCGCCCTGCGACGTGGCGGTGGCAGCGTCATCCTGCCCTTGAACGCACCGACGAGCCCCACGACCTCCGCTGCGGGCCTGGAGGCGGCTTCCCCGGATGAAGCCCCGGACGCCGTTTTTGACCGGCAGTGGGCGCTCAGCCTGCTGGCCTCGGCCCTGCGTGACCTGGAGATCGAGATGGATGCCGGTGGGCGGAAGGCCGTGTTTGAGGCCCTGAAACCCGTCCTGACCGGCGATCCTGGAGACGGTCTCGAGACGCTGGGACGGGCGGCCGGGCTCAGTGCCGATGCCGCCAAGATGGCCCTGCATCGCATGAGAAAACGATTTCGCGCCCTGGTGAAACGCCGCATCGCCGACACGGTGGATGAGGCATCCCAGGCGGAGGAGGAATTTCAACATCTGCTGGCCGCCCTGAGAAGGTGAGGGGGCGGCCCCAGCTTCGTTGCCTCGTTCAGGCGCTTGCCGTTTTCGAGATAGGCTGGAAAAAGCGCAGCGATAGATTGCGGCGCAGGAAAGCGGTTAGGAGTGGAAGGCCGCCCTCCTACGGGGAGAGGAGATGCGCGAGGCCATCCGGCGGCTGAACCTGGCCATTCCCGAGGAGGCGTTGCGCAAGGTGCTGCGGGTGGGGAGATTTCTGTTTCATCCTTCACCACGGCGATTCACTATCCTCTTCTTATGAGCTGGCTCTTATTCTTGGATGAAAGTGGGCACGACCACAAACAGATGCCCTATGAGGTGCGCGGAGGCGTGGCGCTGCATGTGAGCAAGCTCTGGCCATTTGTCCGTGCCGTGCAGCAATTGGAACTGGATGCCTTTGGTGCGCAGCTCAGCCTCTACCAGAAAGAGTTGAAGGGCAGCACGCTGCTGGATGCCAAGCGGTTCAAGTTTGCCGGGCAGATGCCGCGCATGAATGATGAGGAGCGCCGCAAGCACTGCCGCGGATTCCTTACCAAGGGGTTAGAAAAGAAGACCAACCAGACGTGGGAAGAGTTCACAGCCTACGGGCAGGCGTGTTTGGAGATGGCACAAGGGATCTTTCAACTGCTCCAAGATCATGAAGCCCAGGTCTTCGCTACGGCAGTGCCACGCGGCGCGGCCAAGCCACCCGCCGGGCTGGGCGAGAACATGCTGAGGAAGGATTTCGTGTTCCTGCTGGAGCGGTTCTATTACCTGCTGGAGGCGAAACAGCAGCACGGCATCCTGGTGCTCGACGAAGTGGAGAAAACTGCCGACCGGAAGTTTGTCGCACGACTGGAACGCTACTTCACCAAGACGATCACCGGGAGGTTTCGCTCCCATTGGGTGGTGCCGACGCCATTTTTTGTGTCATCAGACATGACCTACGCTGTGCAAGCTGCTGATCTGTGCATCTACTGTCTGAACTGGGGGTTCCGGCTGCCGCTCCAAGGCATGAATGCGCCGGTCCGACAGGAGATCGCAGATGGTTTTGCCAGTTGGCTGGGACGGCTCCAGTTTCGCGGTGAAGGCTACCGTGACGGCAATGTGTTCCGCTCTTATGGCATCGTCCACGTGCCCGATCTTTATGAAACGAGGCAATAAAAAAGAGGCAACGCTTTCAACCCACCTCATTGCTGAAGTCGATCGTTGGCCGAGCCTCCGGAACCATCCTTCTCGTTGTTCCCCATGATCGCAAGCTGAAAATTCATGCCATTCACCCAGCCATTTGCTGTTGGGACAATGCCGCTGCCAATGGTTCCACTCGGATCCACCAGGTTGAGCGGGTTGCCGTTGACGTAGGCATACCAATTCATGCCGCCTTCGAACTCGATGGGGTCCTCGTTGAGGAACCGGGCCAGGTAGGGGTGGTAGTAT
>JBIIRD010000089.1:0-17979 GCA_044341745.1 Prosthecobacter sp. | reverse complement strand
GGTCGATGGCGAGCCCTGCGTCATCCACATCGGTCCCGGCGGCGCCGGTCACTATGTGAAGATGATCCACAACGGCATCGAGTACGGCGACATGCAGCTCATCTGCGAGGCCTACAACATCTTCAAGCACGCCGGTTTCACCACCGACGAGATGGCCGCCATCTTCAACGAGTGGAACGAGGGCGACCTGCTCAGCTACCTGATCCAGATTTCCGGCAAGGCCCTGGAGCAGAAGGATCCGGAGACCGGCAAGCCGGTTGTCGAGCTCATCGTCGACAAGGCGGGCCAGAAAGGCACGGGCCAGTGGACCCTGCTCAACGCCGCGGAAAACGCCGTCGTCATCAGCACCATCAACGCCGCCGTCGAAGCGCGCATCCTGTCCAGCCAGAAGAAGCAGCGCGTCGCCGCCAGCACGCAGCTCACCGGCCCGAAGGTGAACATCACCACCGACAAGAAGGAGCTTGTCAAAAAGGTGCACGACGCACTCTACGCATCCAAGATCATCAGCTACGCCCAGGGTCTCGACCTCATCAAAACCATGGGCGAGAAGAAGAACTGGGGTCTCGACCTCGGCCGCATCGCCGCCATCTGGCGCGGGGGCTGCATCATCCGCGCCCGCTTCCTCAACCGCATCACCGACGCTTATCGCACCAACCCGCAGCTGGCGAACCTGATGCTGGATCCGTTCTTCAAGGACGTGCTTAGCAAGACGCAGCAGAGCTGGCGCGAAGTGGTGAGCATCGCGACGCTCAACGGCATCCCGGTGCCGGCCTTCAGCGCCTCGCTCGGCTACTACGACAGCTATCGCGCCGAGCGTCTGCCGGCGAACCTGCTCCAGGCCCAGCGCGACTTCTTCGGCGCCCACACCTACGAGCGCACCGACAAGCCCGAAGGCCAGTTCTTCCACACGGAATGGCCCGAGGTCATCGGGTAATCTGAAAGGAGCGCGGACACTCCTGTCCGCTTCATCAACTCAAAACAAAGGCGGCTGAGGCAACTCAGCCGCCTTTTTCGTTTTCTAAAGGCCTGGTCCACACCAAGATACCGCCGATGACACAGCGCATTTTGTTTCGCATGACACAAACCCGCCTTCTCGTGGCGAATACGGGAAGATGTTTTAGCAAGGCGGGCTTGAAAGCAATTTGCTATCCAGCAACAAGCTCCAAGGGAGCAGACATAACTGCTTCCACAATCGATTCCGGCACACCCAAGGAGTGGGTAGAGGAAGTGGTGAAGAACAGAGTCGAAACCTTCAAGCGAGAGCCTGAAGCACTCCAATCTGCCTCCAACATGGCAGCACTGACGGCGAAGGACTACTCTGGCCGCGTGTTCTTGGAACTGCTTCAAAATGCGATTGATGCTGACCGAAAAGAACAAATCGGCCATAAGGGAATCGGCTTTCGGTCTGTTCTCAATGACAGCGAAGCAGTGGAAATTCACTCCGGCGATCTTCATGTTCGGTGGTCTGAAAATGATGCGCGCCGCGCTTTGGCTGGATTGAGTGAATTGCCAGAAAAGCTGCCTGTGCTTGACCTTCCCGCATGGGTCGAGCCAGACGGAGAGCTGATGGCCCTGCTCAATGACTCCACCAAGCTATATGCTACCATTGTCTGCCTGACGATTCGGCCGGATGGACTGCAGCATGTTTGCAAGGATTGGGCAGCCTTTTCCTCGGATCCGTCATTGCTGCTGTTCATTGATGGGGAGATCGAAATTTGCTGGGAACGGGAAGAAACTCGCCGTACATGGAAGCGAAACCAAGATGACGACATCGTCACTGTTTCCGTCGAGGATACAGCAGAGACATTCAGGAAGATTCGATGGCGTAGCTTTGAATCTGGACACGCACGGGTGGCCTATGCTGTTAATGAGGCCAACAGGTTTCAGCCGAGCGGTGTTTCAGCGCCGCGTCTGCGGTCTTACTTTCCTGCAAATCAATCGCCCCACCCATTTCCCAACCTATTCTTGCACCACGGCAAATTCGATCTGCAGAGCAATCGTGAGAGCGTGAGTCCCAGTGATGCTCACCTGGGCGACCTTGCTCAGGCAATTCTGAAGGCAGCTCAATCAACAAAAGAGCAGAGCGATTTACTCGACCTTTTGCGAGTGGGCAGCCTTGAAGACAAAGACACGTCGAGGATTGATTACAAAGTTTGGGAGGCTGCCGGATCAGTTCTCAAGGATGCCCCTTTTCCTGCTTTGCGAGGCCGCAAACTTGCCGACATCAAGACATGCCCAAAACCGGAGCACTTGCCTCCTTTTGGGTGGCACGATGAGGGTCGGTTAAGAAATTGGGCGGCATTCCTCACAGCCTTGAACCAAGTGAGACGGGAGGGATTGAATGATCTGCCTGTTCTGGAGCCGGGCATTGAAAACGCTCAGCGTGAGACAACGTTGCTCAAATTTAATCTGGACGCCTCCTTTACAGATGTTCAACTGCAAAAGCAAGCGTGGGCACCGGTTGAAGATTCGCCTGAGCCGGTCACATCCTCGGATTTCAAGGTGTTTCTGCCTCACAAGGGAGAGCCGTTGAATCCGCCACAAGGAATTGAGGTCCGCTTTCTAAGCGGGGCACTCCTGAAAGCATTTGCGGATGCAGACGGATCGAACCTCGATTCATTTTTGAACCACACGCTTGGAGTCTTGAAGTTTTCTGCATTGTCGGTGATCGAACACTCGGTTCTGCCTATGCTCGATCAGACTCAACCCGTCCAGCCGAATGGAGAGTTGATCCAATTCCTGAAACGGCTTCGTGATGTGGACGCGAAGGAGAGTAATAAACCAGTCGAGTCTTTTGACTGGCACGACAAAACGCGTCGGAAGTTGATCCAAGAATTGCACCTTCGGTGCCAAGATCGCTCTTGGCCCATCCTCCAAGTCTATGCCGGTGAGAAATGGACAGGGAACAGGTTCTTGGAAGACTTTTTTGATGATAACCGTGGTTTTTTGGATATAGAACCGCATGCAGATCAGGAGCAGAGGAAACTGGAAGAAAACTTCTGGAAGTGGCTTGGTGTTGCCTGGTGTCCGAAAGTGCTACCAGCTTTAGAAGCCATCGTTGTTGAAAAACAACACGGCGAAGGATTGGCCTGGGAAAATGGCAGGTTTCAGGGGCGGTTCTTCCAGATGCAGCATGCGCCGGAAGGCTGGACGGAATACTGCAGGGCACTGCGTGGTGATGTGGGGTTTACAGGTTGGAGCTACTTTCCGCGATTGAAGGCAAATTGGACAATTGACGGAGGGGCATCAGCGCTCGGTCAAATAGGAGCGTTTGGAGTGATTGCAAAGCATTGGCCAGCTTACAGAGGTTGGCTGCGTGCCAAAATCGGCTACAGCACCAATGCACAAATAGACCACGACAACCGGTCAAATGAAGAATTATGCTCCCATGTTGCATGGCTCTTCCAAACAGCCGAGTGGGTGCCGTGCGCTGGCGGCCTGCACTGTGGCTGCAATGTATTTCAACCTGCAGGGGCCGTGGCGAAGGAATTGACGTCTTTTGTTCCGCGCTTGGTCCTCCCAGAAAATGAGGCTGGAGGCACTCAGATGCCTCTTCAAACAGAGTTCCTTAATGCGTGTGGTATCCGAAATGGCTGGGAAGAAGTCAACGATGATGACTGGAGTTTGTGGCTGAAAAAGGCAGCTCAAATAAATCCCGAATCCGATGGCGGCAACCAGAACCGGGATGCCATTCATGGCTTGTATCGTAAGCTGCTCGATCATCGGAGGCGGAAGACGGGCCCCCGTGGGAACGAAGCACAAGCCGAAGCGCTTGAACTTGAGGGAATTGAGCTTTGGGGCATCGAACGTCAGAGTGACATCTGTCAGCGGTGGCACTTGCTCAAAACAGACGATCCGAAGCCCTTCTTTGTGGATCGGGCTGACATTGTTGACGTAAGCCTTCCGGGTCTGTTCACCTTTCCTGTGCGTCTCGATGGTCTCTCTGACAGAGCCGTGCAGCATTTGGGTCTCCCGCTTTTGTCAAACGCGCTTTCTGGCAAGCCAAATGAGCTTGGACAGGAAAAACCGGAGTTCGCTACCACTGCAACAGATCGGCTCCATGAGTTGGTGGCCTATTTACGCCTCGGCAATGAACGAAAGGATGATGCTAAACTGCAATCGGCCCTGCAATTCGTAACCCTACGTGAAACGTCCGGCCTTAGAGTCCAATTCTCGTTGAACAGCGAGTTGGTCGGAATGCCACTGTCGCGACGCAGGTTCCCGCAAGTGAACAAAGAAACTCAGAAGTGGCTTGTGTTTGTGGACTCCGATTGTCCTGATGATGAACGCTGGGAAGCATTCGCCGAAGCCTTGTTGCTGTCGTGTGAATTACCAGCCGACAAGGCATCGAATGTGCAAAAATTGCTTTGTTGCGAGCCTGAACGATTACCCGAACGCCTGACCAGGTTCGGAGTGGCACCCGAAACCGCAGAGGCACTCCGGAAAAGGCGCGATGAACGTGTCGAACAGCCGCCTCCTTTGCCAGCACAACCGCCCATGCAAGAAGTAGCCAAGACAGCGGCACCTGAAGTTCCTGAAATAATACCTGTCATCCCTCCTGCAAATCGCTCTATCTCCGAGGACGAACTGAGACTGACAAAGGGTACGCGCGGCAGTGAGCGTCCGGATTCCTCGTCTGAGCGCCGTGCGCACTTGCCAACCGATGGCAAGCGAAGCCCATCGTCCCGTCCTCATCCTGAAGAGGGCCTGAGCGCGCAGCGATGGTTGTTTGAGAGAGTGAAGGAATGGTGCGAAAAGCAGCAGCAACCAGAACCCGTATGGGAAATTGATCATGTGGACATCACAATCCCTTTGAGTCCAGACATTCTTATTGAGGCTAAGCGCATCGACGGCTCGACGATCCATTGGAGCCGCAACCAGATCGAGAAAGCCATGGCGAATCCTGGCTGCTACATTGTGGCGCTTCTGCGCCCGGATGAAATCGGTGGAGGATACAAGATTTTTTGGGTCCAAGAGCCGCTCAACGATTTCCTGATACTGCCACGCTGGGTTGAATGGATCTGGCAGGTCCAGAAGGGGAGCAGCTTTCCGGAGAATTCATGGATTGAGCCAGTGGATAAGCCTTCCAAACCAGCCAACAGCTTCAATGCCGAGATCACAGTTCATGATGCTTGGCTGGAAGATTTGCCCGCAGGAATCGAGCACCTGGCGCAAATGCTGTCCGTCGCACCGAAGCCGTAACCCCACTTTCCCGCGATTAATGTTCCTGTCATCAGCGCCTGATTGAAGACAACACGAATTTGCCGGATACTCTCCGTTGTGAATCCGAAAAAAACAGCCCGCAGCCCGTCACGAAGGCCATTCGCTTGAAGCCTTCCGTGACCGACTACGCGACCTTTGTGGCCACCACCTCGAAGGTGCTGGGCACGACCGGGCCTGCCTCGCGAAAGACTAGGCCGAACAAGCTTGTGCTCTCGGTCGCAAACTTGGGCTCTTGAGCACCCCCAAGGTGTCTTGGGAGCAGTTCAAGGCCGCTTCACAGTCTCATCTCGGCACGAAGCATCTCGTCGAGTTCGATGAAGAGATCGACCGCATGGTCAAAATCACGCTGCCGCCCAAGGTTGGCCTGATTTCAAAGGTGATCACGCATTCAGTGCCCAACCTCCGAGGGGAACCCGGCACGCGGAAGGTCATCGAGTTCATTCATGCCACGCCGATGGAGTATCTAGAACGCTGGATCGCGGCCAATGAGGTTTTTGGCGATGACGTGAAGCTCACCGCCGTGGTGCGATGGGCGGATGGGCAGGTGTCCTTCGCCATCAGCCAGCCGCAGTATCATGGTGAACCGGCTACGGAACGCGAGATCGAGCAGCACTTCATCGCCTCAGGCTGGACTCGGATTGTCGATCCCACGGGCCAGCACATTCTGTTCTTCAACCATGCCTTCCAGACGCTCGCCATCGATGCCTTGCCGAGGAACTGCTACCTGAAGGATGGAGATCTGCTGCCCTTCGACGTGATTCTCTGCCAGCCTGACGAGGTTTTGGAAACATTTCTCGGCATTTACGATTAAGGCTGTTCCGGAATTCGTCGCTGTGGATTCGCGCAGAGATGCCGGTTCCCACACCTATGAGCGCACCGACAAGCCCGAAGGCCAATTCTTCCATACGGAGTGGCCCGAGGTCATCGGATAATCTGAAAGGAGCGCGGACACTCCTGTCCGCTGCATCGACTCAAAACAAAGGCGGCTGAGGCGACTCAGCCGCCTTTTTCGTGTCCTCGATGCCGTTGATATGGGCGGCTCAGATCATGGGCTGCTGGGTGGTCGCAAGAGTCCGGGCGAGCGGGACGATTTGTCCGCTGATGAATCGTGCTTTTTTCCATCGTGTTCTGCCCTGGATCTTTCTGGCCGGCCTTCAGCCGCTGCGTGCGGAACTGCCTCAACCCAGCCTGGAGCCGACCTTGCGGGCGGTGGACTTGCAGCTGGGTGAGACGGCGGAGGTGCGGCTGGCGGACGGCAAGCTGGCGAAGGTGCGGCTGCTGGACCTGCAGGAAAAGGTCGATTCGATGGCCGGGGCGGTGCGCGAGGCGAAGGTGACCGTGGAGGTGAACGGCGAGAAGGCGGTGCTTTCGAGCGCGAACTACCAGCTTCCCCAGGCCGTCGGCGGCGTGCAGGTGGACTGCCCCGTCACCCGGGGCTACAACGCCAACAGCGGAGAGGATTCCTGGGGGCTGGAAAAGGACGCCCGGCTGCGGCTCTGGCCCGCCGGTTCACCCTGGATCGAGCTTGGGACCTTCGTGTATCCGCTGAAGCAACGTTGGTTTGCCACCATGACGCAGTTTTCCAACGAGCCGACCTATGTGGACGGCGGGGACAAGCCGGACCGGAGGAAGATCTACTACCACAACGACCTCGATTTCGGCGGCTGCGAGGGATTGACCGAGGTCATTGCGGCCACAGACGGCCTGGTGGTCAGCGTGGCCGACAAGATCCTGGACGGTCATTCGCTGACGCCGGTCCGGCCGAGGTATGACGTCGTCTACCTGCTTGACAGTCGCGGCTGGTACTACCGCTACAGCCACCTGCACACGATTGATCCGGCGATCCGGCTCGGAGCGCGGGTGAGGATGGGGCAGAAGATCGGCATCCTGGGCAAGGAGGGCGCGAGCGGGGGCTGGTCGCACCTGCACTTTGGCATCAAGAGCCGGCAGCCATCGGGCAAGTGGGGCACGCAGGAGGCCTATGTGTTTGCCTGGCAGGCTTATGTGCAGGAGCAGAAGCCGGCGGTCATCGCGGTGGCGCGGCCGCATCACTTCATCCGGGCCGGGGAGACGATCACCCTGGACGGCAGCAAGTCCTGGGCGGCCTCGGGGAAGCTGGCCAGCCATGAGTGGACCTTCACGGATGGCGGCAAGTCCGCCCAGGCGAGGGTCAGCCGGACCTATGACAAGCCCGGAAGCTACAGCGAGATCCTCAAGGTCACCGACGAGACAGGCCGGGTCAGTTATGATTTTGCGGTCGTGCAGGTGATTGGGGCGGATGAAAAAAACATCCCGCCGACGATCCACCCGAGCTTCTGGCCGACGCAGAACCTGAAGCCCGGGCAGGTCATCACCTTCAAGGTGCGCACCTTCCGGGATCGCGGTGGTGAGACCTGGGATTTTGGCGACGGCACGCCGCCTGTGAAGGTGACATCGGACGGCAACGCCAGGCCGCTCAACAAAGAAGGTTATGCCGTCACGGAGCATGCCTTTGCCAGGGCGGGCGACCATCGGGTGACGGTCGAGCACACGAACGAACGCGGTGAGCGCGCCGTGGCCCATCTCTGGGTGCGGGTGGGCGAGTGAGAGCGGCCGCCTTTCCGGTGTTCCCGGCGGGCCAGTCAGGACATGGCTTTACGGCGCGGCTTCCTCTTCAAAGCCGTTTTGGATCAGCCAGGGGAGGCCGACACACATCAGCCAGAGGAGGGAGGCGGGATGGGATGTCCAGGCCGTGAGCTGGAAATCCAGGAACAGCCGCGCCTCCTCCGGGCTGCCAGGGCTGTAGGATTCAGGCGGTTCCTGCTGAAGGTAGAAGCCACACTTGAGGATGTAAATGGCGCACCAGGGATTGAACTTGAGCGCCTTGATCAGGAGCTTGTCAGCCTTGTGAACCTCAGCGGGGATTTCCGGTCTGACGCCCGACGCCATCTGGCGCATCTGTTGTTCCAGCCAGTCATGGTCATGATCACTCTGAGCCGGGCCCCATCCCGCCTTGCGGGCATGTTTATCGAAGGCGAGGAAGGCCTTGGCATACAACCAGGTGGCGGCGAATTCAGTGTCATACCGCTTTACCAGCGTCCGTGCCTCTTCGAAACGACCGGCTTCCATCAGAAGTCCGAGCAACGGGTCACGGATTCCCTGGTTGTCGTTTTCGTTGAGGCGCAGCAGTTCCTGGTGTTCGACAATGGCCTCGTCGATTCTTGATTCCTGCAAGGCAAGGAGCCGGGCCAGCTCCGCCCGTGCCTCCATGTAGGGGCGGGCTTCATGCCAGCCCCAAAGCTGCCCGCACTCCTCCTTGAGCAGGCTTCCGAGCTGCCTTTCTCCCGCCGCAACCGCTTCACGCAGGAGCTTTTCGATCTTGTCCGGGCTGGTCTCCATCAGGGCCAGGGTGATCCGAGCGCGCACATGATCGGGATCAAGCTTGAGAACCTCCTGGAGCTTTCGTCTGGCGGCGGCTTCGGAGCGGGCCTCCATCGCCTGGAAAAAGAGCGCATTGGCCCGTTCCCCGGCATCGGCCTTCCGTCCTGGAGTGAGGGCCTGCGTGACATCCTTCATGTGCATGCCGACGAATTGTTCGAGGAACTGGTTGGCCTCCTCGGGACTGTTGAAGTTCTGTTCCTCCAGGAACTGGCTGACCGCCTTGAGCATGGCATCCTTCTCCTGGAGAAAATCCATCGACGGGGCTTTGGGCGGCGCAGGTTTTTTCCTTTTGGACATGTCTCAACCTAGCAGTCTGCGCAGACTGGATGAAAATGAAATCTTGCAGCCCTGCCACGATCCTCGCGGGGCGGTGACCGAGTGTTGCTCCGGAGGGTTGCCGGGGCGAAGTTTTTCGAGGCGATCAGGGTGGCGTGAGCTTGCCGACCAGGTTGCTGAGGTAGGGGAAGAGCTGCTTCTTGCGGCTGACGACGCCGGGCATGTCGTAGACCTGCGGGCTGCGCTCATGGTAGTCGATCGCCGCCGCCACGCGCTTGTCGCCTGCCACGAGCAGCACGCTGTGGTGCATGGTGATGTCGGTGACCATGAGGCAGGCAAAGTGCAGATTGTGAGCCTTGCAGAGCGAGGTGAGGGCCTCGTGCAGCTCCTTTTCCCTCTTCCAAAACTCGTCGAGGCCCATCTCCTCGATCTGGCTGATGCTGATGCGCCAGCCGTTTTCCTCGAAGACCTTGCGGTCGCCCTCGATGGCGCGGGCCGGGGTGGCCTCGCGCAGGAGGGAGCCGGCGGCAAAAAAGTCCTTCACAAACTGTGCGGCGTCCACGCCGGCCACCTTGGAGAGCCATTCGAGGATCTCACGGTCGGTCTGGGTGGTGGTTGGGCTGGTGAGGTGAAGGGTGTCGGAGATCAGACCGGCGCAGAGACAGATGGCGGTGCCCTTGTCCGGGGTCAGGCCGCGCATGCGGAACATGATGCCGACGATGGTGCTGGTGCTGCCGACGGGTTCGTTGATGAAGCGCACGGGTTCCTTGGTGCGCAGGTTGCCGCTGAGGCGGTGGTGGTCTAGCACCTCGAGGATGTCGGCTTCATCGGCGCCGGCGACGGCCTGCGAGAACTCGTTGTGATCGACGAGGACCAGTCGGGTGCGCGGCACTTCGACGAGGTCCGACTTGGAGAACACGCCTTCGAGGCGGCCGGTTTCCTCGTCGATCACCGGGAAGAGGGGCTGGTGCGAGTCCTGGACGGCGTGGATGATTTCGCGCAGCGGCGTCCGGGTGGTGAAGGAGAGGAAGGCGTGGTCGAGGGTCTCGGCGATGGGCCGGGAGAAGCGGATGAGCTGGGAGGCGCTGGCGGTGTCCTGGGGGGCGCAGATGACGCTGACCCCCTTGGCCTGGGCCTGGGCCAGCAGGCTTTCCCAGGGGGTGAAGCCGCCGGTGACGACGAGGCAGCGCACGCCCAGCTCCATGGCGAGCGCATGGATTTCGGGCCGGTCGCCAGTGACCAGGACGACCTGGCGGGGCGGGAACTGACGGGCGCGTTCCCGGGAGGTTTCGACGCTGGAGGCGGCAACGACGAGCACGAGCTGCTCGACCTTGTCATCGCCTTCGGTGCTGCTGATCAAGCGGCCGCCGAGGGCGTTGACCATGTTCTGCACGCTGGTGGTCACCTCGCGGTTGGCGGCTCCGTGCCTTGCCTCGCTGGGGAGGAAAAGCTGGGCCATCTCCTGGATGGTCGGCATGCCGAGCAGCTTCTTGCTTTCATCGACAACGGGGATGGAGCGGAAGCTGTGCTCCATCATCTTTCGATAGACGGAAAGGAAGGTCTCGCGGGGCTTCGCGGTGAGCACCTCCCGGCGGCAGACAATGCCGGCGGTGGGGCGGACGTCGAGCAGGAGCTTGGGGGCCTCCATGCCGGCCAGTTTCAGGACCCAGTTCGTGCGGGCGTTGATTTCACCGCAGCAGGCGGCGATGACCTCGCCACCGCGCACTTCGCGCAGGTAGGCGGCGTAACCAATGGCGGCGCAGATGGCGTCTGTGTCAGGATTGCGGTGGCCGATGACGTAGATGGGGTCCATGGCGGTGGGGCTTCAGCCGCGGGCGGCGATGGAGAGCTCGATGATGCGGGCGCAGAGATCGGGGAACTCGATGCCGACGGCGCGAGCGGCCTTGGGAAGGAGGCTGCTGCTGGTCATGCCCGGGATGGTGTTGATCTCGAGCACGAAAGGCGCGTTGTCGCTGGCGCGAAGGATGATGTCGACGCGGCCATAAACCTCGGTGCCGCAGCTGCGGAAGGCCGCGAGGGCCGCGTCCTGAACGCGACGGGTGGTCTCGGCGTCGAGGTCGGCGGGGCAGTGGTAGAGCGTCTTGCCGGTGCCCGTCATCCACGGGTACTTGTTGTTCATGTCGTAGAAGCCCTCGACGGGTTCGATGTGGATGATGGGCAGCACCTGGTCGCCGAGGATGCCGATCGTGAGCTCCTTGCCCTCGATGAAGTCCTCGACCAGCGTGGTGGTGCCGAATTTGCGGGCTTCGACGAGCGCCTTGTCGAGATCCTCCTGGGTGCGGCAGATGCTGACGCCGACGCTGGAGCCTTCACGGGGCGGTTTGGAGACGAGTGGCAGGCCGATGCCGAGGAGTTCCGGGCCGTCGAGGAGATAGTCCTGGGAACGTGGCGTGGGGACGTTGGCGGCGATGAAGCGCTGCTTGCTCAGCGCCTTGTCGAAGCAGATGCGGCTGCTTTCGACCCCGGCGCCGGTGTAGCGGATGCCGCGTTTTTCCAGGATGGCCTGGATCTGGCCGTCCTCGCCAAAGGTGCCGTGGATCAGGTTCATGGCGATGAAGGTGTCGGCGGGCACCTCAAAATCCGGGCCGGTGACATCGACCTCGACGACCTGGGCGCCGATGCTGCGGAGGGCTTCGGCGACGCTCTCGGCTGTTTTGAGGGAGACAGTGCGTTCGCTGCCGGGACCGCCTTTGAGGAGGGCGATGATTTTGCCAGTGAGGTCGAGCATGGTGAAGGGGCGATGGATGGAGCGGGCAGTTATGCAGCGCACGCCGTGCTTTGGCAAAGAGGGAGATGGAAAACAAAAGAGGAGGCCGTAAGGCCTCCTCTTGAGGGGAATCTGGGCTGGAGGCCGGGTTATTCGACCTTCATGACGCCGTTCATGATCGCGCCATGGCCGGGGAAGGTGCACATGTAGGGGTATTCGCCGGCGGCGGGGGCGGTGAACTCGAGGGTTTCGCTCTGGTTCGGCTGAAGCAGCTTGGTGTGGAAAAGGATTTCCGGGGCTTCGGGGATGAAACCCTTGGCCATGCCATCGGGGGCGGTGGCCATCTGCATGGCAAGGCCGAGGAGCTTGTCCTTGGAACCAGCCTTGGCGATGACGATGTTGTGGGGCTGGGGGACGGCGGGGTGGACGTTGTTAAAGGTGAGCTTCACTTTCTGGCCGGCCTTCACCTTGAACTCCTTGGTGTCGTAAGCCAGGGGGTTGGCGGTGTCGGGTTTGATGGTGATTTCTGCAATGGCGGCGGGAGCGGCGGCAGCAGGAGCTGCGGCGGCAGCAGCCGGGGCCGCAGCGGGAGCAGCTTCCTTGGCAGCCGCAGGAGCCGGGGCGGTGGGCGCTTCAGCGGCGGGTTTGCGGACGCCGGCGCTTTCCATCCAGCCGCCAACGAGGAAGGCCGAGCCCCAGAAGAGGGCGAAGCCGCCGACGCAGACGGCGATGATGACATTCAGAAGGTTCCAGATCGAGCCGGAGCTCGCTGAGGAGGGGGAGGAATGAGCGGACATGTCAGTGCGGGAGGGTTTGAGGAGCGCCCATAGGAGCACGGGTTGCGGGGGGTGCAATCGGCAGTTTAGGCTCCAAACAAGACGTCTTTACGGGACGGGGTGCGGCTTGGACGGCGTCAAGGCACTAAATTTTCCGCTGCAAAACTCTTCACCTTGCCGCGCTGAAACGGACTCGCTAACACAGGCAGCCCAATCCAACCCGGCGCTCGCGCCACAGCCCCTTTCCTTTTCATGTCCGATGCCGCTGAACTGAACATCAATATCTCCCACGTTGAACGAGTCGCCCGTGAGATGGGTATCAAGGCCATCCAGGTGGGTGCGACCGCGAAGCTGCTGGCGGACGGCGCCACGGTGCCGTTCATCTCCCGCTACCGCAAGGAGGCCACCGGCATGCTGGATGAAGTGCAGATCCAGGGGGTGAAGGACCGGATGGAGCAGCTGGTGACCCTGGACGACCGTCGCGCCGCGATCGTGAAGTCCCTGGAGGAGCGCAAGCTGATGACCGACGTGCTGCGCGCCAAGATCGAGAAGGCGGAGACGCTGAACGTGCTGGAGGACATCTTCGCCCCGTTCCGGCCGAAGCGCCGCACCCGCGCCACCATTGCCAAGGAGAAAGGCCTGGAGCCGCTGGCCGATTTCATCGAGGCCAACCTGCTCACGGCCGGGGTCGACCTCGCCACGGAGGCCGCCAAATTCATCCAGCCGGACCACGAAAACGAGGAATTGCGCGTCAAGGACGCCCAGGACGCCCTGGCCGGCGCGCGTGACATCATTGCCGAGCGCATCAGTGACAATGCCGAGGCGCGTGCGGCCCTGCGCAAGCTGTTTGCCGAGCAGGGAACGGTGGTTTCCAAGGTCATGTTCGGCAAGGACAAGGACGAGGAGGCGCAGAAGTTCCGTGACTACTTTGACTGGAGCGAGCCGCTGAAGTCGATCCCGAGCCACCGCATGCTGGCCATCCGCCGGGGTGAGAAGGAGGGCTTCCTGCTGATGCGCATCCAGCCGCCGGAGGAGACCGCCGTGCAGATCATCACCCAGATGTTCACCAAGGGCGGCAACGCCTGCACCGACCAGATGAAGCAGGCCTGCGCCGACAGCTACAAGCGTCTGCTCAGCTCGAGCATGGAGACCGAGTTCCGCCTGGAGTCGAAGAAGCGGGCTGATGCCGAGGCGGTGAAGGTTTTCGCCGACAACCTGCGGGAGCTGCTGATGGCAGCGCCGCTGGGGCAGAAGCGCATGCTGGGCATCGACCCCGGTTTCCGCACCGGCTGCAAGACGGTCGTGCTCGACGCCCAGGGCCAGCTGCTGTTCAACGACGTGATCTACCTTCTCGGGGAGGGCAACAGCCTGATGCACGCCAAGACGCTGGTGCTGAACCTCATCGAGCGCTTCAAGATCGAGGTCATCGCCATCGGCAACGGCACGGCCAGCCGTGAGACGGAGTCCTTCATCAACAAGATCGGTGTGCCGAAGCACATCCCGGTCATCATGGTGAATGAAAGCGGCGCCTCGATCTACAGCGCCAGCGAAGTGGCCCGCGAGGAGTTCCCGAACCACGACGTCACGGTCCGTGGCGCCGTTTCCATCGGCCGCCGCCTGATGGATCCGCTGGCCGAGCTGGTGAAGATCGATCCCAAGTCGATCGGTGTAGGCCAGTATCAGCACGACGTGGACCAGAAGCTTCTCAAGGACGGCCTGGACAACATCGTCATCAGCTGCGTGAACAACGTCGGCGTGGAGGTGAACACGGCCTCGAAGCAGCTTTTGAGCTACGTTTCCGGCCTCAACAGCACGCATGCCGCGAACATCGTGGCCTATCGCAATGAAAATGGCCCCTTCAAAAGCCGTCGCGACCTGCTGAAGGTGCCGCGGCTGGGGGACAAGGCCTTTGAGCAGGCGGCCGGATTCCTGCGCATCCGGGCTGCGGACAATCCGCTGGACGCCAGTTCGGTGCACCCGGAGCGCTATCAGGTGGTGGAAAAGATGGCCGCTGATCTGGGCTGCACCGTGGCCGACCTCATGGCGAAGCCGGAGCTGCGTCAGAAGATCGACCTGAAGAAGTATGCCAGCGCTGATGTCGGCCTGCCGACCCTGCAGGACATTATGAACGAACTGGCGAAGCCCGGCCGTGACCCGCGCAAGCAGTTTGAGGTGTTCAAGTTTGCGGAGGGCGTGAATGAAATGAAGGACCTGCAGGTGGGCATGAAGCTGCCGGGCGTGGTCACCAACGTTACGGCCTTTGGCGCGTTTATTGACGTGGGGGTTCACCAGGACGGCCTGGCCCATGTCAGCCAGCTGAGCGACAGCTTTGTGCGCGATCCGGCCGAGGCGGTGAAGGTGGGGCAGAGGGTCATGGCGACCGTCATGGAGGTCGATCTCCAGCGCAAGCGCATCGCTCTGAGCCTCAAGTCCAAGCCCGACTTTGAACGCAAGCCCGGTGGAGGCGGCGGTGGTCCGCGCCCTGCCGGCCAGGGAGGTGGAGGTCAGGGGCGCCCTGGCCAGGCGCAGGGTGGCGGCGGGCGCAATTCCGGGGGTGGATTCAACAACAATCCCTTTGGCTCCCTGGGTGGCGGCAGTTCCGGAGGAGGGGGCGATTGGTTCAGTGCCGCCTCCGCCAAGGGGAAGAAGTGACGGATCAGCCGGCATTTGAAAAGCGTCTGACCCCAACCCGCTAAACGGGTGGGGGCGGTGCCCGGTCTTGATGCCTCACTCATAGTCCAAAAACTCCGTTTCAGGGCTCGGGGTCTCGGATCAGGCTTGTCTCTGATGGCTGCGGAAATGGCGGCACATGCACCTCCTATGCCGGGACACTGACGATCAATGCCTTTCTCGTTGCACTGTGACGGCCAGTATGAAGAACTCGGTTATCTCATTCTTCCGCAGCTTCCAGTCGCTGATCCCTTGAAAAACCCGGTGCACCAGCTTTCTGCCCGGGTGCGCTGGATTCCACGTTGATGCCCTGGCGGTCTCATTGGGTGACTGCAACCCTCCGGCATGTTCCAGCCCATTCAGACAACCATTGCCGGGCCGCTTTACAGCCGGACATCCAGGGACTGTTGATGATCTGGCAGCCAAGGAGGCGGCTGATGGCGTCCTCGCAGCCGCAGTAGCGTGGCAGCAGTGTGCACACGGGCCGCCATTTTGAGGAAGGCGTGGCACGATGCATCAACTGGGGATGCAAAAGCCGCTTCTGAACAGCCAGTTCACCCTCAGGCAACGGCAGCGTTTGCAAGGGTAGAACTCCCCAGGGCCGGCGGATGAAACAGCCAGCACCGTCTGCTGTTGCCTGAATCCGGCCCCGACAGCGTGTCGAAGCCCCGCCCAGCGGTCTCGATAAAAACCCGGTGACCCCATCGTGGCTCACTTCCTGGGAGGATGATTTCCGTCGCCCCAGGAGGTCGGCGACCATTGCGGTGCCGAAGACCATCAGCCGGAAGGCCCAGTTCGCCAGCAGCAGGCTTGTCACCGCGATGACACCACAAAGCATCAGCACGGGCACCGGGCCGAGGGTTTGAATCAAGGCTGTCGTGAAGGCCAGCAGCCCAAGCACCGCCAGTTTTGTCAGTTTCAGGGCACTGTCCACCAGCCCAAAGGGCGAAAGGGCAATTAAAACATGGATGGCATGGGAGGTAAGCCAGACCACGGCAAACAGAACCAGCGAGAAAGGGATGCTGACCCAGGGTGTCTGCATGCTGAGTGCCAGAAATTCTGCCATGGGCGTCTGGGCCAGGCCCGGCACATGAGGCATGAGGCCTGCTTGCTCCGGTCCAATGCGTTGATATTCAGACATCGCCAGGGCGACAAGGGGCACGAAGGCCGTGCTGGCGACCAGGGCGCTGGCCTTGTTTTCAAACAGCTCCAGCCAGTCCAGCGGCTTTTTGAAGATACCTGGCAACAACGAGCCAAAAACATCTTTCAAGAAGCAGAGGGAGAGGATGCCCAGGCCGGCACCCCAGGCCCAGGGCTGGCAGTACCAGGGCAGGTGGGCCCGGGCGGATGGCCTGGTTTGCCAGTATTTCCAGGCACCGACGGTGCTGACACCCAGCAGCGGACTGATGGCCACTCCGGTGATCTCAGAGATGCCCTCGGCCAGACCGATCCCAGGCAGCAGCGAGGCGCCGTCCGTCGCCCTCGGGAGCATGTGTGCGGCGATTCTGGCGACCTTTTGTTCGATGGCCTGGGCGGCTTCAGGGGCCAAAGGCAGGTTTTGATCCCCTGAAGAGGCTGAACAAGCGCTGGCCAGCATGAGCCCGGCCAAGGCTGCGGCTGAAAGATGACGAAACGAAGGCATGATGTTTTTGGGAAAGCCTGTCAGGACCTTGGAACGGAAACTGGGACCATGATCTGAAGTTTTCCTGCTCCCATTATAATAGAGAACCTCAGTTGGAGCCGCCTCTTCTTCAGAAATGATGACCAAACTCCCGCTGCCGCCGGGAAGTTTCCCTGCGGCCCCAGGCGGATCGACTTCCGCGCTGGGTTGCTGACCAGTTTGGCATCGACAAGCAGGAGGGGAGCAGCTTCGATGGCCTGCCATGCCTGTGCCAAAAATCGTCGCTTTTTTCGCTCTGACCCTCCCCGTGCTGGTTTTCGCCCAGCCGTCGGAGCCCAGGGTTCGGCCTGGGGACCGTTCACCGCTGACCTTCAAGGAAACCACGCCCATGGCGTCGCCCGAGCAGATCAAGCTCCGGTTGCGGGCCTCCGAGACACCAGGAGCCTTGAACGTGGCGGGTGAATCCTATGAGGTGATCGTGCCACGCTCGTACAAGAAGGAGGTTCCCCATGGGCTGTTCATCTGGATCAGCCCCAACGACAAGTGCGCCCTGCCCGCAGACTGGGAGGATGTCCTGGCGTCCAGAAAACTCATCTTTGTCGGCGCCCTGCGCTCAGGCAACAGCCGCGAGGTCTTCTCCCGGATGCAGCTGGCCATCACCGCCAACGACCAGATGCGTCAGGCTTACAACATCGATCCTGCGAGGGTCTACGTCAGCGGCCATTCTGGCGGCTCCCGCGTGGCCTCCATGCTTGCCGTCGCCTATGCGGACATGTTCACAGGCGCCGTCTGCTTCATGGGGGTGAACTTCTTCTTCCCCACCCAGGGCAAGAACGGCACCTTTTATGAAGCGCGCTACATTCCACACCCGGAGCTGGCAACCCTGGCCCAGAATGAATCGCGCATCGTTCTGGTGACTGGCGACAAGGACTTCAACCAGGACAATACAAAGGCCATTTATGAACAGGGCTTCCAGGGAAACGGCTTCAAGCACGTGAAGCTCTTCGACATCCCGGGTCAGGGACACGGAGCGCCAGCCCGCGAATGGCTGGAAAAGGCTCTGGCCTTCCTGGATGAAGGCAAGGACAAGGGTAAAAAGTGATCCCGATCCGCCACCTAGCGCCTGTTATAAACCTTTGGGAAAGAGGGAGGAGAGCATGAGGGTGGCAAAGGCCAGCCAGTGCATGCCTGCAAGCGTCGTGGCCAGGCGTTCGTAATCTCTGGAGAGGCGCTTGAACCGTGCCGCCCAACCAAAACTGCGCTCC
>JBIIRD010000145.1:0-6162 GCA_044341745.1 Prosthecobacter sp. | reverse complement strand
GGGGTCATCCTTTGTCAGAAAGGGTCTTGCCGTCTGGCTGCGCGCCGATTGTGATGTGATCACGGATGTCGGCGGCAGGGTCAACGCGTGGAAAGATCAGTCCGGGAATGCCAACGACGCCGTGGCGCCCGCTCCAGCCATTCCCGATCACCGTCCATCACTTTTCGGGCTTTATGGGGCGGGGCTGCATGGGCATTCTGTGGTGGAGTTCAACAAGCCTGGCGGAACACTGCCGGTGAGGCTGACCGTGCCTCACAACGCCACCATTGACTCGGGAACGATGAGCTTTTTTGCCATCGCCCGGAAAACGGGGACCAATAACGGTATCCTGGTCAAAAAAGGGGGCGGGATCTTGAGGATGGGCGGCACCGCCGCTGTCCCCACGGGCATCATGAGCAGCAATGGTGCGGTCACACCGGTTGTGCCGATCATCGCCGACCAGTTCCAGCTTCTATCTGGCACCCATGATGGAGCCTGGCGGCGTGTTTCAAACGGCGCGATCATGCAGGAGGCCGCTTCTGCGATCCAGCTCACGAGGGACACGCTGCCGTTGTTCATCGGCACGAATGCCACCACGGCCTCGACCAATGCATTCCAGGGACAGATTGTAGAGCTGCTGGTTTACAACCGGGGGCTTTCGTCTGCAGAAAGGCTGGAGGTCGAAGAATATCTGCGCAGGCGTTATGGCGACCTTGGCATGGCGGCTCCGGAGCCTCCGGTTTTTGCGCCGTCGCAGATGAATGCTTCGAGTGGAGGGACCTATTACGCGGCCCGGCCGGGTGAGGTGGCGCTGCACAGTCCCGGGGGGCAGCCGATCTTCTGGTCCACCCGGCCGGACCTTGCGGACAGCCAGGAGTACACCCGGCCGATCCCCGTCCACTACACCACCAGGATTTATGCAGTCTGCCGCCTCAACGGCCGGTCGAGCCAGGTCGTGGTGGGAACATTCTATCTGGACCCCTCCGGGTATCCGGCACCGGGCACCGGGCCGCCGAACATCACCCTGGAGAAACCCACCACGGCCAGCCCGGTCAGCAATCCATGAGATCCTCCCCCGCCCACCCTGTCCAGCCCGCCTCGTTTATCATGAAACGTTTTTTGTTAGTCGCTGCCTGTGCAGCCAGTTGGAGCGCCCTGGCCCAGCAGTCTTCATCGGGCGAAGTCCCGCAGGTGGGCGCCGCCCAGCCTGTGATCCCCCTGACGTTGAGCTTTTCAGAACAGCCTCAGGATGTGGAGCTTCAGACATCCCAGGTTTTTCCTGAGATGCTGGTGCCCATGGCCGGGGAGGAGCAGCCGGAGGAGAATGCCGACCTTGCCGCCGCCCTTCTCCAGTTTGCCGAACGCACGGATCATGAGGACATCTCCATGTTCCAGGCCTTCCTGGAGCGCCATCCCGCCTCCAGATGGAATGCCGCAATCTTTCTCAACCTGGCTGCGGAGCGCTACGAAAGAGGTTATCTCTCCCAGGCCCTGCAGCATTGGGAAAACGCCTGGAACCTGGCCAGGTCAGAGACTGAGCCGCAGATCAAGCTGGTGGCGGAGCGGGCCCTTGCGGAACTCCTGCTGCTGAATGCCCGGCTGGGCAGGACGGACAGGCTGGATGTCTATTTTGAGGAGCTTTCCAGGAGGACCTACGACAGCAGCATCGGTTCCCTGGTGGATTCCGCCAGGCAGGGCCTTGCACGCATGAGGACTCAGCCGGAGATCGCCTTCAAATGCGGCCCCTATGCGCTCAACAGCATCCTTAATGCGCGCGACAAGACGCCCTTTGCCTCCAACCCGGTGCTTGAGGCGGTGCATTCCACCACGCGTGGCACCAACCTTGTCCAGGTGCGGGAGTGGGCGGCCCAGGTCGGCTTGAAATACCAGGTCGCCAGGCGCGAATCCACCGGCCAGCTGATCTTCCCGGCGGTCATTCATTGGAAGCTGGATCACTTCGCCGCCCTGCTGGGGGAGCTGGACGGACGTTATCTGGTGCAGGATGCGACCTTCGGCGGCGGGGAGATGTGGATCACGGAAAAGGCGTTGGAGGCTGAGACGGATGGGTACTTTCTGATTCCCGCGGGAGAGCTCCCCGCCGGCTGGACCGCTGTTTCGGACGAGGAGGCCGCCCAGGTCTGGGGCAAGGGCGGAGCGCAGGGCAGGGATGAAAACTCCAAGACCTGCAGCTCGCCCAAGGGCGGAACCGAAAAATGTTCCGCCGGCATGGCATCCTCCAGCTACTACCTCATGCAGGCCTCGCTGAATCTTCGTGATGTACCCCTCTATTACCAGCCGCCTGTCGGGCCGGTCATCGCCTTTGCCGTCAATTACAACCACCTGGAGACGGAGCAAAGCTCCCTGCCGGCCTTCTCCAACCTCGGCCCAAGCTGGGATTTCAACTGGGTGGGCTACCTGGATGTCGATCCCAACCTCACCGTCACCGTCCGTCTGCGTGACGGCGGCACCGAGGTCTTTGCCTTCAGCCAGTTCAACAACATCACGGGTGCCTACCTGCCGGACCGCTACTCGCAGGCCGTCCTGCGCTGGACCACGGGCCAGGCGGGCAACGATGTTTACCGGCGTGAGCTGAGCGATGGCAGTGTCGAGGTTTACAGCCAGCCCATGACGACCGTCACCGGCCAGGACAAGCGCTACTTTCTCAAGCAGGTTATTGATCCCCAGGGGAATGTCGTGACCCTCAATTATGAGTTTGTCGCCGGGGCTGCCAACCCGGTTTACAACGGACTGACCCCCGGCCAGAACACCGGCTCGACGACGGCCACGACGGCGACCGGACGCGTCAATGAAATCGTTGATGCCGCCGGCGGAGTCACCCTCATCCGCTACCTGAGCAACACCCGCAGCTACAGCAGCGCCTTCTACCGTATCAAGCAGGTTTACAGCCCGCCCCATCGGCTGACGGGCGCACGGCGTTCCGTTGAGTTCTCCTATGATGGAACCGCAACTGTGCCGACCACGCTGAACAGGATCAAGGACGCGGTGGGCATGGTGTCCTCCTTCAGCTATGATCCCGCCGCCTCGGCCTCAGGCTTCATCAACACGCTCACCACGGAGTATGGCAGGACGCTGTTCCACCAATATTCCGACAGCGGCATCCTGACCCGGGCCGACGGCCCTGACGAAGGCAGTGACCCGGATCCGGTCCTGGACCCGAACGGCAACCCCATTCCGGTTCCCGGCCTGATGCGGGGCCTACGTGTCACCTATCCCAATGGCAGTGTGGCGGTCGTGGAAAACTGGCTGGGTCACCACATGAAGACCTTCCACTGGGATCGCAATGCCATGAAACGTTACCCGATGGACGTGCTCATGGATGTCGGAAACCCCGGGCGAAGCGCGCATTGCGAGCTCTACGTCTGGCTGATGGATGTCTCCAAGCGTGAGCTCAGTGCTGTGCCGCTCTCATTCAAGCAGCCCCTAAAGGAGACGGTGAACTATGCCTACCAGGGCCAGAGCGAGGTCAAGGATCCCTCCGGCCAGACTTCTCATCAGAATGTGGGCGGGACCAATCTGCCAAGCTCCGTGGACCAGACCGAGAACGTCGATGGGACCTCTCAGAAAGTCGTCCAGTCCAGTGACTACAACCTTCAGGGCAACCTGTCCAAGTCCGTCGATCCGCTCGGGCGGGTGACTCATCTCGCCTATGACGGCAGTGGCGTGGACCTGCTCGAAGTTCGCCAGCAGAACGGCTCCAGCACGGACCTCCTGGCCAGGATGCTTTACAACACCCGCCATCTGCCGGTGAAAATCTGGGACGGCGGCGGGCACCTCACCGAGCTGACCTACAATGCCTATGGCCAGGTGACCTCCGTCAAGAATGCCCTCAATGAGGTGGTGACCCTGAGCTACATCAAGCCCGTCGGTCAGACAAACCCCAACGCGCATGACAGCCTGCTGGCCTCGATCGACGGACCGCAGCCGGGCGGCGCGGATGTCACGACCTTCACTTATGACGGCCATCAGCGGCTGGAGTCCGCCAGGGATGCCGACGGTTATCAGGTCTGGTACGAGTACGATGACCTCAACCGCCCGACCAAGATCACCTACCAGCCCCAGGGCGTGGTCCTGGCGGAGGCGGAATACGAGGAGGTTGTCTGGGATCGGCTGGATCCGGTGTTGCTGCGCGACCGCCAGGGCAGGCTCAGCCGGCGTGAGTATGACTCCATGGGCATGCTCGTGGCGGAGACGGATTCTGAAGGGCGCCGTGTGGAGTATGAGTGGTGTACCTGCGGATCACTCGCCAGCCTCAAGGACGCCAACGGCCATGTGACCGAGTGGTTCTATGATGACCTTGGGCGCATGATCCGGAAAAAGCGTGCCGACGGACGGGTGGAGACGCTCGAATATTATCCCAATTCAGACAGGGTGCGTTATGTCACCCTGGCCGGTGTCGCCAGGCGTGAAATGCTATATGAGGCGGATGGTGCGGTGAAGGAGGTCCGCTACCAGACACTGCAGGGCCAGCCGCCCGCGTTTGTCACGGATCCCAGGACCCCGGGGGTCACCTATCAGTATGACCCCTCGTATCCACGGCTGCTCTCCGCCACCAGCGCGCTGGGGGCCATCCGCCATGACTACCACCCCTACCGCACCTCGCCGTTCGCTTCCTTGAAACCTGGGGCCGGCCAGCTCCGACGCGTGGTCGATGAGAGTCTTTCCGCAGAGACCCTTTACCAGTATGACGCTCTGGGACGGGTGATCGGCCGCAGCATCGACTCGGTGATCAATGACCTGCCCGACAGCGGTGCCCAGACCTTCAGTTCCACGCTGGACGCCTCCGGCAGGCTGCGGTCCTTGACAGATTTCCTGGGAACCTTCACCTATGATTACGTGGACCCTTTGAAGGGCCTTGGAAGCTTGGACAAGATCACCTCTCCAAACGGCACCTCGACCAGCTTCGGGTGGCACGGCTCGTCGCACCAGGGCAGGCTGAAGGAAATCATCCAGCGCTTCACCCTGCCGCAGGGGGGCGTCGGGGCCGCCCGCAACGCTTATGGTTATGCGCCTGGCGGGCAGCTGCGCAGCTGGACCCGTGAGGAGGGTGCCGGCGATCCGGCGGTGTACGGCCCGGGTGAGCAATGGTCCGTGGAGCACGATCAGGCCGACCAGATTCGCTCGGTGGTGGTGAGAGGCACCGGTCCCGGTCGTGAACTGCGGCGTCAGTTTTACTACAGCTATGATGCAGCAGGCAACCGGGTCAGCGCGCAGGTGGATCATGGAGTGATGCCTTTTGAATACAACGCGGTGAACCAGAAGGTGGGCACCTTTGGCAATAGCGGCACAGGCCTGGTGAGGTTTGAGGGCACGCTGGAGGAGCCCGGCGTGGTGGACATTCGCGGAGTGAAGGCCAGGACGCGCACGGTGACGGATGAAGCAGGGTCTCCGGAGTTCCGGTTCAGCGCGGACGTGCCGCTGGAGCTGGAGGACAACCGGGTGCGGGTGTCCGCCCTCGGGGACAACGGGCGGACGGCGCAGCAGGACTATGATGTTTACATCCTCGGGCAGGCAGGGGTCGGGCTTCCGAGCTATGACAGCCGTGGCAACATGATCAGCAACGGGCTGAACCAGGGCTACGAGTGGGATGCGGCCAGCCGCCTGACCGCCATCACCTATGCGGACGGGACGCGCACGGAGTTTGGCTATGACGCCCTGGGGCGCCGGGCGCGGGTGGTGGAGCGGACCGGCGCTGGGGTGCAGGAAAAGCGGCTGCTGTGGTGCGGCCTGGAGATCTGCCAGGAGCGCGACGCCGGCAACGCGGTGGTGAGGCGCTACGGGCCCCATGGGTTCATGGATCAGGGCGGCAGGAAGTGGTATTACGGCCGGGACCACCTGGGAAGCGTGACGCAGCTGCTGGATGAAGCAGGGCGCGTGGTGGACCGCTACAGCTACGATCCTTACGGGGTGCAGCAGCCGGAGGTGGAGGAGGCGTTTCCGGAGGTCGGCCTGCCGGTGCAGTTCCGGCTGAGGGCGGATCAGAACGTGATCAAGGATGCGCAGAACCAGGTCATCGAATGGCGCCACAAGCCAAGGGCTGGAGAGATGGATGCCAAGGCACCGAGTGTGTCGGCGAGGCCGACATGGGTGGGAGATGCCATCCGGTTTGACGGGACGGATGATGTTCTGGAAGGGCGGCTGGGGTCGGACAGCGTGAGCAGGGAT
>JBIIRD010000040.1:0-49576 GCA_044341745.1 Prosthecobacter sp. | reverse complement strand
ATATAAACTCTTCTTAGCCTATCAACAAGGAGAAACCCAATCACTTTTGAGTCTCAGCCATGGCGACTCCCCTTTGACCTTCGGCGTCCTATTCACGGTGATAAGGCTCCTTTCTCAAAATGCTGTGCGCCCGGTAAATCTGCTCGGCCAGAACTACGAGCGCGATTTCATGCTGAAGCGTGAATGTTGACAGGCTCCAGCACTCATCGGCAGCGGCACGCATTCGCTCCGAATGCCCGTTCGCTCCACCGATCATCAGGCTGACACGCTTGACCCCGCGAATCTGTTTATCCTCAACCCATTGCGCCAGCTCCAGACTGCGCCGCATCTTGCCCCGTTCATCCAGAACAATCCTCATCCCCCCCTGGCTGGCCGACATCATCGCCTGCTCCACCGCCTCCTGCGGGCCTTCCTTGATCACCCGATGTTCGAATTTCGTCACACGCTGGAGTCTCGACAAATAATCCTCCATCCCAGACCTCGCCCAGGATAGACTAGGTTTTCCTACAGTTATGAGCCGCCATTGCATGATCATACATCACAAGTCCCCATCATGAAGTCTAGTTATGAAAAAAATTAAATAACTAAATATTTAACAGTTCTTATGAATTATGAACTCATTGAGGTTGCAAAAACAAAAAAGTTCACTAAAATGGGAAAGCTTAATTAAAAAAACAGTCTCTCGCACGCCATGTCTCCTACCTCAGCGCTCCCCCGTCTGTCGCTCTTGGCTCTCGCCGCAATGGCCGTCACCTCCTGTTCGGTGCCGCCCCGTGAGGCTTGGAATCAGATCCAAAGCCGTGGCCTGATCACCTACTACATGACCAAGTCCTCGGGTGCGCCTCTGAGCAGCACGGCGGCCAATCGGCAGATTCTCGCCAATTCTTCAGGAACTTCTTATTCCATCCCCAACTCCTCGTACCGCACCCAGCCTGAACAAAGGGTCGATACACCACCTCCTTCCCAGATTTCCAACGATCTGCCCGTGGCCAATGCCGTGGCTGACCTGCCAGGATACGTCCGCACCCCCTACACCTCACCGGGTCGTCTTGTAGATGTGCGCGGCATGAGCCCCGGCTCGAAAGTCGTCTGCCCTTACACCCAGAAGCCCTTCATTGTGCCAGGCATTCCCAATCGCCCCGGCCCCGTGGCTTCCGTACCACCGACTCCCCGTGTTCGTACCATCCAGCCTGAACCCCAGGCCAAGCCCAAGCCTTCGGTGGCCACAACTTCACCTGAAGTCATCCCGAACACCAACGTGGCTGCGATGACCAAGCCCGCCCCTGAACCCAAGCTGGAGCCCACCCCGCCCACAACTCCTGCTCCTCAAACCACTCCTGCCCCCGCCGCCTCCGACCTGCCCTATGGCACGTCCATCCCCGGCCGCCCCGGCTTCGTCAACAGCCCCTACGCCGCGAAACATCAGCTCGTCGATGTCACCGGCCTGCCCACGGGCATGGAAGTCAAATGCCCTTACACGGGCAAGCTCTTCCGCGTTCCTCCGCAGTAAGCCGAAACAACCTCGCTTTCCCAGCCCCGCCCCTGTCCGGAGCGGGGCTTTTTCATGCTATGGCGGATCAGGCCCAAAAAATGTCTGCCATTCCAGAATGCCCAGACCGTAGCATTCGGCCCTCATGAAGAAGCCGCTGATCCTCCGGGCGATTGCCTCACTTGCCCTCTTCTGCCACGTCCTTGCTGCAGAAGCCAAGGAGCTCACCGGCACCTACCTTCCCTCCACCAACGCCTGCCCCACCCCCGAGGAGGCCAGGACGAAAATGAGCGTGCCTGCGGGCTACGAGGTTCGCTGCTTCGCCCATGAACCCATGGTGCAAAACCCGGTCGCCATGACCTGGGACCACCGGGGCCGACTCTGGGTCGTCGAAGCCTACGAATACCCGAACGGCTCGCCTCATCCCGCCCCCTTCGGCGGCGCGGCCAGGGATGATCAATATCACCCGCTTCCCCAAACCAGCGGCCAGATCCCCCGCGACCGCGTCCTCATCCTCGAAGACACCGACAACGATGGCACCGCCGACAAGCGCACCGTCTTTGTCGAGGGCCTCAACCTCGCCTCCGCCATCCTCTGCGGCGACGACGGCATCTACATCGGCCAGCAGCCGCACCTCATTCACTTCCGCGACACCGATGGCGACGACAAACCGGACGCCTGGCGCGTCGTTCTGACCGGCTTTGGCCGCGAGGACACGCACGAACTCGTGAACAGCTTCACCTGGGGCCCCGACGGCTGGCTTTACATGACCCACGGCGTCTTCACCCACAGCAAGGTCCGCCGCCCCGGCCAGCCTGAGAGCGAGGGCTTCAAATTCGATGCCGGCATCGGTCGCGCGAGGCCGGTAACCGGGGCATTCCTGCCCCGCGGATCAGGTGAGGCCAGGAATGCCCCCGCTACTGCACCACCCTGGGAATTCGAGGTGTTTGCCGACGGCACCAGCAATCCCTGGGGCTGCGATTACGATGCGGCCGGCAACTTCTTTGTCAGCGCCTGCGTCATCGACCACTTCTTCCACATGGCCCCCGGCGGCATCTACGTGCGCCAGGGCGGCGCGCCGGAGAACCCCTATGCCTATGAACTGCTGCCGAGCATCGTGAAGCACAAGCACTTCCGTGCCGCCTATGCCGGCGTGCAGATTTATCAGGGCGGCCGCTATCCGAAGGACACCTGGGGCCACGCTTTCATCGGCAACATCCACGACAACGCCATTCATGAGGAGGTCATCACCCCCGTCGGTGCCACCTTCAAATGCGAGCCGCGGCGCGACTTCCTCCGCGCCAATGACGGTTGGTTCCGCCCCGTCAGCACCCAGACCGGCCCCGACGGCTTCCTCTGGATCATGGACTGGTGTGACAAGTACCCCTGCTACCAGAACGCCAAGGCCAACCCCGAAGGCGTGGACCGCGAATACGGCCGCATCTGGCGTGTGGTGTATGAAAAGGAGACAGGAGCGCGGACACTCCTGTCCGCCGCGAGCGAAGCGATCCTTCAAGATGCGGACAAGAGTGTCCGCGCCCCCCTCGACCTCAAGAAGCTCTCCACCACCGAGCTCGTCAAAACCCTGGAGCATCCCAACAACTGGATGCGCCGCATGGCGAGGCGCATGCTGGTGGAGAAGGCAAGCCGTTCTGACATGAAGTGGGCCGACGAGGCAAAAAAACTTCTTGAGGGCCTGGTGAATGATCGCGAACAACCACCCGCAAGACTGGAAGCATTATGGTCTCATGCGCTGGTTCACTCACATCACCACAAGGTCGATGAAGAGCTGGATTTCCTGGCCGCAAAAATCGCTGAAGATCCTGAAGAAACCATCCGGATCTGGTCTGCACGACTTGCAGTGGACAGCATGGATGGCGCTCCTCTCTATCTCCGCAGTCTTGCAAACGATCCAAGCGACGCGGTCAGACTTGCCACGGCGGTGGCACTTCGCCGTTTCACCTCGCCATGGCTAACCAGGTCGCCATCCAACCGGGACAAGAAGGGAGCGCGTGGATTCACGGACCATGGAATTGCAATCTCCGAATCTGTGGCGTCATACATCGAACGAGACACCGGAGACGGGGATCGCGTCTTGCCATTTATGGTTTGGTCGTTTGTTGAACCTGATTTGATCGGTTCACCTGAACCGTGGCTTCAATACCTGGCCGACTTGGCCAGGCCAAGTTCTCAAATGTTTGTCACGCTCTCCCACAAGGCCCTGCGCCGCCTGTGCGACACACGCAAAGCCGAGAACCTCGATCTCGCTGTCGAGTTCTGCGAAAAAATCGCCGGGCACGATGTCCTGCTCGCCCATGCGCTCGACGGCCTCGTCAGAGGCCAGGAAGGCGGTGTGATCCAACCGGCCAAAGAGGTCTCCGCCAGTCTCGCGAAGTGGCGTGCCTCATCGAACGCGGACGTTCGCAAGCATGCGCAGACGCTGGCAGTACTGTGGGGTGACGAAACGGCGGTGAAGGAAATGATCGCGGTGCTGCACGACGCCACAAAACCGGAGCAGGAGCGCATCCTGGTGCTGCAGTCGCTGCAGAAGGTGCGCACGAACAGCGTCAAGGAAGCCCTCAAGCCGCTGCTCACAGCCGAGACTTCCACCGCCCTGGCCGTGGCGGCGATCCGCGCGGCGGCGGACCTCGGTGGCGATGAGTTCATCGAGCCGCTGCTGAAGGTGCTTCAGTCCTCCGGCCAGCGTTCGGATCCGCAGTCCGGAGGACTGCGCCACACTGCCGCCATCGAGGCGCTCGCGAGCCGCGAGTCCTGGCCCCAGGCGCTGCTCAACGCCATCGCCGAGAAAAAGGCGCCGGCGACCGGCTTCCCGGCTCCTGTGCGCCGTGCACTGGCGACGCACAAGGACAAGGGCGTCCGCGATCTCGCCTTCAAGGTGCTCGGAGCCTGGCAGGACTCGTCCGAAGACATCCAGTCGCTCATCGCGCAAAAAAAGCAGGCCTGCCTCACCGGCGAGCCGGACCTGGCAAACGGCAAGCTCATGTTTACGGCCACCTGCATGGTCTGCCATGAGTTCCACGGCGGCGGCCAGAAGGTGGGGCCGGACCTGATCGGCAGCGGGCGCAGCAACCTGGACGCGTTGCTCGCGAACGTCATCGACCCCAACCAGATCATCGGCAACGGCTACGAAAACATCACCGTCAGCACGAAGGACGGACGCACGCTCGCCGGCCGCATCGTCGAGGACACGCCGGCCCATGTGAAGCTGCTCGGTGCCGGTGGCGCGGCGCAAATCGTGTCGCGGGATCAAATCGCCACGCTCACGAACACAAAACAAAGCCTCATGCCGATGGGATTCGGCAACCTGCCCGACGCCTCCTTCCGCGACCTCATCTGGTACATCCTGGCTCCGCCGGAGGAAGGGCCCCTGACGCCCGAAAAAAAGAAGCTGCTCATCCAGGGCGTCGAACTGCCCGCAACGAATTCACAGCCGCCGAAGACCAACTGGCGAGCCATCGACTGGGAGAGCGTCAGCTTGTGGAATCCCGACTGGAAGGTCACCGCGCCGGAATTCGAGCGCACTCCGGTGAAGCTCGCCGAATACCATGGCCAAACCAATGTTCTGCTCATGCATCCATTCCCGGACAAAAAGACGCCCGCGAGCCTGGAAAGTCAGATCAAGGTTGAAAAGACCCGGCTGAAGTTCCGCGTGGCTGCGGATGACCGCGGCGACTGGAGGCTCAAGGTCCTGGTCAACGGCCAGGAGGTCAGGGCGTTGACCGTGGATCATGAAAAGCCACGCTGGAAGGAGATCGATGTCGATCTGGCGAAATGGCAGGGCCAGAACATCACCCTGCGCCTCGAAGCACACGCCAACGGCTGGGCCTGGGAGTTCGCCTGCTGGCAGGGCATCACCCTTGAATAATCAAAGGTTCAGACAGGAGAACGCCTGGAGCTTCTCAGCCAGAGCTCCAGGCAGAACACCGCCACCGCCGACCAGATGAAGGCGAAGGCGGCCAGCGAAGCCGGTGGCAACGGTTCGTCATAGATGAAGGCCCCCACCAGGAACTGTCCGGTCGGCGCCAGGAACTGCAGCAGGCCGAGAAGGCTGAAGGGCAGCTTGCGCGCGCCGTTGGCAAATCCCAGCAGCGGCACCGTGGTGACAGCCCCCAGGCCCATGATGTAAAGCAGGTCATGCCAGGAGCCGTCGCCAAACACCGCCCGGCCACCGCCATGCCAGAAGCCGAGAAAGCCCAGGGCCGCGGGCATGGCGATGAGCGACTCGGTGGCAAGCCCGGTCAGCGGCCCCTGGCTGGACCGGCGTCGGACGAGGCCGTAAAAGCCGAAGGAAAGCGCCAGCAGCAGCGCGATCCACGGCGGCCTGCCCACCGCCATCATCTGCAGGCCGACACCGGCGGCCGCCAGTGCGATGCTGGTCTTCTGCCAGCCGTTCAAGCCTTCACCGAGCAGCACGCAGCCGATCAGCACGTTGAGCAGCGGGTTCAAAAAATAGCCCAGGCTGCATTCCAGGATGCGGCCATGCAGGGCGCCCCAGATGAACACGCCCCAGTTGACGCCTAACAACAAGGCGGACAACGCATGAGTGCGCAGCACCTCCGGACGACTCAGCTCACGCCACCATGCCGTGGTCTCCCGCCTTCCCAGCAGCAGAAGCAGGCAGGTCATCAGCGTCCAGACAACCCGCTGGGCGATGGAGATGTCGGCGCCGAGATGGCCGATCTGCTTCCAGTAAACAGGCAGGAAGCCCCACAGGCTGAAGGCCGTCACGGCACTCAGCACGGCGGAGGCGGGAGGACGTTCCATGAGCGATCAGGAGGCGCCGGTTTTGCGCAGCACACGCAGCCGTTCGCGGCCGACCCGCCCTTCATACCCGGACTCAGGAACACGATCCTCGACCACCTCCCAGCGCTCCGCCGGAAACAGCTCCGCCAGCTCCTCGACCGAGATGCCAAAGGGCGGCCCGGACTCGCCCGGATCCATCTCAGGATGGATGAACCAGATGCCCGCCAGCAGTCCGCCCGGCCGCAGCAGCTCATGCACCGCCTTTTCATACTCGACGCGCAGCGACGGTGGCAGGGCGCAGAGGCAGGTGTGCTCCGCCACCAGGTCAAAGCCCGCCCGCCAGTCCTGCGGCGTGGCAAACAGGTCCCCCAGGACAAAACGCGATGTCATCGCTGGATAGGCCGCCCTGGCCCGCTCCACCGCCGAGGGGGCGATGTCGAGCCCGACGGCGTCCAGCCCCGCCTCCACCAGCATCGCCACGTCATGACCGGCGCCGCAGCCAGGCACCAGCGCACGGCCTCGGGGCCGGTGGCTGCGAACCCATTCCGCCAGCGGCGGCGAGCCCGTGCCCTTGTCCCAGGGGGTCTGTCCGTCGAGATAGCATTGTTCCCAGTTGGTCATGCTGCAATAGAGGACGGACCAGCGCTGTATCAAGGAGGTCATGCATCTCCGCCTCATTCTCCCGGCCCTGGCCCTGCTCATGAACCCGCTTTGGGTTCGCGCCGCCGAGTGGAGGCTGGCGGTCTTCGAGGCCGACGTCACCCCGCCTGTCGGCCACGCCTGCATGGGCGGAGGCATCGCCCCCGTGAAATCCGTCGCCGACCCGCTTTACGCACGTGGCTGCGTCCTGCTCGGACCTGAGAAGCCCGTGGTCATCGTCAGCATCGAATGGTGCGAGATCCGCAACGGCTCTTACGACCATTGGCGCGGCGCCCTCGCGAGAGCCGCCGGGACCGAACCGGCCAGGGTGATGCTCAGCGCCACCCATGCCCACAACGCCCCGGTGATGGATGTTGAAGCCGAAGCCTTTTTGAAAAAGGTCGGTTCGACAGGCAGTGTCTGCGACCCGACGTTTGGCGACCAGGCTGTTCAGAAAACAGTCCAAGCCCTGGCCACGGCCCTGTCCGCCGCACAGCCGGTCAGCCACTGCGGCATCGGCCAGGCCCGGGTGCGCGAGGTGGGCTCCAACCGACGCGTCATCCTTCCCGACGGCCGGGTCAGCTACTCGCGCATGAGCCGCTGCACCGACCCTGTGCTCTGCACGGCTGATGAAGGTGACATCGATCCCTGGCTGAAGACGCTCTCCTTCTGGTCGGGCGAAACCTGCCTCTTCGCCCTGCATGCCTATGCCGTTCATCCCATGAGCTATTACGGGCAGGGAGATGTCACCCCGGACTTTCCAGGCCTCGCCCTCAAGGCCATGCGCGAGTCCAATCCAGGCCCCCTGCACGTTTATGCCAGCGGCTGCTCCGGCAACGTCACCGCCGGCAAGTACAACGACGGCAGCCATGAGGCCAGGCTGCGGCTTGCCAGCCGGCTGCACGAAGCCATGCAGGAATCCATGAAGGCCACCTGCCGACATCCCCTGGAGACGGCCCGCTTCTCCCGGTCAGAGCTGCACCTCGAGCCACGCAACACGCCCGGCTTCACCCAGAAGGGCCTGGAACAGATCCTGGCCAATGCCTCCGAACGCCCCTTCAGCCACTGCCTCGCCGCCATGGGCCTGAGCTGGCGCGCCCGTGTCGCACGCGGCACCCCCATCGATGTCGTCGCCCTCCACCTTGGTTCCGCCAGCGTGCTGCTGCTGCCCGCGGAATCTTACGTGGAGTACCAATTATTGGCCCAAAAACTGGCCGGCGAGATGCCCGTGCTGGTCATGGGCTATGGCGAATCCGCCCCCGGCTACATCCCCGTTGAACGCGCCTGGAAGGAGCGCGACACCAACCTGCACGACTGGTGCTGGGTCGCCCCGGGAAGCGAAGCCCGCATGAAGGCTGCAATCGAGGCCGTCATGGCACGTTGATAGTCATCCTCCTGATGACCTCGATCCTGCAAAAGCTCCTCCGACTGTCGCTGACGGCCCTGCCCTGCCTGGTCGTTGCCGCGACACCAGACATCGAGGAGAACCGCGCACACTGGGCCTTCCTGCCCCTGCACAAGCCAGCACCACCGCAGGTGCGGGACACCTCCTGGCCCAGGAACGACATCGACCGCTTTGTGCTCGCCAGACTTGAGGCCTCAGGCCTGAAGCCGGCCCCGGAGGCCGGACGCGCCACGCTCATCCGCCGTCTGTCGCTCGACCTCACCGGACTGCCGCCCTCCCCCGAGGAGGTCGAACAATTTGTTCGCGATCCGTCGCCCCGGGCCTATGAAGACCTCGTTGAAAGGCTCCTGGCCAGCCCGCATTACGGCGAACGCTGGGCGCGACACTGGCTGGACCTGGCGCGCTACGCCGACACCAGCGGCTTCCATAACGACCTCGACCGTCCACACGCCTGGAAGTACCGCGACTACGTCATCCGCAGCTTCAACGACGACAAGCCCTACGCCCGCTTCATCGCCGAACAAATCGCCGGAGATGAACTGGAAGGCGCCGGCGAGCAGGGCCTCATCGCCACCGGCTTCTGCCGCAACGGACCGAGCAACGACGACAACATGGGCAAGACGCCCGAGGCCATCGCCCAGTACCGGGCCGACCAGATGGACGACGTCATCTCCACCACCGCCTCCGTCTTTCTCGGGCTCACCCTGGGCTGCGCACGCTGCCACGACCACAAGACCGAGCCGCTCAGCGCGCGCGACTACTACAGCTTCTACGCCATCTTCGCCGGGACCGAGCGCCTGGGCCTGCCCAAAGGGGCGACGAACGAAAAGGACAACAAGATCAAGGATGAGGCCCTGGTCATGGCGCTCGTGGAGACAAGGCCCGAGGCGCCCGCCACCCACATCCTTTTGCGCGGCCTGGCATCCAACCGGGGTGACCTTGTCGGGCCGGCCGTGCCCGCCGTCCTCACCCGTCATCCACCCGATTTTCCCGCCCCCGCCGCGAAATCCACCCTGCGCCGCAAAACCCTGGCCGAATGGATCACCTCCCCCCAGACCACCCTGACCTGGCGGGTGATGGCCAACCGCGTCTGGCAGCATCACTTCGGGTCCGGCATCGTCGCCACCCCAAGCAATTTGGGCTTGTCCGGCGCCAGCCCCTCTCATCCGGAACTGCTCGACTGGCTGGCGGTGCGCCTTCTCGCAGGCGGCGGCAGGCTGAAGGACCTTCATCGCCAGATCCTCCTCTCCTCCACCTACCGCCAGCAGCGCAGGGCCGGCCCGCCTGAAAACCCGGGCCTCAGGCTGCAGCGCATGGAGGCCGAGGTCATCCGCGACAGCATCCTCGCCGTCTCCGGCAGGCTGAACCCGAAGATGGGCGGCCCGGGCATCAAGCCGCGCATCCGCCCCGAGCTTCTCGACGCAAGCCAGCGCAACAAGTGGCCCGTGCTGAAGACCGAGGGGCCCGACCAGTGGCGGCGCAGCATCTACATTTATGTGAAGCGTCAGCTGCTCATGCCCAGCCTGGAGCTTTTTGACGCACCAACGACCACCGACAGCTGCGCCCTGCGCCCCCAGAGCACCGTGCCCACCCAGGCCCTGGTGCTGATGAATGATGAGTTCGTCGAGGAGCAGGCCGGTCATCTCGCAAGCCGGGCGATGAAGGAGGCCGGTGAGGATCCCTCAAACGTCGTGGACCGCCTGTTCATGATCACGCTGTCCCATCCACCGACACCCACACGCAAGGCGGAGGCGCTTGGCTTCCTTCGCGAACGCAGCGCCGCCGGAGACCCTGCGTCCGCCCTGCGCGACCTCGCCCACGTGCTGCTCAACAGCAGCGAATTTGTCTACATCGACTAGACATTTTAACCCCGCCTGAGCGCAAGCAGAGTAGCCATCTTGCTCCGCAAGATGAGCGAAGGGCTGGCGCAGGCACGCTGGACCTCCGAACTTCCAAAACGCCCGACCCGGCGAAGCCCCCCCCAGGCTCATCTCGGCGGAGCGAGATGGCTACTTTGCTTCGCCTGATTGCAGCTGCAGATTTAAAACCCTGCCAGGCGCCGGTCACCAGACCTCCAGGCGCACAAATCGGCGGCCGATCGAGCCCTTCGGCACCGTCACCTTCACCTCCTGCCGAATGCCATTGTCGCTCAGCACCTGCTCGACATCCTCCCCGTAGGTCCAGTCCGTGCCGTTCATCGTCTGCGTCCAAGGAACTTCAAAACCGACCTCCGAGGCGGCGGACGAACCCCGGGTGTAGAAAAGCTCGATGCTGCCGCCGTTGAGTCCCACACGCAGCGAGGGAGGAAGGTCATCCGCCGTCGGGTCCATGCCAAAGGCAAACTCATCATAATTGGTTGTGCCATCCCCGTCCGGATCCGATGCGTCGGCAGCGTCACCGGAGTTGTCGGACGTGCCGAACCAAGTCTGCCTCCAGAAGGCGATCGCACTGCCAGCCCCGCTGCCGACGCCTGTGACCGTGATATCAAAAGGGTTTTCGTCCGCGTCACTGCTCGCGATGCGCAGCACGGCGCTGCGCGGCCCCGCTGAGGAGGGCGTGAAGGTGACGGTGAAAGTTGCCGTCGTGCCGTCCTCAAGCGCGGCTGGCAGGGCGCTGACCGTAAAGTCCCCGGGATTGGCGCCCGCCTTGGACACTGCCAGGTCAACCAGCGGAATCGTGCCGTCACTGCGCAGCGTGAAGGTCATCGCAGGGCTGGAGATGCCCGGAACGAAGCTGCCGAGGTATACGGTGCCCGCTCCGTCCGCGAGCGGCCCGCCCGCCGTCTGTTCGACACCGATCTCCGGCGTCAGCGGGTAGCTTCCAATGTAGCTGGAACTGGTGGCGGAATAAGTGGGGCCTCCAAATTCAGTGTAGTTCCATCCGGCCTCGGTGAAACTGCCGGTGATGAACAACTCATCGCCCAGCACGGTCATGTCCCACACATCCAGATTGGGTCCGCCGCCGACCTGCTCCCAGGTGCTGCCATTCCATTCAAGCAGCGGCTCCACCGCGTTCTGCGAACCCGCATAGAGCAGGCCATGGGTGTATTTAAGCACATTCACACCCCCATCCACGGCCACGCCACTGCCTAGCGCGCTCCAGGAGACGCCGTTCCAGCGGGCGACGTTGTTGCCGCAGGGCACGCCGCCGATGGTATCGATGACACCGCCGATGACGAGGTCATCACCCATGGCGGCCATGGTTTGAACCAGGGGATTGATGTTGCTGGTGTGGGTGACCCATGAGCTTCCGTTCCACAGCAGGATGTGACTGCTCTGCACCCAGTCCACACCCACCAGTTCATTGTTAAACGTGGACGCGTAAAGCTGGCCGCCCACCTGGCAGATGGACTGTACCGTCGAGTCGGCATTGAGCGTGATGCCTGCGCCCGCGTCGCTCCAGCTCGTACCGTTCCATTTGGCGATGTGGTTGACGGGCAGGCCGTCCACGGCCGAGAAATTGCCAATGATGTAAAGCGCTCCGCCGATGCTCGCGGGGCTGCCCACGGAGACGCCCTCCAGAGTGCCGATGGTGACCCAGGCGCTGCCGGTCCACTTCGTGACGATGAAGGAATACGGCGGCGCGGGTTGATCGACCCAGTAGCAGGCATGCAGCTCGCCCCCATGCAAGATGAGCGTGGCAGGAGCTGGCAGGCCCGCACCCAGGGTGCTCCAGGTGTTGGTGGGCTTGTCATAGCAGGCGACGTGGCTGGCCGCGAACTTACCTGCGGTGGTGAAGCTGCCGCTGACGTAGACTTTGCCGTTCAGTTCAACGATGGAGTAGCCCTCACCATTGAGACCTCCATCCAAATCCTCAAAGATGGACGACCAGGCGCCGCCACTCCAGCGGGCCAGGCCCGGCGTTTTTACACCGTCAGTGACAGTAAAATCACCGCTGACAAACAGAGAACCTCCGACTTGCGACACCATCGTCAGATACTGAGTGACCCCGGTGTCCCCCACGATGTGCCAGGCGCTGCCATCCCAGCGTTCGAGGTAGTTGGTGAACTGCCCTCCCACATAGACGTCACTCCCGACCATGGCGACCTCCGTGGCAAACTCGTCGAAGGTCTTCAGCGTGGTCCAGGCAGCACCATCCCAATGACGGCACGTGCTGCCTCCGATCACATAAACATGGATGCCATCCTGGGTGGCGATGCCCGAGATCGAACTCGTGGCAGGCCCCACATTCGACCAGGCGCTGCCATCCCACTTTTGCACCTGGGTCCCACGCCCGACGAACAACGCGCCGCCCGCCACCGCCAGGCCTCCCGTGGGCACGCTGGTGGAATTGAAGCCTGCTCCAGCCGCCAGCCAGCTCGTGCCATCCCATTTCGCCAGTCTCGATGTCAGAGCCACGCCGCCCACCGAGGTGAAAGTGCCCCCGATGAAAAGTTCCGAGCCGAGCACCGCCATGGCGTTCACGGAGCCGTTGGCACCATCACCGAGCGCCGTCCACGTGCTGCCGTTCCACTTCGCCACACGGCTGGCGGCCACACCATCCACGGCGGTGAAGGTGCCCCCGATGAAGACGTCCTGGCCCATCACCGCCACCGCATTGACTGTCAGCGTGCCTCCGGTCAATCCGGCGCCCAGGGCTGTCACTGTGCCCGTCGTTTTATCCACGCGGGCGATGCCCTGCGCATTGACACCCGCCAGCCTGCTGAACGACCCACCGACATAATAGGCGTCCGATGTCTCCGCGATGGCATTGACGTAGCCGTAGGTGGTTGCCTGATTGAAGTTCGGCGACCAGTTTTGCGGAAGCTGGGCATGGGCATTCGAAAGGAGCAGCAGCAAGGCGAGGACGGCTTTTTTCATGCGAGGAACAAGGGGATTCATCGCAAACAGCCCCGGAACAGGGGCTGTGGTTACAAAACACCGGCGCAAAGAAGGAATCTTTTTCTGCAACAGCCCGCAGCCTGCTCATCCTTGATGAGGTCGGACCCTTGACCGACACCTGGAAGGCCGGCGATGAAGAGCACTGCGGCAGGATCAACTGCCATGCCGTGCATCCAGGCCAACAACGCCGAGGCCTTGCCCGAAGGCGCCTGGAACACGACGATCCCGCCTTGCCGCCGCCCCGGGACGCCGCATTCTGTGGCACATGCCCTCCCGTGCCCCCTTTCCCGCCACCGCCTGGACCCAGGTGATTTCAGCACAGTCTGAAGCTCCCGGTTCGCGTGAAGCTCTGGAGGACATCTGCAAGGCCTACTGGCCCGCCATTTACACCTACCTGAGGGCGCTGGGCTGCGAACGCGAGGAGGCGCGTGACTTCACCCAGGACTTCCTGGCGGACTTCATCTCGAAAGGGGATCTTCACAAGGTGGCGCCGGAGCGGGGCAGGCTGCGCAGCTACATCATGCAGTCCGTGCGCAACCATCTGCTCAATGAACGGCGGGACGCCTCCCGTCAGAAGAGAGGCGGCGGGAAAACGGTCGTGCCGATGGATGAACTGACCTCCTTTGACGTGCCTGCGGCTCCGGAGGTGGCGGACAGCTGGTATGACCGGCGCTGGGCCTGGTCAATGCTGCGCCGCTGCATGGAACGCATGACGGAAAACTACCGCCAGCGGGAACGCCTGCCGATCTTCGAGGCTCTCAAGGCCGGCCTGGCCGATCCGGCCTCGTTGAAACCTTATGCTGAAATCGGGGCTGAACTGGGCATGACCGAAGGACATGTGAAGCTGGAGATGCACCGGGCGCGAAAACGTCTCGCGGAGGAGCTGCGCCACGAGGTCGCCGCCACGCTGGAAGCTGACGGGGATGTGGAGGCTGAGCTGCGCTACCTCCTCGGTGTTCTCGGGGAAAACTCATGAACCGCACCTGCCCCAGTTGTGAAGCCTCGCTGGAGGAGGCCCTGCTCGTGAACGGCCTCTGCCCGGCCTGTGTGGCGCGCAGCATGCAGGCGGGTCTGCGGGGCCTGCTCGACGAGGTTTCAGCTCCGGAAAAAGAGGCCGTCTCGATTGAGATCGAGGGTTACGAAGTGAGCGAGCTGATCGGTGGCGGCGGCATGGGCGAGGTCTATCACGCGCGGAGGATCTCCGACGGCCGCCAGGTGGCCGTCAAGGTTGTCGCCGGCCGCTTCACCCGTGACCCGGAGGTGACGGCGCGGTTTGAAAACGAGGTCAGCGCCATGGCGCAGCTCCATCATCCCCATGTCGTGCGAATCCTTGACCAGGGCGTCACCCGGGATGGCCGTCACTACCTGGTCAGCGAATACATCGACGGCTGCGACCTGCGCCGCCTGATGAAGGCCCAGCGTCCCGACACCGCCAGGGCCTTCGAAATCTTCGACAAGGTCTGTGCCGGCATCGCACATGCTCATGACTGCGGCATCGTCCACCGTGACATCAAGCCCGCCAACATTCTCATCGGCGGTGACGGCACCGTGAAGGTCGCCGATTTCGGACTCGCCAAAATGCTGGTGGATGAAACCCGTTTTTATGGCTTCACGCAGACGACGGACACTTTCGGAACCCCTTATTACATCGCCCCTGAAGTCACCCGCAAGGCAGGCCTCGCTGACCAGCGCGCCGATGTTTACGCCCTGGGGGTGCTGCTCTATGAGCTTCTCACCGGAGCCGTTCCCATGGGACAGTTCACCCCGTTGTCACAGCGGGCCGGCATGGATCGACGCATGGACACGATCATCGCCGACGCCCTTGCCGATGATCCGGAACGGCGCACAGGCTCGGTCGCAGCCCTGGCGGCGGAGGTGAGGCGCATCGCCACAGCGCAGGCCACGCGCCGGAAACGCTCGCGCATGACCCATGCACTGGCGGCAGCCCTGGTCGTCCTCGGACTTGGCGGCGCGCTGGGAGCCTGGTGGGCCACCGTGGGGCGCAACGGCACAACGCGGCCGATCTTTGCCAGTCCCGCCAGGGCAAGCCGGACGACACCGTGGAAAAACAGCCTCGGCATGAGCTTCGTCCCGCTGCCGGCACATCCGCTGCTGGTCTGCATTCATGAAACCCGTCTGCGCGATTACATCGCCTTCAACGAAGCTGAAAACGCCGTGCTGCCAGACTGGCGGCTGGGCCTGGCTCATCCACGCCAACAGATGCGCAGCTTTGCCAAAAGGTCCGACATCGTGACTGAACGCGACGAAAAGGCCTCCACCTGGGACGAACCCGGATTCAAGCAGGCTCCCGATCATCCTGTCACCGGTGTGGACCTGGTCGAAGCCCGGCTTTTTTGCGCCTGGCTCACCTGGACGGAACGTCAGGAGGGACGTCTCACCAGCCAGCAGGGCTACCGCCTCCCCCGTGAATCCGAATGGAACGAAATCGCCGACCATGACACGACCGTCTGGCAGCGGGAGGATGCTGCCGCACAGGCCAATTTTGCCGGTGTTGAAGCCGCCGAAGTCCAGCCCTGGCCGGAGGGGTCGGCTCATTTTGATCGGCGTGATCCCTTCCCGCGCACGGCCCCGGTCGGCAGCTTCAAGCCGAACGACCTCGGCCTTCACGACCTGTTCGGCAACGTCGCTGAATGGGTGGACACCCCGGCGCCCGACAGCGTGGGTGACGGCGGCACGGTGCTTTATGGCCTCCGCGGCGGATCCTGGGCAACCGGGCAGGCCAGGCAGGCCAGGCCTGATTTTCACATCGGCACACGTCCCGGACGCGCCCAGGCCAACTTTGGATTCCGTGTCGTGCTCGATCTGGCGATGAAGAAGGAAACAAGATCCGCCAAGGCACCGAACTCCGACACACCCTGACTTCATCACGCAAGGAACGGTCCTCAAAGCCGTTGTCTCGATGCCAAGGCGGCCGCCGCCAACACCTCACGTCCCCCGCATGTTCCCACCCACCCGTCGTCAGATCCTTCAGCAGGCCGGAGCCGGTTTTGGCTCGCTGGCGCTGCAGTCGCTGCTGGCGAACGACGGCCTGCTGAAGGGTGGCAACCCGCTCGCGCCCCGTGCGCCGCATTTCGCCCCGAAGGCGAAGTCCGTGATCTTCCTGTTCATGTACGGCGGGCCGTCGCACGTCGATCTTTTCGATCCCAAGCCCGAGCTGGCCAGATGGCATGGCAGGCCGATCCCGGTCTGGAAAAAAGAGGACGCCTTCATGGGCGGAAAAACCAAAAACGTGGCCATGGAGAGCCCGTACCGCTTTTCCAGGCATGGGCAGGCGGGCATCGACATCGCGGAGGTGTACCCCAATCTCGCGCGTCATGCGGACAGCCTCTGCGTGATCCGCTCCATGCATGCCGAGAGCAACAACCACGGGCCGGCGCTCTTCCAGATGAACTCCGGCTTCATCCAGGCCGGACGCCCGAGCATGGGCTCCTGGGTCACCTACGGCCTCGGCTCGGAAAGTGAAAACCTGCCCGCCTTTGTCGTGCTGCTGGACAAGCTCGGCGCCCCCGTGAACGGCGCGCTCAACTGGTCAAACGGCTTCATGCCCGCCACCTACCAGGGCGTGCCCTTCCGCAGCAGCGGCGAACCCATCGCCTACCTGACGCCGCCGAAAAGCGTCAGCAACTCGCGCCAGCGCGCCCGGCTGGATCTGCTGAAACAGTGGAACGCCGAGCACGCCGCCGCCAATCCGGCGGAAAGCGAGCTCGCCGCGCGGCTGAACGCCTACGAGCTCGCCTACCGCATGCAGATGAGCGCCACTGAATGCACCGACCTTGGTCGCGAACCCGAGGCCGTGCGGCGCATGTATGGCCTGGACCACCCGGTGACCGCCCACTTCGGCCGCAACTGCCTGCTCGCCCGCAGACTGGTCGAGAGGGGCGTGCGCTTTGTGCAGGTCTACAGCGGGGGCAACGAGGGACCGAAGGCCTGGGACGCCCACGACGACCTGAAGAAAAATCACGACCTCCATTGCGCGGAGACCGACGGCCCCATCGCCGCCCTGCTGGACGACCTGAAGATCAGCGGCCTGCTCGACACCACCCTCGTGGTCTGGGGCGGCGAGTTCGGACGCTCGCCCGTGGCCGAGAACGGCCGCGGCCGTGACCACCATCCGAAGGGCTTCACCATGTGGATGGCCGGCGGCGGCATCAAGGGCGGCATGATCCACGGCGCCACCGATGAATTTGGTTATGCCGCCGTCCAGGACAGGGTCGCCGTGCCCGACCTGCACGCCACCCTGCTGCACCTGCTCGGCCTCGATCATGAGGCGCTGACCTACCGCTTCATGGGGCGCGATTTCCGGCTCACCGATGTCAGCGGCGAGGTCGTGAAGGCGCTGCTGGCCTGAACAAGAAAAAAAAAAAAGCGGGCCGCCGGGCTCCGCCTTCACCTGGGGTTGGAAAGCCCTCCTCAGCCACCGTGCTGAAGTGTTTCCTGGAGCGCGGAACTCCGATTCCGCAGCTGCCATGAACGCTGTGGGAACTGTGGATCCACCCTCCCACATCCTTCGAATCCCACGGCCTGCATCGCGGACGAAAGCAGCCAGGGCATGTTTTGCACCTGGGCTTCTCCTGCGAAGGCCGAAAACCTCCTCAGCCGCCCTTTCGACGCGCCTGGCGGATGCGCCACACATCCAGCGCCATGCGCCAGGAGTCACGCAGCAGACGCACCTTGCCGCCCGGGGTCTCGTGCCAGTCCACCGGCACCTCCACCACCTCGCAGCCGGCGTCGAGCAGGGCCGTCATCAGCTCCACGTCAAAGGCGAAGCCCTTCACCTGCAGCCCCGGCGCGATTTTTTCAAAGGCCGGCTGTGGCACCAGCTTCAGCCCGCACTGCGAGTCGTAGACCGGGATGTCCAGCATCTCGGAGACTAGCGTGGCATAGACACGGCCCAACAAATGACGCTTCAACAGGCGCTCGACGCGGCGGCCGAGCATCTTCACCCTTGAGGCGAACAGGGCGCGCGGAGAACTTCCTGAAGGCGGCAGCAGCCGGATCAAACGATCCACCTCCGAGGCGGAGCAGGAGCCGTCGGCATCCACAAAACCGAGCCATTGAGCCCCGCCATGATCCGCCCAGCCCGAGTAAACCGCCCCGCCCTTGCCCAGGTTTTCGGTCAGCACCTTCAAGGGCAGCAGGCAGGGGAAGGACGGACGCAGCCCCTCAAGCACCACGTTCATGGCGGCGGCCTCCTCCGGCCCGGATCCATCCTCCACCACCTGGATTTGGACGCCGCCAAGCCTCGTCATCGCCTGGCAGAGCTCCGGCAGAAACACACCGATGCGTCCGCTTTCCCGGAAGCAGGGAACCACGAGGTGAACGCTGACGGCGGCGGTGTTCATGAACCGATGCGTTTTTCCAGAAGTCGCAGGGCCAGCATGATTTCGGCAAGCACGCGCTGAAGCGTGTAATACCAGCCGCGCCAGCCGTCGAGCAGCGTGCCCTTGAAGAACAGCGTGTAAACCAGCGCGGCAGGCACCGCCGCCCAGCCGCTGCGGCGAAGCTTGTCCTGCAGTCTCAACGCGGCGGGATCAGCCACCAGCAGCTTCTCCGCCTCCAGCAGCGCATACTTGTCCTGCGAGGCGATCCAGCGTGACAGCGGCTTGCGGTCATCATGGTCGATCCTTGAGTGCAGCTGACCGGCCCCGCCCTTCACCGCCAGAAGCTGTGTGTGACCGTCCTGCACATAGCGGCAGCGGCTTTTTTGAAACAACACCGAACGAGGCGGGTAGAGACTGGCGCGCAGCGGCTGTCCGCCGACCAGGTAGCGGAAGCAGGCCTGGTAGGCATCCGCCGTGGCGGACAGCGCCGCGAGCTCCTCCTCAAAGCCGGCACCCAGCACATAGTCCGCATCCAGCGACAGCACCCAGGGCGTGCGCACCAGGTCCACGCCGTGATTCCACTGGCGGGTGTGGTCATCAAACGGGCGCGTTTCAAAACGCACGTTGACGAACCTGCCGGCGATCTCACGCGTGCCGTCCGTGCTGCCGCTGTCGAGCACGACGACCTCCGCCGCCCAGGCCAGCCGGGTGAGCGTGCGCACCAGGTTTGGCGCCTCGTTCCAGGTCAGCACCAGCGGCGTGATGTCCTTCAGGTTCATGCAGCAGCTTTACGGGCCTCGATCAGCAAAGTGTGCGGCGAATCAGGCGTGCTCTCCCATTCCAGGGCCAGCACGGCAGCGTCGAACAGGGAGGGATGATGAGTTTCGGTGATCGGCTGGACGACATCAACGCGGGTAAAGCCGGCTCCTTCCGCCAGCTCACGCAGGTAGGACGGCGTCAGGATCGTCAGATGCTCGCGCCGGCAGAAGATGAAGTTCTCCAGCCGCCCGCCGATGGAGGAGCGGTGGTCGGGAAAGTCGGAGAACCAGGCGCTGTTGCCGGCCAGGTATTCACGCATCGCCGCATCCCCGTTTGGCCCGCCCACACGAATGACGCCGCCCGGCTTGAGAACCCGGAACATCTCGGCGAAGTGCGCGGCCAGGTCAGGAAGGTGCTCGATGACGTGATGGGAATAGATGGCGTCAACCGAGGCGTCGCGAAAGGGCAGCCCCTGGCTCATGTCCGCCCAGACATCGCATTTTCCCGTGAACATGTTGGCGTCCACATTGATCCAGCCTTGAAGGTAGTTCCTCTGTCCCGGCCCCAGGTGGATGCGCACCATCCCTGCCCCAGCCGAGGCGGGCGCACGCAGGCTCCGGTAAAGGGCCGCATTCACCCGCATCAGCGGACCGGCAAGACTGTAGAAGAGCGCCTTGGCGCGGCGGGAGATCATGTCAGCAAAAAATCACTTCCTGGACTGCAGGTAAAGGTTTTCCAACGCCGCAGCCATGGCCTCGGCCGAATAGGCGTTCCGGGCAAGATCGGCGGCCCTGCATCCCAGGGCTTCACGCAGTTCGGCGGAGTCCGCCAGACGGTCCATGACAGATGCCAGCTCCGGCACCGTCCTTTCAGCCAGCAGCACCGCCCCGGAGGCCGCCGCGTCCTTCGCCAGGGCGACACCTTCCGTCGAGACGCAGGGCAGTCCTGATGCCATCGCCTCCAGAAGGGCGATGCCGAAATTTTCCGAGGATGAGGGCAGCACAAACATCTGGCAGGCGGCCAACGCCGAGAGCTTTTGAGCACCTTCAACAAAGCCCGTCCACAAAATGCAGTCCTGGAGGCCCAGCGATTCCGCGCGAGTTTTCAACATGGCCTCATAGGAAGCCTCCCCCGCGCCGGCCACCACCAGCCGCCAGCCTTTTCTCCGCGCCCCGGACACGGCAAACGCATCCAGCAAGAGCTCCAGACCCTTCTTGGGGTCCAGGCGCGAGAGGAACAAAACATTTCGACCTTCGGCTGCCTGCGGGTGAGCGGCATGAAACAAGGCAGCCGCCGGCGGCGCGTCAAAGCTGCTCAGGTCCGCCCCCAGCGGGATCACCGCGGGACGTGCGCGAATCGCCAGCGCCGCCGCCTCATCCGCCTCTGCCTGGCTGGTGTAGTGGATGGCGGCGGCGGCATCCAGCAGGGGCTTGTCCAGCCAGCGGAACGACTGGGCCTTGATCCAGCGCCGGCGGTTGCGCATCCCCCAGGCGTTCAGGACACCCAGCGGACGCACGATGAACGGCACGCCTGCGGCACGGGCCGCGGCGCAGGCCGCGCTGCTGGCAAACGAAAACACCGCATGCACATGCACCACGTCATACTCCCTCACATGCTCACGCAGCCAGCGGCGCAGCGGCAGCGACACCTTGTAAAACTCCGTCTGCTTGGGGAACATCCTCAGCCGCCAGCCCTCGCGATCCTGCCAGTTCGCTGTCACGCCATCAGGCACGCGCCGGCCGCGGCCGTCGTCATCCGTCGTCACCACGTCCACCTGGACGCCGCGCCTGGCGAGGGCCTCGGCCATGACAGGCAGGACCAGGCTGGGGCCGCCCTGCGAGGGCGACAGCGACGGAATGACGTGCAGCACCTTCATGAGCGCAGCCCCAGCGCCTCCAGGCTGTGCCGGAGCATGAACAGGCTCCACTTCTGATACCACTGGGGAACCGCCACCGGAGACTGCGCACAGGCCTCCCCAAACGCCCCGCCCCATTCACCGCCAAGCCATTTCTGGTAGGGGAAGAGAAAGCCTCGCTTCCTCTGGTTCACCACCCAGTCCGGCACCTCGGGCACGGCGGCGGTGAACAATCCTTTGTTGGGCCGCAGCCTTTGCGCGGCGGGCACCTGCGTCACCTTTTCCACCAGCACCCGGTCAACCAAAGGCACGCGCAGCTCCAGCCCGTGCGCCATGCTCATGACGTCGCTGTCGCGCAGCAGCTGGTTGCGCATGTAGCGCGTGAGCTCCAGGGAGGAGATGCGGTCCAGGGTTCCAACTTCCTCCGCATCCTCCTCCACGGCCTCCGGCAACGGGGCGGGTCCGCCCGTGATCCAGGCCGTCAGGGCGGCCGCCTCGGACCGGGAAAAGATCCCGCGCAGGGCGGCAAAGGCGCCGTCAACCGAGCCGGAGCCGTCCAGGAAATCCGCCATCCGGCGATGCCTCGCCCCCCCCCGCCTCAGCAGGCCGGCCAGGAAAGGCGCACGACCTAACCAATGATGCAGACGAAGCATCTGCGGAATCCTGGAGAAGCTGGCGTAGCCCCCGAAGAGCTCGTCTCCGCCCAGGCCGCTGAGCACCACCTTCATGCCATGACGCCGCGCCAGCGCCGACACGGTGAACGTGTTCAGGCCGTCAATGCTCGGCTGGTCGGTGTGCCTCAGGAACTCGCCGAACAGCCCGCGCGCCGCCTCCGCGTCGAGGCGCATCTCATGGTGATCCGAGCCGAAGTGCTTCGCCGTGCGCCTGGCCGCCTCGCCTTCATCCGCCTCCGGGTCGTCCACCGTGATGGAAAAACTGCCAACGCCCCGGTGGCCGACCTCGCTCGCCAGGGCCAGTACGGCCGTGGAGTCGATGCCGCCGCTGAGAAAGATCCCCACCGGCACGTCGCTGACAAAGTGATGGCGCACGCTGTCCAGCAGGGCCTCCCGCGTGTGCTGCACGGGATCGCCCTCAAAGGATCCGCCGAACTGCAGGCGCCAGTAGCGTCGGCGGCTCAAAGCACCCGCCCTCCAGGTCAGCGTGTGCCCCGCCTCCAGAAGACGGACCTCCTTCGCCAGCGTCAGCGGCTCCGGCACCGTGCCGGTTTGAAAAAAGCCCTGCACCGCCCGCGCGTCCAGCGTCGGCCGGAACAGCCCGCTGGCGGTGAGCGCACGCAGCTCCGAGGCAAAGGCCAGCCTGCCCCCGGACTCATGCACGTACAGCGGCTTGATGCCCAGCGGATCACGGGCCAGCAATGCTGTTTGTTCGGCCTCGTCCCAGAGGCAGAAGGCGAACATGCCGCGCAGCCGCTCCACCATGCTCGCGCCCTCCCGCGCATGCAGCCGCAGCAGCACCTCCGTGTCCGACTGCGTTTTAAAAATCTCCCCGCGCTCCTCCAGCCCGTCGCGCAGCTCACGGAAGTTGTAGATCTCGCCGTTGAAGCAGATCACGCGGCTGCCGTCCTCCGAAACCATCGGCTGATGCCCGCCGGGTGACAGGTCGAGGATGGAGAGCCGCGTGTGCGCCAGTCCTGCGGACCCGGCGGCGTTCATCCATAGGCCGCGGTCATCCGGCCCGCGATGTCTCAGCGCCTGCTGAAAGCCCGCGAGCAGCGGCTCAAGGCCGCCGACACCGGACACCGGTGCCGTTTGGAGAATGCCGGCGATGCCGCACATGAAGGAACCTGTTTGTTCAACGCCTTGGACGACACACGAGAGTGCCGCCGCTTTCCCGCACCGTGGGCACAGGCGCCATGGTCGAGGCGTTGAGGATTTCGTAACCCTGGCCGTTGAAATACTCCCACACCGCCCGGTCGCATTCCGGGTTGTGCAGCTCGACGATGAACACCGGCCGGTGCTGTTCGATCAGCTTACGGGTGTGCTGCACGGCCCGCCCCTCAAAGCCTTCGATGTCGATCTTCACCAGGTCCGGTGGCGGAGCGGCGGTGAGGGCGTCATCAAGCGTGTAAACCTGCACCTCCATCGTGCCCGTCCGCCGTTCCACCTCGCGGTGGTAATCCTCCTCGGTGGCTCCGACCCAGCCTCCTGGCAGGTGGCTGTTGGTGTTGCCGCTGAGGATGAAGGCGGACTTGCCGGTCAGGTCGCCGATGGCCGCATGCACCCAGGAGACGTTTTGAAAGCCGTTGATGCCGACATTCTCGCGAGTCCTGGCGAGGCAGGCCGGGTCGGGCTCGAAAGCGATCACCCGGCCGGATTCACCGACGGCACGGGCGAAGAAGCAGGTGTAGTAGCCGATATAGATGCCGCAGTCCCAGACCGTCATGCCGGGACGCAGCAGATGACGGGACAGCGTTTCCAAAATGTCCTGGTCATAGCGTCCATGCCAGTAGGCCTCCATGCGGTGCACCAGGTCCACACGAAAGACCAGCCCCTTGGCCGGCCCCTGCACGACCGGCAGCTTGACAAAGCCCTCCCTGTCTCCGAGCAGGGCGGTGACGGAACGATAGGCGGTGTTTTTGAGCAGGGTTCTGAGGCTCATGAAATCGAGGAGTTAAGGTGATGGTGCCGACGCGACCCCCAGGGCCGCCAGCGCCCGTGCCAGGGAGCTGCGAAAGGCGGTGGAGCCATAAAGCCGGACCACCTCACGATGCAAGGTTTGCGGTTCATGCAGCCAGGGCTTGTCATGAGTGCGATGGAAAAAGCTGAGGACGGCCCCGGCGATGGCCTCGGGATCACGCGGCGGCACCACAAGGCCAAGCCTGCCGCCGTCAACGGCTTCGGGGGAGGCATCCTCGGACCCCACCAGGCAGGGACGACCACAGGCCAGCGCCTCCAGATAGACAATGCCAAAGCCTTCACCGGTGCTTGGCATGACATAAAGGTCGCAGAGCCGGTAGTGATCCGCCAGTTCACCGGCGGGGATGAAGCCGGTAAAGGTGACATGCTGCTGAAGCCCAAGCCCGGCCGTCAGGGCACGCAGGCGACCTTCATCATCACCGCAGCCGCCGATGAGGTAGTGCAGATCCGGAAGCTCCCGGAGCATCCTCGGCATGGCATGCAGAACCTGGTCGTGGCCCTTGTAGCGCTCCGAGGCGGACAGACGGCCGACGGTCAGGATCACGGGCTGGCTTTCCCGCAGGCCATGGCGCTGAAGCAGCGAGGCAGGCTTCGGGCCAGGAGAGAAGACGTCTTCCCGAAAGGTGTCCGGCACCACCAGCATTTTTTCCAGCGGCACCCCGCCCTCACGATGAATCACGTCGCGCGTGAAAGTGCTGACCGGCAGGATGCCCGTGGCCGCACGCAGGGCCGAACCCAAAGCACCGCCGAGCGTGCCCCAGACCTCGATGCCATGAGCCGCCGTCAGGCAGGGAAAGCCCAGCCGGGTCAGAGGAGCCAGCGCCTTCATGAAGTGCGGGTGGGTGGCCAGGATGAAATCGGGCCGTTCACGCAATGCCCAAAACAGGCCCGAGGCCACAAAGGCCGCCGTCCGCCGCCAGCCCTTGAGATGACCGAAGGCATGCACACGGTCGCCGCCAGGCCCGAGGTCGTTTTTGCTGAACACACGAAGACGAGCTCCGGGGTAAAGCGCCTGCAGCGCCTGCAGGCAGCAGGCGGAGTAGTGCTGGATGCCGCCGGTTTCCTCCAGGCCGCCGGCCCAGAGATGGATGCACTTCGGCTCGCCGGTCATTTCAGGTGTAGCGGCGACGGGATCCGGATGAGCGGCGGTTCATCTGGCCGGTGGGTTGAACCAGCCCGGCATCATAGAATTTCTTGAACAGCAGGTGATGGACGATGGTGCCAAACACCGCAAAGGCGGCGGTGGAGCCGATCACCTCCGACATCTGCCCCCCGGGCTGGATCAGACCGATGGCGGGGAGGAGCCAGCGGGCGCAGCCCCACTGGTCTCCCTGGGCCAGACGTGCCGCCGCGCGCATGTCCATCCATCGCAAGGCAATGCCAAAGAGCAGGAAGCCGACAAACAGCCCGGTCCAGCCGAAGTTGATATAGAATTCCATGACCTGTCCCGCTCCCACACTGGTGCCTTCCGAGAAGCGCTGGCCAGTGAAGCGGGTCACCATGTCCCCACCCCCACCCCGCACAGGCGTGCCCGGCCAAAGAATCCGGGGCACCCAGGCGATCGCCGCAATGAGAAGCGTCTCCCCATTGGCGAAATGGACCCTGCCCGTGTCCAGCTGGCGCCAGGCCTTGCCGGCGAGGTCATTTTGGTTCAGCCGGGAATCGAGCACCTCCAGATGATCCTGTCGGGAAAAGTCGAGCAGCTGGAAGTCCTCAAAAATTCTCGCCACGCGATCCACCCTGCTTCCCAGGCCGAATTGATCCCGGACGGCATCCCGGATGTAGTCACGCTCAATCATCCAGTTCAGGAAGAAGCTCAGCCCCACATAAAGGATGAGGGCGAGAACGATCAGCGAGAGCCAGCGCGGACGGTAAAAGCTCAGCACCAGCAGCCAGATCACCGCAGCGGCGCTGGCACCGTAGCCGGCAAAGCCCATGAAGATCATGGTGATCAGGGGAATGACACCCGTGCTGATCAGCCCGATGGCCATTTTGGGCAGATTGTGCTGCTGGTAGGCCTGCCAGCAGTAGAGGTAAACCCCGGCCACGCTGCAGGAGCAGCCGGCCGTTGTCAGCGTGCCCAGGCTTGGCAGCAGCCTGAAGACCGGGGCGAACACAAAGAAGGAAAGAAACGCCACAATCACGAGGGTTCCCGGCAGCATGGTCGTCATTTCACGACAGACCACAAAGGGCCGCTGCACCGCCTCCTTCCGGATGAACAACGGACAGATCAGCACTCCAAGCAGATAGGCGGCGAACCCGAACACCATCATGCGGAAGCCGAAATACGTGGTCTCCAGCGTCAGCCCGCTCTGCACCAGCATCGCATGCTTCGGCGTGTACTTGGGCATGGTGTGGATGTAGGCGGTGACCGCGTGGATGACCGACAGCGTGAAGGCATACACCAGCGGCAGTCCCAGCGCCTGCTTCGAACGCCACTGCGCGATCAGCAGAACCACGGCCAGGCATGAAAAAATGCCGAACAGCCAGAGGAGGTTTTCCTTGGAAGGGTGGCTGAAAAATTCAAAGGACATGGAAAGGTTTCAAACAGGCTTTTTGTCACAAGCAGCACCTGCCGCGCCAGCAAAATCCGCCGCCGCATCCCGCCGGACCAGGGCAGTCGTCTCGGCCGCCACTGCATCCCAGCCGCGGCTGGCGCTGCCCAGCCAGGCCGCCTGCGACATGGCCGCGAGCGCCGCCCGGTCCTCATGGAGCGTCTTCAGATGCGCGGCAAAAGCCTCCGGCGAACGCACCGGCAGCACCCAGCCGCTGACGCCGTGCTCAATGATGTCCGCCGTGTCGCAGTTGCCCGTCACCAGCACCGGCAGACCCGCCGCCTTCGCATGGGCGACCACGGCAGGAAAGCCATCCTCCAGCGTCGGCATGACAAACACATCACCCTTGGCATAAACGCCGGGCAGCTCACGTTCAGGCACCCGGGGCAGGAAACGCATCAGCCCCTCTTTTTCAGCGGCGGCAGCCAGCGCGGCGGCTTCTGGGACCACGGTGCCCACAAAGGTGAAATCCGCAAAGCCGTGGATCCGCCGTGCCAGCTCCACCATGTCCAGGCAGCCCTTGCGATGGGAAAAGGTGCCCGTGTTCAGCACCTGAAGGCGCCCACCGGCCTGCACCCGGCTCCGACGCTCCTCCATGCCCTCCTCGGTGGCGCGGAAGATGCGCAAATCCGCCGTCATGTGAATCACCCACAGCTTTTCCGACGGGATTCCCCGGTTCACAAAGCTGCGCTGCGAAAATCCGCCCAGGATGAAAAGTCGGTCCGCCAGCGCATACTCCCGCCTTTCACGCTCCACGCGCCAGGGCGAGGGCTTGTCCACGCTCAAGCCGGCGCGGGCCTCCTCCGCCAGCAGGATCTCACGCTGCTCCTCAATGTGCGAGGACGCACGCAGCAGCACCCGCAGACCGTCCGCATGGCTCCGGGCGCGGAACATCTCCTCCGCCACGCCAGAATAGACGATTACTGCGTCAAACCGCCTGCCACGCAGGGCGCGCTCCGCCATCCAGCCGAACCACTTGTGCAACAACGCCTCCAGAGCCCCCGCCAGACGCAGACGCTCGGCCAGCCGGTTTATCAGACCGTGCGGCAGCAGGCTCACCACCACCGAGGGCGGCAGGCCCCAGCGCGCGACGATGAAGGCGGGATAGTTGGTCACCAGCGTGATCTCATGCCCCTGGCGGATCAGTTCACGCGCCAGGTCAAAGGCATTGATCCGCCCCTGTACGACAATGGCGATTTTCAAGGGGCTGATCATGGCTGGACCTCCTGTTCCTGGCCTTCATTCCGCAGTTTTGCAACCGCACGGATCGTTTGCAGCCGGTCTGCATAGGTGTGGGCGCCAGCGGTCACGCGTTCCCGGGCAAGCTGTCGCATGGCGGCCCTGGCCTGTTCCGGCAGAGCCAGCAGCCGCTGACAAACCGCAGGCAGGTCCTCAAGGCCTGAAAAATAAACGGCCGCCCCGCCGTCCACACCAAACAGCGCGCGATGATCCTCGGTGTCCTCCACCGCCAGGCAGCCACCGATGGCGGGCAGCTCATAGCTGCGCATGGAGTGGCCGTCCCGGTTGGCACGGCGCACCAGGCACAGGTTGACACCGGCGCTGGCGACGATGCGGCGGCACTGCTCTTCATCCGCATGCCCCTGGGCATGAGGGGCAAGGTCCGGATGTTCCTTCCAGTAACCACCCCATAGAGAGACCGGCACGCCGGCACGCAGAAGCGCGCGCACGGCAGCCACACGGTCTGCATCCGCTCCCCCGATGAAGGCCGCGCGATGCCCCCAGCGCCGATGATCCTCCTCCGTGACCTCCCGTGGCGGATGATGATCCTCAGGGGCATGGGCAAAGGGCAGCCAGGACACCTCCGGCCCCCGCAACGAACGCAACTCCGGCTCATTCGCATGCCGCGGCGTGAAGACATGAGAGTATTGAGGCAGCGCCCTCATGAACCAGGGCGCGTGGTGCACAGGATTCCACGGATCATCCACCAGGAAGTTCGCCACGGGGATGTGCATCCGCCTCATGGCTTCCAGATCCAGGGACGTCACCGGCACAATTCCCGTCCCCAGGACCAGTTCAGGACGAAACTGCTGGCAGTGACGCAGCACGCTGCTGCTGTAGCTTTTCAGCCGTGGAGGCCTCCGCCCCAGCAGATGCCAGAACGCCCGGCGAATCCAAATCGGCGCCTCATAAGCAGGCCCAATGTCTGACACCTCCACCTGCCAGCCCAATGCAGACGCCGCCCTGAAAAGATGCCTGCCCACATGCGTGGGGCGGTTGATGCCGATGATGAGAACACGTGGCATGTCGGATCGTCGCCTGCGGATTTACGAAGCTGGAACCGGGGCCGGGTCGATGCCCTGCCAGGCCCGGAGAATGCCCTGCGCCGCCTTGGCAATGCTGTAACGGTCGACCAGGTCGCGACAGGCTGCCCGGGTGCGTTCCGGCGCAGCCTGGCTCCAGCCTGCGACGCGGTTGAGCGCCTGCGTCAATCCCGCCACTTCATGGGTCGCAAAAACCTCGCCGGTAAGGCCGCTTTTCACCAGATCAGGCGCACAGCCCACCGCCTCGCTGACCACCACGGGCAGGCCATGGTGCAGGGCGTCGTTCACGACCAGGCCCCAGGTTTCCATTTCTCGGCTCGGCAGCAGCAGCGCATCCGCCGCATGATACCAGGCGCTGAGTCCAGATTGATTGATGAAGCCGGTGAAGTGACAGCGACCGGGCAGCAGATTTGCGCAGGCGGCCTCCAGCTCCGCGCGCTTTTCACCATCCCCGACAAACACCAGGCGCACCCTCCTGCGCAGCTCTTCAGGCAGGGCCGCCACGGCCTGCGGAATCAGGTCCACCCCTTTTCTCCACGACAACTTCCCGGAAAAAAGCAGCACCCAGTCATCCTCGGCAAAGCCGGCCTGAAGCCGGGTCTGCCCACGCAGCTCAGCCCTGCCTACCTCCAGCGGATCAAACATCGCCGTGTCCACGCAGTAGGGTGAATGAACCAGCCTTCCTTCCGGCACGCCAAGCCGACGGTAATGCGACCGAGAATTTTCGCCCAGATAAAGAACTGCCGCGCAGCGCCGGTAAATCCTGCGCAGCACCAGGTCGCGCAACCGCGCACGCCACCAGCTGCGGCCGGCGCGCGGAGCGTCGCTCGCCTCCCCCCGGAAGAACAAGGGCAGGTTTCGGTCCAGAGCCCAGCGGATGGCCGCACGATCCAGCGGGTGATGATACCCCAGCGCCAGCACGGCCGCAGGATTGATCTCATCCAGGGCATCCCCCAGGCCCGAAGCCGTCACGGCATCGTAGCCATCGGCCTCCGGCTGAAGCACCCGGCTCGGATAACCCGCCAGCAGATCGGCCTCCCACCTGAAAGACGTGCCAAATTCACGATCACGGTAGCCACGCACGCTGAAGTCGCCGCCATAGATCACGGTCAGCGGCACACCGAGAGCGGCGGCAGCGCGCCAGACCGGTGCATGGTACTGCACCGGATGCGTCTCCACGATGGCCAGGCCGCGCAGCGACTTGGGATTCCGTTCGGCTTTCACCACCTCGGCGGCACCTCCGTGCGATAAACAAACGTGCGGATCACCCCCGGATCCTCCGCCTCATCCATGCCGGCGCCAGGCACCTCCAGGAGGCACTCCAAGCATTCCGAAGGCAGCGAAAACGGCGGCAGGTCCAGATACACGCCTGACTTCCTTCCCACACGCACATCACAGCCATGCGTCTTGTCCAGATTCGGCGTGATGGACACGCCCCGCCCCGGATAGTGCTCGGTGATGAGAACCCAGGGATACCGGCTTCCCACCCTTTGCAGCACCGTGCGAATCTGATCGTTGGAAAGATGCTGCAAAACCTGACGCAGAAACCCCACATCTCCTTCAGGCAGCTCATCCCTCAGGATGTCTCGATGCAGAAAACTCACACGGTCCGTAGCATGCCCGGCCTGGTTTTGCTCAACCACAGGCCGCACCACATCCACGCCAACATACGACGCCGCCAAAGGGGCCAGCCTGGCTCCGACCCGGAAGTCCCCGCAGCCAAGATCCACCAGCCTGCATGACGACAGATTCTCCCTTTCCAGAAAGGCACGCACCGCGCCGATGTAGGGCCCGACCGCATCCTCCTCCAGAGAACCGGCCCCCGAGCACAGCCCTCCCTCCGCATCCCCTCCCCACTTTCGTCCCAGGTAGATGTTGGTGAACACCTGCTCGACCGACCTGCGGCGGTTCATCCAGGACTCCATCCCCAGTCGAAACCGGCGATACATCCTGACCAGGCTGGCGGGAAGAATCTGGCGGATCCTGGACTTCATCATTCGATTTTTAATGTTAGGCGAAGGGCCGCGCCTGTCATGCGCGACCCTTCACGACGGCTTATTTTGCTCCTGTCTTCCGGACCGCATGGACCACATGCAGCGGCACTTTTCCAGGCAGGGTTCGGCTCACAAAACCCGACAGCGAAGCCGGAAGCTTTCCGGCAAACACCGCCACATCCAGCCCGCCACCCGCCAGGGCCGCCTCCACCTCGGCGCCTTCCTGCACCCACTGACGTCCGTAAACCGGGTTGTCGCTGGCGTTGAACCACCACACCCGGTGCCTGCCCGTGGTGCCTGCCGCCATCGCACGCAGCCGCGCAGACTGGTTCGCCTCCACTTCATCAAACAAGCCGCCCAGCACCCGCACCGCGGCGCCCGACAGTCCATGACTTTTCAGCATGTCCTCCACCCCACGATGCCCCACCCGAGCCTGTTCCAGATGCTCCGCCACCGCATCAAAGCTGGCCGCATCCGCCAGCAGGCTCATGGGCGATCGAAAAAGCGTGGCGTCCAGGGCAATCCTGGTGGCACCGGTTTTCTGAAAATCCGCCAGCACCTCCAGATGAACCGCGTGACGCGAATTCATCTCCTGCCACTCCAGGTCCATCGCACGCCAGCCCTGGACCAGGGTCCAGGCAGCCAGCAGCAGCAGTCCCGTCGAAACCATCCTGCGCCGCCACCCCTGCAGCCTTGACGCCAGCAGCGGCAGCAGCCAGACAAGCGCCGCGAAGAAGAACAGCATGCCCAGCGGGGGAAAGTAACGGTCCACCACCTGCTTGGAGTCCATGGCGGTCTTCAACAACCACAGGACGGAAACCATCATTCCCGCCGCCAGCACCCTGCCCTGCCGGCTGCAAAAGGCGGCTCCAACGCCGGCCACCCCCGCCACGATCAGCCAGACAGGAATGCCCAGCAGCAGCAGCCTCAGCGTCTCCCCCGCACCCGTCGCTTCGCCCGGCTTGAACTTCACCACCCCCAGCATCGTCTTCACCAGCCGCACAGGATCCGCCAGGAACCAGGGCGTCGCCACCAGCATGCCCAGCAGCAGCCCGCACGACCAGGCCGGCAGCAGCTTCATCCAGGGCAGTCGTCGGTCCCAGCACGCAAGGGCCAGAGCGGGCACCATGGGCAGCAGGGTCAGCTTGCTGCCCAGCGCCAGCCCCGCCAGCAGCGCCGAACCAAAAGCTCGTTCCACCGACATCGTCCCCGCACGGGCCGCCGTCAGCGCCGCCAGCGCCAGCCCCCAGGCCAGTGCATCCGGCGTGGTCATGCAGCCATGACGCCAGTGCAGGGGAAAGCAGGCCGCCGCCAGCGCCAGCGCCGCCGCCCACGCCCAGGGCACCCCCAGCCTCATCGCCAGGCCGACGGGCAGCGCAAAACCCAGGGCTGAGATGAACGCCCCCGTCCAGCGCATCCAGGCCCAGGCCTGCCCTGGCTCCAGCAGCACCCGGCCGATGTGCGAGGCCAGTCCCTCCGGCGTGCGCGGCACGTCCTGAAGCAGCGCCGCCCCCCCCAGATGCACCAGCGCCACATGACGCATCAGCCCGCCGGGCCAGATCAGCCTCTGCGGCACCGTGCCCAGCACCGGACCCAGCGACACATCATGCATCTCCGCCTCATCCGGATCAAAGATCAGCCTCTCTTCCTGGCCCGGGATGAACCAGAGCCGAAGCGCCAGCAGACAGGTCACAACCAGCAGCATGGCCCCGCGGCGAGACCACATTCGCCCATTGCTGAAGCCGTCTGTGTCCGTCGATGTCATGATCCTTCGTTCATCCTTTCAAGCACTGGCTCAAACTGCGCCTCATAGTGCCAGCGCTCACGCACCAGCAGCTGGCCGCAGCGCCCCATCTCCGCCACCTCTCCCCGATGTTCCGCCATCCAGCGGAACACCTCCGCCAGCGCGTCGGCGTCATGGCTCGCACAGGGCCTCGCACAGCCCGCCTCCACAAAGGTCCGACGCCACTCAGGATCATCCGGCACAATCAGCGCCACCGCCTGTGAGAGATAGTCAAACGCCTTGTTGGACGCCCCCACCATGCACCTCATGTTGATGTCGCCCTCGTCCATCTTCAGCAGGCAGAGACCCGCGTCACAATCCCTCGAATGCCGAAGCACCTCATGATGGCTCATGGACCCGAGGTACTCAAAGCCCTCCTGGATCCCCAGACGCCCCGCCAGCTCCTTCAGATCCTCCACATAACGGGAGAAGCCCGAGGGCACATAACCGATCAGGCGCACCCGCACCTCATGACCACAGCGCGCCGCCGCCTCAAGCACGTAGGGCCCAAAGCGCTCCGGAACGATGGTGCCATGGTAAAGCACGCGCAGCGGGCCGCCGCCATCACGCTCCGGTGGATGCCCGGGCACCTCGTCCAGACCCGGGCAGTTCCACACGCAGAAGCATCGCCCCTGCGGCCGAACCGCCGCCTGAAAGGCATCCAGGCGTTCTTGGTTAGGCAGCACCACCACCGCCGCATGGCGGCCCAGAGACTCACGTGCCCTCCAGACCTGCCTTGCCACGCCGGATTCCATGACCGTGCCCGGAATGGGTGAATCATGCTCATGATACAGCACCCGGCACACGGGGAACAGCCGCCGGACCAGCTCTGCGGCAGGCGTGGACAGCACGTCCGAGGCATACACCCAGTGCGGGCGCCAGCGCCAGACACGCCACAGGCACCACGCGATGAACAGCAGGAAGTGCAGCTTCTGCATCCATCCTGGCGGCTGGTACCACATCCTCCGCACCTTCACCCGCAGATGCGGCACAAACTCAAGCATCACCGGCCTGCTGCCCGCCAGCCCGAGAAACTCCACCTCCCAGCCCTCCCGGGCCAGCAGACGCGAGCTGTGCTCCAAGGGAGGATAATCGCCCGGATTCGTGTATTGAATGTAGAGCACCCGCCGCGCGGGTGGAGCCGGCACAGGGCGCAGCATGGGGCACAGGCGTCCCGCCTGTGATTCATCAAAGGCAGGATGCCTGTGCTCCACATCCGGCTCCGCGAGCAGAAAACGCCGCTCCACATGCCGGTGATGCCGCCAGACCTGCCCTGTCGTGTAACGTCGCTGATACCCGCGGTATTCAACCATGGTCGGCAGGGCAGAAAACAAAGCTCGCAACGGCGCCAGCCACCCGGTTTCATGCCGGTGCCGCCAGACATGACGCAGCGCCCGCACCCAGCCCCAGGGCTGCATCACCAACGGAAAACGCAGACTGGCCAGCAGCACCTCGTTGCGGATCCACGGCAGCACCGAGTGCTGGTTGTCCACGCTCGGCCGGTCATGCCAGGCACGCAGCCAGGGGCAGAACAGAATCTCCAGCCCCGCCGCATGCGCCTGCAGCGAGAGGTCCGTCTCCTCCACGCCATAAGCCGCCGCCACCGGCACGTATCCAGGAAGCCCCAGATAAAGCGAACGCCGCGTCACCGAGGCGCTGCCCGCAAATGAACGAACCAGCGCGGCCTCAGGCAGCGCCGCAAGCACCGGCCTCTCCTTCAGATAAACCGCCGGCGACATCACCACCGCCTTGGGAAACACCTCCATCACCGCCAGGGCACGGGCAAAATAATCTTCATCCAGCGGCCAGGAGTCATCGTCAAAACCCGCCACCAGCTCGCACGTCGCCTCCTGAAAAAGCCGGTGCCTGCCCCCCCCCGGTCCCACATGGGCTTCGGAAAAAACAAGCTTCACCGGCAGCGGCAGCCCTTCGAACATCACCGCCTCAGGCTGCCAGCCACCATCACAATGCAGCAGGATCTCCTGGGGCAGCGGGTTGCAGGCGCAGATGCGCTCAAGCGTCTGCCGCAGCAGCGGGCCGCTGCGGTAGGCCGGAATCGCCACGCTGACCGGCACGCTCCTCATCCCGGGTCTGTCATCGCCTCCTTGTAAACTTCAACCATCCTGGCCGCCACCTCCGTCATGCCGGGCGGCGGCTTCACACCTTCACGCAGCCTCATGCGAAGCGCTGCATCCGTCGTGAACCTTTCCAGCGCCAGCCCCCAGGCTCCGGCATCGCCGGCAGGGCACAGCAGCCCGTCCACCTCCTTCGTCACCCATTCGGCAATGCCGCCCAGGTCGGAGCCGATCACCGGCACTCCAGCGGCAAAGGCCTCCAGCACCACCAGCGGTCCGGTTTCAAAGCCCTGCGAGGGCACCAGCACCGCCGCATACCCGGACATCACGCGGACCACCGACTCCGGCGGCGCGGCCTCATGCACCCGTACCCTTGCATCCGCACGCAGCCGCCGCAGCATTTCCTGCATTTTTGGTTCGGCTGCCGCCTCCCCGATGAGATGACAGTGCACCTCCACATTCAAGTCCGGCCGCAGCCGGAGCACCTCCGCCAGCAGGCCCAGGCCCTTCGCCCTGTCCACCCGGCCGAAGAATCCCAGACGGATCACCCCCGCCCCTTCCGCAGTTCCGCCCTCAGGCGCGCCGAGCCCTGGACACGCAAGGCCGTGCCTGACCAGCCGAAGCCTGGCCCCAGGCACGCCGTTGCGCTCCAGGAGCGCCTTCGACCAGGTGCTGAGCGCCACAATGCGGTTCATCTCCCCCATCCAGCGCCGCACGGCCTGACGACGCAGCCTCATCAGCGGCCAGATGCGGAACGGCACTCTCGAAAACAGGCGGGCGGTGACGGCGGAAAACAGAGTCAGAGCCCAGGAAGCCGGCCTGGCGACACCCAGGCCATGCAGGGTGCAGGCGGAGCAGCGCAGCGGCTTCATCTCCCCGTCACAGGGAACCTCGCCCCAGCGCAGCAACGTGCCGCGCCCGCAGGCCAGCGTCGGCGTGTGATAGGTGTAAACGCAGGCGATGCCCCGGTCACGCGCCGCCTGAAGCCAGAGCACGGAGATCACGGGCGTGAAGGCATGGAAATGCACGACGTCCGGCCGGCGCTCCTCCAGCAGGCGGGCAAAATCGTCAGCCGAGGACGGCTCTCCGGCACCATACAAAACCGACTGAGTCAAGGAGGCCGGAGCGGGCACACGATGCGTCAGCACCGAGTCGGCGGTGTCTGAAAACCTCCCCGTCACCGCACAGGTGCCCACGGCCACCTCGTTCTCCCAGCCAGACTCACGCAAGCCGGCGATCAGCGCCCGCACATAAACCTCCGTGCCCCCGCAGGGATCCGGATGCCAGGCGTATGGCACATGCAGAACCTTCACAAATCAGTCCCTTGATTGAATCCTGGCGCGCCTGCCAGCCCCTCAGATCCTTCCTGGATCAAGGCACCGGCGGACGGCGCATCACGAACCAGCACCAGCAGTTCGTGACCATACCAAAGGCGTCCATAGTGCCGCTCCTGCACCACGCTCAACCCTTCCTGAGCGGCCCACCTGCGCACTTTTTCCAGAGGCACTTCGCTGATCCACTGCCGCGCCATCACCAGATCATGCAGACGGTTCATGGCACGCTTCCACAGCGGACGCAGGCAGACATCCTTGTAAATCATGCGCCCGCCGGGGGCAACACGCCGGAACGCCTCGCGCAAAAACGCCTCCTGGCTTGCCTTCGGCACGTGATGAATGACATCAATCATCGTCACCACCTCCCAGGAACCTGCAGATTCCGACAGATCCCGGCTTGGGATGAAGGACAGGTTCACATGAGGATAAGACTCCCGCATCGCCCTCCAGGTCTCCCTCGCCGTCTCCAGGGCAGGTTCGTTGACATCAACGCCCAGTCCTTGCACCACCTTGTCATCCTTCACCGCCCGCAGCAGCAGCGCGCCCGTGCCACAGCCGATGTCCAGAACCCGTGCACGGACTGGCATCTGCTCCAGCAACGGCTCAAGAGGGCAGATCAAAGGCCGCAGTTGCTGAAGAAGTCGGCGGGGAAGCACGAGGGGAGGAAGTTAAAAGGAACCAGGGAGACCCAATGCCCCTACTTGGAAACCACCAGCACTGCGACGATCCAGGAGAGCACGATCCAGCTCGAACGATCCCGCAACGCAAACACCAGCGGATCATGATGCATCTCGCCGCGATGAACGATCACCAGGATGCGTGCCAGCCAGTACATCAGCGCCGGCAGCACCAGCCAGAGCCACTGCGGATGCTGATGAATGGCCCGCACCTCAGGACTGTTGAGATAAAGCGCCACCACCAGCAGGGACGTGTTCGCACCGCCGCAGGCCAGGCCGAGAAGCACCGAGCGGTCCTGAACACGATAGGGCCGTCTCAGGGCGGAAAGATCCGCAGGCTGGGACTCCTCCTGCGCCGCCACCTCCGCATATCGCTTCACCAGCGCCAGGGTGCAAAAGAGAAACAGGCAGAAGACCATCGTCCAGACCGTCACAGGGATGCCTGCGGCGGCGCCACCATAAAGCACCCGCAGCCCGTAAAAGGAAGCCAGCGCCACAACATCCATCACCAGATAAGTCTTCAGCTTCCAGCTGTAAGCCAGCGCTGTCACCATGTAGCAGGTCAGCCACCATCGGGCCTTTTCCGGCTGCCAGCAGGCCAGCAGCACCGTCAGGCAAACCAAAGCCGCCGCCATCCCCAGAGCCGCTGGCACGCTCACCTCACCCGCAGCCAGGGGACGAAGACGCTTCTTTGGATGCGCCCGGTCCGCACGCACGTCCATCAGGTCGTTCATCACATAGATGAACGATGCCAGCAGGCTGAAGGCGGCCATCGCGGAAAGCGAGCCCAGCACGCACTCCTTCTCATGCCAGCGTCCGCTGAGCAGCAGCGGCAGCAGGCAGAGCAGGTTCTTGCTCCACTGATGCGGACGCAGAAGGCGCAGGAGGGCGGTCCAGTTCATGATCTCTGCTCCTTCACAGGCACCGCCATCACATGACCGTAGGCGGTGATTTCCGTCACCGGACGGCCATCCATCCAGTGCACTTCATACCCCGCTTCGCGCAGCAGGCTGAGCAGCGTGGCCGAACTGCCTCCGGACGTCGGCCAGGCATAGGGATGCACCTCCACCACGATCATGCGCGGACGCCTCGCGGGGTCGGCCAGCAACCGGGCGCCGCCACGCAACGCCGCCTCTTCAAAACCTTCAATGTCCACCAGCATCAGGTCGAGCCGTCCCTCCCCCACCAACCGGTCGAGCGTGGTCATCTCCACGCTCACGCCCTGCCCGCCCTCGGCTTCTGGCACAAGCCCCGACTGCACGTCCTGGCTGTGCCATACCGCACGGCCTTCGTGATCGGACAGGGCCTTCGGCACCACCTCCACGATGCCGTCCACCTCATTCAGCTTCAGATGAGCGCGCAGATGCTTCAGATTTCGAGGGTCCGCCTCAACGGCCAGCACCCTGCCTGAGACTCCCGTGCGTGCCCCCATGGCCACCGCATACAAGCCCACATGCGCCCCCACATCGGCGATGATGTCACCGGGACGAATGGCCGGCAGCAGCAGCCTCCAAACCTCAGGCTCATAGGTGCCTCCGAGGTTCCGCCATTCCGGCAGCACACGGATGGAGTCCATGCCATTGATCAGACGCGGCAGCCCCTTGTCGCCGGCAGCAGCCTTCAGCACCCCTTCATACAGGGGACGCAGGGCCGACCATAGCGGCCTCAACTGCCGGAGGCCCGGAAGATGCCGCAGCCTGACCGCGATGTTTTCCAAGGATGTCATGACCTCTTCCCCTGCTTGCGCGCCAGCACCGTCAGGTCACCTCCCAGCAGCGTCGGCCAGAGCGAGCGCCATTGGCCGAGCCGGCCGAAGCAGTGGCACTTCTCCACCTGAAGCCAGTTTCGTCCCATCACCATGCGCAGCGCGTCCAGGGTGAACTGATGCAGATGCTGCCCGTCCCAGGACTCCTTGAATTCAGGATCCGAGGTGTCCGCCGTGATCGGCAGCCTGCCCAGCAGCAGCTCGATCCGCCGCTTCAAATACGCGATGTTCGGCACCTGCACCACCGCCACACCGCCAGGCTCCAGCACGCGCGCGATTTCACTCACCGCATGCTCCACGTCAAAGACATGCTCCAGCACCATGATCATCGTCAGTGCGGAGAAATGATGGTCCGGAAACGGCAGGTCACCCTTGTCCAGGTCATGGGTCTGGCAGCGGATGCCATGACGTCGCTCCAGCACCGCCCAGGCGGCCGGAAAGGAGGCGATGTCCACCCCGTGGGACTCCTGGCTCATGCCGCGGATCGGCAGGATGAAATCCCCGGAGCCGCAGCCGATGTCCAGGGTGCGGTTGAAGGGCGCGCAGGCTCGCAGCAGATGATACACCACGCCGTGCCCATGCTCCTGCGGCGTCTGCTCCGCAGGCAGCCGATACATCGCCGAGGGCCAGTCACCACGCTCATACATGCCCTCCCAGTCCGCCGTGTTCGAGGATGAATAATGCTGCGTGTAATACGCCTGGGCGTCGAAATGACTCATGATCAAAAGTAAGTTTGTCTGCGCTTATCTGGCCGCGGCCTGACCGTCAATCCAGATCCGGCCGCGCACCCGGTCCGCCAGCCCCGCCAGCTTCGCCGCACGGCTGAAGCCCGTCACGCGGGAGCAGGCCGCCAGCCAGCGCGGCGCGGTCGGCTGGTAGTCAGGACTGACAGCCTCCAGATGCCGCGCACATTCCTCGAACAACGTGTCGTCAATCGCCGCCGCCTGCCGAGTCAAAGCCGCCAGCGTCCCGATGATCCTGCCCTGGCGCACCACCCACTGATCAGGCGTGGACCTCCGCCGCCACTCCTCCTGAATGCTCAGCGCGTTCTTCAGGCAGTCCCTCAAAAAAGCCGCCCGGCTGCGGGTGGAGACCGAGCCTTTCAGATGCTGCCGGTAAAGCACCGAAACGACCTCATCATGCACCCAGCGTGCTCCGGCCGCCGCCGCATCCCAGACAAACCGCGCGTCCTGAACCACCGGCAGCCACTCCTTCCAAGGCAGCACCTTCTCCAGAAAACCACGCCTGAACAAATACGCGCCCGTGGGACACCAGAAGGTGGCAAACAACGCCAGCTGCGGGTCCGCATCCACGTCTTCAAGGCTGCGCCTGACCTGCTCGCCAGGACTGAATCCGCCATCCGCCAGCTCCTCCAGCCGCTGCCAGTCTCCATACACCACGTCCGCCTCCGGGTGCGCCAACATCAGGGCAGCCTGCCTTGCCAGCGCGCCGGGCATCAGAACATCATCCGCATCCAGATACTTGACCAGATCTCCACGCGCTTCGGCCGTGCCCAGGTTGCGCGCATGACTGACACCGCGGTTCGCAGAACGCACCAGCCTCACCTGCGGCCACTCCCGGGCGACATAATCGCCGGTTCCGTCCGTGGATCCGTCATCCACCAGGATGACCTCAAACCCGCCCCCCTCCTGCGTCATGACGCTGCCCAGCGTCTCCGGCAGCCAGCGGAGCGCGTTCCAGGCGGGGATGATGACCGAGATCATAGCGGCTTGCACTCGCAGTCGTAGGCCAGGTTCATCAAAGGCGTCCATCCCGGCTGAGGATGACCGTGGCTTTCCGAGGTCACATGCAGCTCGGGAAGCAGCGTCTCCTGCAGCACCAGCTCTCCCTGCACGACCAGCCCCACCTGCCAGCGATACACTCCCGGGAGCAACGGCAGCGAGGCCAGCTTCAAACGGATGAGCAGCCTGCCCTCCGGAGCTTCAAAAGGCTCGATGTGCAGGCTCACCAGCAGCGTGTTGGAAGCATCCCGCAAATGCAGGCCCAGGTTCGAACGTGTCGCCGCACGCGGAGCATGCAGCTCAAAGCAAAACTCCGGCGCCTGCCTCTCATCATACACATGACTGGATTCTGCCGCCGCCTCCGGCCCGCCCGCCCACCAGCGCCGCACATGAAACAAATGCGCCAGATGCGGCTGCGCCTGGGTCAGGCCGCGTTCCTCATAGTCGGACACGATGCCCGCCGTCTCGCCAAACCCGCGGATGCGACCCGCCTCCAGCAGCATCGCCTTGGAGCACAGCCGGCGCGTGATCAGCATGTTGTGCGTCACCAGCAGCACCGTTCGGCCGCCGCTCGCCGCGTTCTCCATCTTGCCCAGGCACTTTGCCTGAAACTGCGAATCCCCCACCGCCAGCACCTCGTCCACGATCAGGATCTCCGGCTCCAGATGCGCGGCCACCGCAAAGGCCAGCCGCACATACATGCCGCTGCTGTAACGCTTCACCGGCGTGTCCAGGAACTTCTCGATCTCCGCAAAGTCCACGATCTCGTCAAACTTCGCCCGGATCTCCGCCTTCGTCATGCCGAGGATGGCGCCGTTCAGATAGATGTTCTCGCGCCCGGTCAGCTCCGGATGAAAACCCGTGCCCACCTCCAGCAGCGAAGCCACGCGCCCGCCCAGCGTGATGCGTCCCTTCGTCGGCTCCGTGATGCGGCTGAGGATCTTCAACAGCGTGCTCTTGCCCGCACCATTGCGCCCGATGATGCCCACCACCTCTCCCCTCTGGATTTCAAACGACACCTCGTTCAAGGCCCAGAACTCCTCACGTTCCCGGCCCGCATCCATCTGCGCGCCGCCCTTCATCCAGCGCATCGGCGCCTTCGCGGCCTGGATCAGCGCATCACTGAACTTCCGGTAGGAGGCCTGCCCCGAAAGATGGTTCAGCGTGTAGCATTTGCTGACGCCTTCGACGGCGATGATGGGTTCTTCAGGCATGGTTTTCTGGGACCGCCTCGTGTCAGGCACGACCAATCCCTGGGTTCAATCTCAGCTCACAAGCCCGGATCACCGCGTCCGGGTCAATCAACTTCATGCAGGCCGTCTCATGCGGACAGCCGCTGCGCCAGTGCAGCGGGCCGTCGGCATGATGATGACAGCCCAGGCAGGCAAGCTCCGCATGCACGGCCGTGGCTTCCACCAGCGGCGGCAGGATGCTGGACGCATCGGTCGGCCCAAACAACCCGACCACCGGCACGCCGACACTGGCGGCCAGATGCAGCGGTCCGGAGTCGATGCCAATGAACAGCCGCGCCAGGGACAGCAGCGCCGCCAGTTCGGGAAGTTCCAGCCGGTCACGCCAGTCGATGGCACCGGCAACCGCGGGCATCTGCACCTGCGCATGGCCATCGTGCCCGCTTGCCCCCGCCTGAACCACGACCTGCCCCCGCGCCTTCAATCCCTCCACCAGCATGCACCAATGCGAATCAGGCCAGTGCTTCACCGGCCAGCTCGGACCGGTGTGAATGACCACCAGCTTCTGCACCGGCACCCCGGCGTCGGCCAGGCGGGCACGAACCGCATCCAGGCTTTCTGGCAGAGGGGCGATGTGCACCGGCTGCGGCGCCTTCAGCTCCACCTTCAACAGGCCCGCAAACTCCTCCATCAACAACCGGCGCGGACGCGGACGGGGCGGCTCCAGTTCATCGGCAAGCCGCGGGGTGAAATCCTGCGCAGGCTTCAACACCGAGGCCAGCCAGCCGCTGCCGCGCAGCGTGCTTGGCAGCACCAGCGCCGCCACACCCGCCAGGGCGGCGATCTTCACAAGCCCGGGCGAAGTCACCAGGATCAGCGCATGCGCCGGATGCTTTTGCTTCAACGCCTCCAGCCCTGGCATCAACGACAGCAGGTCCCCCAGTCCCCCATACCTCCGCACGATCAGGCAGGGCCTGCCGATGAAGGGCAGCAGGCGCCGCCATTCACGCAGGCTCCTCAGCCAGGACATGCTCTCAGCCATGCAGTTCTCCGGGAAGTTCCCCCAGGCGTTCCTGGGGGCAGGCCAGCAGGTTCACCTGCCGGGCAAACCATTCACGCGTCCGTTCCGTCACCGGCATGAACACCAGCTTGTCCGTCTCAAACCTTGCCCCCTCGTTCAACGGCGGGCTTCCATAGTGATGCAGATGCGTCGTGCCTCCCGAATGCACAAACAGCGCCGGCACCAGGCAGCGATAACCCTTCGCACCCAGCCAGTCGATGGGCTGACGAAAATGCGCCTCATCATCCAGCGTGTTTTCCAGGATGATGAACGGGCGCTGCTCCAGGATCAGCCTTTCAGCGCCGCGCAGCACTTCATGCTCCATGCCCTCGACGTCCATCTTGATGACACCGACATCGCCGGAAACCGCCTCATCCAGTGTCGTCACGGCCACCTCCGCCCCATCGCCCTCGCTTACCAGCCGCACACAGCCGCTGTCGCTCATGCCGCCCTGAAGACGCAGACCGCACGGCCTTGAGGCCAGCCCCTTGGGATGCAGGGTGACGCGTGACTCCATGCCGGCCTGGCTGATCAGGCTGTGCAGGTCCGCAAAACTGCGCGGATGCGGCTCAAAACTCACGCAGCGCCCGTTGAAGGCGGGCAGTGACAGCGCCATCAGGGTGAAGAAACCCCAGTTCGCCCCGGTATCCACAAAGGTGTCCGCCCCGCGCAGCAGCAGGCTCAGCAGCACGCAGGTCTCCAGTTCATAACCGGCCGCATGCTGCGGTGCGTAAAGGGCATGAAACTGACTGTTGTGCCCGTCAAACTCCAGCAACCGGTCCTGATAGCGCATGATGCCCCGTGCCGGAAGCCAGGGCATGGCTGATACCAGAGGCGCCAGACGTCCCAGGCACGGCACCCGGCGCAGGCCGTCGGCAAGCCGGATGTTCAACGGCTTCCGCACCAGGGAAAAGGGATAGGCGAAGCTCATGCGCTCAGTCGCAGCAACTCTTCAAAAAGCTCCTCATAGGCGGTGACACAGCGCCCCAGGTCAAAGGCGGACGCAGCCCGCGGCACCCGAGCGGCAAACCCTGCCCGCACCCCGGCATCCATCATCTGCTCCATGGCCTGCGCCAGCGCTCCGACATCCGCACGTCCCTCTGCCGCCAGCGGCACAAGCATACCTGCATCACCAAGCATCTCACGAATGCCTCCCACGGCGGTGGCGATGACCGGCCTGCCGCACAGCAGATATTCAATCACGCTCAGGGGCAGGCTTTCCTCCGCCAGGCAGGAGGGCAGCAGGCCCACGTCAAATCCCCGGATCCATGCCGCGGCGTCCTGCTGATGACCGGCATGCACAATCCAAGGTTCGGCCTGCGTCTCGTCACGCAACCTTGCCAAGGCCGGACCGTCGCCCACCAGCACCAGCCGCAGGGCGCGCCCCATGCGCCCACGCACCCGTCGCGCCGCAGCCACGGCTTCGTGCCAACCCTTGTCCGCCACACCCCGCGCCACCATGCCAAACGTCACGCCCTCAAAAGGCGGCAGCGCCGAAGGATTCGCTGAAACCCGGTGACCATGTGGGATGCGGGTGATGCGGCAGCGTGAGGAAAAGGGCTGCGTCCGCGCCTTCCCGGCATTCGCCGCCGCAGGACAGATGAGCGCGTCCAACCGCCTGAAGATCACGCCATCTCGACGCATGTCGGGATGCGCCGTGTCGCCATGATCCGTCTTGGTGACCGGCAGCCGCACCTGCTCAAAGGCCGCGCAGGCCTGCCTCGCCGCAGGCATGAGGTGCGTGTTCACCACGTCAAACCGATGGCGCCGATGCAGGGCGCGCAGCGTCGTGGCATGCAGCATCCCCTCGGGATCAAAGGCCGGCAGGCGATGACGCAGCATCAGGGTCAGCTTGTAAAAAATTCGATAGGTCAGCGGTGTCAATCCGGACTGCTCACGCACCCTCAATCCTGGCGCCAGCGCCGAGGTCAGCGCCGGATCGCCCAGTCGCTTCAAGGGCAGGTAACAGGTCACCTCGTGTCTCTCCGCCAGACCGTTGGCCAGGTTGACGAAGAACCTCTCGGCACCTCCCGCCACCAGGCTTTGAATGGACATCAAAATTCGCATGCCTCATGCCGCACATCGGTAAACCTCACGCGTCGCCTCCGCCACCATCCTCCAGTCATGCGCCAGGGCATGAGCACGCGCCGCACGCCGCATTTCCGCCTGCTTCTCGCGGCTGGAGGCCAGCAGGCGCAGATGCTTCACCGTCGCCGCCACGTCTCCCGGAGCCGACAGCAGCGCACAATCCGGGTTCACATATTCAGGCACTCCGCCCACCCTCTGGCTGATCACCGGCGCCCCGCAGGCCAGCGCCTCAAGCATCGCGTTGTTGGCCGTCGCGTTTTCCGGCAGATGCAAGAACGCGGCGCAGGATCGGCAGAGCCCCAGCAGCTCCTCGTCACTCACCCGCACCCGGTAGCTGACGTTTTCCAGTCCTCTGAAATGACGCGCCTGGTCCTCAGGACCAACCACCTCAAATCGCAGAGCCTTGTCCTCCGCACAGCCTTCCATCACCCGCCGCATCTGGGCAAAGTCACGACGGGTGCCGCCAACACTCAGCACGTTGAATGCCGCCGGAGCCTCCAGGCTCGCGGGCTGGAAATGATCCACGTCCACGCCATGCAGCACAAGATGCAGGCGATCCTCACGCACTCCCTGCTCCAGAAAATAACCGCGCTGGGATTCGCTCATGAGAATGATGGCGGCAAACCGGCGCAGCGCCGAAGGGCGGCGGATGATCCGGCGAAGATCCTCCGCACACTGGTGAAAGGTGCCGATGAGCGGCAGCCGCATGAAAAGCGTGAGAAGATCAAGGAACGCCAGGTCCCGGTCGCACCAGAGATAATGCACCGGCCCGGAGAACCCGTCGCGAATCCGGCGGCGGATCTCCGCTTCCAGCTGAAGCGAACCTCCAACGCACCAGCGCGAGGCCGTGAAACGCCGGTTGATGCGGGTCCGCAGCAGCGCCAGCCCGCCGGACGGATCGCGGCGCCGAGTGACCACCCGGGGGCAGTCGAGATACTCGGCAAGCACATGATAGCCGGAGCGATGCGCGAGGATCTCGTCCTGCGACCAGGCCAGCAGCGGTGAATCAAGGCCATCAGATGACATCCGCAAAGGTGCGTTCGGTTCGACGGAAGTAATGCACGCCAAAAGCCAGGAAGCCGAGGCTCAGCAGCGAGGACAGCGCAAAGCTCTCCCAGTGCATCTCCGTCGTGCCGCAGATGGCCCAGCGAAAGCCGTCGATCACCCCCACCACCGGATTCAGGGCGACCACCAGGCGGCCGTAGTCGCCAAAGCGATCCTGAATCACCGTGGTGCTGTAGAAGACCGGCGACACAAACTGCCCGAACTGCACGACAAACGGGATGATGTAGCGGAAGTCACGATACTTCACATTCAGCGCCGTGAACAACAACCCAGGTCCCATGGCCGTGACAAAGGCCAGGGCCGTGAACAGCGGCAGCGCGCACAGCCGCCAGGTCGGCATCATGCCATACCAGGCCATCAGCCCGCCAAGGATCACCATCGAGATGGCAAAGTCCACGAAGGCCACCACCACCGCGCTGGCCGGCAGGATCATGCGCGGGAAGTACACCTTCGAAATCAGGTTGGCGTTGCCCACCAGGCTGCCGGCCGACTCGCTCAGCGCATTGGAGAAAAAGTACCACGGCAGCGTGCCGGCGCAGACCAGCACCGCATAAGGCACGCCGTCGGAAGGAAGCTGCGCCAGGGTGCCAAACACGCCCGCACCGATCAGGATCGTCAGCAGAGGCCGCAGAACGGCCCAGGCCACGCCGATCGCCGTCTGCTTGTAGCGCACAAGGATGTCGCGCCAGGCCAGAAAGCCAAACAGCTCACGGTAGCGCCACAGGTCGCCCCAATACTGACGGGAGGCCCGTCCGGCTTCGATGATCAGCTTGCTCATGCTTCCTTCTCCCTGCTCTTGCGGGTCACCGTCTCCACCCAGTCCTGATGCCCGAGATACCAGGCCACGGTTTCCCGGATCCCGGCTTCAAAGGTGTGCGCCGGACGCCAGCCCAGCTCACGCTCGACCTTGCTCGCGTCGATCGCGTAACGCCGGTCATGACCGGGCCGGTCCTCGACAAAACGGATCTGCTTTCGCGCATGTCCGCCCAGCTCCGGCTTCATCTCATCCACCAGGTCGCAGAGATGCTCCACCAGCTCCAGGTTGGTCATCTCATGACGCCCCCCAAGGTTGTAGGTCTCGCCCACACGGCCCGCGTTCAGCACCCGCCACAGCGCCTGCACATGATCGCCGACAAACAGCCAGTCACGCACGTTCTGACCGTCGCCATACACAGGCACCGGCCGCCGGCCGAGCAGGCTCTGAATCACCACCGGGATCAGCTTTTCCGGATACTGATACGGGCCGTAGTTGTTCGAACCATTCGTCACCAGCACCGGCAGTCCGTAGGTGTGATGATAGGAACGCACCAGCATGTCAGCCGCCGCCTTGCTCGCTGAATAGGGTGAGCTGGGCGCATAGGCGGTGGTCTCCGTGAAAAGACCCTCCTCTCCCAGCGAGCCATAAACTTCATCCGTGGAGACATGCAGGAACCGCCGTCCTTCCACCGTCGAACCCTCGCGCATCCAGGCATCCCGGCAGGCCTCCAGCAGATGAAAGGTGCCGACGATGTTGGTGTGGATGAAATCCGCAGGGCCGGTGATGGAACGGTCCACATGCGACTCGGCCGCCAGGTGCATGACATGCGTCACCTGATGCCGCCTAACCACCTCCACGACCGCGGCCTTGTCGCGCAGATCCGTCCTTTCATGAACGTAACCAGGATGCTCCGCCATGCCTTCAAGGTTCTCCAGATGCCCCGCATAAGTCAGGCAGTCCAGGTTGATCAGCCGCTTCACCTCAGCACGCCCCGCGAGAAACCTCACAAGGTTCGAGCCGATGAATCCGGCGCCGCCGCTGACAAGCAGGTTCATGAGGGTTCAGGCGGCTGTCAGCCCCACGCGACGCACCTCCGCCGCCAGGTCGGACAGATAGTCGCGATACTCACAGCTCGGCATGGCGGCGACCAGGGCTTCAAAGGACTCCAGGCTGAGATAGCCGCGTCTCAGCGCCGCCTCCTCCGGACAGCCCAGCTTCATGCCCTGGCGCTTTTCGATCGTCTCCACATACGACGAGGCCTCATGCAGGCTGCTGCTCGTCCCGGCATCCAGCCACACGGTGCCGCGGCTCATCCTCACCACCTGCAGCCGGCCTTCGGCAAGATAGGCCTGGTTCACATCCGTGATCTCCAGCTCACCTCGCGCGGAGGGCTTCAGACGCCGGGCCATTTCCACAACCCCGGCGTCATACAGATAGGCGCCGGGCACGGCGAAGTTGCTCTTCGGCTCCGCAGGCTTTTCCTCCAGCGACACCGCCCTGCCCTCCCGGTCAAACTCCACCACGCCATAGCGCTCTGGATCGTTGACGTGATAGGCAAAAACAGTCGCCCCATCTTGAAACTCCCTGACCGCACGGGGGAAGGCGTCACCGGCAAAGAAAATGTTGTCGCCCAGCATCAGGGCCACCGGTGAACCACCGATGAAGCTTTCGGCAATCAGGAACGCCTCCGCAATCCCCGCAGGCCGCTCCTGCGTCCGGTATTCAAGCCGGATGCCCCACGCCCCGCCATCCCCGAGCAAGGCCCGAAACCGATCCTGGTCCTGCGCCGTGGTGATGATGCAGATCTCATAAATCCCCGCCGCCATCAGCACCGTCAGCGGGTAATACACCATCGGCTTGTCATACACCGCCTGCAGGTGCTTGCTCGCCACCCGGGTCAGCGGATAAAGCCGCGACCCGGTTCCACCGGCTAAAAGTATCCCTTTCATGATCCGCAGATGACTCAGATGACTCGGATAGATAGTTTTCGGATTCGCAGTTGGTTCAGACAAGGGACTGGCTTGGCGTCTTCTTGGCCGGTGTTGTTTTCACGGGACAGCTGGTGATGTTCATGGAGCTGTGGCTTCGGGGATGCAGACGGCTTCTGGCAGCCATTGGGAGGCGTGGATGAATCTTTTGTGCCAGAGGCGGGGGGTGCCGAAATTGATCAGAAGTCCTGTCTGAAATCCCGTGCCCTTCAGGTAGCCCAGGATCTGTGACTCCTCCTGCCCCTTGATTTCAGAAAGCGCCTTCAATTCGACCACAATCTCCTCATGGCAGATGAAGCCAGGCCTGTGGAAGGAGGGCAGCCGGCGCCCCTTGTAGAACACATGATAAGGCTTCTCCCGAAAATAAGGGATTCCGCGCAGCCTGAACTCCACCTCCAGAGCATCCTGAAAAATCACCTCATGAAAGCCGCAGCCCAGCTCACGATGAACCTCCATGGCCGCTCCAATGATCGCATAAGTCCTCGGATCACGCAGCCCAGCCCCAGCTTCAATCTTCACTCTCTCTTGATTCATAAGCATCCATCCCATTGACCTGACGAGCCACTAAAGTCACCCGCCCGTCCATCCCCGCTCAATCAAACCCCCCTTCCAGCCCCAAAAAATCTCCACCATCCCACTCCAGTCACCCATCTGACCCATCTGCGAAATCTGCGGATCTATCGACGGATGATGTGGTCGTTCAAAACCAGCAAATCCATCTTCGTGCGCAGGAAGCAGTCCAGCGCCTCCTGCGGACGGCAGACGACCGGTTCATTCTCGTTGAAGCTGGTGTTCAGCAGCATCGGCACGCCCGTCATCTCCCGATACGCGCTGATGAGGCGATGATAGCGCGGGTTGGTTTCGCGATGCACCGTCTGCAGCCGCCCAGAACCGTCCACATGCGTCGTGGCCGGCACGATGGAGCGCTTTTCAGGCCGCACCTGGAACACCTCCATCATGAAGGGCACGTCATCGTCCTGCTCAAACCACTCGCTCACGCACTCGCGCAGGATGCTCGGCGCAAACGGCCGGAAGGATTCGCGGCGCTTGATCTTCAGGTTCAGGATGTCCTTCATGTCCGCCCGGCGTGGGTCTCCCAGGATGCTGCGGTTACCAAGCGCCCTCGGCCCCCATTCCATGCGCCCCTGGAACCAGCCGATCACCCGGCCTTCGGTGATCGCCTCGGCCGTGGCACGGCAAAGCTCTCCTTCATCCTCCATCTTCGTCACCGTGCATCCTTCCGCCCGCAGGTCGGCCGCGCGCGCAGTCAGCAGCGACTCGACCTCGGCCTCCGTGGCCCGTGGTCCGACATAGGCATGATCCATGACAAAGCGCGGTCCGGTCGCCACCTGACGCGCCACGACAAACGCCGATCCAATGGCGCCACCGGCATCGCCTGCCGAAGCCGGAAGATACATCTGCTTGAAGGGCGTGTTCAGGTACACCTTGCCGTTCGCCACGGAGTTCATG
>JBIIRD010000144.1:0-6215 GCA_044341745.1 Prosthecobacter sp. | reverse complement strand
CTGTCAATGCAGGCCGTTTGCGGCTTCAAAACGGCTCGGCCGCCGGGACTGGAGCCATCACCTTGAACAACACCTCGGCTGAGCTGGAGATCGGCGCCAGCATCACGGTGACCAATGCCCTGGTGATTGGAAACACCGGGTTCACCAAAACCCTGAGTCTTGGCGACGGGATTTCAGCCACCCATTCAGGAAACCTGACGATCCATGAGACAAATCCGGGTGATTTTAAGGTGGTGGCGGGTGCCGGTGACACGCTGACGCTGAGCGGCAGCATTTCCGGTGCCGGTCAGCTGGCTCTTCAACGACGTGGTGGCGGGGATGGGGGGACCATCGTGATTTCAGGGAGCAACACCCATGGTGGTGGCACTCAAGTGGGTGAGGAAATGACGCTGAGAGTGCTTTCCTCCGATGCACTGGGGGCCGGGACATCCGTTAATTTGGACGGAACGGGTGCGAGGCTTGAGCTCGGAAATGGTGTGGTTGTCGCCTCCTCAATGTCGTTGATTGTCGGCAATCTTGGGGGGCAAAAGACGATCGCAATGGCCCCTGGGGCTGTTTCGGCGGCTTTTGAAGGGGATGTTTCCATCGCGGATGATGCATCCGGTGACTTCACCGTTTTTGTCGGCTCGGGACAGACTCTCACCCTTGCCGGGGTCATCTCCGACACGGATTCCGGAGGCCTGGCCAAGCAAGGCGACGGCTTGCTGGTGCTTTCAAACATGAACGACTACACCGGCGCAACCATCATCAGCGGCGGAACCCTGCTGGTGGAAGGCACTGGATCCACCGGCACAGGTGCTGTGCTGCTGAATGGTGGGCAGTTGCTTGGCTCGGGGCTGATTCTGGGCTCTGCATTCACGGCTGCCTCCGGCACGAGTGTTCATGTGGGCGATGATGCGGCCACCGAAACCATCGGCACCCTGTCGTTCATCCCTTTGGATGGAAGTGGCACCTTCGACTTTCAGCAGGGCAGTTCGATATTTCTTGGCATTGATCCGGGACAGACGGAGAATGCCGACCGGTTGAGCTTTTCCGGGACGGGGGAGAGTGTCCTGAGTTTTCAGGGGAATCTGACCGTGGCGGGACCGACTTCCTTTGTGCCGACAGCCCCTGAGGTCTTTCAACTGCTGGACTGGGATGGCCTGGCCGATGATCCAGTTTTTGACGCTCGTTTTGATGCCGCTGCTCAAGGAGGCAGGCTTTACGGCAATGGCGATGACAATCTCGGGTTCGACCTTCCTGACGTGTTCGGCAGCGGGTACATCTGGGACATCAGCGACTTCATGGCTAGCGGGGCGATCTCCCTGGTCGCTGTCCCTGAACCCTCCAGGGTCGCGATGTTCTCGCTGGCCCTGGCCTGCCTGTGGCTCCGAAGACGCCGGCCCGAGTAAATCAACCCGGCCGGAGCATCATCAGCAGGCAGGCGGCGCGCAGGGTCCAGCCCAGGGTGCGGATGCCGTTGGTGAAGCTCAGGCGGCGGATCGTCTGCCGGTCGTAGCCCCTTGTCAGGCGGTCATGAAGCGGAACCTGCAGCAGCAGGGTGGAAACCCAGACGGCTGCGAGCGCCACCAGGCCAAGACTGAACCAGGGCGACCTTTCACCCAGGGAAAACAGCAGGGCCGCGCTGCCCGCCTCGACCAGCATAAGAGGCCCGGCGACCCAGGTGATGCGTCGCATGTGACGCGCATGGTAGCGTACGAAGCGATTCTCCCCCACCTGCTCGAACAGCGGATAATGCACGATCTGGATGGTCCAGATGAGCCCGGTGAGCATCCAGGTGACGGCGGCGTGAAGGATCAGGATTTCGTGCGTCATGAGATGTTATTGTTGGTTAGGTCGGGCCCGTCCTGCTCGCCGTCGCGGGCTTGTTGCGGCGGCAGGCGTCGCTGCAAAAGCGCACCTGCTCCCAGTCGCGCTCCCACTTCTTCCTCCAGGCAAAGGGCCGGCCGCAGGAGGCGCAGATCTTTTCCGGCAGGTGCTGTTTTTTGACGCCTTTCATCGGAGGTTCAGGCTGGGTTGGGCATCCTGGGAGGCCAGCCATCGTCCCGCCTTTTCCCAGAACGGGAAGAAGCCCGACCTCGCCCAGGGAAACAACGTGCCATCCCAGGGCCTGCGCAGCAGATGCAGCGGCACGTTCATGACCTGCAAGGCCTGTTGGATGCGGGGCAGGGCATCCGCCACCGGACCGACATGGGGCGCCAGGGCGACGATCGCATCCAGTCGTTCAGCCTTCACCCATTCGGCCAGGCCCTGGGCCGTGGAATCCGCGTCACGCAGCAGGGTGGCGCAGCCCAGATGAGTTCCGGCGCGCGTCAGTCCGTCGGTCAGGGCGGTATGGATGGACTGGATGCGCGCCTCGCTGAGTCCAAGGCGACGGTAGGTCGAGAGCGAGGTGAAGGCCACCGCCGCCACCGGCTGGCATGAAGCCAGCGGGCTGTCTTCCAGGCACAGGTCATCGGCATGAACCCAGAGGCCGGCCCTGCCTTTCAAGGGCGGGCAGAAGGTGTCGAGAACAGGCGGCGGGTGGCGCGTGAGGTCGACGTGATCCCGGGGCACGAACGGGGTGACGCATCCGTCTTCCAATCGTTCCAGTCCGGTCGTGTCGGACACCAGGGAGGGGTCGCACCAGCGTTCCAGGTTGCTGCGGCGCACCAGGTAGGTCTTGCCTGCCGTCTGCAGGCCGGCGACCCAGCGCCAGGAGAGCAGGTTGCTCGCCGGGTCCGCGTCCAGAAGATGTTGGAAGAAGAACTCGGCGCCGAGCTCCCAGGGCAGCCGTTCGGCATGGATCCAGAAGCTGGCCCACCACATGCGTGCATGGTTGTGCAGGTAGCCGGTCTGCCGCAGTTCCAGCGCGAAGCGATCCATCACCGCCACACCGCTGCGCCCTTCGCTGACCTGCCGGGCTCTGGCGAGCTGTTCCTCGGGCAGGCTGGCATGCAGTTCACGCAGGCGTTGCCGCCAGGATCTCCAGACCTGCGGACGCATCTCCAGCCAGCCTTTCCAGTAGCTGCGCCAGCACAGCTCCTGCACCCATTTCTCCACCCGGCTCAGGGGGTGACGGGCCAGGGTGTCGCGCACGATTTCCTCGGGCCGGATCAGGCCGAAGCGGATGGCCGGAGAAAGTCGCGAGACGTCGTCATGTGGCGGCCTGACCGCGTTGCGTCGTGCCCCGTAGGCGCTCACCCTGGGCAGGAACTCACGCCAGCGCCGCAGCGCCGCCTCACGCGTCAGGGGAAAAGCATCGGTCATCCGCGAACGAACGTTTCAAACGCGAACGTGAGCGCATCCAAAAGCCTGACAGGGTGACTTGAGCAGGAGTGAAGCTTTTGGACTGCGCAGCAGGGCGGCTGTTTTTTTTCAAGCCACCTCTACTGGCGGATAGGCTGATGGGGGTGGTTGCTGGCGTGAGGCTTTGCAGGTGCGGAGCGCATTGGGGGAATGTGTGCCTGGGGTGATGCTCGGCAGCAGGGCTGCCGCAGTCCATGTTTTCTGAAGTCAGAGCGGTGCAGGCGGGAGATTGTCTCAGTCAACGTCACCTGTTCTGTTCAGGTGCTCTGGGGACGAAAGCTCAGAGGATAGAGGCAGTTCGTTCAGCTGCGCACGGGCTTCCCGCCACCTGGGAAAGTGGTTTTGCAGAAGGGCCATGAAACTCTCATTGTGCGTGGGTTCCAGCAGATGAGCCAGTTCATGCGCAATGACGTGTTCGAGCAGTTTCCTGGGCTTTTTGGCAAGTTGCGTGTTGAGACGGATGTGTCCTGCGCGGTGTTTGCAGCTGCCCCACTTGGTCTTCATGCATTGCACGAAGAACTTGGAAACCCACTGAGAGCCTCTGGACGATCGAGAACGTGGCGAGTTATGCCCGATGCAGCCTCCGCCACGTCACCAAGCTGAGGGAACTTGGCTTGCCACACCGAAAGCTGGGGAGCCAGGTCAAATTCAGCCCAAAAGTCGTCAAAGCGTGGCTGGGTGACTGATGCAGACCTCGTGCACCTAACCCGATTCAGAGCTTGCAGAAAAAACTGTCCACAGCCCTGGGATCGCCCGGCATGTTCAACGCGACTTCGGCGATGAATTCGTCCGACCCTTTGTCGATGTCAAAAAGCACGATTCACTTGGAGCCCTGATGGTCCGCCAGCAGCCGCGCCAGCCCTGGCAGCTACTTGCTCCGAGAGATACTCATGGTCGTCCGCCATGAAGACCATGTGCTTGCCTTTGCCCTGGCCCGTCGGTGCCTTCCAACACTGATGGCGCGGCAGTCGTGTGCGAGACAAATGCGAACCGGGAGAGGAGGATGCGTTTCATGCAGCTGGGAGGCTTCTAAGCAGCCACTTTGCCGCCGCTGCCGTGTTTTTCGTCACGCCACGATCTCCTTCAGCACACCCGAGCTGTCGCCATGGCGCTCGGCGTTCACGCCGATGCCGTGGAGCAGGCTCAGCCATGCATTGCAAAGCGGCGTGTCCTTCGGCGCGACGATGTTGTGGCCGAGCTTGATGCCCGCGCCGCCGCCGGTGAGGAGCGTGGGACAGTTGTCGAGGTTGTGCTCAGTGCGGATGTTGCTGCCGTAGGCGAGGGCGACGTGGTCGAAGAGACGGCTGCCATCGGCTTCCATGGTGGCTTTGAGCTTGTCGAGGAGTCCAGCGAGCAGCTCGCTTTGCACGAGGTCGCGCTGCTGTGAGGCCGCGAGCTTTTCGCCCATCGTGGAGTGGTAGTGACTCATGTCATGCGGGGCCACCTTGATGCCGATGCTCGTCAGCAGCGTGCTCACCGGCTGGCGGTAGGTCAGCACACGGGTGCTGTCCGTCTGCATCGCGGCGACGATGATGTCATACATGATCTTGATCTCTTCTTTGCCTGCGAGGCCTTCCTGCGGCTGCGGAATCGGCGCCTTCGGTTGAGGCACGCCGATCCATTGCTCGTCCTTCGCGAGACGCGTCTCGATGTCGCGGATGCCCTGGAAGTATTCGTCGAGCTTGGCCTTGTCGTTCTTGCCAAGCCCACGCTGCATCGCCTTCGCGTTCTCCATCACCGTGTCGAGCACGCTGCGTTTCTGCGCCAGCATCGCCTTTTGTTGCTCGATGGGCGTCGTGTCCTTGGAAAACAGCCGATGAAAAGCCTCCACCGGGCCTTTGTGGCCGCCGATGGGTTTGCCGCTCACATCCCAAGCCATCGAAAGCCCCGGTCCATGCCCCGAGGCCTCCGCGTTCTCACTGCCATTGAGCTGGAGCGACGCAAACCGCGTCTCCATGCCTAGCTTTGCCGCGGCGACCTGATCCGCCGAGATGCTGTTGTGAAACGTCTGCCCCGGCTCCGCGAAACGGTTCGCGCCTGTGAGCCACATCGTGCTGCCCCAGTGCCCTTCGTTGGAGTACTTGTTCCAAAGCCCCTGCACCACCGTGAAGTCCGCCTTGTGCCTCGCCAACGGCTTCAAGCCCTCCGGCAGCGTGTAATCCTTCCCCGTCTGCTTGATGTCCGGAAACCAAGTCTCCGTCGTGATCCCCCACCCGAACCCAAGAAACACCAACCGCTTCGCCGGTGCGGCAGGAGCCGCCGCCGAGGCAAAACGACGAAAGCCAAGTGACTCCAGTGCTGGCAGAGCAATGAGCGAGGTGCTGGACTGAAGGAAATGACGGCGGTTTTTCATAAAAGGCTACTTCGTGTGGAACTCTTTGCTGCTGACCAAGGCGTGAATAAACTCGCGCATCGCGAGGTCATTCTTGCTGGCTTGGGTGATCATGTCGTCGATCAGGGGATCGTCGCGGAAGCCAGTCGGGCGTCCGAGCGCGAACTCGATCAAGGCTTCGCTGAAGCTGCGGGCGAAGGCGTTGGCTTTGCTGGCGATGATGTCACGGAGGGCGAAGAAGCCGGTGAAGGACGGGCCTTTGAAGAAGGCGGCGGCGGGCTGGATGGGCCAGCGTTTGGTGGTTTTGATGTCGGGTTTGCCGTTGGCGTCGAGTGCGGTGTAGCTGTCCGCGGTGCGCCATTGGCCGGCGGCGTCGAAGTTTTCCAAACCGAGGCCGATGGGATCGATCTTGCGATGGCAGCTGGCGCACTGCGGGTCCTCCTGATGCGCGAGCAAGCGCTCCTGTGTGGTGAGCACCTTGCCCGCGAGTCGCGTGATGGCGGGGACGTTCGCAGGCGCGGGCGGTGGCGGATCGTGCAGGAGCTTGCGCAACACCCAGGCGCCGCGCTCGACGGGGCTGGTGCGCTCGCCATTG
>JBIIRD010000088.1:0-18357 GCA_044341745.1 Prosthecobacter sp. | reverse complement strand
TAGGAGGCTTTTGCCACTCCCCTGGAAATGCCAGATCAGTCCCTTCTTCGGATACCCGGCCACAACGCGGGCCACGATCTTGTTCGTCGTCTCGTATTGCTGGTAGCGGCAGATCACCTTGATGCGCCGGTGCTTCTTGTCCGTGGCGAAGAGGGTGAAGTTTTGCAGGATGTCCAGCACCACGCCGGGCCGCATCAGGCTCTCCACCGTGGCCCGCACATGGCCCAGATTGCCCTCCTCCTGATGCTCCTCATCGCGCCACGGCCCCCAGAGGTCGATGGGCATGCGGATGCTGCCGTAGCGCAGCACGCGGCCTTCCGTGGCAAAGGAGAACACATTCGGCACAAACATGGCCGGGATCTCCTTCTCGTAGATCTCGTTCACCTGATACGCCCCGTCGAACCACGTCACCGCGCTGCGCGTCGGCGTCTTCGCCTCGCCGATCACCAGCGGCAGACCGTTCACCAGAAAGACCACGTCGAAGCGCTTCACCAATGTGGTGCAGCCATCTTGGCTGCTTCCCCCGCCTTTGCTGTAAATCCACTGGTTCGTCACCGTCAGACGGTTCTTCGCGGGCTGGGTGAAATCCACCAGCCGCACCGCCACATGCTCGCCGTTCGGGCCAAAGGGCATCGTTTTCTCCCCGCGCAGCCAGGCCATGAAGTTTTCGTTCGCCCGCACCAGCCCGTCGCCCTGCACGGAGAGCAGGATGGCCCGCAGCGCATAGATCACCTCGTCCGCCCGGTCCGGTTGCTCGGCAATCTCGGGATTCAGGGCCATGAGCGCCTCCCGCACCCACGGCTCCACCATCACCTCGCCCGGCTGACGCGGCAGCGCCGTCGCCGCCACGTAGGTCCAGCGCGATGGCTTGAACTCCTCACCCAACGAACCGCCCCAGCCTGCCCTTCGTCCAATCACGATGAGGTGCGAATCGGGAATTCCAAGATGCGCCTGCCCTCAAATAAGGCTCAGGTGGTGCCAGTCTCCATGTTCACGCCGGTAACGATCGGGCATGGGGTCAATTGGGAAGTGCTCGGGCGACTGGAAGACCTGATGTGCGGCTAAGCTCGTGGATTGTCATCACCTGCCAAAGCCCGCGCCAATAGGTTCAGCGAATCTGAAGTGGCTCTTGTTTGATTTCGTGGGGGGCTGGGTGCCTCTCTGTCCTCATTCCAGGAGCGCACGCCTTCCGAAAATCTCACACGAGAAAGCTCCGTCCAGAGTTCTTGGGCAAACTGCCATGGTTCAATGTCCGTCGTTTCCCATTGATCATGCAAAGTAACCCGACCCCGTGAAGAAATTGAAGACCCCAGGAGCCAATGCTCCAACCTCAGGGTGTAAAATCCGTTTGCCTGACGCTGAAAACGCAAAATCCAATCCGTCTCCTCATCGGTCAATCGCACATCGCCACGGTCATCCCCCCTCATCATGGCTAGCGCCAGACCCGCAAGACCTGCAAAGGGATCGGTAAACCACGAGAGGCGCGTGGCAACCTGCTGGTTAGGACCGAAATCGAAGAAGGTTTCAGCCCAACCATGCTTGATTTCTCCAAAGGTAATCACCCGCATAATTCAATCAATAGTGAGCGCTGACAGAAAGGATTCAAGGCGACTGCTGCGTGAATTTGGGCAAGCATCTACGGCCATCCCCGCACAGCCTCGCAGGGCCTCCCTGCCCAGACTTCCCTGCCCCCTAACTATCCTGCCTTGCCTTCAGGGGCAGCACCTTCCCGGACGGATCTCGAAGGGAGCATGGATCGACTGACATCGCGTAGCGTTTGTCCTTGTTCAGGGGCAGCTCGTCGTCCCGGAACTGCCGAGGTTCGGGCAAGCCTTCCTCCCAGTTGATCTGGTCCCAGGGATCCTCGGCAGGATGGCCATGGTCTGCACTTTGGGCGCCATCCGGGACAGTCTCTTCGAGCCAGGTCTCCACGTTGAAGAACGGTGAGCTCGTCCCCGTTGCCAGGTTCTTCAGCCAGGCCCCTGCCCTCTTTTCAAGGGTCTGTCGATCCTTGCGAAAGTGCGGCGACCTCGGGGGGCGGGCGGCCAGGTCGGTGAGTGTGTTGAACACGGCATACGCATTCTTCCCCACTTCGATTCGGTAACCCGCCAGACGCTCCTCGATGTCGTGCCAGAGTTCTCTTCGGGTTTGCTGACGCAGGGGCTTGTCCATGGGCGATTGCCTGGCGATCCCCAGCGCCTTTTCCACGGCCAGCAGCGACTGCTCCACCGTGAGGCCCAGGTCTCGCACGTCTTCCAGGAAACCCATGAACGACTGCCATTCCTTCTCCAGGTTCAGGACTCGCGTCGAGGTTCGCAGTTTTCGAAGGGCGCGACGGTCATGGTTGGCCCGCACCTGCGCCACTTGTTCCTCCAAAATCACCCCATTGCTGCAATACCGGCGCAGAAATCCAAAGTCGAATCGCAACGCCCGGGTGGTGTTGAAGCTGTTGATGACCCGGATCATTGGCAGATACTGCTCGTTCGGTCCCCAGCCGCTGCCCACGAGATTCATGACGTGCGCCCGGTGCACGAGGTCGATCTGCACATGCGACAGGCTCCGCACGCTGGCATGACGGAAAATCATCCACTCGGATGAATCCAAATCAGGGAACGCGGCGGCGCAAACTTCAAATGCCAGGTCGATGGCCTGTCGATTCGTCACGACACAGTATCCCTTTCCCACCACGCCCAGCACTTGGCCGGTGTCGCGGTTAATCAGCGCCTTCTTGGTAGGAATGGGCAGGGTGTTTGAGGCATGCCCGGCCCACTGGGCCTGCACGGGCACTTCGTCCACCTCGAACAGCAGGGGTTTCAAATCTTCATCATTCATGGTTTCCGGGGTGTTTCTTGGGTTGAAGCTTCTGGACGGAATCACGACCTTTCGGGAAGCGGCACGGCAGCGCTTTCCACGAAGCGTTCCCCGCTCAAGGGGCTTGGACCGTCCCAGCGGTAAGCGACCAGCGGCCCGTCGCCGGCGGCACTGAAATCCAGGCAGGCCACGTTTTGATCAAAGGGCTCACGAGGCAGGCTCGCCGGCAGCCAGTAGTGGCCGAAAAAGACCGGCTTCTCGAATGGACCGTAACAGGGGATTTCGCGAAGAACTTCCTCCGGCACTTCTCCCGGCCTGTCCAGGGGCTGCGGCATGGCCAGTTCACCGTATTCTGCGCGCTCCGGCAGGTTCCACCACCGAACCCGAATCTGCTTTCGGCGAATGCCTTCCTTGTCGCAGAAGGTCATGCCGCGCGGCAGATCGATTTCGGGCCCCTTCAGCAGAAGCTCCACCGCCTGTCCCTCTGGCGAATTCTTGACCGCACTGGCACGAAGGAAGGCCTCATCCTCCAGGGTCTGGCCCTGCACCCGTTCGACGCACTTCGGGTCCCAGCAGGCATGGACGGCCCGAAAGCCCTCCTGCTCCCAAAACAAAGGCAAACGCCGCATCCAGGCCAGCCAGTCCTGCCACTCCTCGTCCAAACCCTTGAACTGCTCCAGGGTCGCCCTCATGCCCTTCGCGTTGTTGCGCCCGTGGTCGCGCAGCCAGCGTCCGGTTTCGTCCTTCGAAAAATAGCGCACGGCGTTCAACTCGTGATTGCCCATGAGCGCCAGAGCATTGCCACCCTCAACCATGGCGCGCACGGTCTGGAGCACCTCCCTGACCTGGGGCCCTCGGTCGATGTAATCGCCGAGAAAAACCACCTGTCTGCCTTCGGGATGGCTGAAGCCTCCGGCTTCGGGCAGGTAGCCCAGTTTGTTCAGCAGGCTGGTCAGCTTGAGGTGCTGACCGTGAATGTCCCCGATGAGGTCGAATCCAGTATTTTTCATACGCCCAAAGGATCGCTGACCTTTGAGGATTGAATAGTTGTGTTTATGTGATATGGATAACTATTGAGTTATGTTTGAAGATCTTCTTGGCAAAGCGGGATTGTCCCTGGATCGACTGCGCAGCCTCACGGAAGTCGATGAGGCACAATCCATCACCCAGGCCGCCAAGGGCGACCCCAGCCGCCAGGCCTTGATCAGTCGGCAACTGCGCGAGCTGGAGGAGTATTTCGGGGTGGAGCTGACGGAGCGACAAGGCCGACGGCTCCAGCTGTCCCCGGCAGGTCGAAGACTTGCCGGACTGGCGCGTGAGCACCTGCGGGATCTGGCCGATTTTGCCCGTGAACAGGCCGGGACCTCGAAGACCTATCGGTTAGGCGCAGGCGCCAGCGTGCTCGAATGGCTCGCCATCCCGGCAGCCAGGGGCATTCGGCAAGCCCTCGGCAACGCCACCCTTCAGTTCACCACGCGGCGAAGCCGGGACCTCGTGGAGGCCATTCAGGAAGGCCAGCTGGACTTTGCCATCGTGCGCGAGGACGCCCTGCCTGCGAACGCCATGAATCTGACCCTCCAACGGCTTCGATTTTTCCTATGCATTCCGCGTTCCTTGCTGGCCGACCTGGGCTCCGTGCCCCTTCGTGATCTGTCGAAGCTGAAAAGCCTTCCCGTGGCGGCAAACGCAGGCGGAGGGCAGCTGGACACCACGTTTCGAAAGGCCATGGAGTCCATCCTGGGAGCATTCAGCCCGGACTTCGAATGCGATTCCCTGCTCCAGGTGAGGCAACTGATCGAAACCGGCGCCTGCGCGGGCGTCCTGCCCTGCATCGGCCTGGCAGGTCTGAATGCAAAAACGGTCCACTGGCAGGAATTCAAGCCCATGAAGGACTACGGCCGTCCGCTGGTCCTGCATTGGAACGAACGCCACCTGCGCCGGCGCCAGGTCAGCGATTCCGCCATCCGCGAAATCAGGAAAACCATGCTTTCGTCCGCTTCGAGCGGGCGATGACTTTCACTTCTCCGAATTCGCAGAACTAGGTGGAGTCAGGAGCAACTCACCCTTCCATTCCGTCAACCAAGCCGCTCCAGGATGACTCTAGCAGCCACCTTACTGCCTCAGTCTTGCCCCCCTGCCCTGTTCTTTCTGCTTTTAGCAGCGCCGCCAAACCTTTTGCTTTTCACGCCGCGTCCGCCTCTGTGTCCGCGTGTGCGGTCGCCTCAACCAGTTTGCCAAGCTCCCTGCCCTCTCCATCGCCGGCAGAAGCCTCGGCTTGGCCCGGCGCAGGTCCAAGATCCGTGAAGACCGCAGGTCTGCCGTCCAGGTGCTCCACAACATCTGCCCCACGGATTATGCCGACGCCTTCCATCTCGACGCCCGGGATGAACTCGTGCTCGAACGCATGCGCTTCGGCCTGCTGCCCGCCTGGGCCAGGGGAACCAAGGCCGAGGTCGCCAAAAAGTTCCTGCACACCTTCAACGCCCGCTGCGAAAGCGTCTTCGACCTCGCCTCCTTCCGCCTGCCCATCCTGCAACGCCGCTGCCTGATCCCGGTGCGCGGCTGGCACGAATGGCCCTCGCGCTCCTCTCCCTTCTTCATCCATCGCCGCGATGAAACACCCCTGCTCCTCGCCGGCCTTTGGGATGTCTGGGAAAGCGGCTCGACTGAGGATGCCGCCGATGGCTCTGTGGTGACCTCAATGAGCGTCATCACCACCCCGCCGGGTCGTTACCTGGGCAAGTTCCACGACCGCAGCCCTCTGATCCTCGAGGACGCCGCCGCCTGGCACTGGCTGCAGCCCGGTCTCTCCAGGGAGGAGATCCGTGCGTTTTTTCAGCCCTACGACAGCCCGCTGCTGGAGGCATTCAGGGTTTCCAACACGGCCAACCAGGCACGCAACAAGACCGAGGAGGTGTTCCGCCCCATCGCGCCGCCAGTGCCCCAAGAGGGCGATGATCCGGTTGTCATCGAATCCGAGGAGGATACAGGGCCGGATCTGGAGCTGTTTTAACGCCGCTTGGAGCTTGGCCAGACGGAAGGCCGCGCAGGCCTCATCATGGATGACGCATGTCAGCAGCGAACCGACCGTCGTTGAAAAACCAGGAGGCGGATTCGAGAAGCGGATTGAAAATCAACCCGCCGAACCATCATCATTGCCAAGACGATGTTTTTTGGCGAGTTGATGATATGCCATGAAATCGGTTTTGATCATCTGCGGACTGGCCGCCACCCTGAACGTGTCGGCAGCCGAGGAGCGTTCGCCTTACCTGTTCATCAATTTTGAGGACGAACGGGAGTTTGTCCCGGGGCCACTGCGTGAAGGTGCCGGCGGCCTGCATCCATCCAAGCCAGAGGTCAGCATCGCGGAGGGCACGAATGCCGACGAGTCCCGCCACCTGCGGATCTCAGGGGCCGCAGTGCAGATGGGGCGGCGTTTCACGGGTGACGGGCAAACACACCTGGAGGCATGGGTCAGGCCACGCGCGGAGCAGCCTGGCGAGGGAGTCGAGTTTCTGGACTTCGACGGTGCGGCTGTCGCGTTGTTTGCGTCAGGACCGAACGAAGCGGAGTTTCATGCCTTGCACATCACTGAAAACGACAACGGCTTCTGGATCGCCACGGGTGCCAGGGCACGTTTGAAGGACGGCGCCAGCGAGGCGTGGCACAGCATTCATGTCATCCAGCATTGGGATCAGGGCACCTGGAGCCTGGCCGTCAACGGCGTTCCGGTGCTGGAGGGCATCGGGCGCGGCACCTGTGCGAAGGGCGCGGTCTTTGAACTGTGGCTGTATGGCACGAAAGCAGGCGAGCCGTGCCTGTTTGATGACCTGCTGATGTCGCCATTGCCTCCGGCCGACCTGGAAAAACAAATGGCGTTCGCGGCGCGGAGGCACTCGCTTGCTCCTTCCTCGGAACGAAGCAGTGACAAGAAGGTGGGACCGAAGACGAAAAATGCCAGCCGCCGACAACACCAAATGCCGGCGCCGAACCGCGGGTCCATCGGAGGAATCAAGAACCTGGAGATGCATGTCGCCGTGATCGGTGGAGGCAGGCACATCGGTGAGTTTGACAGCCAGGAGAAGACCGGGCAGACAGGAAAGTTTGCGCTCTACACGCCGGGTTATGATGAGAACGGCCGGCCGAAGCCTCTCGAACTGCGCCTTCGCTGTGACGCGCAGTTGGAGGAGGGGGCATCGCTGGCGCAAATCGAGTGGGCCGTGACTGAGATGCCCAAGGAAGGAGGTGGCAAGGCAGGCCTGCGCGTGATCGCTCGCGGAACCTTTGAAAAAGGCCCGACCCTGACCACCACACTGCCCTCCGAGTGGTCGAACAAACCCTTGTCAATCCACTGCGGAAGCCTGAATTTTTCGCGTCAACGATAAGCCTGGCTCGCCACCCGCCGCCGCCTCTGCACCGCAGCCTGCCTTTTTCGCGATAAGCCTTGCCAAAGGCGTCACGCTTCAGCAGCCGGACAAAAACCTCCTGGGCCAGATCCTTGGAATCGGCCTCCGGCCACACCCGGCGTCGGGTCACCTCAAAAGTCGGCCTCCAGAAAATGCGGTTCAAGCTTTCGAGGGCATCGGCGGCGGCGCCCCAACTATTCACATGAACAGAAAGATTCAGCCTTGGGCAGCAAAAACGTGCATTCTTGCAATCGCTGCCGACGACAGGAACGCTGATGCATTAACAACGTAGGCAGCACCTTCAAAGCAAATCACCGAGGTCCTGCCAAGCAAATACGAGGCTGACTCGCTCCTCCCGCCTTAAATAGGCATCCACTACCCGTGTTGCGGCCTGGATTGACAGGCCTCAGCACGAGCTTGTGAAATTTTTCACAAATTCGGGTTGCCGCTTGTGAAGCACTCCTGATAATGCCGCGCCCCCCGCACCTGATGGCAGCCCTCATCGCCAACATCGACCTGACGTTCCTCATCGTTTCCCTTGTGAAAATCGTGGGGTTCACCTTCGCGGCGGTCATGCCGCTAGTCACCGTGTGTGTCTATCTGGAGCGGCGTTTTTCCGCCGTCATCCAGGACCGCGTGGGTCCCAACCGGGTGGGCATCCCCCTCACCCTCCTGGGATTTAAAAAGGACATCCAGATTTTCGGCATCGGCGGCCTGTTCCAGGCGGCGGCGGACGGCGTGAAATTCATTCTCAAGGAGGATTTCACCCCAAAAATGGTGAACACCTTCTACTTCTGGCTGGCTCCCTGCCTGACCGTGGTTCCCGCCCTGCTGACCTGTGCCGTGCTACCCTTTGGCTCGGAACTTGATCTCAGCTTCCTGGGTGTCACCCAACCCGTGAAGGCGGTCATCGCCGATCTCAACGTGGGGCCGCTTTACACCTTCGCCATCGCCTCTCTCGGTGTTTACGGCATCGTCCTCGCAGGCTGGGCCTCCAACTCCAAGTATCCTTTCCTGGGCGGCGTCCGTTCCTCGGCGCAGATGATCAGCTACGAAATCTCGCTCGGCCTGTCCATCATCCCGGTGTTCATGGTGTTCGGGGAGATGAACCTGCCCAAGATCACCCAGTTCCAGGACGCTCATGGCTGGCTGATCCTGCCGCTTTGGGGCGATGGTCTCTCCCTGGGCCGCTGGGTCCTGTGGATCCCGATGATCTTCAGCTTCCTGATCTTCACCGTGGCCATGTTCGCGGAGACCAACCGCCTGCCCTTTGACCTTGCCGAGTGTGAAACCGAGCTCGTCGGCGGCTATCATACCGAATACAGCTCGATGAAGTTCGCCCTGTTCTTCATGGGTGAATACGCCGCCATGATCATCGGTTCCGGCCTGGCCGTCACCCTGTTCCTGGGCGGCTGGAGCATTCCCTTCGCCCCCCTCCTGGGTCTCGACTTCAAGGCCGGCGCCACCCCGCTCTGGCTGGGGCTGCTGCACATCGCCACCTTCTTCGCCAAGGTGCTGGGCTTCATCCTTTTCTTCATCCTGATCCGCTGGTCCCTGCCCCGTTTCCGCTTTGACCAGCTGATGAAGTTTGGCTGGTTGTTCATGTTCGAGGCCGCCCTGGCCAACGTGCTGCTCACCGCCGTTCTCATGATTTGGTTTCCGGTGAAGTAACCCCCCTCCTCTCGACCGATCCACGATGGCCACCATCATTGTTCAGCGTCCGAAGCTCGCCTGGCACGAGAAAGCCTTCATCTCAACCCTGCTCAAGGGCCTGAAGATCACCCTCGGCCACGCCTTCAAGACCCTCTCCCAGATCATCGGCCGCAAGCCGAAGGTCACCATGGAATACCCGGAGGAAAAATGGGACTCCCACCTTCCGGATTATTACCGTGGCGCCCCCGCCCTCGTCACGGACGAGCAGGACCGCGAACGCTGTGTGAGCTGCCAGCTCTGCGAGTTCATCTGCCCCCCCAAGGCCATCAAGATCACCCCCGGCGAGATTCCGAGCAACGATCCCTGGGCGAAGGTTGAAAAGCGCCCGCAGGAGTTCGAGATCGACATGATCCGCTGCATCTACTGCGGCATGTGCGAGGAGGTCTGCCCCGAGCAGGCCATCTTCCTGCGCAAGGATTACGCAATCACCGGCCTCAGCCGCAAGGAGATGGTCCACAACAAGCAGCGCCTCTATGAGATCGGCGGCAAGCGCGTGGGCCTGGTGAACAAGTGGAACGAACTCAAGTAGCCTCGATGCCTCCCCTTCTCTTTTTCCTTTTCGCGCTGATCACCCTCGGCTTCGGCCTGAACGTGGTGATCGCCCGCAACCCCGTCACCAGCGCCCTGTCCCTCGCGGTCAGCTTTGTCGGCCTGGCCGCCCTCTTCCTCAGCCTGGACGCCTACTTCATCGGCACGCTGCAGGTGCTCGTCTATGCCGGGGCGGTGATGGTGCTCTTCCTGTTCATCATCATGCTCATGGACATCCGGGAGGAGGCGGACCACGGACGCACCAACCTGGCGGCCATCGCCGCAGGCGTCGCCGTGGCGGCCATCCTGGCGGTGCAGATCGCCACTGTTTCAGGTCGCCTGCCAGAGAGCTCCGCCACCACCAGGACGGCGGCGCTCAAGCTCGAGGAGGCGGGAGCACGCTGGGAGGCCCTTGGCAGCAAGAACCTTCCCACCATCTCCAATGATCTCAAGGCAGGCAGCCTTCCGGACGCCAAGCTGATGGGTGACACCCTGTTTTCCAAGTATGCCTTCCATCTTCAGGTCATCGGCCTGCTGCTCCTGGTGGGCACCGTGGGCGTCGTGGCCCTGAGCAAGCGTGACAAGGAGGGCTCCTCACCGTCATGATCACCCTGAATCATTACCTCATCGTCAGCGGCATCCTCTTCAGCCTGGGCCTGGCCGGCGTCATCGCCCGCCGCAACATCCTCATCATTTACATGTGCCTGGAGATGATGCTCAGCGCGGCCAACCTCGCCCTGGTGGCCTTCTCCCGCTTCAATGTCACGCAAGGCCTGCCCGACTACACCGCCCAGGCCCTGGTCTTTTTCACCATCACCGTGGCCGCCGCCGAAGTGGCCGTCGGCCTTGCCATCATCGTCGCCCTCTTCCGCACGAAGCAGAGCGTCGAGGTCGAGGCCGTGACCAAGCTTCAGGGATGACCGGGGAAGCCCCAATGACCCAGGAAGCCCCAAGCCCGAACGCCACAATGGCACCAAGCTCTCTTTTTTAAAGCCCCATGCCCGAACCGGAATCCACCTCCGCCAGCCTGCCGACCATGCTGCTGCTTCTGCCGCTGCTTTCGGCCCTGGTCATCCTGCTGGCCCACCGCGTCCTGAAAGGGGCGAGCGTCATCATCTCCCTGCTTTCCGCCGCCGTCTGCTTCCTGATCAGCCTGATGCTTCTCGGGACCAAGGATGCCACCCCGGTGCTGCTGCCCTTCCTGGAAGTCGGCAAGTTCAAGGTCGCCATCGACGCCATCATCGACCAGCAGAGCCGCGGCATGATGTTCATCGTGACCTCCATCGGATTCTTCGTCCATCTCTTCTCCGTCGGCTACATGAAGGAGGACGAGTCCAAAGAGCGCTTCTTCGGCGCCCTCTCCCTTTTCATGTTCTCCATGACCGGCATCGTGCTCGCCGGCAACCTGGTGATGATGTTCATCTTCTGGGAGCTGGTCGGCCTCAGCTCCTACCTGCTCATCGGCCACTGGTTTGAAAAGGCCAGTGCCGCGGAGGCTTCGAAGAAGGCCTTCCTGACCAACCGCATCGGCGACTTCGGCTTCATGATCGGCATCCTGATGCTGTTCATGGCCAACCATGGCGACGTCAGCTTCGTCGGCCTCAAGGAAAGCTTCGCCATGGGCCCCGTGCATGACGCCGTTAAGATCCACCCCACGTTCTTCCTGATCGCCGCCCTCGGCATCTTCATGGGTGCGGTCGGCAAAAGCGCCCAGTTTCCCCTGCACGTCTGGCTGCCTGACGCCATGGAGGGCCCGACCCCGGTGTCCGCCCTCATTCACGCCGCCACCATGGTGGCCGCCGGTGTTTACATGCTCGTCCGCTGCGCCTTTGTGATCGAGGCCTCGCCCGATGCCTCGCTGATCATCGCCTGGATCGGCGGTGGCACGGCCCTGATGGCGGCCCTCATCGCCACCCAGCAGAATGACATCAAGCGCGTCCTGGCCTACTCCACGCTCTCCCAGCTCGGCTACATGGTCATGGCGGTCGGACTCGTCGCGCTCCAGGCCGGCGGACACCATGACACCGCCGCCCCAGGCCATCCGGCCATGTTTCACCTCTACACCCACGCCTTCTTCAAGGCCATGCTCTTCCTGGGCTCGGGTGCCGTCATCTACGCCTGCCATCACGAGCAGGACATCTGGAAGATGGGCGGCCTGGCCAGGCACATGCCGGTCACCTTTGTGACCTTCCTCATTGGCACCGCCTCGCTCATGGGCGTGCCTTTCATCACCAGCGGCTTCTGGAGCAAGGAGGCCATCCTGGGCGTTGCGTTCGAGGTCAAGGGCGGCTCCCCGCTGTTCTGGATCGGCGTCGCCACGGCCCTGCTGACCTCCTTCTACATGACGCGCATGTTCGTCATCGCCTTCCTCGGCAAGCCTCGCACCGACTCGGCCCATCATGCCACCGAGGCCCCCGTGGTGATGATCCTGCCGCTGGTGCTGCTGGCCGTTCTCACCCTCATCTCCCCCTGGGGCTGGGCGGCCAAGATGCTTCAGGCGATGAAGCCCGACCACGCGGAGACGCATTCCACGGTCATGATCGCCTCCATCGCCGCCCTCGTCATCGGCTGCGGTCTCGGCTTCATCCTCTACCGCGGCAAAAGCAGCGACCCCCTCGCCTCCAAGGGCCTGTTCAAGCTCTTCGCCAACAAGTTTTACTTCGATGAAATCTACGCCGTGCTGGTGAAGGTGCTCCAGGATGGTGTCGCCTGGCTGGTCACCGGGCTGGAGCGCATCCTGGTGGACGGCATCGTCGCCCGACTGCCCGCCTTCGCCGCCAGAAGGATCGGCTCCGCCGCGCGTGTCCTCACCGGCGGTCATCTCCAGGGCTACACCTTCCTGCTCGGTGCCGGCCTGCTGCTGGTCATCTACCTTGCCATCTTCGTCCTGCCTCAGATGGGGCATTGATCCTGATCTTTCTCCACCCGGAATGAGTCCTCTCGAAATCGTCATCCTCCTGCCCATCCTGGCTGCACTGGCAGTCTGGCTGGGCGCGCCCGCACGAGCCACCTCGATCCTGGCCACCAGCTTCTGCCTGGGCGCCCTGACTCTCTTGTGCGTTCAATACCACGGCTCCACCGGGGCGGAGCTGCGCTACACCCATTCCATTCCCGTCCTTGAGAACCCGGCCATCGCCTTCGCGGTCGGGGCGGACGGAGTTTCCCTGCTCCTGGGCCTGCTCACTGCGCTTGTGGCTTTTGCAGCGGTCTGGCAGATCAGCCCCGAAAAGCCGGGCATCTATTACATCGCCTCGCTCCTGATCGCCGCCGGCGCCTTCGGCGCCTTCCTTTGCACGGACGTCTTCTTCCTCTACGCCTTCCATGAGCTGGCGCTCATCCCCACGCTGCTGATGATCGCGCTCCATGGCCATGGCGATGACGAGCATCGCAAGGCCGTCGCCTGGAAGACCACGGTTTACCTTGGTGCGGGCAGCCTCATCCTGCTCGCCGGACTCGCCTGGCTGGTGCTGGAGTTCAGCGGAGGTGAAAAGCTGACCTTCGACCTCACCGCCCTCAAGGCCCAGGCTGCAGCCACGCCTCTGCCTGCGGCCAAACAGGCCAGCATCGCCTTCGTGCTGCTGCTCGGCTTTGGCACGCTCGTCAGCCTTTTCCCGCTCCATTCCTGGGCGGCTCCCGCCTATGCATCCGCCCCGACCCCCGTGGCCATGCTGCACAGCGGTGTCCTGAAAAAGTTCGGCCTCTACGGTCTCTTCCGCATCGCCCTGCCCCTGCTCCCCCAGGGATTTCAGGCCCCCTGGGTGCATCAGGCGCTGCTCTTCATGCTTTTGGGCAACATCCTCGTCATGGGCTTCGTGACCATCCACCAGAAGCGACTGGATGATGTCCTCGCCAACTCTTCCGTGATGCACATGGGGTACATCTTCCTCGGCCTCGCCGCCGGCACGGAGATCGCCCTGCGAGGCGCCATCCTGCTCATGTTCGCCCACGGCGTCAGCATCGCCCTGCTGTTCGCGCTTGCCGGCCGGCTTCGCAGCCAGCTTGGCACGCTTGAACTCAGCAAGCTGGGAGGCCTTGGCGCCCATGCGCCGGTGTTCACCGTCCTATTCGCCTTTGGCGCCTTCGCCTCCATCGGCCTGCCCGGCCTGGCCAACTTCGCGGGCGAGGTCATGATCTTCATCGGCAGTTTCACCCAGTTCGGCACCGACAGCTTCGGCCCTCTGCAATGGACGGTCGTCCTGGCCCTCTGGGGGGTCGTGATGTCGGCCGTCTACATGCTGCGCGCCTACCGCAGCATCTTCCAGGGCAGCGCCAGCGCCGGCCTCTTCATGACCGACCCTGCCCTCGCCCAGCGCGTGCCGATGATCCTGCTCGCCGCCGTGCTGCTGGTGGCGGGCTGCTGTCCCTGGCTGCTCCTCGGCCTTTTGAAAACCGACCTCGCCTCTGTCACCGAAGCCGCCGGGACCGCCGTTCACGGAGCCGCCAAGGCCGCCGCCGGAGCCACTCACTGATCCTCACCCATGTCCGTCTTCACCATCGAAGCCTTCCTCGCCATCCTGGGCCTCGCGCTGCTGCTGGTCGAGGCCTTCGTGCCCCAGGTCAGCCGCCGCACCATCGCTGCGGCCAGCATCGGCGGCACCGCCCTCGCGCTTGTTCTCTTCTTCACGGCCGCCAGCCATGCGCCGGACAGCCTGCCCGCCTTCTGCCGCCCCTGGATGCAGCTCGACCAGCTGGCCCTGTTCTACAAGAGCTTCTTTCTGGTCATCACCCTGCTCGTGCTCTGGCTCACGCATGAATGCGCGCCTTACCTGGGCAAATACACCCTGGAAGGCCGGCTCACCGAAATGTTCAGCCTGCCGCTCATCGTCTGCGCCGGCATGATGTGGATGGCCGCCGCCCAGGACCTGGTGACCGTCTTTGTCGCCCTCGAGCTCGTCACTGTTTCCTTCTATGTCCTCGTCGCCTTTGCCCGCAAGAGCAGCCTCGCCCTGGAGGCCGGTGTGAAATACCTGATCCTGGGCGCGCTCAGCACAGGCGTCCTGGTTTTCGGCATCGCCTGGATTTACGGCACCACCGGCTCGCTCAGCTTTCAGGGCATCGCCGACGCCCTGAGCAAGCCCGGCATCGCCAAGGCTCCGGTGCTTCTCGGCGCGGCCTTCCTCCTCGCCGGCCTGGGTTTCAAGGTCGCCGCCGCCCCCTTCCAGAGCTGGGTGCCTGATGTTTATCAAGGCGCCCCCATTCCGGTGACCACCTTCCTGTCGGTCGGTTCCAAGGCCGCCGGTTTTGTAGTGCTGTCCCGCACCGTTGACGCCCTGCTGGTCGGCCACTCGGTCATCGGTCCGGAAATCAAGGGCCTGCTCCTGATCCTCGGTTCGCTCACGGTTCTTTTGGGCAGCCTGCCCGCCCTCTACCAGCTGAGCGTGAAGCGCCTTCTCGGCTACTCCAGCATCAGCCACGCAGGCTACCTCCTTCTGGCCCTGGCCTGCGACGACTCCACCCGCTCCGGCATGACCTCCAGCGGCATCGTGGCCTTCTATCTCGCCACCTACCTGCCGATGACGGTGCTTGGCTTTCTGATCCTTGCCATTCTGCGCGTGAACGGTGGCGGCGAGGACATCCGTGACTTCCGCGGCCTGGCGAAGCGCAGCCCCATTCTCGGTCTCGCCATGACCCTGGCCCTCGCCAGCCTCGCCGGCCTGCCCTTGACTGCAGGTTTCATGGGCAAGCTGTTCGTGTTTCTGAGCCTGGTGGACCAGGCCTACTGGGGCGCCCTCGTCTGCGCCGCCATCGGTGCAGCCGCCGGTTTCTACTACTACTTCCGCACGATCCTGGCCATTCACAGCCCCGAGGCCTCCCCGGCCTCCGAGCCCCTGAATCTCAATGCCGCCACCAAGGTCGGCACCGTGTTTCTGGCACTCGCCATCGTCGTTCTCGGCCTCTATCCGAAGCCTCTTCAACAGGTGCTTTCCAAACCTGCCGAGGTCGCTGCCAAGGCTCATTGATGCCAATCGCGGGCAGATCTGGAACACATCCCGGAGACAGTCAGTTTCTGTCCATGGAGGAGACGGCCAATCGGGGCAGTTTGATTGTCTAGGCACAGCTCGCGCGTGAAGTCCTGGGATCCTGACGCCGTCATCCACGGTCCATCCTTCAGGAAGCCAGTCCTCTCCGCATGCCTGAACACGGAACCGGGCGGATTCGGTGCTCGATCCTGATGCCGGATGCAGCAAGACGAGCCGTAGGCTCGCCGGAAGACAGCCGGTGGTGAAACGAGGCTTGGCGAGCGAGAACCACCGGATCTGGCGTGACCATCCTCGATTCTGGGAAGCGCCCGGGAAGGGCGCGAGAAGGGCTCGGCTGGGGCATAAAGGATGCACAGCGTTGGCGATGGCCTCTCGCGTCCTTACAGGACGCGGTGAAGATGGAATGCGGGTGTGCACCGGAGTCCGGTGGTTCACATTCGCTGCGCTCATTCCACCACCGGCTTGTCTCTTTCGAACCTCCGGCTCGAAGGGAGGAGCAGAAACAGATTCCTGAGGAGGCATACACCGGAACCCCATGAAAACAGAGCCATGGTCAGCCAGTGGAAGCTTGTTCCAGGATTCGTCGGCGTTGCAGGCTCCCAACATGGACTGCGGCAGCCCTGCTGCCGCTTTCCTGAGCCAGCCTGCTGGCGTGAACCACCCTGAGTTTCGATGGCGGGGCCGATCTTCGACCCGATGGTTCGGAGGCTGGGGGTGGAGCGGAGTCCTCGACCACCGCAGCAGGCTGCGGGAGGAAGGCGGCAGCAGGCTGCCGCGTCCAAAGCGGCTGCTGCCGCCGCTGCTGTCCTGGGCCTATCCTAGGTCTGCGTGAAAAAGCCAACCGGACGTCCAGCGCCAAACGCAAAGTGCATCAAGAAGACCTCAGAGCGAAAGCCCGGCTTGTTCAACCAGAGGGGCATTGGCTGGCTCGTCCCTTGCAGCCATGCCCCCTTTCATGTTCGCCTTGGTTGGTGGCTGATTCCCGCATCAGACTGGTGGGGTGTGAAAGACCTTTCGGCGGTCGTGAGCGTTGAACTCACGGACGATCTCCAACAACCACGGCTTGTCAGAATCGGTGGCCTTCAGGGTCACTGGCGTATCGCGGAGCTTTTCAGGAAGGCAGAGTCGGAGACACTCAAGACATGAACGAATGATGTTCTCCCGCGAGTGTCCGAACCTCTTGGGTATCACAAACTTCGTCACATCCATCGCAAGCTCCAAAGCAGCCTTGGGATCACCGATATCGCTCGCGTAGAACTGCACCCCGCAGGCTGAAGCCAAGTTTAGGTTCTCCGTGGCCTTCTCTGGGTTGTTGGTCGGGGGGATGTTCGGGGCTGAAATCAATCCGATGGCTGTCACTGTGCCGCTCTGTGAATACCAGTCGTGGCAAGTGACCTGAGAAATGGTGATCTCACCCGAACCGAGGCCGTCGAGGGGCTGGCAGGTAATGGACAGCGATGACTCGCCGCCCAACGCCGTAATCGTCATGATAATCAGCACTGAAATGGTGACGCATCGCTTCATGAGTTAGGCCAACGCTTCGGATCAGGCGACGGCGAGGGGTGGACGTTGCCGACACGACAGACAGCCTTCGAGCCGCTGCCTGCATCCGTTTTTTTCACCCTTGGCTGTCCGTGGGTCATCATCATAGCTGCTTCGCCATATAGAGTGAACCGCCAGCCTCCGCGACATAGACTGCCTGAGCAAATCCGGCCGCACCATAAATGGCTCTCGCCCGGTGGTTGTGCTCCTGAACCTCAAGAGTCAAACGGCAGCATCCCAGTTCTCTCGCCCGGCTCTCGATGGCCTCCAACAGGCGTCTGCCGAGACCGTGCCCACGGCAGGCAGGAAGGACGAAGTAATCGGAAATGTTGATGAGTGGCCGGGCTGCAAAAGTGGAAAACCCGCGGAAGCAAGTCGCTATGCCAACCGGCTTAGCATTTTGGAAGACCAGAAACACCAGCGTCGTGGGATGCTCTCGAAGTCCTGCAATAAGATGCTCTCGTGACCAATCAGAAAGTGGCCTGCCATCGCCCATGTCGTCTCTGGCATAGGCGTCCATCATCGAAAGCGTGGCTGCCTGGTGCGCAGGATCACTCAAATCCGCTTCGGTGACTGTGAACGAATCTTCAGGCATGGCGAGCAGCGAAGTTGGGCGAATGTCCCGGATCAGGCGACGTCGGGGTGTGGACGTTGCCGACATGACCGATAGCCTTCGAGCCGTTGCCTGCATCCGTTTTGTCGGCCTTGGGGGTTGTTTGGTATTGGTTCATGGCAGTGCAGCTTGAGATGCCTCAAAGGTATGAAGCCACTTCGTCAGAAACCGAAGCTCTTTCTGCTCACCGAGGTCCTTGTAGAGGCGCCCCGCCCAGCGTGGTTGCGCGTGCTGGATGAAACGGAAGCCGTCGTCGGTCAGATCGGAGTTGCGGAGAGCTGTGCTCAGAGAAACGTCTCCAAGTGATACTGCGACAGTGCGGACAGTGAACCCGTGGCGCTGGATGAAATCGAGGAACTGAAAGAACCGGCGATAGACGAGGCTGTCCGGAATATGATCAAAGCCTGCCTTCGTGTGTCGCTGCACGATGTCCAAATCCCAAGCGATGCTACACACGGTGAAGTCCTTCTCGGGGCGCGGTGGCAATGGCTTCTTCATTGCGTGGCACTCTACTTCTTGGCCGAACGATCAAACTGAGGCGACCGCTGGGGCGGGGGTGGACGTCGAATCGGCGCTAAAGGTTGGAGTTAGAATAGAGCATCTCCGGCACGGAGCCCCAGCGGTTGCCTCCAGTGCCTTGTTCTGCCTCTTGGATTCAATCCTGAAGTGCGACATGGTCGCCGAATGGCATATCAACAACTGGTCACGGAGGAAAGACATAAAATTGCGGCGATGAGGAGCCTCTATATGAGGGTGCCGGAGA
>JBIIRD010000039.1:0-49904 GCA_044341745.1 Prosthecobacter sp. | reverse complement strand
GGCCATGAGTTGCCGCTGGGTGAAGTCGTGCCGGCTTTTGATCGAGCCGTAATCCGCGAGATTCTTCGCTCCAAGCTTCATCGCCAGTTCCGCCATGCGCTCCACTTTGCTGTTCATCCCCAGTGGTCTAGCTCATCAAAACGACATGAAAAGTCTTTTCTACAGAGCAGCCATCACCCAAATAGGCGGCTGGACCTCATAGTGGCCTGACCAAGGGGTGTTGGCTTTCATCGGCCCGGAATTGGGGGCGGGAAGGTAGTCAGGGTAAGAGGTGATCAGGCTCCAAGTGATCACCTTCGTGATCTTGCCCATGGGATAAGCACGGTTGAACCGTGCATGATCCAAGGCGGCAAACCAGTCGCCCCCGTAGGCGTGACCTTCTCCATTCCATACTGCCAATCCAGGATCGACGGCTCCCGGACGCCACGGCGTCAGATACTCCGGGGTGCGGTGCCCAACTTGCTCTGTGGAATGAGCATTCACCGCCGCAACCGAAGCCAGCAACTCGGCATCAGCCTGTAAATCCTCGGCGATTCTCCACTTCTTCTCCACCTGCCACTGCTCGCCTGCCACAATGCCAACGTGCTTGAGCCCGGCTCGATCAAGGGTTTGCCGAAGGCGCTTGATGTAGGCCGTTTCGTAATCACGCTCATTGCACACACCGACATAGTCGATAGCTAAACCGTGATGTTGTTTGGCGCCCAAAAGAAAGGACACGACGTAGTCCGCATTCTCCTGAGAGAAGAACTGCCCGTCACCAATCCATCCAGGCGCACCCCACTGCAAGCCCTCCAACAGCAAACATGGATTACGTTTCTTGGCCTCCTTCAGGAGCCACCATTCATAGCCGCGTTGAAAATACTCAGGCCGGGGATGCAGGAACTCTTCACGTGTGGCCGCATGGCTCGGCTCAGAGCCATCCGTGGAGTTTACATCCCCGCCGATTTCAATCTTCAGATGTTGAATGTTGGCCCCGAACATCGGTTTGAACAAGAAGTCCAGAATCTCGCTTCGCTGTGGCTCTGGATAATCAATCAATAGCCGCGATGAAGCGCCCGCACTCAACGCGCCAACACCTTCGAAGCGCCGCCCTTTCGAGGCGCCGTCGATCGAAAATGTAAGCTCTGCGGACTGGAGTGTGGACAGATGACTCAGGAGCATGGTGCCGAACAGAACCAGGCATGAAAGGTTGTTCGGTATGCGAGGGCTGGATCTTCCGTGAGACCGGCTGGCGTGTGTGCGAACGTGAGGGTTCATAAAGGAAGGTATGACGCGCTGAGGCATGAGTGAGAGTGACGGACTCGTGCTGTGCTCAGCGCACGCTCAAAGTGGGTGGTTGTAGCACCGGATGCCGATTGCCTGCTATGCCGAGCACCAGTCCGGTCTCCTGTTCGACGGGGTTTTCCCGAACCAGAATAATCGTGAGAGGCCTGTGCCCAGCCGATTTGATGGCTTCAGACAGACGCGCACTGCGAATGGAGAATGCGCCGCTTTGCACCCCACGCGGCACGACCACCCCACCCACTCGCACCGCCAGGGACTCATCCACTTTGCCGGCGTTTGCGTGAAATGCGGGCTGTGTGGGCCATTTGAGAGCCTTGGGCTGCCACGACGTCTCAGTGTGCTCGGTCAGCGCATAGGCAACGATCCGAGCCTCATTTGCCCGCGAGGCGTAGCCGGAACCCGTCGGCACCATGTTAAAAGTAAGCTGCGCCTCTGTGATGGCCTGTGCATCAGGGAATGCACCCAAGTCGAACCGGAGAAGCACCTTTCGGCCAAATCCTGTCTGAGTGAGGCTGTTTTTCAGCAGGAGAATCGGTGACTGATCGCCCCCTTCGCCAGGAACCTCAGACACGAACGCCGATGCTCCCCTACCTGAGCGGGTCGTGATTTCCGCCGCAAACGAAGGTGGACTCAGTTCGACATTAAACTGGCGTGGTTCTGCTTCCATCGGGGCCACGGGAAGCACCCTCTCCGGTGTTATGTCGGCCATCTCGCGAGTGGCCAGACGCACAGGGGCCGCGCCGCTCGAATGCCTTAGCTCCACCTCTCCCTGCATCACATGCACTCTCGCATTGCCAATCGAATCTGAGCTGATTCCGAAATCCGTTCCGTGGTCAATCAGTGTGGCTGTCGGTGTCAGCACGGAAAAACCGTGTGCCGTTTCAGGCACATGCGCCACCATCGAGCCTCGGTGAAGGCGGCAAAGGAGAGGGTTTATCAACTCCATTTCCACCGGCCCCTCAAGCGTCACCTCAGCACCGCTCGAAAAGCGTAGTCGAGCCAGTCCCTCCACAAGCCGCAGCCTGCCTGCTGAAAGGCTGCTTCCTGTTTCAGTGGGCAGCGTGCTACCCTCCCAATGCGCTTCCTGTGCTTCAACCATTTCTGCAATCCAAGGCTGCTGAGCTTTCAGCACCCAGAACAAGACCATGCCTGCGAATGCGACAACAGCTGCGGCTGCCGTGAGCGGAAGCCAGGAGAGCCAGCGCCCCGAGGTTTTTTTTTCAGGCAGCGGTGCTGCCCGCACCAGATCGATTACCCGGTCTCGTGATCCTGCCTGTGCTTCCAGTGCAACGTCCAAATTCATGTAGTGCAGGTAGAGCCTCCGCAGTTCCGTGTCGGCCTTCAGGCGGGTTTGCAGGACGGCAGCTTCATCCTCCGTGAGGAGTCCCGCCATGTGGCGCTGGATGAGATCGTGTGAGTCGGGATTCATGCGTGTTCCTCCTTGGCGAGTGTGCGCTCCACGCACTCCAGCAGGGCCTGCCGGATGCGGTGGAGCAGTTTGTAGAGTGCCATCGGCGTCTGCCCACGGCGGGTGGCCAGCTCATCCATGCGGGTGCCCTTCGTGTAGGCGGTGAGCACCAGTTCACGTTGCGCGGCGGGGAGCTTTTCCAGGCAGTGCTCCAAGGCCTCGCGATGCGCGTCATGCACCGGCACCAGGGCGGCCGCATCATCAGCGAGCTGGTTCACCAAGACATCATCAAACACATGCCGGTCTCGCGCCTGACGGCGCAGGTGTCGCAGGGCGACATTCTTGGCCACGCCAAAGGCCCAACCCTGGAAATCAGCCGCCACATCGAACTTCTCCCACAGCACGAGAATCACATCTTGCATCACCTCCGAGGCCACCTGCCGCGTGGGCACCAGCGACCTCACAAACGTGTGCAACGCCACCTCGCTCTCCGCATAGTGGCGGAGAAAATGGGCATGACGCTCGTGTTCGGATGGCTGGGACATGATTGCTTACAACCTAGTCGTCGCCAGTCGCCGCCTCATTTGCCGAAAAAAAATTTCAGTGGGCGAAAATGACCGGCTGATGCCATTCTAACGAGCCAGTGTGGACGTAGCTCAAACCCATCGCTTCCCGGAGTTCCTGCAAGCTCACGAACCGCTCGGCGCTCGCGGATGTCGTGCTCCGATGGGTGTTCCGCTTTCCGCTGCTGCTTCAAACGTCTGTGCGAAGACAAACACGAAGAGTTACATGGGGTGAAGCAGCACTGTTTAGGCAGCGGCACCTGCGTGTTCGTCGCATCATCCTGACGCAGCGTGAGCACCGTATGGGGGGGCGAGGCCACCGTGCAGGCGAGAAGGCAAAGAGTGAGGAAGGAGAAGAGACGGCAGGATTACATAAGTGCAGTAAAACGCCTTCCCATTCCGAAATACATGGCCTAGATCTGCCAAAAGTTGTTATCATCCTGCCATGTCTCCCAAATCCATTCAGAGCGCCTTTTTTGCCAGCATGACCGATCCTCAGGCATTCCGGCTCATGTTTGATCAGCAGCCCAACGTGTTCTTCTTTGTGAAGGATCGCGAGAGCCGCCTCATCGCTGCCAGCGAGCCGATGTGGACCCGACTGGGCCTCGAAGGTGAAGCCGACGTCATTGGCCGACTCGACGAAGACTTCTACCCCGAGCAAGCCGCCAAGGCCTACCGAGCCGATGACGCGCTCGTCTTCCGCACGGGCAAACCGTTGATCAATCGCCTCGAAGTTTGGTATGACGAGCAGCGCACGCTGACTTGGTTTCTCACCACCAAGGTCCCATTGCGAGGCAAGAACGGCAAAATCATCGGCCTCATGGGCCTCACCCGCCGTGACGAAGGCCGCAGCCGTCATCAGCCCAGCAGCGAAGTCACTCTCATCGTCAGCCACATCCAGAAGAACACCAGCCGCATCCTCAGCACCGCCGAACTCGCCCGCGAATGCGGCCTCTCCGAGCGCACCCTGTATCGCAAGATCCACCAAGCCCTCGGCGTCACGCCCTATGAACTCATGCTCCGCATCCGCATCGAGTCCGCCGCCGAAGCCCTCATCCAAACCACCGACAAAGTCATCGACATCGCCCAATCCCACGCCTTCTGCGACCAAAGCGCCTTCACCCAACACTTCCGCAAACGCATCGGCCTAACGCCGAAGCAGTTTCGCATGCGGCATCAGGGGTAGGTGTTCCCACCACGATCTAGTTGGATGCGAGGAAGTGAAGGACTTCCAACTTGTCGGATGCGGGCATTTCGTCCCCATGTTCCCATCGGCGGAGTTGTTGATGAATCACACCGACTAATTGGGCCAATTCCTTCTGATCCATACCTTGGCACCGCCGTGCCTTCATCACAAGATCGGCAGTGGTTTCTTGACCGAAAGGATAGTAACCGAGGAAGGAAAGGATGCCCGGCCACTTAGAGACGACAGGCTGTCGTTCATCGCGCTCCCATCGTTCGTAAACCTCACGCAGAGTGCCAAGTTGACTCGCTACATCCTCCTGCCGCAAATCCAGCACCGACCTCCGATTCCGAAGGTGTTCGCCAAGAGTCTGGGGTAAGGGGGTAACACCTTTCTTTCTGAGAATGAATGCTTTAAACGCTTCAGGGCTCACCCGGATCGTAAAAAAGCAAAATGGCAAAATAGGGTGACACCTATTTTGCCATTTTGTGAGTTGGAAGGGTTGCAGTCTAGAGGGCTAGAGCTTTGAAGTCTGCTTTTGTGTGATGGCAGGCTCTGAGCCTTGTTTTTAACGAGTGGTTGCCCATGGAAGCCTTGATGAAGTGCAAACCACAGATCGGGCGGTGTTTGTGCGTGGATTGGGCTTGGGAATCCGGGCGGGCGGGGAGGGCCTCAAAGACGGCCCAGTAGTGCGCAAGATCGGGGGCGCGCGGGTGGGCGGGCAGGGCGTTGATTGGGACGTATGATCAATCTCACCCGCCTTTATTGTGATGTCGCCCAGCCGATGGACCACCTGCGTTATGGCCGTGGCCACGGGGCGCCGACCACGGCTGCGGAGCGCCGTCCGATCGTGGTCTGGAACATCACGCGTCGCTGCAACCTGAAGTGCCTGCATTGTTACCAGGATTCGGATTCGAAATACTATCCGGGCGAGCTGTCCTGGGACCAGTGCGCGGGCGTGGTCGATGACCTGGCGCAGTTCAAGGTGCCCGCGCTCCTGCTCTCGGGCGGCGAGCCGATGATCCATCCGAAGTTTTTCGAGCTGGCCGAATACGCCACGGGCAAGGGGCTGCGCCTGACGCTCTCGACCAACGGCACCCTGATCGGAGGGGACGAGGCGCGTCGGCTGAAGGACATCGGCTTCTCCTACGTCGGCATCTCGCTCGACGGCATGGGCGCCACGCATGACCATTTCCGGGGTCGCAGCGGCGCCTTTGAAAAGGCTGTCACGGCCTTCAGGCACTGCAAGTCGGTCGGGCAGAAGGTGGGGCTGCGCCTGACGCTTTCGCAGCACAACATCGACGACCTGGACAACATCCTCGACTTCATCGAGCGCGAGGACATTGAGCGCGTGTGCTTTTATCACCTGGTTTACAGCGGCCGTGGCGCGGACCTGATCGAGGTGCCGCATGAGGACACGCGCAAGGCGATCGACAAGATCCTGGATCGCACGGCGAAATGGGCGGCGGAAGGACGTCCGCGCGAGGTGCTGACGGTGGACCAGCCGGTGGACGGACCTTATCTTTACATGCGGCTGCTGCGGGAGAATCCGGAGCGTGCGGCCAAGGCCATGGAGCTGCTGAACTGGAACGGCGGCGGCGCGAACAGCTCCGGCACGGGCATCAGCAACATCGACACGCAGGGCAACGTGCATCCCGACCAGTTCTGGCACAGCCTGACGCTGGGCAATGTGAAGGAGCGTCCGTTCAGCGAGATCTGGAGCAACCGCGACCACCCGGAGTTGAATGCCCTGCGCAACCGCAAGGAGCATCTGACGGGCAAGTGCGCATCCTGCCGCTGGGTCAATGTCTGCGGCGGTGGCTTCCGGGTGCGGGCGCTGCAGATGACCGGCGACTTCTGGGCGCCGGATCCCTCCTGCTACCTGCACGACGAGGAGATCAAGGCCGAAGCCATGGCCGCCTGATCCGTTGGCTGCCTCACTTTGAACCTGCAGCGGCCGGCTTCAAGGTCAGCGCCCGGATGTCCGCCAGCTCCTGCTTCAGGGGTCCGTCTGGGCGCATCAGAACCTTCCGAACACCGGCCTCGAGCCTGATTGAACCGACTTTTTGTTCGGCGAAGGTTTCGTAGCCGCCGGTGGACCGCACCAGGCCCCGGAGCGCGGCGCTGGAGGTTTCGACCACGAAGGCGTCGCCGGCGGAAGCCTCATCGGCGGCGAGGGTGACAAAGACTTCATACTCGCGTGAGGCCGGGACCTGCACCGTCCATTCGGCGATGTCGGTCTCGATGCGCCAGGGCGCGAGCACGTCGAGCGAAGGCCGGTAGGCGAGCTTCTGGCCGTAGGTCTTCGCGGCGCTGGCCGGGAGGTGAAGGGCGCCGGAGGCGTCGGGGTGAAGGGCCTTTTCCTCGGGCGCATTCACCTGCAGCAGCGTGTCGGCGGTCCAGGGCATTTTTCGTTCGCGGGTGCGGTCGCGGACCTCGGCGACCTGGGAGGCGCTGACGAGGGCGGCCTCGTTGCCCCAGGCGTTGCGGATGTAGCTCAGGACATCGGCGAGCCTGGTGTCATCGAGCAGGGGGTTCATGCCCTGGCCCGGCATGGCCAGGTTCCACTTCTGGCCGTTGACCTCGATCTCGCCATAGAGGCCGTGCAGGGCGATGCGGATGAGAATCCCGGGATCGCCGGTGACCCAGCGGCTTTCCGCGAGGGGCGGGGCGACATTGGGCACGCCGAAGCCGGTGGGCTGGTGGCAGAGGCCGCAGACGTTCGGGTAGAGAGCGGCGCCTCGTTCGAGTTGCTGTCTGCCGGCTTCACTGAGAGGCTGGCGCCGGGACGTGGCCACCTGCTTTTCAGCGCCAGGCCAGATCAGCGCCAGGCGCAGCTTGTGCAGGCGTTCGCGGGAGGCGATGTCGCGCCCGGCGGTCATCGTGTCGAGGAAGGGCGGCCTGGCCTTGAGCTCAACCCGGACCTGGGAGTCGAGCAGGCCGTCGGCGAGCGCCTCCTGCCGCCAGGGGCTGGCGTCGGCAAGCCTGGCAACCACGTCGGGGGCCTGGCCGCCGAGGCAGGCGAGCTGGGCGAGCAGCTTGAGCGTCTCCACCCGGTGCGGTGAGGTGGCCTGCCAATCCGGGCGTTGCAGCAGCAGGTCGAGCAGCCGGATTTCCTGGCCGGCGACACGAGTCATGGCGGCAATGCGGGACAGGTCGTCGTCATGGCGGCCGAGATGTTCCGCGATGTCGGTGAGCGGCCTGGGGGAGAGCAGCGCGTGGAGGCGGACGGAGGCATCAGGTTCGTCGTTGAGGGCGAGTTCCGCGCCGAGCCTGGCCGCGGCGGCGCGAACCCTCGGGTCGGCGTCACGGACAGCCTTCTGCAGGTGGGACGGGCTGAGCCGTCCCGTGCCCTCGAGGGTCCACAGGGCATGCAGACGGTGCAGGGGGGCGGCAAAGCGGGAGGGGTCGCCGATGTCGGCGCCGCGCTCGACGAGCAGGCGCTGGGCGGTGTTGCGCTGCCAGCCGTTGGGGTGGCCGAGCAGCCCAACCAATTGTGCGTCATCGGCCTTTTCCAGCGACGGCTTTTTCCGACGGGGGCGGTCCTCATGGATGATGCGCCAGATGCGGCCGCGGTCGTTGCCCTCGTTCAGCCGGCGCTGCTCGATCTGCCGGGTGAGCCAGGGCACGATGAAGATGACGTGCTCGATGATGCCGTGGTACATGTCGGCGAGGTAGAGCGCGCCGTCGGGGCCGACGCGGGCGTTGACGGGGCGGAAGCGTTCATCGGTGCTGGCGATGAGCTCCTGCTCGGGCGGGAAGAAGCGTTCGGCGCGTGGGCGGACGCCGTCGTTCAGCCTGAGCGTGCCGACCAGGTGGCCGGCGGAGTCGGGTACGAAGACATGGCCATGCATCTCCGGCGGGAACTGGTCGCCGTCGTAAAAGCAGGTGCCGGAGACGATGGTGTAGGTGCGCAGGCGGCCGTCATCACGCAGTTCGAGGGCGCCGAGAGTCACGGCGGGCGTCACGCGGATGGGGAAGCATTCGGCGGCATCCTGGGCGACGTTCACATTGACGCCGAAGCCGCCGCGTCCGCCGCGCTGGGCGAGCCTGGCGAGCGCGGGGTTGAGCAGGAGCGACCCGGCCGGGATCAGGTCCATGTGCATGGCGCTGTTTTCATAGCAGGAGATGAAGCGGCCGGTTTCGTCAAAGCTGACGCCGAACTGGCCGCGATGCAGCGTCGGTTCGTCAACGAGCCTGCCGTCCTTCCACTGGTAGCGGTGCGGCCAGTCGGCGCAGTGCAGCCAGTTGTCGATGCCGCGGCGCAGGCCGTTGGCCGTGTGCTGCGGATTGCCGCCGACGCCCATCGTGCCGACCTGCGTGCGCCGGTCGCAGCGAAGGTCGCCGTCGCTGTCCTCGCAGAACCAGAGATTCGGCGGTTCCTGGAGCAGCAGGCCGCCCTTCACGAAGGCGAAGCTGCGGGGCATGACGAGCTTGTCGAGAAAGACGGTGCTTTTGTCGGCCCTGCCGTCATCATCGCTGTCCTCGAGCACGACGACGCGGCAGATGGGATCTCCCTCGCCGCTGCCGTGGATGTCGCGCATGTAGCCCTGGTATTCGACGACCCAGATGCGGCCCTCGGGGTCGAATTCGAAGAAGATCGGGCACTGCACCATGGGCTCGCAGGCGACGAGTTCGGCGCGGTAGCCCGGTGCGAGCCGGAAGGTGCGGGCCTCCTCCTCGGCGGAGAGCACCGGGGCGGGCGGCACCTGGATGCGTTTCAGCAGTTCCTCACCCTTTTCCCAGTCGGCCCAGCCGGTGAGGGCCGAGGCGGGGCGGGCGCGCGGACGGTCGGCGGGAATGGTGCCGGTCTGGGCAAACGCAAAGCTGGTTAGGAGCAGGAGCAGGAGCGGCAGGGGCTTCATGGCTTGAGAATGGAACCGGGCACGGGCAGGCCGCTGGGTACGCGTGCCGGCAGGGTCGTGTCATAACCGGCGTTGAGGCTGCCGAGGAAGGCGGCGATGGGCGCGTGGTCCTCGGGCAGCATGTTCATCCGGCGCAGCAGCGGGTCGAGCGGAGGCAGCGTGGCGTCATCCCCGCCCTCGAGAGTTTCGGCCGCCTGGTCCATGAGGCGGTCGTAGAACAGCAGGACCTCGTCCAGGCTCGGCAGGCCGCCGTGATGCATGTAGGGGGCGGTGTGCCTGAGGTTGCGCAGGGTGGGCGTGCGGAACTCGGTGCGGCGGCTGGAGCTGTCGGTCAGGCCGATGGCGTGCAGCTTGTAGTCGGAGAGCATGGGGCCGTTGTGGCAGAGGACGCAGCCGGCGCGTTTGAAGACCTCCAGCCCCTTCTGCTGTTCCGCCGTCATGGCCGACCTGTCGCCGCGCATGAAGCGGTCGAAAGGCGAGTCGGGAGTGATCAGGGTTCGCTCGTAGGCCGCGATGGCCTCGGCGACCTTGTCCGCGCAGATGTCGCCGTCGAAGCGCCGGACATATTCGGGGATGGCCCTGAGGCGTTGGAGCATCGCCGGCACGGCCTCTGCTTCGGAACAGGCATCGCCGCGCATCTCCTCGCGCTGGCGGACGGGTACGAGGGCCTGGGCTTCGAGGCTGAGCACGCGGTTGTCCCAGAACATGGGGGACAGGCGGGGATCATGAGGCGTGCCGGAGGCGATGCCGTTGAAGGCGGCGTTGAGGATCGTGGGGGTGTTGCGAAGGAGGGGTTTGAAGGAGGAGGGGCTGTTCAGCCGGCGATCCGGGCCGAGGCCTGTGGCATGCACGCCGAGCGGCGTGGCGCGTGCATCGGCCCAGCCTGACCGGGGATGGTGACAGGTGGCGCAGGCGACGTCGCGCGTGGCGGAGAGGACGGGGTCGAAGAAGAGCAGGCGGCCGAGTTCGACTCTGGCGGGCGTGTCGGAGGGCAGGGCGGCGGAAAGGGGCAGGGCTTCGAGCGTGGTGTCGGGAAGGGGCGGCAGATCCCCGGTCTCGGCCCAGGCAAGGATGGGCAGGAGAAGCATGGGGAGGAGGCGGGGCATGGGAGGGTGGTGAAAACCGAAAACCGAAAACCGAAATACGAAATACGAAATACGAAAATCGAAATACGAAGCTCGAAATCTGAATGGCTGAGGGATGCTGGGAAGGGAGGAGTTTCAGGCTGGGGTCGCCCAGTGTTTGCGATAGCTGCGTTGGAGGAGGCTGGAGGCCTCGGTGTTGCCGGAGATCTGCTCGGTCGCTGGATCGAAGGCGAGGGCGCTGCGGGTGCGTGCGGCGATGTTGCCGAGGTGGCAGAGGGCAGTGCTGAGGTGATTGATGGTGATGTCGGCGTTGAGCCTGGCGCCGGTGCGGATGGCGTCGAGAAAGTTGGCGTGATGGGCGGCGAGGTCAGGGCCTGAGGGCGGCTTGATCTCCTCGAGGAGCTTGTTGCGCGGGCCGAAGATCTGCCAGCCCCTGGACTTGCCGCCGATGATCATGCCCTGGGTGCCGTACCAGGCGCAGCCGTTTTCGTGGCCTTCCTGGACGTAGGGGCTCCAGTCGCGCTGCTCATAGATGAGCTGGCGGGTTTTGCCTTCGGGCAGGTCGTATTCGAAGGCGCAGTAGAGCGTGTCGGGCCATTGCTGGTCGTCGTCGAAGAACAGCTTGCTGCCCTGGCCGATGATGCGGTTGGGATGGAGTTCGACGCCGAGGCCCCAGCGCGCGATGTCGATGTCGTGGACGCCGTCGTTGCCGAAGTCGCCGGCGCCGAAGTGATGGAACCAGCGCCAGTGGGCCGGGTGGTAGGTCTTCTTGAACGGCACATGGGGGACGGGGCCGAGCCAGAGCTCGTAATCGAGCTCCGGAGGCGGCTCGGAGTCGGGCTGACGGCCGTGGTTGGTGCGCAGCTGGCTGTTCCAGGCCTTGGCCGCGAGGATGTCGCCGATGATGCCGGAGCGCAGCCTTTCGATGACCTGGACCACATGGGCGGTGCTGCGGCTCTGGGTGCCGACCTGCATGCAGACCTTGTGACGTGCGGCCGCCTCGATCATGAGGCGGCCTTCGCGCAGGTTGTGCGAGCAGGGCTTTTCGACATAGACGTGCTTGCCGGCGCTGGCGGCCAGGATGGCGCCCGGGGCGTGCCAGTGGTCGGGGGTGGCCATGAGCACGGCCTGCACGCCGCGGTCCTCGAGCACGCGGCGCATGTCGGTGGCGACCCTGGGGCTCTGGCCGGTCAGTTCGCGAACCAACTTTGCTCCCGCTTCTGCACGCGCGGAGTCCGCGTCGCAGACCCAGGAGAAGGTGACGTCCCGGCGCATGCACATCGTCCGGATGTGGTTCGTGCCCATGCCGCCGGGGCCGATGAAGGCGAGGTTGATGCGGTCGTCCGCCGTCGCCCGGGAGGTGTGGGTGAAGGCTGGCGAGGCAAGCCCGGCCAGGGCCGAACGCTGGACAAACTGACGGCGTGAGATCGTGCTCATGGTGGGAGCCAGAGTACGGCGCGGGCCGGCAGGATCGTGCCGCCGTCGCGCATTTGTCCGCCGGCAGTTCAGCGTGCCGGAGCTTTCAGGCCGAGTTCGAGCGTGGGTTCGTCGGGGTCGGAAAGCGGTGGCTGGGTGATGTGGCCGCCCTCGGGCAGGAGGTTGGCACCGGCGGAGAAGAGGACGTCGTTCAAGGGGTCGTATTCCAGGGGTCTGCCCGAGAAGGGATCCACGGGTTCCTCGGCGAGGTAGGCTGCGCGGAGTTCGGCGAGGCCGGAGGGCGGGCGCTGGTGGTCGGCGGCGAAGCGGCGGATGGCGCAGAGCGTGACAATCAGCCGGTGGCCGGCCTGGGCGAGGTGATGCTGTTCGGGCAGGTCGTGGTAAAGCCGCCAGCGCTCCGCGAAGTAGGTTTCACCCGTGCCGTTGGGGCGCAGGCCTTGGAGCGGGGCATGGCCGGCGAGGCTCAGCCTGGACCGGGCGGCTGAAGGCTGGGAGGACACCCGCGTGACATTGTCGCGCAGCTCGCGGAAGCCGGAGGCGAAGAGGCCCAGGGTCTCGCGGGTCTTGAAGAAGAGGCGGGCGGGCATGGCCTTGAGGACGCCGCCGGGCATGGTGTCGAGAGGCTCGCCGCTCCTTTCGCCTAACAAACGTTTTTTTTCATGCAGGTAGAAGGCGCCCATGGCCCTGCGCATGGACTCGCCGCCGGGCTCCAGTCCGGCGAAGCTGCGCTGAAACTCGCCGAGCCGTCCGCTGTCGAGCCTGGTGGACCTGAGGAGCGTGGCGGCGGTCCGTAGGGAGGCCAGGTGAAGCTCCTGGGAGCGGTGCATGAAGGAGGGCCAGGAGCGGAGTTCGTGCAGATGCCTTGCGAGCCTGGCCATGTCCGCGGCCGTGGCGAGGGCGGCCGCCTCGTCGGTCTGGGAGAGCAGGGCGGCCTTGGCTTCGAGCAGGGTGATGACATGGGGCCAGGCGGCGTGACCGCCGAGGTCCTCCTGGTTCCAGGCGGAGTGGCCGGGATGCCAGTCGTAGTCGGCCAGCAGGTCGCGCAGGCCGTCGATGGCGGCGCCGTTGGCCTGAACGACCTGCCGGAGAATCTGCGCGTCCCATTTCCAGGGAGAGCTGGAGCGCAGGTCGTCACGTTCGACGGAGATGACCGCGTTGAGGAAGGTGGTGAGACGGTCGGGCGCGCCGATGGTGGGCGTGATGTCCACCGGCTGGCCCAGGCGCAGGTCATGGTCCGGGTCGGGAGCCACGTCGGCCAGATAGATCCAGCCGAAAAGGAGAATGCCGGAAAGCCCCATCAGGACGGACAGCAGACGGCCCAGGACACTGGAGAAGAGGCCTGGGGCTTCAGCCTTGGGGGGATGGAGCGGAGGACGGGCGGGTTTGGTGAATGCAGGTGAGGCTGGCGGTGGTCCCGGTTCGAAGCTTGCCGTGGATCCCGGGGCTTGCGCAGGTCCAGCCGCCGGGGCAGGTGCGGGTTCATGTGAGTGCAGAGGCTCTTCATCCTGAGGCGGGAGGATTTCCTCACGAAGGGGGGCGGGTGCGGTCTTTGCGGAAGATCTTGCCGCTGCAGCGTTCGGACCCGCCCTGCTGTTGATTTCAGCGGGGACCACCGGCCTGGCTTTCACGGGTGCCGCGGCGGATTCGGCTTCGGGATGAGGCCGGCTGTCCTGGGCCACCACCTCCTCCTCATCGTCCTGCCAGTCAGCGTCAAGGCTCCAGGGCGAGACCCATTTCGGCGGCCTGCGGGGCGCCGCGGAGGGGTCGTCACGTCGTGGCTTCATGGCGGGCAGATTAACCGCCGCCTTGATGGCGTCACGCTTCATCTCGGCCGCCAGGGCAAAAAACCGCAGGGTCGTGAGGGAGGTCCGGCGGGCCCGGGTTCAGGGTGGCGCGGGCCGTTCATCGCGTCAGCGCCAGAGGCGGCGGAAAGGCTCCCAGAGCTGGCTAGGCATGTCCTGGGGGAAGCCGCCGGCGACGCCGAAGTCCTCGGGCCTGCGGCCGCGCGGCATGTAGAAGGTGCCGAACAAAAGATCCCACAAGGGGAAGAGCCCGGCGAAGTTTTTGTCCATGGCCTCGGGCTGGCGGCTGTGATGCCAGCGGTGGAAGACGGGCGTGGCGATCACGTAGCGCAGCGGGCCGAAGTCCCAGTCGAGACGGGCATGGATGAAGATGGCGTAGAGGGTGAAGAAGGGCGCGGTGGAGAGGGTGACCCAGGGGTTGAAGCCGAGCAGGAGAAGCGGGGAGACCTGGATGAGCTTGGTGACCAGGTCATTCACCGGATGGACACGGATGCTGCTGAGCCAGTCGAGGTCCTCGGAGCTGTGGTGAACGGCGTGGAAGGGCCACCAGCGGCCGCCGTGGAAGAGACGGTGGCTCCAGTAGGAGAGGAAGTCGGCGAGCAGGTAGATCTCCAGCGCCTGAAGCCAGACCGGCTGGCGGGAGAGCGGGCCGAAGCCGGCGTAGGCGTGACTGCGCAGGTCCTCGGCGGTGGCGACGCCGCACCAGATCAGGAGCACGGCCGGAAGGAGGAAGGCCGCGCGTGAAAGGGTCTTGGTGACAAAGGGGGTGAGGAACCAGTAGGCGACGTCGGTGAGCCAGCCTCGACGGAGGAGAGGGCCGCGCGCCCTGCCGAACACCCGTTCGATGATGAGGAAGAGCACTGAGAGGACGAGCAGTCCGGCGAGCGTGTTTTTGAGCGAGGGTGGCATGGCTGCAGGCTCAACGCAGCAGCAAGGCCTGCGGTAACAAACAGGATGTCAGGGACGGGGCGTGCCGGCCTTCATTTCCTGCAGCAGTGCAAGCAGCTTCTCGGTGATCTTCACGCTGGCCTGCACCTCCAGGCGGTTGGTGCCGAGCCAGGTTTCATAGCCGCCGAGCGCGTGGTGTTCAGGCGTGGGCAGGTAGCCGAAGTAGCCGCCGGCGATGCTGTGGGTCCAGCTCGGCTTGAAGGGATTGCGGGCCTTCAGATCCAGGCCGGTCTCGACAAAGGTTTCACAGGGGATGCCGGTGAGGGCGACGTCGCCGATGCGCAGGGCCTGCAGCGGGATGTCGATCTCCGGCCGGGCGTCCTTGAGCTTGAGGAAGCGTTCGGCGTAGGCGCGGGGCAGGATGTTGGCGCCCTTGCCGAGCTGCACGCGACCGGCCAGCGTCGCCTCGGCCCAGGCCACCTGCTGCGCGTCCGGGCGGCGCTGCTGCAGACGCAGCTCGGTGTAGCGTGAATCCAGCTCGACTCGATCATGAAGCGTGACGTTTTTCAGCGCGGCGGCTGCAGCGCGGGCGACCTCATCGGCCACGGCGTTGATCTTCGAGTAGCGCGGGCCCGGCTTGGCGGCGGGACGGCTGTAGTCGTTGTTGTTGATGTTGCCGCTGGTGCCGTTGCTGAGCAGGGCGACAAAGGGCGGGTCCTGGCGGGTGGCGTCGAGCAGGCCGCCGAGCTTTTCACAGAAGACCGCGAAGTAATCGGCGGAGACATGGCCGGGGCCGACATCACCGACATAGTGGAGGGAGTAGTTGGCGAGCACGCTGATCCAGCGGCCGGAGGTGCTCTGCACGGCGAGCAGGCAGACCTCGGGATCGGTGGGGCCTGCGGGCTTGACGAGGTTGGGGCTGTGGCCGGGGTTCATCTTCACCTTGTCGATGCCGCCGAAGGGGTTGGGCGGCATGGTGCCCTCCTTGAGGAACCAGCGGCGGTTGAAGACCTGACCGGGGACGCTGGCGGTGGCCCAGCCGATTTTGGCGGGCTCGAGGTTGTTGATTGCGCGGCGGACGCCGTCGGCGATGCGGCGGGCGACAAACCTCTGGTAGTCGGTGAGGCCCGTGGAGGTGGTGTCGTAGCGGTTTTCGTTGAGGGCGCTGCTGGCGGAGTGGGTGTGGGTGCAGGACATCAGCAGGCTGTCGCGCGGGATGCCGGTCTCCTGCTTCACCAGGCGCGCGGCTTCATCAAACATCTGCCTGGCGGCGCCGAGGAGGTCGCAGACGACGATGGCGATGCGGCGTCCGTCCTGCTCGATCACCAGGCAGCGTGCGTGCAGCTCATCGTGGATGTGGGTGGAGGGGAAGGGCGAGAAGCCGCCGACGATGGCGCCGCCGATTTCAGGGGTGATGTTGCTGGCGGCGGCGCCTGCGCGGAGGCCGCCTGCGGGCTGGCTGGCGGCCTGGGCGAGGGAAAGAAGGGGAAGCAGCAGGAGGAGGCAGAGCGTGCGCATGATCATGGACCGGTGGTTGGCGGTGGAGCACATACGCGCAGGCGGGGGCGGCTCTGGCGGACAATGTCCGGGACAGGACATGCCAGAAGCGGCGGAGGGAGGTCCCGGGCGGGCTGCTTACTCCAGGATCACCGTGGCGCGGCTGGTGGGCGAGGTGCTGAGCTCGAGCACGGAGAGGGCGTTGATGCTGTTGGCGGGCAGGCTGGTCGGCGTGAGGATCCAGCTTTGAGGTCCCGAGGGTGTGTTCAGGGAAAGGCGCAGGTTGATGCCGAGCTGGCTGTTGCCGTTTTGCAGGGCCCACTCATGGAGGTAGAGGTAGGTCCTTGGGATGATGAGTTCAAACTGGTGACGGTCCGAGCCGCTTGAGAGCAGGCGGGCGTGGAATTCCCTGGGATCGAAGACGGCGGCATAACCGGTGCCGAAGGCCCAGGCGGCAGGGGGGGCCATGCGGCCATGCCCTGAGGTGGATGAACCGGAGAACCGGAGCGGCGCCGTGCTGCCGGGTTCCAGGCGTTTGCCATAGCTGCGGGCGTCGAGGCTGACTTCGGCCTGCCAGGATGGCGGGGCGTTATCCGCAGAGGGCAGAAGTTCGACGCCCTGGACGTCACAGGTGAGGATCAGCCTTGATGCGTCGGCCCTGGCTTCCAGCGAGGCCCTGGCGGCGGAGTCCGTGACCGGGAACAGAGGCAGGGTTTTGCCGAGGCCGAGGTTGGAGGCGATGACAAGGGGGCGGCTGATGCGCAGTTCCTTGCCGTCCAGCCTAACCTTGAGTTCAACCAGGAAACGTCCGGTGGCGGCGCCGTTTCCGGGAAGGTCAAAGGCGAGGTCCAGGGGCAGGGCCGCGCCCGGCTTCAGGCTGAAGCGGCCGTCCAGCCTGGCATTCTCCAGGGAGGCCTCCCAGGTGCCTGCCTGCTGACTCGGGCTGGTGTTGAGAAGACGAGCCCCGATGATGAAGCGCCGGTCCTGGTTGAAGATCGCGCCGACCGGCCATTCGACCGTAAATGGTGTCAGGGCGGCCCGGGGAGTGAGGATGGCGGCCCCTTGGTCCGTGATGAGCAGCAGCGGCAGGCGCAGCAGGCCGTCTTCGGGAATGGCGGCCGCGCCTTCCACGGCGGGAGCGTAGGTGATGTCGAGCGTGGTTTTGCCACCGGGTGGAAGGTTGGCTTCCGGCTGTGCGTCACGCGGTTTCCAACCTGCGGCGATGAGGGGCAGCACGGTGAGCCGCTGTTCTTGAGGGCTGTCGTTGACGAGGGTGCAGCGGAGCTTCAGCCCCGCCTGCTGCCAGGAGGCGGTGGCATTCTCCGAGCGGACCTGCAGACCTGAGGAAGCCCCGTCCAGCAGGGCTTGAAACAAGGCGCTGCCAAGACGCTGGTGAAACTGGACGCGAGGCAGGTGGTCGCCGCTGGCATTCTCGTGGAAGAAGCTCTTCCAGGTGCTGGCGAGGCGGTTGAAGCGTTCGCCGACATTGGCGGCGTCGGAGGGCGGCAGACCCATCAGGCGTGACAAATCACCGAGGTCTGCGAACAGCCATCCGCCATCCTCGGCGGCTTCCGCCAGGGCGTCCGCCAGCGGGCGGGCCTGGCCGAGGGATGCTTCCGGGCGCGGTCCGGAACCGGGCCAGGGCGCGGTCACGAAGGCCTCCGCCTTGAGGTCGCGCACAGCATCCACGGCAAGGGCCATCTGCCGGGAGAATTCCGCCGGGGACATGCCTGCGGCGGCCTCGGCCTGGCCGTGGCAGATCAGCACCAGGTCCACGGGCGACTGGCGTGCGATGGAGGCGAGGATGGAGGGCGCGTCCACGAGGGCATGGTCCGGGCCCGTCAGCACGCGCAGTGAAATGCCCGGCGCCAGCAGGCCGGGCGGGCGGGTTCCGGCCTCGAAGACCCCGCCGGTGTAGTAAAATTGGTTGGCGAGGTCGCGGGCGAAGCAGGCCGGGAAGCGGTCCATCAGGTCCTCGCCGCCGTCCTCGTTCCAAAGGCGCAGCTCCTGCTCCCCGGCGAGGACGAGGAGGTTCACGGGTTCGCGCTGGGAAAGTTTCCGCCAGAGGGCGGGGGCCAGTTTCTGCAGGCGCTGCTGGCGTGTTTCGCCGAGCTCGAAGCTGTCGCGGCCCTGCGGTGGCTTCGGGGCGGGGAAGCGTGCTTCCAGCTCGCGTGCCTTCCTGGCTCCATCGCCGGTCTTGGGCGCGGCCTGGGCGCGGGCATGATCCTGCTGCGCGGCGGCTCCAAGGAGCGCGACGAGGATCAGGACCAGGCGGCGGACAGGCGGACGAAAGGGCATCCCTTGTTCTTCGTCGCTGGCGGCGTTTTTTCCAGCATTAACAGGCGGCGGGATAAACCTGCCGGTCAGGCGCCGAAGAGGAGCACCGGGTTGATCTCCACGGTTTTTTCCCCCTCGCCGACAAACCAGGCGCCGTCCTGCACCGTGACCTGGAGGTCCATCGACTTGCCGGCCAGGGCGCCGAGCGCGGCGACCTGGGCGGGCGGGAGCATCCACACGCGCAGGTTGCGGACACGGGCGAGCTTCTCCGCCACGGAGGCCCACCAGGCTTCGGCGGTGGAGCCGTAGGTGAAGACCGTCACCCTTCTGGAACGGCCGCAGGCGCGCACCAGCCTCTTCTCCTCGGGCTGGCCGAGCTCGATCTCATGGACGGTGAGGCCCGTGAGGTCCTTTTGACACAGGGCGGGTTCGTCCGGCTCCCACATGTCCTTGCCGAACTCGAGCGCGCCCTGGTCGTTGTCGGACGGTGCGTTGAGGGCGAAGGCCAGGAGCCTGACCATCATGCGCTCCTCCGTCTCCGAAGGATGCCTGGCGACCGTCAGGGTGTGGTCGCGGTAGAGGTTGTTGTCGAGGTCGGAGACGTTGAGGGCCGCCTTGTGAATGATCGCCTTGAGAGCCATGGCGGGGCTTTAGCGCAGACCTGTCAGGCAATCCACTCCTTGATGACGCGGCCGGCGACGTCGGTGAGGCGGAAGTCGCGGCCGGAGAAGCGGTGGGTGAGGCGGAGGTGGTCGAATCCGAACTGGTGCAGCAGGGTGGCGTGGAAGTCGTGAAGATCCACGGGGTCGCGCACGATGCCCCAGCCGATCTCGTCGGTCTCGCCGTAGGTGAGGCCGCCCTTCAGCCCGCCGCCGGCGGCGAGCATGGTGAAGGCGAAGGGGTGATGGTCGCGGCCGGTGGTGTCGGGGTTGCCGCCGCGGTTTTCACCGAGGGGCGTGCGGCCGAACTCGCTGCCGAAGACGACGAGGGTGTCGTCCAGCAGTCCACGCTGCTTCAGGTCGGTGAGCAGGGCGGCGATGGGCTGGTCTGCCATGCCGGCGTTGTATGAAAGTTCGTTGTCCAGGTTGGAGTGATGGTCCCAGGACGCGTGCATGATGCTGACGAAGCGCACGCCGCGCTCGACCAGTCGGCGGGCGAGCAGGCAGTTGGTGGCGAAGGCCTTGTACTGGCCGGGGCCGCCGCCGCGTGAGGCCTTGATGGGCGGGTCGTCGCGGTTGACGCCATACATGTCCAGCGTCCTGGCGGATTCATCCTTGAGGTCGATCAGCTCCGGGGCGGCGGCCTGCATGCGGAAGGCGAGCTCGTAGGCGGCGATGCGGCTGGCGATCTCCGGGTCGCGGAACTGGTCGTAGCGCGACTGGTTGAGCTCCATGAGCGTGTCGAGGCCCTTGCGCTGAAGCACGCTGGGGATGCCGGGCGGGTTTTTCAGGTTGAGCACGGGCTCGCCCTGGTTGCGGAAGAGCACGCCGGCGTAGGAGGAGGGCAGGAAGCCGCTCTGCCAGAGGGAGGCGCCGCCGCTGGTGCCGCGTCCTGCGGAGAGCACGACATAACCGGGAAGGTTGCGCGATTCGCTGCCGAGGCCGTAGTTGAGCCAGGAGCCGACGGTGGGCAGGCCGAACTGGGCGCGTCCGCAGTGCAGGACGAGCTGGCCGGGATGATGGTTGAACTGGTCGGTGTGCAGCGAGCGGATCATCAGCCAGTCGTCGGCATGCCTGGCCATGTTGGGGAGCAGGTCGCTGAACTCCATGCCGCTCTGGCCGTGCTTTTTGAAGACGCGCTTCGATCCCATGATTCGCGCGGTCTCCTTGCGGATGAAGGCGAAGCGCACGTTTTTGGTCATGCTTTCCGGCAGGGCCTGGCCGTGCAGCTCGTTCAGCTTCGGCTTGGGGTCGAAGAGGTCCATCTGGCTCGGCCCGCCCTCCATGAAGATGAAGATGCAGTTTTTCGCCCGTGCGGGAAAATGCGGTTCACGCGGGCGCAGCGGGTCGTTGTCCGCGACGGTGCCGGCGCTGAGGATGCCCTCCTGGGCGAGCATGGCGCCAAGGCCCATCATGCCGAGGCCGCTGGCGCTGGTGGTCAGAAATTCGCGGCGTGTCTGCTGGATCTGATGCTCGATGGGGTTCATGGCGGCAGCCTCTTCAACGAGGCGCGGGGTGAAGGTGTTGCAGAGCCGGAGGCTCAGCCGCCCTGGACCGGCGGCATGAGGGCGACCTCGCAGCCCGGGTGCAGCGGGGTGTCGCGCGGGGCGTAGTCACAGTCGATGGCGAGCAGCAGGCTGGGGTCCCAGTCGCGCAGGGCGGGCCAGCGGTTCTGGAGCTGCTCAAGCAAGTCGCCGAGACGGGCCTCGGGCGTGCAGGTCCACTCGGCTTGTTCGCAGCCGGTGATGTCACGAAGGACGGAGAAGAAGAGGACGCGGACGGTCATGGCCGGAGGATGCCGATGCAGGGCAGGTTGCGGAAGCGTCCCTGGTAGTCCATGCCGTAGCCGACCACGAACTCGTCCTCGATTTCAAACCCGCAGTAGTCGACGGGGCATTCCTGGGCGCGGGGCCTGTTTTTGCGCAGCAGCACGCCGGTGCGCAGGCTGGCGGGGGCTTCCTGCCGGAGGCGCTCGTGCAGCGCGGCCAGGGTGAGGCCGGTGTCGAGGATGTCGTCGAGCAGAAGCACATGCTCACCCTGGAAGTTCACGCCAGGCGGCCAGTTCAGGCGCACTTCACCGCTGGAGTGGGTGCCGCCGTGGTAGCTGCTGGCGCCGAGGGTGACGAGGCGGATGGGCAGGTCGATCTGGCGGAGGAGGTCGGCCACGAAAAAAAGAGCGCCGTCCATGAGGGCGACGACGGTGATGAGACTGCCTGCGTAGTCTTTTTCAACCTGGCCGGCCATGGCCGCGACACGGTTGTGGATGGTCTCCGCGCTGAGCAGGACACGGTGGAGGTCGCCAAGGACGCCGGTGACTGAAGACATGACAAAAGTGCCGCATGAAGGCGCAAACCCGGGATTGCCGCAACGGCCTGTCGCACGTTTCTTGAAATGCCATGATGGACTTTCCGCCGAACACCCTGCGCGACCTGCGCGTCAGCTATGAACTCGACAACCTCGTCGAGGAAAACCTGCCTGAAAACCCGCTGCTGCTGTTCAACGCCTGGCTGCAGGACGCGCTGGCGCATCAGCTTCCGGAGCCGAACGCAATGACGCTGGCCACGCATGGCCTGGACGGTTTTCCGACGGCGCGCACCGTTCTGCTGAAGGGGATCGATGCGCAGGGCTTTCATTTCTTCACCAACTATGACAGCCGCAAGGGTGCGGAGCTTGCCGCGGATCCGAGGGCGAGCGCGGTGTTCCTGTGGACGCAGCGGCATCATCAGGTGAGCCTGCGCGGCACGATCCGGAAGCTGCCGAGGTCGGAGGCGGAGGAGTATTTTTCCGTGAGGCCGCGCGGTCATCAGATCGGCGCCTGGGTGTCGGAGCAGAGCCGGGTCATTCCGGGGCGCGAGTGGCTGGAAAGGCGTCGCGAGGAGATGGAGGCGCGGTTTGGCGACGCCGAGATTCCATGCCCGCCCTACTGGGGCGGCTACACGCTGCAGCCGCAGGAGATCGAGTTCTGGCAGGGGCGTGTGAGCCGGCTGCACGACCGCATCCGCTATCTGCGCGAGGGCGGCGGCTGGAAGATGGAGCGGCTGAGCCCGTGACGATGACCCAACCAAGTTTGCATCAACGTCAGCATCGCCCGGCGAAGGCCTTCACGGCCTCCTCGGCGAGGATTTCCAGGCCCTCCTGCACCACCGGGGCGGGCTGGGAGAAGGTGAGGCGCAGGCATTCGTGAGGGTGGCGCCAGTCGTGGTCAAGTCCGTAGGCGAAGTAGTGGCCGGGGATGACCAGCACCTTGCGCGCCTTGAGCCGGCGGTAGAGCTCCGCGGCGGGCACGGGCAGGTTTTTCAGCCAGAGCCAGAGGAAGAACGCGCCTTCCTGGGCATGCAGCGCCCAGGGAACCCTGTCGCCCAGGGCGTTGGCGAGCACCTGTTTGGCGAACTCGGAGCGCTGCTGATAAAACGGGCGGATGACCTCACGGCCGAGCCTGAGCAGGCGGTCGTTTGCCAGCATCGGTGTCACGAGCGCCTGGCCGACGTTGCCGTTGGCGAGGGAGACAATGGCGTTCATGTTGGACAGCGCCTTCACGACGGGAGCGTCGGCGACGATGACGGCGGTGCGCACGCCGGGCAGGCCGAGCTTGCTGAGGCTGATGCTGAAGATCATGCCAGGCTCCCAATGAGGCCGCCATTGGCCGTGAAGCACGCCGGGAAAGGGATGGCCGTAGGCGTTGTCAATGATCAGCGGGACGCCGTGCTTGTGTGAGAGCTGACGCAGGCGGTCGAACTCCTCTTGGGTGAGCACGTTGCCGGTGGGGTTGGTCGGGCAGGAGACGCACATGGCCGCCACGTCGGGAGTGATCCTGAGCTTGTCGAAATCGACGTGGTACTTGATCTCGTGGTCGCCGCGCTCCTCGATGAGGGGAAGGACGGCGCTGAACTGCCCGGCGCAGAGGGCCTGGTTGGCGTAGCCGATGTATTCGGGCAGCAGGGGGAAGAGGATGCGGCGCACACCGCCTGCGGACTCACCGGCCAGCATGTTGAAGAGGAGGAAGAAGCCGGTCTGGCTGCTGGGCACCACGGCGATGTTTTCACGGGTCACGTCCCAGCCGCATTCGCGTTTCAGAAACGCGGCCATGGCCTCGCGAAAGGCGGGGCTTCCGGCGGGCGGATCGTAGTTGAGCAGGGTGCGGTCGAAGGCGGAGCCGTCGGCCAGAAGCTCGTGCATGCGCTGACGCCAGAGCTGCTGGACTTCCGGGATGGCGGCGGGCTGGCCGCCGCCGAGCATGCGCATGTCAGGGTGCAGGGTGAGCGCCTCGCCGCAGTCATCCATGAGCTCCTGGATGCCGCTGGGGCCGGCGAGGAGCCGGCCGATGCGGGATAGCTGAAGGTCGGGCAGGCTGGTCATGACCGCAGCCTAACAGGTTCAGCGGCAAACGCCACGAAGGAACGGGGGCTGCCCGCTCTGCTGCCGGGAGCTGAGCTCGGGTTTCCGCAGCGTGGTGGTCCGGCCGGGTCAAGCCTGCAGCCTTGCCGCCTGCTTCAAGCCGAGGGGATGGGCCTGGGCTCGACGGGCAGTGAATGCTGCTTCAGGGTTTTCCGGCGTTCGCGATGCTGCGGAACCGGAGTTCCTCCCTCCGATGTTTTTCCCGTGTCAGCGCCGGAGCTCTGGATGGTCCGGTGTCAGGCGGCGCCGCTGATGGGAGGCAGGTCGCGCTCGATTTCGAGGATGCGCTGCAGGGCGTCGAGGAACTCATCCGCCGCCTCGAGGGGCAGCATGATGGTGTCGCGGCGTCCGCGCACGTCCTCGGTGATCTTGATGACGCGTCCGCGTTCATTTTCCTTGAGGTCGAGGAAGAAGATCTTCCGTTCCGTCATGATCTTCTCCGAGTGCAGCGCCGGGCTGCCGCGTCTCGGTTGTTCTTCGTAGTCTTCGTTCCTCATTCGATGGTGGCCTCCGCGTCCTGGTGCTGTTGATTGCTAAAAGAGAAGGAGCAAAGTGTAAAAATCCGCCAGTTGATGTCAATGGTTCAATTGGCGGCCGGAGGCCTACCTGCCGTCCCAGAGGAAATGTTCAAGGCGGATCTTGGTGGCGCGATCACGGGCTTCGGCGGCGCGTTCGCCGGAGGTGACGGCGAGTTTTTCCGCCAGTCTTGCGGCGGGCTCCCACTGTTTCAGGCTCTCGAGGAGGTCGATGCCGAAGAAGCCGGCGCGGTAATACCAGCGTGCCTCTGCCGGGGTGGCGGGGCCGATGGAGCCGGCGGCCTGGACGACGTCGTAGCAGGCCTCAAGGGCCTCCTGGGGGAGGCTGGCGGACTGAAGCGCGACGGCGAGGGTGTAGCCGCCGCGGACCCGCCAGAGCAGGGGCAGGTCATCCTCCTTGAGCAGTTCACGCAGGACGGCGGAGGCGGTAATGAACTGGGCGGGGTCGGTCTTGCCCAGAAGCATGAGGATCTCGGCTTTTTCACAGAGCAGGGAGCGTCGGGTCTCCTCGGGCAGCTTCTTTTCCAGGAGCAGGGAGTCGAGCAGGTTCAGCGCCTCGGTTTCCTGGCCGGCGCGGCGTTTGGCGAGCGCCTGCTGCTGGCGTGCCGGGATGCTCAGAGGGCCGCCGCGCTCGGCGAGTTCCTGCCAGAGGTTGATGGCCGCCTCGCGTCCTTCGTCGCTGAGCATGGAGAGGGCGGAGAGGCCGGCGAAATAAAGGGCCGTGTCGGCGTAGGAGGAGGAGGGGTGCTCCTTGACCACGAGTTCGAACTCGGTGCGTGCGGCGGCGAAGTTTTCGAGCCTGAAGAAGGCGTCGGCAGTCTTCATGCGGACGAGGGGGGTGGACTCCGAGGACGGCCAGCGCTGGATGAACGCAGCCCCGGATTCAGTGAGCGACTTCAGGCTGCCCTGGGACTCGAGGCTCCAGAGCCGGGCGAGGGCGATGCGCTGATGCTGCTTTTCAGAAAGCGGGCCGGTGGTCTCAGCTGCAAGCAAAGTTGGTTCAACCAGGCTGAAGTCGGGTTTCGGGCGGGAGAGCAGGGTTTCGACGAGCGCCAGGCGTGCGTCAAAAAGGCGGGGATGCCCCGCGTGGGTGCGGATGAAGGTCTGGAGGGTGGACTCGGCCTCGGGGCGCGCCTGGGCGGCCAATTCCAGGGCCTGATCGAGCTCAAGATCCGCAGCGCCGTCCCTGGCGCCGCCGGCGGCGGCCTGGAGCTGGGTTGCCAGGGACTGGAAGGCCAGAACTTCGCCGGCGCGCCAGGCGGAGAGGCCGGCATTGTAAAGGGCGGAGCGGCGTTCCGTGAGTGTGGAGGCGAGGCTGGCGGAGACTTCAAAAAGCTCCATGGCACGCCGGTAGTCGCCGCGTCCGTAGGCGACGCCGGCTGTGGCAAACTCAACACGTGCCGAGCTTTCTCCGCCAAAGCGCCGTTTCCAGACCTCCGCCAGGACGGCCACGCGGGATTCGACCTTCATGCCGCCGTAGATTTCCATGGCGAGCTTGAGCGCGCTGTCGGCCTCCGCGTGATCGGGATGGATCTGAATGAAGGCCTCGAGAAGGCCCAGGGCTTCCATGGATCGCTTCTGGGCAAGCAGCCAGCGTGCGATGAGCAGCATGGCGTGGCCTTGGAAGTCGGCGGAGTGAGCAGGGGTGGCTGCGGCGACGGTGACGCCCTGGGTGCTGGGGGCGTTGAGCAGCCAATGGAGGACGGCGTCCGGCAGGTGTGTGCCCGGTCCTTCCAGGCAGGTCCAGAGCTGCTGGAAGGCCCTGTCCCAGAGGCTGCTGCTGACGGTGTTTTCCAGGAACTGGACCAGGACGTCGACGGCCTGGACGCTGCGGCCCTGCCTGTGCAGGGAATCCGCCAGCACCACGGAGGCGGCGTGGTGAAGGTGCTCGCCGCCGGAGGTGCTGCCAAGGATCTTTTGCAGCAAGGCCTGGGCTTCCTCATGCCTTGACTGCCGGACCAGGGCCTGGGCCTTCAGAAGGGCTGCCTTGGAATCCTCGGCGAGTGCGGGGGCTGAGGCCAGACTGGAGAGGACGGGGGCGGTGATGCCCTCCCTCAGGTCGCTTTCTGCCAGGATGAGGCGGGCGCGCCCGGCTGTGGTGGCATCCGTTCCGGCGATCAGCGGCTCCAGAACCTGCCGGGCCTGGGCGGGATTGCCGGAGAGGCTGCTGATCTGGGCCAGCAGCAGCCGTTCCTGGCTGGTGGCTGAACCTTCCTGCAGCCGCTGTGTCAGCAACGATTCGGCACCTTCCGTGTCACCCGCCTGGACGCGGGCCTGGGCTTCCCAGAAATCGGTGTTGGGCACCTTTTCCTTCCGCAGGATCTGAAGGGCGGCCCTGCCGTTCTGGGCACGGACCCAGGCTTCGACGGCGAGTCCCGCCAGGGTTTGCCGGGCCAGCGAGCCTGCCGGCTGAAGATTCATCAGGCGTTCAGCCTTGATGGCGGCGACGACAGGCAGCCCTTCCTGAAGAGCCTGGCGTGCGGACTGATGCTCGGGCAGGTCCTCCAGTTCGGCAGAGGACCGCGCCGCCACCAGCAGGTGGAGAAGCAGGACGAACATCAGGGGGGCGCGCAAAATCATCCGTGCAGGCTAGCAGCCAGTCCGGCTTAATCAACGTGCGAGGCGGTGTCATCATGGCCGCCTGAACGCGGGTGGCACGGCGTCGTTCCTAGAAACCTGGGTCGGAGATGCCGGAAGGCCGATCCGCCCCAAAATTTGTCGTTTATGATGAAGTCCCGGGTCGTTATAAGCGGCCTGCATCCTTCAACCACCATGTCCCAAAAGAAGCTCAACATCGCCGTCGTCGGCCTCGGATTCGGGGCGGAGTTCATCCCCATCTGGCAGCGTCATCCCGAAACTCATTGTTACGCCATCTGCCAGCGTGACCCGAAAAAGCTGAAGACCATCGGCGACGCCTTTGGCGTGGACGTCCGCCACACGGACTTCCGCGAGATGCTGAAGGATCCGAAGATCGACGCGGTGCACATCAACAGCCCGATCCCGGATCATGGCTGGATGTCCATCGAGGCCCTGAAGGCCGGCAAGCACGTGGCCTGCACGGTGCCGATGGCGACCAGCATCGAGGACTGCCGCAAGATCTGCGACATCGTGAAGAAGACCGGGCTGAAGTACATGATGATGGAGACCGTGGTCTACGCCCGTGAGTTTCTGTTCATGAGGGAGCAGCTGCAGAAGGGCAGGCTTGGGAAGCTGCAGTTCCTGCAGTCCAGCCACCAGCAGGACATGGACGGCTGGCCCAACTACTGGCCCGGCCTGCCGCCGATGTGGTATGCCACCCACTGCGTCGGTCCCGTGGCCGCCCTGGCCGGCGCCTCCGCCGAATACGTGAGCTGCTTCGGCTCCGGCACCATCCGGCCCGAGCTGGTGAAATGCTACGGCTCGCCCTTTGCGGTGGAGACCGCGCATGTGAAGTTCAAGGGCACCGACCTCAGCGCCCGCGTCATCCGCAGCCTGTTCGACACCGCGCGCCAGTATCGTGAAAGCATCGACGTCTATGGTGACAAGGCCTCGATCGAATGGCCGCTGATCGAGCATGAGCCTCTGGTCATGCACACGGCGAAGCTGCCCGAGCACAAGATTCCCAAGCTGGTGAAGGCGCCGGACTACGCGAAGCTGCTGCCGAAGAGCATCCGTCCGTTCACCACCAAGGGCGTCTATGACCTGGGCAAGAAGACGCACCTCAGCTTCACGCAGGGCAGCGGCCATGGCGGCAGCCACCCGCACCTCGCGCATGAGTTCGCCACGGCCCTGGTGGAGGGGCGCGATCCCTTCCCGAACGCCAAGCAGTCCGCGAACTGGACCTGTGTCGGCCTGTGCGCGCACGAGTCGGCCCTGGCCGGCGGCAAGATCGTCAAGCTGCCCGCCTTCACGGTCTGATCCTGAGGGGGGGCCGCGGGCCGAACTGAAATTGCAAAACCAAAAGCATGGCAGCCGTAATAGCCGCCATGCTTTTTCCGCATCCAGGCCATCCGCTCAGCCGCCGTGAGGTCATCCAGGCCGGCGCGGTCGGCATTCTGGGCCTGGGCATGAATCATCTCAGCGCGCTGCGGGCGCTGGCGGGGCAGGGGGCTGCGGCCGCGCCTGCGCCTGCGCCCAGGGCGAAGTCAGTCATCTACATCTTCCTCTCCGGAGGACTGGCTCAGCATGAGAGCTTTGACATGAAGCCGGACGCGCCCATGGAGGTGCGTGGCGAGTTCAAGCCGATCCGCACCCGCACGCCGGGCACCCACATCTGCGAGCACCTCCCCGGCCTGGCGCGCATCTCCGATAAGTGGTCGCTGGTGCGTTCGCTGACCCATGGCAGCAGTGATCATTCACTGGGCCATCATATCATGCTCACCGGGCGCAGCGACGCCCCGATTGGCTTTGACCCGTCGAAGCCGAAGAAGTCCGACCATCCCAGCATCGCCGCGCTGGCCACGGCCCTGCTGCCGAAACGCCGCGACAACCTGCCGCCGGCCATCGTGCTGCCGGACAAGCTGGTGCACCGCACCGGGCGCACCCTGGCCGGCCAGTTTGGCGGTGTGCTGGGCGCGCAGCATGACCCCTGGTTCCTGGAGATGTCCCCCTTCCATCCGGAGCATTACGGGGCCTACCCCAAGTTCCTTTTTCATCATGAGCGCGGGCTTGAAAAGGATGACAGCCTGGTCTTCCAGGCACCGCACCTGTCCCTGCCGCAGGGCCTGACCCTCGACCGGGTGATGGACCGTGTGTCGCTGCGTGACGGTCTGGAGAAGCAGGCCGAGGACCTCACCAGGATCGCCGGGGACGAGGCCTTTGACTCCACGCGGCAGGCGGCCGTTTCGCTGCTTTCCAACCGACGTGTCCATGACGCCTTCAGCCTCGCGAAGGTGGATGCGCGCACGCTGGAACGCTATGGCCGGCACAGCTTCGGCTGGTCGCTGCTGATGGCGCGGCGGCTGGTCGAGCAGGGTGTGCGGCTGATCCAGGTCAACCTGGGCAACAACGAGACCTGGGACACGCACCAGGCGGCCTGGAGGAACCTGAAGGACTGCCTGCTGCCGCCGATGGACCAGGCGGTGAGCGCGCTGATCGAGGATCTCGACGCCAGCGGCCAGCTGCAGGAGACGCTCATCGTCATGGGCGGCGAGTTTGGCCGGACGCCGAAGATCAAGAGCATCTCCGCCACCGCCTTGCCTGGGCGTGATCACTGGGGGCATGCTCAGAGCATCCTGCTGGCGGGCGGCGGCATCCAGGGCGGCCGGGTCATCGGGGCCACCGACAGCATCGGCGGTTACCCGGTCAGCGACGCCCAGACGCCGGAGAACCTGGCGGCGACCATCTACGAGGCGCTGGGCCTGCCGCGCGAGACGATGTGGCACGACTTCACCGGCAGGCCCAACCCGCTCTACCACGGCGCGCCGATCGGCGGCCTGACCTGAGCGGGTCGTGCGTGGAAAAACCGCGGTCATTGTCACGTAATTTGTTGGCGAACTTTCTTCAGACTCATGCTGAACATCCAGGCATCCCATGTGCAATCCGGCTTCTGCGACGGCGTCGCGCGGCGTGACTTCCTCCGCGTCGGCGGTCTGGCGATGGGCGGCCTTTCACTGCCCGAGCTGCTGCGTGCCGAGTCCGCCTCCGGCAAGGCGAAAGCCGGGCACCGTGCGGTGATCATGGTCTTCCTGCCCGGCGGCCCGCCACACCAGGACATGTTTGACATGAAGCCGGACGCGCCCTCGGAGATCCGCGGCGAATTCAAACCCATCGGCACGAATGTCGCCGGCCTGCAGGTCTGCGAGCATCTGCCGCGCCTGGCCCGGATGATGGACAAGTGCACCGTCATCCGCTCGATCGCGGATTCGGAGGGGCGTCATGACGCCTTCCAGTGCCTGACCGGGCGGCCTTCGCGTCAGCAGCCTCCGGGCGGCTGGCCGTCGCTCGGCGCCGTGGTTTCCCGGGTCCAGGGGGTTGTTGACCCCGCCGTGCCAGCGTTTGTCGGGCTGTCCCCGAAGATGGGGCACATGCCCTGGGCCGCGAACGGTGAGCCGGGGTTCCTCGGGGTTTCGCATGCGCCGTTTCAACCCAACCGGGGAGGAGGCAGGGAGGACATGACCTTGCGCGACATCACGCTGGACCGCCTGCATGACCGCGCCGGCCTGCTGAAGAGCTTTGACCAGCTCCGCCGCGACCTGGACGCCTCGGGCCTGATGGCGGGCATCGACACCTTCAACGAGCAGGCGCTGGGCGTGCTGACGAGTCCCAGGCTTCTGCACGCGCTGGACCTCAGCCGCGAGGACCGCCGCGTGGTTGAGCGCTACGGCCGGGGTGAAAACCGCAACCGTGACGACGGCGGCCCGCGCCTCACGGACCACTTTCTCGCCGCACGCCGCCTGGTCGAGGCCGGGGCCCGGGTGGTCACGCTGGGCTTCAGCCGCTGGGATTATCACTCCAACAACTTCGGCCAGCTCCGCGAGGACCTGCCGCTGCTCGACAGCGCGCTGGCCGCCCTCATCACCGACCTGCATGAGCGCGGCATGGACAAGGAGGTGGCCGTGGTCGTCTGGGGTGAGTTCGGCCGCACGCCGATCATCAACGACAAGGGTGGCCGCGACCACTGGCCCCGTGTTTCCTGCGCCCTGATGGCCGGCGGCGGCATGCGGCACGGTCAGGTCATCGGCGCCACCGACAAGCATGGTGGCGAGCCGACCGAGCGGCCGGTGGCCTTTGGCGAGGTCTTCGCCACGCTGTACCGGCACCTGGGCATCGACATCCACAAGGTCATGCTGAACGACTTCAGCGGCAGGCCGCAGCACCTGGTGGAAGGCGGCCGTCAGGCCCTTCCTGAGCTGATCTGAAAACCCGCCCGGCACGCGAGCGCCGGGCGGTGAGGAAGGCTGAGGCCTTACTTCTTCGCCTCCAGCAGCGCGCGGGCCTTGTCGGCGGTCATGCCCATGGCAGGCAGGTCGTAGCCGAGCGTGTCGCCATTCGGCTTGAAGCCGGAGCCGTCGGCATCGACATAAATGGGGTTGTTGTAGGCGCAGGGGCGGATCTTCGCGTAGTCGCTGGTGCCGTAGCCAACTTTCTGATCACCGTCCTCGTCGATCGCCACGACGATGAGATGGGCGTCATGCTGAAGCGGCACATGGATCTTTTCGTGGAACTTCACGACGCCGTCCTTGAACATTTGCGGGTGGGTCCTGCGGGTGAAGTTGAGCTTCGGGTCGGGGCGGCTGTTCACCAGCACCTGGACACGGTCGATGTCCATCCAGTCGGTGCACTGGACGCGCACGTCCAGGCTGATGCCGCCCGTGGCGCGGTCGTCGTCGCCGGCGATCTTGCCGTTCTGGGTGGTGACCTCAAGGAAGGGGCCGGTGCTGAGCACGAGGTTGCCCTTTTTGACACGCGGGGCGAGCTCCGCCCAGTCGATCTTCGCGGGATCATCGGTGCTGCTGGGGATGTAGCCGCGCCAGCAGCCGACGCCGTTGCCATAGACGCTGTGGGCGTCGGCCACACCGACGGCGGTGACGCGCAGGCCCTGGTTGAGAAGCTGGCGCCAGATGAACTCACGGACGCTGGAGGCCTTGGCCGCGAGCGAACCGGGCGTGCGGGTGACCTTGAAGGGCGCCTCGGCCAGGATGTCGGTGCCTGCGCCGTTCTGGGACTCGCTGGCGTCGATCATGTCGCCGACGCCGACAAAGCCGCCGTCGCGCACACCGTCGCCGTCGCGGTCGACGAACATGTTGCTGAGGTCGGGGTGGTTGAACTGGATGTAGCGGTCGGCGCGTTCGCCCTGCCAGCGGCGCAGGGTCAGGGCGGTGATGCGCGGGTCGTCATTCCAGACCGGGGCGCCGCCGTCCTGCAGCAGCGGGTCGGGTTCAAAAGGGAAGGCGTTGAAATGCTGGCGGCTGCCGGTCAGCTCGACGCCCTTGACGGTCTTGATGAAGGGGGCGAGGCCGAGCTTCTGGATCAGCGGCTCCCAGTCATAAAAGCGGTTATGCTCGGTGGTGGGGGCGAATTCCAGGTGCTCGACGGCGATGTTGATGAGGCGTCCGTCGGTGTCGCAGACGTTGTCGCCGCTGGGCGTGCTGTGGTTGTGGAAGTCGCTGCTGATCCAGCCCTTCGTGTCAACGAGGCGCTTCAGGGTCCCCTTGAGCTCCGTGATCTTTCCCTCGGCGACCACGACCTCCTTGTCGATGTGGCCATATTCAGGTCCGCGCACCACCACCACCCGGTATCTGCCCGGAGTCAGCTGCTGGGTGAAATGACCGTTCTCGCTGTGATACTGGTCCACACAGCCGTGGGCGCGCCACTTCGGGCCGAGATCGAGCCTGGACGCCTTTTCATCCAGCGGGGTGAAGTGCGCCTTGCAGGGCAGGGGCTTGCCGTCCTCGCCGGAGATGGCGAAGCGGATGCCGGCGGCGTCCGCCAAGACAACCTTGGGCGACTGCGTGGAGCCTGCGGCAACCGTGGTGCTGATCCCGGCCTCGGGGCGGCCCAGGTCGGTGATGCGAAGCTCAACAGGCCCCAGGGGCAGCTTCAGGCTGAACCGGCCTTCGGCGTCCGGATAGGCGACGAGGGCGGTTTTGCCGTCCGGCACCAGAACCGAGGCGCTGGCCACGCCCTTGCCGGAGGCGTCGGTGATCTGGCCGTTGAGTGTTCCCAGCTTGGCTCCCTGGGCCGCACGCACTTCACCGACCGCCTGGGCGGGGGAGGTGCCGACGGCGAAAAAGCGGCTGATCACCACTTCCTGACCCGGGGCCAGCTCCAGGTTGTCCGTGACTTTCTCAGCGCCGTTGACCTTCAGGGTGCCGACCGCGTAGGCGCCTTTGTGGGCCGGGTTGATGGCGTCGGCCCAGAAGATGCCGTCGCTGGTCGTGCCGGTGCTGTCGAAGCGGGTGAAGTCCGCCTTGGTGCTCACCTTCTGCGGCCTGTCGGTCTCGTTGCGCAGGGTGGTGGTGATGAACAGGCCCTGGGCGCCGTCCTGGGCGCGGTATTCATGACGTTTGAAGACCCCGCCGTTTTTGGCGGCCGTGGTGACGGACTCGACTGCGGCTTCATTCTTGGCCCCGGTCTCGACGATGCGCACATAGCTGACCGCGCCATGGCCGCAGGGGCTGTAAACCACGAGCTGGTCATTGTCAGCGCCGCGCAGGGTGAGGTCGTAGAGGGCGCCGGGACTGACGCCGTTTTCACCGTAGAAGGTGCTCATGTTGGCGCGCCGGCTGGCCGCGTTGTGGGAGATGGTGGCCTCCACCTTGTCGCTGCGCAGGACGAAGTCGCCCCGGATGCCGTCGGCCTCCTTGCCCTTGGGAAGCTCGGTTTCCCGGCCGAGAGCCGCTTCAAAGACGTCCGCTGAATGCAGCGGGTATAGGGAGGGGATCAGAAGCAGGGCGGCAAGATGGGGGCGCATGAAAGGGGGGTGATGGGCCGGACTAAACGCTCCTGCCTGCGGAACTCTTCCGAAGTCAGGACAATCTCAAAAGGAGCCCGGGCACCCGTTCCCAGGGGAATAGAAAAAGTGTTTTTTGAAAAAGAGTTTGCCAAGAAGCCGAGGCTCGCCACCATCCGCGCCCCTCATTGCCCCCTCCGGCAACTGTTCTGGCCGACGCCAGGGCCCCCGGCGGAAAGGCTCATCCCCATAACCCCATGACCCCAGTCCTCAAGACTCTCTATCACGAGAAAGTGCGTTCTGCCCTCAAGGAGCAGCTCGGCGTCAGCAACGTGCACCAGGTGCCGAAGCTCGAAAAAATTGTCATCAACTGCTCCGTCGGATCCCAGGGCGAGCGCAAGCAGGCGATGGAAGACGCCGTGAATGAAGTTCAGCTCATCACCGGTCAGAAGCCCATCGTCACCAAGTCGAAGAAGGCCATCGCCAACTTCAAGCTGCGCATCGGTGAAAACGTCGGCGTCAAGGTGACCCTTCGCGGCAACAAGATGTATGACTTCCTCATGCGCCTGGTGAAGACCGCCCTCCCCCGCGTGCGTGACTTCCGCGGTGTGGCCCCCCGTTCCTTTGACGGCCGCGGCAACTACACCCTCGGCATCACCGACCAGTCCATCTTCCCCGAGATCGAGCTTGAGAAGATCAAGCGCTCCCTCGGCTTTGACATCACTTTCGTGACCTCGACCAACAACGACGATCACGCCCGTGAACTCCTCCGTGCGCTCGGCATGCCCTTCCGTGGCAAGATCAGCCAGCAGCAGAAACAGGGCGAAGGCGAAGCTGCCGCCGCTTGAACCCGAAACTGACCTGAACCGTCCGACTCCCACCGAGCCATGACCGACCCCATTTCTGATCTTCTCACCCGCATCCGCAACGCCGCCAAGGCAGGCCAGCAGGAAGTTCTCGTTCCCTTCTCCAAGATGAAGAGCGAGATCGCCCGCATCCTTCACGAGGAAGGCTACCTCTGGAACTACGAGCTGGTGACCACCGGCGCGCATCCCCAGCTGAAGCTGAAGCTTAAGTACCAGGGCAAGTCCCCTGTGGTCCGCCACCTGGGCCGCGTCTCGAAACCTGGTCTCCGCAAATACGTTTCCTGCGACGAAATCCCCCGCGTGCTTGGCGGCCTTGGCATTGCCATCCTGTCCACCTCACGCGGCCTGATGACCGGCGCCCGCGCCAAGAAGGCAAAAGTCGGCGGCGAGCTGCTCGCCACGGTCTGGTAACCCCCAACACGAGAGGAACCCCATCACATGTCACGAGTCGGCAAACAACCCATCTCCCTTCCGGACAAGGTCTCCGTCAAAATCGGCGCTGATCGTTCTGTCCTGGTCGAAGGCCCGAAAGGCAAGCTCAACTGGACCCTTCCCGCCGGCGTCAACGTCGCGTCCGAAGGCAATCATCTGAACGTCACCCGCGAAAGCGAGGACCGCAAGGTGCGCGCCATGCACGGCACCGCCCAGCGCCTGATCAGCAACATGGTCCATGGCGTCAGCCAGGGCTATCGCAAGGATCTTGAAATCCATGGCGTCGGCTTCCGTGCCGCCGTCAAGGGCAGCGTCATCGACCTTCAGCTTGGCCAGAGCCACGACCGTCTTCACCCGATTCCCGCAGGCGTGAAGGTCACGGTGGCTGAAAACACCAAGATCGCCATCGAAGGCATCGACAAGCAGGTCGTCGGCCAGCTCGCCGCCGACATCCGCGCCTACTACCCGCCGGAGCCTTACAAGGCCAAGGGCGTGCGCTACGCAGGCGAACACATCCGCCGCAAGGCCGGCAAGAGCGTGAAGTAACCCCAGACGACCACCCAGAACATGGCTCTCAACCGCAAACTCATCCGCTCGCGCATCCACGCGCGCATCCGCCAGAAGGTCAAAGGCACCGCCACCCGTCCGCGTCTGGCCGTTTACTTCTCCAACACCAACGTTTACGCCCAGCTGATCGACGACGAGGCCGGCAAGACCATCGTCTCCGCCTCCACGAAGGAAAAAGGCTTCGGCGGTGGCAAGGCGAACATCGCCAGCGCCACGAAAGTCGGTCAGACGGTCGCCGAGCGCGCCCTGGCTGCCAAGATCGAAGAAATTGTCTTCGACCGCGGTGGCTTCTTCTACCATGGCAAGGTCAAGGCCCTTGCTGACGCCGCCCGTGAAAAGGGCCTGAAGTTCTAATTCCACCTCCACCGCACCGAGTTTTATGGCAGAAGAAATCCGCAACGCCGCTGACGGCGATTCCCGTGGCGACTCCGTTGAAAAGGTCGTGCACATCAACCGTTGTGCCAAGGTCGTGAAAGGCGGCCGCCGCTTCAGCTTCAGCGCCCTTGTCGTCTCCGGAGACAAGAACGGCCGCGTGGGCTGGGGTTTTGGCAAGGCGAACGAAGTCGCCGACGCCATCAAGAAGGCGACCGAGGCCTCACGCAAGAAGATGAACCTCGTTCATCTCAACAACAACACCATCCCGCACGAGGTCATCGGCGAACACGGCGGCGGTCACATCATGCTGAAGCCCGCGTCCCCGGGTACCGGCATCATCGCCGGTGGTGGCGCGCGTGCCGTCCTTGAAGCCGCCGGCGTCAAGGATGTCATCGGCAAGTCCTTCGGTTCCAGCAACCACGCCAACGTCGTCAAGGCCACCCTGGCCGCCCTCCATGCCCTGCGTCCCAAGGATGAAATCCTTCGTGCACGCGGCAAGGAGATCAAGGAGCGCAAAGCTCTGTAAGTGCGGTTCAACCTCATCCCCCACCCTTTTACTGTCATGCGTCTTCACGACTCCCAACCCCGCCCCGGCGCCCGCAAGCGCAAAAAGCGCATTGGCTGCGGCGAAAGCTCCGGTCACGGCAAGACTTCCTGCAAAGGCCACAAAGGTCAGATGGCACGTGCCGGTCGCGGCATCCGCCCCGGCTTCGAAGGCGGCCAGATGCCCCTTTTCCGTCGTCTTCCCAAGAAGGGCTTCTCCAACGATCGTTTCCGCGATGTCTATGAAGTCGTCAACGTCGGCGACCTCAACGCCTTCGATGACGGCGCCGTTGTCAACGAAGCCGCCCTTCGTGACAAGGGCCTCGTCAACCGCGCTTGCGACGCCATCAAAATCCTTGGCAGTGGCGATCTGAGCCGCAAGCTGACGGTTGAGATCAAGAGCCTGAGCGCCTCCGCCCGCGAGAAGATCGAGAAGGCTGGCGGCACCGTCGCTGCCTGATCCAAATCCGAAACAACCCTTTGAGCGGGCCGGTCCTTGCCAACTTTGAAAAGTTGGTCTTGAGACAAGGCCCGCTTTCCTTTATCCCAGCCCCTCTTTTCCCCATCGACCATGATTTCCGCCTTTCGCGACAGCTTCAGAGTTCCGGAACTGCGCTCCCGCATCCTTTTCACCCTGGCGATGATTGTCATCGTTCGAATTGGCACCGCCATCACGCTTCCGGGCGTGGACGGCAGTGTGCTTGATGAATGGATCAACAGCCGTGCCGACAGCGGCGGAGCCGCCGCCCAGGTGGCAGCCCTCCTGAACGTCTTCTCCGGAGGCGGCCTGCAGAACTGCGCCATTTTCGCCCTCGGCATCATGCCCTACATCAGCGCCAGCATCATGCTGCAGCTCCTGACGGCCGTTTATCCGCCGCTCAGCAAGATGGCACGCGAGGAAGGCGGTCGTCAGAAGATCACCCAATACACCCGTCTTGCCACCATCGCCCTCTGCCTGTTCCAGGGCTACCTCCTGGCCAAGTCCCTTGCCCAGCCCGGTCAGAACATCTTCCTGGGCGGCCTTCAGGAGGTCATCGACCGCACCGGCAAGCCGCTGGTGCCCGATTATGGCTTCGGTTTTGTCGTCGTCACCGTCATCACCATCACCGCCGGCACCATGCTCATGATGTGGCTGGGTGAAATGATCACCGAGCGCGGCATCGGCAACGGCGTCTCCATCTTGATCTGCGTGAACATCGTCGCCGACCTTCCGGGTGCCATGGTCCAGGTCTGGCAGACTTACGTGGGCAATGTCAGTGGTGCGGCGGGTGCCTCCAAGCCTGCCACACTGGTTCTGCTTCTAGGCTTCATGATTCTCGTCATTGCAGGGGTCATTGCCATCACTCAGGCCACGCGAAGGATTGCCATCCAGTACGCCAAGCGTGTCGTGGGTCGCAAGGTTTACGGCGGCCAGACCCAGTACCTGCCCCTGAAGGTGAACTATTCCGGCGTCATGCCGATCATCTTTGCCCAGGCCATCCTGCTGTTCCCCGCCCAGATCCTCAGCGCCCTGTTCCCGGATGTGAAGTGGGTGCAGGAATTCTCCGCCCTCATCGGCTCGGGCTGGGTTTATTACACGCTCTCCGCAGCACTGATCTTCTTCTTCAGCTACTTCTGGGTCGCCACCATGTTCCAGCCCACCCAGATCTCCGAGGACTTGAAGAAAAGCGGCGGCTACCTTCCCGGCATCCGCCCCGGCAAGCCCACCGCTGACTTCCTCGACTTCACCATGAGCCGCCTGACCTTCGCCGGTGCGATCTTCCTGACCGGCCTCTATGTGATGCCTGCCTTTGTCAGCCGTCTCCTGGGCATCTCCGCCCAGACCGCCCAGTTCTTCGGCGGCACCAGCCTGCTCATCCTTGTGGGCGTGGTCCTCGACGTGATGCGTCAGGTTGAAACCTACCTCCTGCAGAGCCAGTACGACGGCTTCCTCAAGAAGGGGCGCATCCGCGGCCGTTTTGACCGCATGACCCAGACCGGGCAGGTCGCCGACTCCACCACGGTGGTCTGGCTCTGGACAGGCATTGCCATCATTGCCCTCGTCGGCGTCGCCTACTTCATCGCCACCGGCAAGTGATGCCGACCCGGCCTGCGACTTCCGACTGACATGCTCGGCAACAAGATCCCCATCCGCCACGGTTCCGTGCTAAACGGGCTGCGTGCTGCCAATGCGCTAGCCCGGGACGTCCTCCTCAAAACCGCCGCCCAGGTGGGCGTGGGTGTCACCACCGGAGAAGTGGATCGCTATGCCGCTGCGGAAATGAAGGCACGCGGCTGCAAAAGCGCCTTCCTGGGCTATCGCAAGTTTCCCGGCCACATCTGCATCTCCATCAATGAGGAGGTCGTGCATGGCATCGGCGGCCCCCGGGTCATTCAGGATGGCGACATCGTGAAGATTGACGTGGGGATTGAGTTCGATGGCTGGATCGGAGACAACGCCCTCACCGTCCCAGTGGGCAATGTTGCGCGGGAAACCCTGCATCTGCTGGCGGCAACGGAGGAGTCCCTGCATGTGGCCATTCGTCATGCGCGCGACGGCTGGATGCTCGGCGACCTTTCCCACAGCGTTGAGCATCATGTGAAGCAGTATGGCTACTCCGTGGTTCGTGAGTTCGTGGGGCACGGTGTCGGCCGCAAGCTTCACGAGGAGCCCCAGGTGCCCAATTATGGCAGGAAAGGCGACCGCCCGCGTCTCAAGGCCGGCATGAGCCTGGCGATCGAGCCGATGGTCAACCTCGGCACGGCCAAGACCCGCATTCTCAGCGACAACTGGACCGCCATCACCCAGGATCGCAAGCCGAGCGCTCACTATGAGCATGTGGTGCTGATCACGGAGACGGAACCTGAGGTGCTGACCTTCCGGAAGCGCATGTTCCCGCAGGGAGTGAATGATCTCACGCCTCTGCCAGTCAGCGCGCTCCTTTGAGAGTGCTGACTCGTTGCGTTCTGATCCACGCGTCAGCGCGGGGCGCGGATTGCCAAATCCGCAGCAAGCCGGTTCGCCCCTTCAAGACCGGAAGTCCTCAGCACCGCCTCAACACGATGAAGAGACGGGCCTAGGATTTGAGCAAAGCCGAAATCTGCTCCACAACTGGCCTGCGCTCCACACTGCTTTGGAATCGGATTTCCGCGCTCCGTTCCGATCCACGCGCCAACCTCTATAACGCATCCGGCTCGGAGGAAACATAGGCAGAAGCCATGTGGCCAAGTGAAAACAACCAGAGGCAAAGAGGAAGGGTGCCGACGAATGGAAGGAGTTCGCGCCTCTGAAAGCGCGTTCACCTCGCTCGGGAAAACGCAGGATCCGGGCTCTTGCCCTGAGACCGAATTCATCAGCAGAAGCCGATGGTTTGCGTTTTGTATTTATAAAATTTGTAAAAAATATTAATGATGGCAAATTTTATCATGCGCCTTCTCGGCATATCCGCCTTTTACCATGATTCCGCCGCCTGTTTGATCCAGGACGGGCAGGTCGTGGCTGCGGCCCAGGAGGAGAGGTTCACCCGTCGGCGCCACGACTCAGCCTTCCCTCAAAAGGCTGTCGATTTCTGCCTGAAGCAGGGCGGTCTGACTGCTGCCGAGCTGGACGGCATCGCCTTTTACGACAAGCCGCTGCTCAAGTTCGACCGGATTTTGGAAACCCATCTCGCCTGGGCTCCGCGTGGCCTGAAAGGTTTCATGATGGCAGTGCCGGTCTGGCTGGCGGAAAAGCTCTGGATGCCGTCCGTGATCGAACAGGCGGTTGGCAAAGGCATTCCGCTGCTGTTTGCCGAGCATCATGAATCTCACGCCGCGTCAGCTTTTTTTCCCAGCCCGTTTGAAAGCGCGGCGGTACTGACCGTGGACGGTGTGGGCGAGTGGGCGACAAGTTCGTATGGCGTCGGGCGCGGCAACCGCGTGGAGATGCTGAAGGAGATGCACTTCCCGCATTCCCTCGGCCTGCTGTATTCCGCGTTCACCTACTTCACCGGCTTCAAGGTGAACTCCGGCGAATACAAGGTCATGGGCCTGGCACCTTATGGGCAGCCCAGGTTCGCCCAGGCGATCTTCGATCATCTGATCGACCTCAAGGAGGACGGCTCCTTTGCGATGAACCAGGAGTACTTCGACTACTGTGCGGGATTGAAGATGACCGGTCCGAAGATGGAGCCGCTGTTTGGCGGACCGCCGAGGAAGCCGGAGTCGAAGCTGACGCAGCGTGAGATGGACCTGGCCGCCTCCGTGCAGGCGGTGACGGAGGAGATCGTGCTGCGCATGGCGCGTCACATCCGCAAAGAGACGGGAGAGCGTCATCTCTGCCTGGCCGGCGGCGTGGCCCTCAATTGCGTGGCCAATGGCAAGCTCCTCCGCTCCGGCATTTTTGATGACATCTACATCCAGCCCGCCGCCGGAGACGCCGGCGGGGCGCTCGGGGCGGCGCTTGCCGCCTACCATCACTATCACGACAAGCCGCGTCCGGCGGTGACCGGGACGGACTGGCAGCATGGAAGCTACCTGGGGCCTGAATACAGCGATGACGAGATTGCCGCACAGCTGGCGCCGTTTGGAGCGCAGAGCACGCGCATGGCGGATGATGAGAGCCTGTGCGCCGAGGTGGCGCGCCTGATGGCCGAGGGCAGGGTGGTAGGCTGGTTCCAGGGCCGCATGGAGTTCGGTCCGCGTGCGCTGGGCGCGCGTTCCATCATTGGTGATGCGCGCAGCCCCGAGATGCAGAAGATCATGAACCTGAAGATCAAGTTCAGGGAAAGCTTCCGGCCCTTTGCCCCGGCTGTTCTCGCCGAGAAGGTCGGCGAGTGGTTTGATCATGACCGTCCGAGCCCCTACATGCTCATCGTCGCCGACGTGCTTGAAAAGCATCGCCGCGCCCTCAGCGAGTCCGAGGAGGCCTTGTGGGGAATCGACAAGCTCAACATCCCGCGCTCCGCCATCCCGGCCGTGACGCATGTCGACTACTCCGCCCGCCTGCAGACGGTTCATCGGGAGACCAACCCGGTCTTCCACCGCCTGATCAGCGAGTTTGACCGGCTGACCGGCTGCCCGGTCGTGGTCAACACCTCCTTCAATGTCCGCGGCGAGCCGATCGTGGAGAACCCGGGCCAGGCCTACACCTGCTTCATGCGCACCGAGATGGACGTGCTGGTCCTCGGCCGCCACCTCCTGCTGAAGTCCGCGCAGCCCGGGTGGAAGGAGGAGCTCGACTGGCGCTCCGAGCACACCCTCGACTGAACCCGCCTAACCAATTCGATCACCATGGGAATCCGAGCCGACGTCCGCCACGAACTGCTAGCCCTCGACACCTCCGCGAAGGCGCTGAGAAAGTTCGGCCTCAGCGTCGGCGGTGTGTTCGCGCTCATTGCGGGCCTTGGTTTTTGGAAGCATTGGTCCGAGGGCGTGACGGGAACGCTCGCCGGGCTGGGCGGCTTCCTCGTCCTGTTCGGCCTCGTGGCGCCGGCCTCGCTGCGGGTGGTCCACCGTCTTTGGATGACCCTGGCCCTGGTGCTGGGCTGGTGCATGTCCCGCCTCATCCTCTCCGTGCTGTTCGTCCTGGCCATGATTCCCGTCGCGATGCTGGGCAGGCTGCTGAAGCTGCCCTTCATCCAGATTCGCCGTGCCACCCCCAGGGACAGCTACTGGGTGGATCATCCCTCCCGTGCCGCCAGGCATCATGAGGACATGTTCTGACTTCCTCCCTGCTGAAAACGCAGGGTCCCGGCCCGACCTTCCTGCAAAGCCCCACGACCTTCACACCTCCATGAAACTCCGCATTCTCGGCCAGTTCTTCACCTACCTGTTCCGTTCTGGAAAGTGGTGGCTCTTCCCCATCGTGCTGCTGCTCCTGGTGCTGGGGCTCATCCTGGTCATCGCGAAAGGATCCGCCCTGGCGCCCTTCATTTACACCCTGTTCTGATCGTGCCGTGAACATCCCTGCCAACCAGCGTCTCTGTTACCTCGGCGCCCTCGGCGGCCTGGCGGGCTCGTCCCTGCTCTGGCATCGCCTGGTGACGATGGGCGCCGATCAATGGGCGATGCCGGCGCAGCTTCTCGCCGGCTTTGCCTTTCTGTCCCTGGTCGCCGCCCGGCGAGGTGGCTGGCTGCAGGCGCTGGTCAGCGGCTGCGTGCGCCTGGGCATCACCACCGGCATCACCTTTGGCGTTGCGGAAGGCGCCTGCCGGGCGCTGAAGCTCGACTTCAACGAACTGCTGGGAGCCCGCAGGGCCAACGAGGCCTTTCCGATATATTTCCGGCTTCCCACCCATCCCAGCGGGGATGTTTTCTTCACCCGGACGCCGGGCGCGACCTGGACTGGCAAGCCTCTGCAGACACTGCTGAAAAATCATCGCAGCACGGACGAGGCCTACATAGATGAGAAGGAGCTGACGGTGACCTATTCGAAAGAAGGCTTCCGCAATCCGGACAGCCTGACGGACTGGGACATCGCGGTGGTGGGCGACTCCTTCACCGAGTCCGGCTACCTGCCCGAGGATCAGATCTTCACCGGCATCGCCGCCGCCCGGCTGGGCCGACGCGTCAAGAACCTTGGCATCACCGACACCGGCGGTTTCTCGCATGTGCATTACCTGGAGGCCTACGGAGCCGCGCCTTCATGCCGGAAGGCCGTGCTGGCCTTTTTTGAGGGCAATGATCTTTCGGACAATGTGCATGAGCAGGAGGACCTCGATCTTTTCCAGCAGACCGGCGAGCGGCCCAGCCACGACATTCCGGTGCAGCCCTCCCTGCTCAAGGCCGTCTGGAACATCGTCAGGGACTTCAAGCAGCTCCGCCTGAGCGACCGCAGCTATGCCAACGCCTGGTTCAAGGCGGGCGACAAGGAGATCCCGGTCACCATCGCGGATGCGCCGCCTTCGATGGTGCAGATGAGCCTCGAGGAGAGGAACGCCCTGGCCTCCGTCCTCGATCGTTTTTCGGAGAGCTGCCGCAAGCAGCGCGTGAAGCCGCACCTGCTCTACCTTCCCTGCAAGCGCAGGGTCCTGCACGGACTTCTGCGTCATGGGGAGGGTTATCCTGAACCAGGCTGGGAACCCGGTGACCTTCCCGACCACCTTTACGCAGAGTGCCAGAAGCGAGGCATCAGCTTCATCAACCCGACGGGCGCCCTCTCCTCCGCGGCGGCCCAGGGACGGATGACCTTCAATCCCATCTACGACACGCATAACAACAGGGAGGGCCACCAGATCATCGGCGAGGTGCTGGCGGAGGCCTTGAGGTAACCCTTCCGGGCCCAGACCTGATTCTGATTGCCCGCGCGCCCCGTCAATGCTTCAAAGGCAGTCCCAGTGTCCGAGCCCGCCACAGATTCGAGCGTCAACGATCCGGAGTCCTGCGACATGACCGTCGTGGTGCCCGACCTTCACACGGCGGCCACCCAGGCCCGTGCCTCACGCTCTCCGACCATCCCTTCCCTGGGGGGCAGGGCCCGGTCCGCCAACCTGCTGGAGGACAATGACGGCTGGATTGACGGCAAGTTCCGGCTGCTCGACAAGCTTGGCGAAGGCGGCTTCGGTCTGGTCTACAAGGCCGAGCAGGTGCAGCCCATCCACCGGCTGGTGGCGGTGAAGATCCTCAAGGCGGGCATGGACACGCAGCAGGTCATCGCCCGTTTTGACACCGAACGGCAGTCGCTGGCGCTCATGGAGCACCCGAACATCGCCCGCGTGCTGGACGCCGGCGAGACGGAGCGCGGCCAGCCCTACTTTGTCATGGAGTTGGTTCGGGGGCGGTCAATCACCTCGTATGCCCGGGAGAAAAAGCTGTCGCTGCGGCGCAGGATCGAGCTCTTCATCCCGGTCTGCCAGGCGGTCAACCACGCCCACCAGAAGGGCATCATCCACCGCGACCTCAAGCCCTCCAACGTCATGGTGATGGAGGAGGACGGCGTGCCCGTCCCCAAGGTCATCGACTTCGGCATCGCCAAGGTCCTCGAGCAGAAGAACGTCAGCGACACCCTGATGACCGGCATGGACCAGCTGGTGGGCACGCCGGGCTACATCAGCCCCGAGCAGATCGAGCATGGCAGCTCGCATGTGGACACGCGTTCCGATGTCTATGCGCTGGGCTCGATCCTGCTGGAACTGCTTTCGGGACGTGGCCTGGTCAGCGCCGCCGACCTGGCCAACCGGCCGCTGCATCAGATTCTGCGCGACCAGGTCGAGGTGGATCCGCCGCGCCCCTCGTCGCGTGAGCCGGCCCTCAAGGGCGACCTGGACTGGATCATCCTCAAGGCCCTGGAGCGTGACCCTGCGCGCCGCTACGGCAACGCCGACGACCTGGCCGACGACCTGCGCCGCTACCTGCACGACCAGCCGGTGCGCGCGTGCCCGCCAAGCCGGGGGTATTTGATTCAAAAGTTTGTCAGGCGTCACCGTGTCGGTGTGAGCGCCGCCGCCGCTGTCGCCCTGGCCGTCCTGATCGGCGCGGTCACCAGCACCCTGCTCTACCTGGAGTCCGAAAAGAACCGGCTTGCGGCGCGCAAGGCGTCCTCGGTTTCCGACGGCCGGATGGCGGCGCAGCTTCAGAACGCCGATCCGCCGGACCACCACAGCGCCACCGCCCTGCTCTGTCGTGCCCTGCGCACCGACCCCGGCAACACGGAGGCAGCGACCAACCTGCTGTCCCTGCTGGAGCACGGCCACCTCATCCAGCCGGCCACGCCCGAGCTTTCACTGCCCCCCGGAGTCATCGAGGCGCGTCTGATCGCCGTGAGCCGGCAGGCGGACAGGGTGCTGGCGGTTTCAAAGCCTGCCGGAGGCGGACGCGAGATCCTCAGCCTCTGGAACATGACCACGGGTCAACGCCAGGATCACGAGCTTCCCCCGGACGTGCTGGCCACGGTGCTGCTGGTTTCCAAGGACGGCAGCCTCGCCTTCCTGGCCAGGGACGACGGCCAGGTGATGCGCTGGCGCCTGAACGACAACCGGCATGACATGATGTCTCAACGAATGCCCGCCGGACCCGACGGAACGGTGCAGTCGGTGCTTTCCATGACGGAGTCAGGGGATGGCCGCACCCTCGCTGCCGGAGGCGACAACGGCAGCATCCTGGTCTGGAATGTCGGGCGGCCTGAGGCACCGGCCCGTCTGCTCAGTCATCCGACCCCTCAGGGCGGCCGGACGCCCATCCTCAGCCTGGCGATGGATTATCTCGGCACCATCGCCGCCACGGCCAGCAACTCCAACGGCGCGGATGGCGGTGGTGTGGTGCGCGGCGTGGTGGCGGTCTGGGATTTGCTGGAGGGCAGGATCCTTGGCGACCTCGTCCAGGTGGAGGAGGGCGTCAGCGCCGTCGCGGTCCATCGCGAGAAGGAGCTGCTGGCCATCGGCCTGCATGGCGGCGGCCTGCATGTGCTGAACTTCCGAGCCCTGGAGGAGGCGGTGCCGGAGCTGAAGCATCCTTCGGCGGTGACCAGCCTGTCCTTCAATTCGGACGCCTCGACGCTCGTGGTGGGGGACGGCGGCGGCTACCTGCATGCCTGGGACATGTCCGCCGGACGTCCGCGCTTCCCGGCACAGCGTCACGACGGCGAGATCATGGCGCTGGCCTCTTCGCCCGAGAGCGGCGTGTTTGTCAGCGTCTCACGTCACGGTGAGGTGCAGGTCTGGGACTCGACCAACGGCTCCCGCCTGGGCCAGCGGCTGCGCCACAGCGTGGTGGAGGTCGCGATGACTCCTGACGCCTCGCTGCTGGCGATGGCGCCGCGTTACTCTCCTCATGTTCAGGTCTGGCGCATCCATCAGCGCATGGCCACGCGGCGTTTCCTGGCCGACCCGGCGGAGGATCTGCTGCACGCACCCTCTGTCTCCGCCAAGACATCCGCCGCTCTCAAGAACGCGGCGGCCCTGGGCTGGAACGCCGGCCGCACCTGGGTCGCGGCGGCGGATGCCGCGGGCAGGGTGCAGGTGCTGCGCGCCGCCGATGGCCGGCCGATGGGGCCTGCGGTGGAACATCCTCCTGCCGTGGGAGCGGTCGCGCTTTCCGGGGACGGCCGTCTGCTGGTGACTTCAGGCCGCGACCAGGAGGTGCGCTTCTGGGATGCGCAAAGCGGCGGGGCCACGGGCATGGTGATCCGCTTCGACGCCTTTGTCAGCGCCCTGGCGCTTTCCCAGGACGGTGCACGCCTCGTCACGGTGACCGATGACGGCGAGGCCCGGGTGTGGGACACCGCGGACGGGGTCAGCCTCGCCCCGCCGTTCCGGCTGGGGGCTGGCGTGGATGCTCTTTTTGTTAGGTCGGACGCGAAGGGCTTCGTCTATCGTCTGCCGGAGGCGGGCTGGTTTGAGCTGCCCATGCCTGCGCAGGCGCCGCTGCTGCCCGGCTGGTTCCTGGATCTGGCCGAGGCCCAGGCACGGCGCCGGCTGACGCCCGAAGGCCGCACGGATGCGCTGACCCTGAAGGACTGGCAAAACGCGGTGAAGGCCGTTCCGGCGGCCGCGTCCGGTGGCGAGGACGTCGCTCATCGCTGGGCCCGCTGGCTGCTGACGGAGCCGCCGAAGCGCGCGCTTTCCCCGGGGGATGACGAGCCTCTCGCCGCCTACCTCGAAGCTCTGGAAAAACGCGGCTCGCAGGCCGCCAGGGCCGAGCTGGACAGGTTCCGGATGGAGTTGGCGAAGTGAGCCGGCTCAGCTCACGCTGACGGTGGTGGAGATGACATGCTGGCCGCCCGGGGCGATCCTCAGGGCGGACTCGCCAGCGTTCGCCGCCTCGACGCAGAGGAAGCCATGATAGGCTTCGTCGGGCAGGTCGGTCAGCCGCTTCGACTTCTCAATCCAGGGGTTCCAGACGACCGTGGTGCCGCTGCCCAGCTTGTCGATGACCAGCCGGCGGTTCCAGGCGGGATCCTCGACGATGACGCCGCCGGTCGCCGCATACTGGCGGTCCACCTCGCGGTCAAAGGTGACCGGCCCCTCCTGCTGCCGCATCGTTCGTTCGCCGACGGTGTCCAGGTAGCGGCTGCTGTCGAGCCCTCGCACGACGACCTGCGCGATGTCACCCACGCTCAGGTAGGTGTGCAGCGCCTCGGCGATCTCGAAGGCCTCCCCGCCGGTGTTGTGGGTCATGAGGGAGACCTCCAGCCTTTCGCTGATGCTGACGCCGAGATGGCAGGTGAAGGCATGCGGCCAGTGGCGGAGCGTGGTTTCATCACTGGTTAGGCGAAACAGCAGGCTCACGTGCGCGCCCTGGTCGTCCGCGCGCAGCAGCTCCCAGGGCAGGATGCGGGCGATGCCGTGCATCGGCTGCGTGGCGTCGGTCGGATGGGCGTTGAACCAGGGCCAGCAGACGGGGATGCCGCCGCGGATGGGCCGGCCGTTTTCCAGGATGGCGTCGGGGCTGAGATACAAAACCGGGTGCGCCTGCCCGGCGGGCCGCCATTCCATGACATGCGCGCCGTTGAGGGCGATGCGTGCGCTGGCCGAGGCGTGGCGGATGACCAGGACGGGATAACCCGGCGCGGGTTCTTCAAGCGTGATGCAGGGGGGCAGGTTCATGAGGTGTCAGAGGAAGCGGGAGAGGATGGGGCGCAGGTCCTGCACGGTGGCCTCCGGCCACAGGCTGCGGTCGGTCATGAGGGCGCCGTCCAGCGCCCGGTGTTCGGGCCAGCAAGGCTCCGCCGGAATGCGCGGCACCACTCGGGCGATGACGGCCCTGGCCATCTGCGAGTTGGCGGAAACATGCGCCACCACGGCCTCCGCCGTCACATGCTTCTCGTCCGTCTTCCAGCAGTCGTAATCCGTCACCATGGCCAGCGTGGCGAGGGCGATCTCGGCCTCGCGCGCCAGCTTGGCCTCGGGCAGGTTGGTCATGCCGATGACGTCAAAGCCGAGCTGGCGGTTGGCATGCGACTCCGCCCGCGTGGAGAAGGCCGGGCCGTCCATGTTCACGTAGGTGCCGCCGTCGTGCACCCGGGCTCCGACGGCGAGCGCCTCCTCGCGCAGCAGTGCCCGCAGCCCGCTGCTCACCGGATCCGCAAAGGCCACGTGACCGACGATGCCGCGTCCGAAGAAGGTGTGATGCTCGCGCCGGCTGGTGCGGTCGAAATACTGGTCGGGCAGCACGACGTCACGCGGACGGTATTCCTCCTTGAGGCTGCCGACGGCGGTGACGCAGAGGATCCAGCGCACGTTCAGCGAGCGCAGCGCCCAGATGTTGGCGCGGTGGTTCAGTTCCGTGGGCAGAATGCGGTGTCCCCGGCCATGACGGGGCAGGAAATAAACACGCCGGCCGGCCAGCAGGCCCGTGACCAGCTTGTCCGAAGGCGAGCCGAACGGCGTCTCCACCTCGATCTCCTGCCGGTCCTCCAGCCCCTCGATGTCGTAAAGGCCGGAGCCGCCAATGATGCCGATGCAGGGAGGGGAGGATTTCATCGGCGGATCTTAAGGAAAGTTTGAGTGCCTGCAACGTCGCAGGCGTCACTAAAGGGCTCATTGTGTCTGACCGCTCCTCCCTCGTCGCCCGCACCTATTCCGCAACCCTCCTGGGCGTGAACGCCGTCGAGGTGGAAATCGAGTCCCACGACGGAGGCGGCAATCCGAAGATCGCCATCGTCGGTCTGCCGGACGCCTCGGTGAAGGAAAGCCGCGAGCGTGTCAGCGCGGCCATCGCCAGCTGCGGTTTTGCGATGAACGACGGATTCACCACGATCAACCTGGCGCCTGCCGATCTGCGCAAGGAGGGCCCGGGCTTTGACCTGCCCATCGCCATCTCGCTGATCGCCCATCGCACGAAGATTCCCATCCAGGTGCTCGCGGAGACCTCCATGATCGGCGAGCTGGCGCTGAACGGTGAGCTGCGCGCCGTGCGCGGCGTCCTGGCCGTCGCCCTGGAAGCCCGGGGGCGCGGGCGTCGCCGATTGCTGGTGCCCCGGGCCCAGGCGGTGGAGGCCAGCGTGGTCGCCGGCATCGACATCATCGGCGTCCGTCATCTGCGCGAAGTCGTGGAGTTTCTGAAGGATGACATCGACCTGCCCGCCGAACCCTGCCGGGCGACGGAGTTCTTCGCCGCGTCCGCCCAGTACGACATCGACTTCGCCGATGTGAAGGGGCAGAACGACGCCCGGCGTGCGATTGAGGTGGCCGTCGCCGGCGGTCACAACCTCCTCATGGTCGGGCCGCCCGGGACCGGCAAGAGCATGATCGCCAAGCGTGTCGGCACCATCATGCCTTCGATGACCGAGGAGGAGGCGATCGAGACGACGAAGATCCACAGCGTCGGCGGTCTGCTGACGGAGCAGCAGGCCTTTGTCGCCACGCGCCCCTTTCGTGCGCCGCATCACACGATCAGCGATGCCGGGCTTCTCGGCGGCGGTTCCAATCCGGGGCCGGGCGAGGTGTCGCTGGCGCACAACGGCGTGCTGTTTCTTGATGAGCTGCCGGAGTTTCGCCGTAGCACGTTGGAGGTGATGCGTCAGCCGATTGAGGACGGGCGCGTGACCATCTCACGCGCCATGGGCAGCGTCACCTTTCCGGCCGCGTTCATGCTGGTGGCTGCGATGAACCCATGCCAGTGCGGGTTCTATGGCGACCTGCGCCGGGCCTGCCGTTGTTCGCAGGTGATGGTGCAGCGCTACCGCCAGCGCATCAGTGGGCCCTTGCTGGATCGCATCGACCTGCATGTCGAAGTGCCGCTGGTGGACTATCAGGCGCTCAAGGACTCCGCTCCCGGCGAATCCTCCGAGGTCATCCGTGCGCGGGTCGAGGCGGCGCGGTCCCTGCAGGTGGAGCGTTTCAAGGGCATCCGGGGCGTGCCCACCAACAGCGCGATGACACCGCGTCTGATCAAGAAGCACTGCGAGATCGGCCCGGAGGCCGCAGGCCTTTTGGAGCACGCCATGGGCGAGATGAACTTCAGCGCCCGCGC
>JBIIRD010000038.1:0-49928 GCA_044341745.1 Prosthecobacter sp. | reverse complement strand
CGGCGTGATGCAGCACTCGTGGAGCACCTGGGCCAGGCACATCATGGCGGGCATCCCCAGCATCAAGGCCGCTCACCAAGCTCCGGCCTGGGCCGTGCATGCCAGGAGGGTTTTCACACAGGCTCTTGGAAATCCGCGCCCCGGCGCTCAGTTCCTCGTGCGGGTCTTGAAGGTCCTTGAATGACCGGTGGACGGCACCTGCAGGGTGTAATGAAGCGCGTCTGCGGCAACGCTGCATTGAATGTGATGCGCCTTGCAGCCGGCCGCCGGGTCGCCGTGTTCTCCGCCCTTGACGGCTTCGGCCGCCGGGTCGCCATGATTTGCGATCATCGACCTGTCCGCCGTGTTCTCATGGTCGTCGCGGACGTTTTCATGAACCTGGTAAATGGCCTCGACCGACGGCGTGGAGCGCAGGGCGTCCATGGCCGATTTGCTGGTGCCCTTGCGCGGGCCGTTGTTCATCACGGAAACCGTCGGCTGCAGGCTGCGGATCAGCAGCGGGTTGTTGCTGACGTCGAGCCCGTGATGGTTCACCTGATAAAGGTCCACCGTGCCGGCCAGGTTCACGGGCGACACCAGCTTCTCCTCCACGTTCCAGGTCAGGTCGCCGCCGTCGAAGAAGCGGAAGCCGCCGAACTCCAGCAGCAGCACGATGCTGTTGGCGTTGTCGGTGCTGTCCGGCGCCTTTGCCGGAACGCTGCCGTTGAGGGGGTTGGGCTTGGCGCCCGCCGGGGCGTTGATGAACTTTTGGTTTGCGCCGAGGCAGGTAAGCCTGAGCTGCGGGCCGCCCCCGGCCTGCTTGAGCGGCAGGGTGCCGCCCGCCGCCAGGGTCACCCGCTTTTCCACCCTGGCGTCCTTGTATGGACGGCTCATGAGGGTCCAGCGCATGTCCTGCGGCCTGCCGTCGGGGCTGCCTTCAGGAACACCCTTGTCATAAAGGGCGCCCACCGGCATCAGCCCGGCCAGTTCGGCCAGCCCGCCGAAATGGTCGGCATGAAAGTGGGTGATGACGACATGATCAATCCGGCTCAGGCCGGCGACCTCGACGGCCACCTTTCGGATCCTCTGCGGGTCGCGTCCGCCGGGGTTGCCGGTGTCCACCAGCACGGATTCGCCCGCCGGGGTCACGATCAGCGTCGAGCCGCCGCCTTCGGAGTCGATCCAGTAGATGTCGAGGGTCTTGTCGCGAGCGGCGAGGCCGCAGGCAAGCAGGCTGACAAGGGCGAGAACACGAAGCGGATGCATGGGCAGGTTCGGGATGAGTTGAACAAAAAGGATGTCAGGAAGTTACCACCGCCGCCGGGATGAAGTCCATCCTTCCGTCGTCGCGAAGTGCGCTCCTGTCCGCTTTTCAGATCGTGTTGGCCCGCAGCACGCGCAGCATGTTGCCACCGAGGACCTGGCGGATGGTTTCATCGCTGTGGCCCCGCTGGATCATGCCCAGGGTGAAGAGCGGCCAGTTCGACCAGGCGACGCTCTGCTCGGCCTCGACCGTGGTCTGGTAGTCGTCCTTCGGCCACAGGTGCTCCCAGCGGTCCGCCGGCCCCGCCGGCGCCTTCACCAGCCTGGCACGCTCCTCCTTGTCGAAGCGCGACGTGTAGGCGACGTCACAGCCGATGGCGGCGTGCCTTGCGCCGAATTTGCCAATCAGATGGTCCAGGTGGTCGAGCAGCGCGGTGATGTCGCCCTTGCCGCCGAGGAAGCGCGGGATGCAGCAGATGCCCACGAGCCCGTCGGTGTCGCAGATGGCCTTGATGGTGTCGTCCGGCTTGCCGCGGAAGTGCCTGTAAAGCGAGGCGCAGGTGGTGTGGCTGGCCACCATCGGCCGGCGGCTGGCCCTGGCGGCGTCAAACGCGGTCTTCCAGCCGCTGTGCGCGACATCGACGATGACACCGACCTTGTTCATCTCGGCGACGGCGGCGTGGCCGAAGTCGCTGAGGCCGCCGTCATGAGGTTCACCTGCGCCGTCGCCAAGCGGATTGCGGCGGTTGTAGGTGACATGCATCATGCGCGTGCCGAGCTCGTGGAAGATGCGGATGAAGCGCAGCTCGTCGCGCACGCTCTCCCAGTCCTGCATGAGCGGCACGCCGTTGGTGGTGAAGCAGAGGCCGACGTTGCCAGCCTTTTTCAGGGCCTCGATCTCGTCGGCGGTGACCACCTTGGAAAGGGCGGGCTTCATCAGGTCGGTGGCGCGCGTGAAGTGGGCGAGGCGCTTGATCAGGCGCATGGGGTCGCTGCCCTCCTCGCCGGTGTTCTGGAAGATGCAGGTGACGCCGGCGGCCTTGAAGGCGTCGAGGAACTCCCTGCGTTCACGTTCGCTGGTGGCGTTGCGGTTCATCGCCATGGACTCGCGCAGGTCGCTGACCTCTGCTGCGGAAGCGCCGGACTGGATGGCGGCGTTGAGCGCCTCGGCATCGACGGCGCAGCGCGGGGCGAAGCCGTAGCTCTCGAAGACGACGGAGCCGAAGTGCAGGTCCCAGGCGTGTTCGAGCTGGACCTGGGTCGGCTTCAGCAGGCTGATCGCGACTTCACGCGGCCTGTCGATGGCGGGATTGCCGGTGCGCCAGACCGGGCCGGCTTCCTGGGAGCGGGCAAGGATGTGGAAGCTGCCGGCGAGGGCGGCGAGCGGGGCCTTGCGGAGAATCTGACGGCGGGTGAGCGGTTCGGGCATCCTCAGGATACAGCGCGGCAGGCGCGGATGTTTCCGGTCAGTGAGATGCCGCGTGACTCAGGGCTGGTCGATGACCACCTGGCCGCTGAGGATGGCGGAGGTGTTCGGGTTGGGAAGCTGCGGCAGGTTGAAGAATCCGAAGGCCTTCTTCGTGCCCGAGGCGGGCCGGATGATCATGCCTTCGAAACGTACGTTGCGCACCACGGTCCCGGCGAGGTCCACGAGCACGAACCTGCCGCCGACCAGGCCGGTGGACTTTTCAATGGTCAGGGTGACCTTGCCCGGATTCTGCGGGCTGCCGGGTGACGGCATGATCACGCTGAAGGTGTCGGTGTAGGTGAAGGCTCCGACGTCCGGATTGATGGCGGAAGCCTCGACGCCACCGCTGGCGAAGAGCAGTTGCGCCGTGCCGGTGCTTGCAGGCAGGCCGAGGATGACACCCTTGGAATCTGGCGCGAGGTACTTGCCGTAGGCCGCGAGGTTGACCTCGACATTGCCCGGACCAAAACCGGCCTGGTAGCTGCGCGCTGTGACAGGCTGGGGTTTGCGCAGCCAGCTGACGGTGCCGGAGAAGGTGTTGTCGTTGAAGGCGGCGAGCGGATCGGGAGTGAGCAGCAGCGTGCCGAGCACGGAGCCGGTGTTGGAGTAGAGCGTCTGATAGATCAGCGATTCACCGTTCGGTCCCAGGAAGGTCGAGGTGGTCACGCTGGTGCCGTCGGCGGTCTTGCCGGTGAAGGTGAGCCTGCCGTCGATGCCCACGGCGCAGCTCAGGAAGCCGGTGCCCTGAGGGATGGCCGGATTGCCGATGTCACCGCCCTGCACGTCGAGCCCGATGCTGTAGTAGCCGACGAGGTCGCTGGCGGGCTGGGTGCTGTTGTTCCAGACCTGACGCCAGCCGCTCAAGGCCGCCGCAGGCCCGCCGGTGCCGATGGTTCCCGTGAGGGTTTGCAGACTGGGATCCATGATGAAGTCGATCTCGACATCCGGCAGGGCCGGCCTTGGGATGCTGACGGAAAACTGCGGGCTGGTGGCGTAGGCGGTGTTGAGCCTGGCACTGAAGTTGTGGACGGATTTGCCGAGGGTCAGCTTGCCCGAGCAGGCTCCCGTGGAGGTGGTGGTGAAGTCGAGACGCCCGCCCAGGCTGTCATTGACGGATGCGTCGCGCGCCACCGCCGCCTGGAAGGAGCCGACCGCCCCGGTGGGAATGGCCTGCACCACGAGCGAGCCCACCCAGACGAGGCTGGTGCCTGCGGCGTTGGCGGCGGTGATCTGAAGATTGAAGGTGCCCGAGACCTGGGGCCGGCCGCTGACCAGCCCGGTGCTGCTGTTCAATGACAAACCTTTGGGCAGGCCGATGACGGTGAACTTCACCGGCATGTTGCTGGCGCTGAGCGTGTGGCTGTAGTTGCTCCCGACCATGGTGGGCGGCGGCGGCACCGGACTGACCACGGGCGGCAGCAGCACGGTCAGGGTCCGCAGGCCGCCTGGGAGAACGCCACCGGGGCCGGTGACAACGCAGTCGTAGGTGTCAGTGTCGCCGATGACCAGGGAGCTGATGGTGAGCTTGGCGGCGGTGGCGCCGTTGATGCGCGGGCCGTTGCTGAGCGGGCTGCCGTTTTTCCGCCACTGGTAGGTCAGCCCGTTGCCGGCGGTGCTGATGACAAAGGAGACGGTGCCGCCGACAGGCACCTGGGCGGATCCTGGGCTGGTGTCCACAACGCCAAGTTCGGCGATCCCGCTGGTGTCCTTGCCCGTCGGGTTGGCCGCGACGACGGTGTATTTCCCGGCCTGGGAAAGCTGGGCGTTCAGAACGGAATAAGCACTGCCGGTGGCGCCGGGGATGGTGCCGCCGTTCTTCTTCCACTGAAAGGTCACGGGCGGACTGCCGGTGGCGGCGGTGTTGAAGGTGGTGATCGGCGCATTGACCGCCACAAGCTGGCTGACGGGCTGCAGCGTGACGACCGGGGCAATGTCATTGTCGGTGATGGTCAGGGTGAAGCGATGGGCGGTGCCCATCAGGGCTCCGGACGGGTTTCCCAGGGATACGATGACCGTCTCCGAGGCCTCCACCAGCACGTCATCCTTCACGGTGATGCTGATGTTTTTTGCGGACTGTCCTGCGGCGAAGGACACGGGGGTGCCGCTGATGGTGTAGTCGGCTCCGGTGCTGGTGGTGCCGGATAGCGTGAAGGGGATGCTGGTGCTGACGGCGGGCGCAAAGCTGAGCTGCAGGCCAAGGGTGAACACCCCGGCGTTCTCCGCCACGGTCTGGCTGGTCAGCGCCAGGTTCACCACGGGCGTCAGGACCGGCGAACTTCCGCTGGTGAGGATGTCGCCACCGTCGCCCACGGCCACCCAAAGGCTGCCAAAACTGTGGATTCCGTGGAGGGATGGAAGCTGGACCGAGGAGACGCCCCGCTTGTTCCAGGCGGTGCCGTTGGCGGAGGTGAGGATGAGCTGGGAGGTGCCGACGGCGATGAACTGGCCGGAGGCCCAGGTTATCCCGAGCAGGTTCTGTCCGAAGGCGACAGGCCGCTGCACCCAGGCGCTGCCATTCGCCGAGGTGAGGATGACATCGCCGTCGCCAACGGCGCAGAACTGCGAGCCCGACCAGGCGATGCCGTTCAGATCGGCAAAGGGGGTGGTGGTGGAGGCGGTCCAGGTGAGGCCGCCATCATTCGAAACGCAGACGGTCCCGAGCGTGCCGACCGAGAGGGCCTTGGAGCCTGTCCAGATGACATCGCGCAAGTCTGCGCCGGTTCCTGAAACCTGCGGCGTCCAGATGATGCCGTCGGGCGAGGTGAGCACAACGCCGCCTTCGCCTGTGGCGATGAGCAGGTCGCGGGTCCAGGCCACGGCCAGCAGGTCCTGCGCCGTGCCAGAAGCCTGGGGCGTCCAGGTGACTCCATCGGGTGAAGTGAGCACGGTCCCGTCTTCACCCACCGCGACCAGCTTGTCACCGGCCCAGACGATGCCGTGAAGGTCATCCGAAGTGCCGGAGCTCTCGATCGTCCAGACCACGCCGTCCGCTGAGCTCAGCACTTCACCTGCGAGACCGACGGAGACGATCTTCAGGCCCGTCCAGGCGATGTCGCGAAGCATGGCGTGGCTGACGGTGGAGCGGTCGCTCCATGTCACCGTGTCGGCCGAGGTCAGCAGGGCGCCGGTGGCGCCGACAACCAGCGTGGTGGCCCCGCCCTGCGCCAGGCCTAACAAAAGTTGACCAACACCCGAGACCTGGGGTGCCCAGGTGATGCCGTCCGCAGAGGTCAGCAGGGTGCCGTCGGAGCCGCAGGCGACGGTTTTGGCGCCCGTCCAGAGCACCGAGGCCAGCGAGGCTGCGCCGGAGTGCCGCTGAGTCCAGGATGCACCTGCGGGGGAGGTGTGCAGCGTGCCGCCGCTGGTCGAGGCGATGAGCTGGCCGCCGTCCCAGGTGACGCCGGTGAAGCTCAGGGCGGGGACTTGCGAGCTCTGCGACCAGGCGCTGCCGGTCGCGGATTCCAGAGTGATGCCAAGCTCACCAACGGCAAAGACCTTGAGTCCCGTCCAGACGGCGGCAAGCAGGTCGAGCGAGGTGCCGGTGAACCTGGTTGTCCAAACCGTGCCCGTGGGTGAGGTGATGGCGGTGCCGTCGTCGCCCACCGCCACCAGGGATGAACCTGTCCAGACCACGGCGCGCAGCGTCCTTGTGGTGCTGGTGTCGCGCCTGGTCCAGGTGTTGCCGTCCGGAGAGGTCAGCACGGTGCCTCCTTCACCGACGACCACAAACTGTCCTCCCGTGAAGGCCGCCCCATGCAAGGCGCTGGTGACTCCCGAAGCACGCATGGACCAGGAGATTCCATCGGACGACACCAGGATCAGCCCGGCGTTGCCAGCAACCACAAAGCGGCTTCCGGACCAGGCGGCGGCATGCAGGTTCTGGTTGGTCGGCAGAGGATTGCGCAGGGTCCAGGTGCTGCCGGTCTGCGCCATGGCTGCGGGTTTGGCCAGCAGCAGCACTGCGAGCCACAGCAGCCTCAGGCAAGTGTTCGTGAACTTTTCAGCAGACGTTCTCCGACTCCATGGACACAGGTCGGCACCCCTCATCATGAGGTCACCTCCCCATCGGTGGCATCTGAGCCATCTGCGGATGAAGTGGCATGCTTCTGTTCGCGGTGCCTGGGAGTTGCCGGCACGCCTGACGATCATCGGGTTCATCACGGAAAGTCCAGACAAGCTGTTGGTTAGAATTGCCTGGAATCCCACAACTATAAGGATTCATAGAGGGCAAGTCGAGGCATTTGTGATTACAAGGTAGGCACAAAATCTTAAATATCAGTACATCCACAGCGATGCGTCGCAGTGATGAAACGATTTGCCATGGCGGTCAGCAGTGCGAAAAACGGTCTGCCTTCATGTCCGCTCCTGAATCACGTCTCGGTCTTCTCATTGTCGTCTCCGGTCCTTCGGGAACCGGCAAAACCACGCTGTGCCGCAAGGCCTGTGCGGAGGGCGGGGCGGTGTTTTCCGTCTCCTGCACAACACGGCCCCCTCGCCCCGGTGAGGTGGATGGGAAGGATTATTTTTTCCTGACGGAGGAGGATTTCCTGGCCCGTGTGGACCGAGGCGAAATGTTTGAATACGCCCGCGTTCACAACCGCTGGTATGGCACGCTGAAAAGCTATGTGTTCGACAACCTCCGGCGCGGCGTGGACGTGCTGATGGACATCGACGTGCAGGGGGCGGCCCAGGTGCGGGGTTGTGAGCATGAACTGGTGGAAAAATGCCTGACGGACATCTTTGTCATGCCACCCAGCCTGGAGGAACTCCGTGCGCGCCTGTCGGGTCGTGGCACGGACAGCCCCGAAGTGGTGGAACTGCGCCTCAAAAACGCGGAGGCCGAGATGCAGCACTGGCGTGACTACCGCTACTGCCTGGTCAGCGACACACGCGAGTCTGACGAGCAGCGATTCCGTGCCATTCTCACCGCCGAACGCCTGCGCAGCAGCCTGCGGGCAGGCTGATCCTGGAGCGCGGAACTCCGATTCCGCAGCCGCTCCGAAGCCCGACGGCACCTGGAACCTTCCACGCGCTTGCTTCGGCCACTCGGCAGAATCTTTTGGGAATGAACCGAGAGGAAGGAAAGGTCTGGGCGCGGGGAGGAACCACACTGCTGCGGGTTTGGAAATCCGCGCCCCTTGGCTGCTGCTGGAATCGGGTCTCAGTCCCGCTGGCCCATCGCACGCAGCTTTGTCACACCTTCGCTCCAGCTCACCTCGTGCGGTAGGCGGCCCGACTTCGCGGCAATCGCCGCCACAACCCCCGCCGCCTCGCCCATGGCCACGGAATTGCCGGTGACCCGGTAGCTGGCGTGTGAGATGAAGTCGCCGCTGATGCAGCGCCCGGCCATCATGAGCCCGTCCACATCCTTCGCGATGAGGGCGCGCAGCGGGATGTCATAAGGCTTCATCTTGAAGTCGCCATTGTTGATGGGCTTCGACTGGTTCGTCTCCTTCGAATCTGCATGGATGTCCACGCCGAAGGTCACCCGCGCCACGGCGTCGTCCTGTCGAGCGCCCTGCACCAGATCCTCGCGGGTCATCTTGTAACGGCCATGGATGCGGCGGCCGTCGCGCACGCCGATCTGCTCCGCCGTGGCGGCGATCTGCAGGCCCTCCCAGGGGCCGCCGAGCTTGCGCAGCGCGCGCATGATGCGGAAGATCTCGGCCCGTCCGCGCAGGGTCGCCTCGCTGATCTTCGCCGCCTCCCAGGGCTTGATGCCATACTCATGGTTCAGCATGAGCATCACCAGGTCCTCACGCACCGGGAAGAGCGTCGGGTGGCCGTAGGAGGGCTCGATTCCGGCGCGGCGGATCTCGGCCTTGAAGGCCTCCATGCAGGCCAGATGTCCGTTGGGGCCCTGGAACTCATCCGTGCCGTTGAAGGACATGAACGGAGCCAGCGCCCTGACATCACGCACCACGGCCAGGGCGTTGAGCGTCATCGGCTGGCAGGGGCATTCCTTCTCCTGGCCGATGTCCCAGCCGCAGCCTGCCTGCGCCCCGAGGTCGCCATCGCCCGTGGCATCAATGAAAACCGGCGCCCTCCAGGCCTGACGCCCGGCCTTGGATTCCGTGACGATCGTGCGCAGTCGGCCGCCTTCGCGAAACGCCGCCGCCACGCGCGTTTGCATCTGGCAGGTCACGCCGGCCATCACGCACATCTCCTCGAGCAGGACCTTCATCTCCTCCGGTTCATAAACAAAGCGGCCCGGGTTTGAACTGCGGCGTGCGTCGCGTTCATCCAGGCGGCGCGTCAGTTCACGGGTCAGGCCCGGCTTGTCGAAGTCAAAGATGTAGGTCAGCAGCCCTGCCGTCCACACGCCGCCCAGGCAGCCATGCACCTCGAAGAGCCGCACCTTCGCCCCGGCCCGCGCCGCCGTGATGGCCGCCGAAACACCCGCCGGGCCGGCACCGCAGACGATGACGTCCGCATCCTCGTGCAGCTCCAGCTTCTGCGCCGGTTCTTCAAACGGCCCTGCGGCCTCCGCCGCAACGAGCCCTGGTGCGGCGCTGTGACCGGCGGCGCCTCCGGCAAGGGCGGCATGCAGAAAACGACGACGGGAGACGGAGCGGGCGTTCTTCATGAGGGAAGGTCTGGTTGAATACAGGCATACAGGCAAGCCAGGATGCCTTTTGGACACAGGAATCATTCATCATCCGCCTCGTGGTGGCGTTGTCTTCACCGGCCTCGATGAAGGGCATCAGACAGCCAGACTGTCAGGTGAAGACCGCAGGAGCCAGTCGAGGGCCAGGGGAAGTTCGGCACGCCAGCACGCGGGGTCGTGGCCGCCTTCATATTCGTGATGACGAACGGCATGGCCGGCCTGCGTCAGGCGGTCTGCGAGGTGGCGCACGGAGGCGAGCTGGCTGGTGTTTTGAATCAACGGCGTCGGGGCATGGACGGCGTGCTCCTGCACCTCCTGGCTGCCGACGCTGAGCCAGAATCGACTCTGCGAATCTGGCATCTGCTCCAGGGAGTCAGCCAGCTTTTCCTCCTGCCACCAGGCGGAGGGCGATTGCGCCAGCACTCCGGCAAAGATGTCCGGATGCCGCAGGACCGTGTAGGTGCATTGCAGCGCGCTCAGGCTGAGTCCGCAGAGAAACAACCGCTCGAAACGTCCCGCCATGCCTTCGATCCAGCGCGGTATCTCGAGCGCGATGAAGGCGGCGTGGCGTTCATTGCAGGTGTAGATCGCATGCCGGTCGGCGGCGCTGAGGTTGGGAATATACACGCAGGTGAGCGGCGGCAGCGATCCCTGGGACTGGGCTGTGGCGAGGACTTCAGGTGCCATCACCCTTTCGGTGTAGAGCTCGCCATCCAGGAAAAGCAGGCAGTCCCTGGCTCCGTCGGCCGGATGAATCCAGGCGCGCCGAGGATCGGTCAGCAGCTCGCTGGTGAGAAGATGTTCGGTGCGTCGGGGGGGCATGAAGCAAGGATCCACGCAGGCTGAGGTTTACTTCTTTCCCGCCTTGGCCGGGCTGGATTCCCTGGGGTGACGAACCACGCGAATGTCGTTCTTCTGAGGGGCGCCCGGCGTGCTGCGCCCGGCGCGAATGAGCTTTTCAAAGGCATTTTGCATGGCCTTCACCCGCTCTGGATGCAGCGGGGCCACGTTCATGGTTTCGGCGAGGTCTTCGTCGAGGTGGTAGAGTTCGGGACTGGCGGAGGCGATGTATTTCCACGGTCCGTCGCGGAAGCTCGGTGTGCCGCCGCAGGCGGTGTTCACGGCGTGGGTGCGGACCGGTCTGTCCTCGCCCCGGAGCAGCGGCAGCAGGCTGAAGCTGTCCTCCGCCGCGTTGTCCGGCAGCTTCACTTCGAGGATTTCCGCAAGCGTGGCCATCGTGTCGGCCTGCAGCACGAGTTGTCCGCACACGCTGCCTGGCCTGACCACGCCCGGCCATTTGATGACGAAGGGCACCCGGTGCCCGCCCTCATAAACGGAGGCCTTGTAGTCGCGCAGCGGTCCGCTGGGGAAATGGCCCTGCTTTTCCATGTCCTTCACGCCGATGTAGGAGGCGCAGCCGTTGTCGCTGGTGAAAAGCACGAAGGTGTCGTCCTCAACTCCTGCCTCCTTCAGCGCGTCAAGGATCCGGCCGAGCACATGGTCGGTCTCCATCACCAGGTCGGCATAATCGCTGTTCAACCCGCTTCGGCCCTTCCATTCCTCATTGACCGCCAGCGGTGTGTGCGGCGAGGTCAGCGGCAGGTAGAGCAAAAACGGCTTCCTGGCCGCCGACTGCGTCTGGATGAACTTTTCCGCGCGAGTCGCCAAGGCAGGCAATATGCCCTCAAGCTGCCAGTCAGGCAGCGCGGGACCCTGCAGGCTTGCCTGGTTCTTCACCAGTTTTGAAGCGGGCAGCAGCTCGCTCGGAATGCCGACGGTGCGGTCACCGTCGATGAAGCAATACGGCGGCCAGTTCGGCACGTCGGTGCCGAACGACTCGTCAAAGCCTCGCTCGGTGGGCCCGCCGGGGATGCGTTGCGAGAAAACGGCCTTCCATGTCTCGCGATGTGCGTCGGTGATGCTCGTCGAGACCTGCCCGCCGCCGCCCGCCTTGCCGCCGAACCCGTTGAAGTGCGCTTTTTGTTCGGTCGTGACCGGCCAGTCGCGTCCGAGATGCCACTTGCCGATGCAGGCCGTGGCATAGCCCTGCTGCTGCGCCAGTTTGCCGATGGTTAGGCGATCCGGCGCGATGAGCGGCCTCCCCCACACGCCGACGATGCCGGACTGCAGCGTCGTGCGCCAGTGGTAGCGCCCCGTGAGCAGCGTGTAGCGCGACGGCGAGCAGCAGCCCGAGCTGGAGTGCCCGTCCGTAAAACGCATGCCCTCCGCCGAGAGCCGGTTCATGTTCGGCGTGGGAATCTTTCCGCGCTCCGGGTTGTTTGACTGCATGTCGCCATAGCCAAGGTCATCCGCGAGAATGATCACGAAGTTCGGTTTCTTCACGCCCTCCTCCGCCAGGGCTGCGGAGACCAGGAAGAGAGGCGACAGGAGGAGCAGGAGAAGCGGCGGGCGTTTCATCAGGACTGATGAACGAACCCAGTCATGCGGAACTCACAGGCTGTCTGCTGGAACGATCATGGCCCCGTCCTTCGTCCCGGCATGCCACTTCCTGAAGGCGGTCATCAAACGGTCGAGATGCGGCTTTGCTGCGGGTTCGTTGGCAAGGTTGTGGAGCTGGCCGGGGTCGTTTTCCAGGTCGTAAAGCTCGATCAGCGGCGGATCCCCGCCGAGGGCGTGCGGGTCCATCGTCTGCAGCATGCGAAACGCATCGGGAAAATCGGCCCTGCGACGGACGAGCTCGCCATAGACGCGGTTGATCCAGGGTTTCATGTCGCGCAGATCGGCGTTGATGACCTTTGGCTCGTCGAGTCGGCTGCGGAGGATGAGATGATGCGAGGCGTCGAGCACGGCGCGCTCCTCCATGCCACGCTTTTGGTTCAACGAGCGGCCGGAGACCTCGGCAAAGATAAATTCATGGCCTCGGGCATCGCTTTGGCATTCGATGAGTGGTTTGAGGCTCTTGCCGTGCAGGGGCGCGGTGTAGCCGATGTGCAGCACGTCGAGCAGCGTGGGCAGCAGGTCGAGCTCGCTGACCAAAGCTTCGCTCACGAGCGGTTTGGCGCCGGGGAGCTTGATGACGAGAGGAACATGCAGGCCGAAGTGGTAGGGCGACATCTTGCCGTGCGGATAGGCCGGGCCGTGGTCGCCCATGAAAAGAATGATCGTGTTCGACTCCGCACCGGAGTCGCGCAGGGCCGAGAGAACGTCGCCGACGGCCTGGTCGGCCTTTTGCACACCGTCGAGGTACTCCGCCCAGTCGCGGCGAATGACGGGCGTGTCCGGCAGATGCGGCGGGAGCACCACCCTGGCCGGATCGACACGGATGGGCTGCTTCTCGCTGTTCACGAACGGGCGATGCGTCGTCGTGATGCTGTTGTGCATGAAGAACCAAGGTTTGCCCGCGGCGCGCTTGATGATGCCGTTCAGCGCCTGCTTCACCGGAACCTTGGGGATGAAGTCGTGATACGGAAAACGTTCATTCGGCGAGACGTGAAGCTTTCCAGTCACCGCCGCATGGTAACCGGCCTGCACGAGCACCTCGACGAGCGTCGGCTCCGTGCTGCGGATGCGGGTGTGCAGGTAGGGCGGCGTCTTCTTCTCCGCTTCGGTCAGTTTGTCGGCGCGTTTGAAGAAGTTGTTCGTGTTGTTGACCAGTCCGTTCGTGTGGCTGTGCAAACCGGTCATGATGCAGGCCTTCGAAGCCGAGCAGACCGGATATGCGACATAGGCCCGCCGAAACAACGCCCCGCTCGCCGCGAGCGAGTCCATGTTTGGCGTCTGAATGTCCGTGCGCCCTAACGCGCTCATGTGCGCCCCCTGATCCTCGGTGAGGATGAAGAGGATGTTCGGCTTTGCCAGACTCCCCTCTGCCTGGGCTGCGCAGGTCAGCAAGAGCGCTGGGCAGAGGAGCAGGAGAATCGGCAGGCGTTTCATGATCGATGGCTTGGAGGAGGCGGGGGACAGAAACTGCAGGAGCGAGCAGGGGGCGGGAAGAAAATTTCACCCCGGATCTTTCCGCCAGGCCTGGTTCACGCCGGCATCGTCGTGCCGGGGATGGCGACGGGATACCATCCGTCGGCGTCGGGTTTGACGGGAGGCTCGGTGTTCCAGGTGATGTTGTCGGGGACGAGCGACTCGGTGGAGTTGAAGGCCTGGTCCCAGGTGATGACCTGGCCGGTGTAGGTGGCCATGCGGCCCATGACACCCATCATGCTGCTGTAGGCTGCGTATTCGGCGTCATTGCGCACCTTGCCGGTGCGGATGTTCTCAAAGAAGGTGTCGTGCTCGAGCTGGTAGGCGTCGGCCTTGTTGCGGGTGCGTTTGCCGCCGGGGGGCTGGCCCTTGATGAGGAAACGGCCGTTGGCGGCGAGGCTGGCGATGCCCCGGGTGCCGTGGAAGTGCTCGCTGACGTCCTTCTGGCACTTGCCGCCGATCTGGCAGCACTGGCTGAGGATGCGCATGCCGTTCTCATACTCGAACTCGACGGTGTGGTGGTCGAAGATGGTGCCGTTTTCCTTCGCGCGACGCACCTGGCGGCCGCCCTGGCCGGTGGCGCGTACGGGCATTTTGCCCTGCATGACCCAGTTGGCGACGTCGAGGTTGTGGCAGTGCTGCTCAAGGATGTGGTCGCCGCTCATCCACGTGAAGAAATACCAGTTGCGGATCTGGTAGTGCATCTCGCTCTCACCGGGTTCACGCGGCAGGCCGGGTCGTGAGGTGCCGTTCCAATAGACGCGGCCGAACACGAGGTCGCCGATTTCGCCCGCATGCAGGCGCTGGATCATGTCGATGTAGGCGGGATCGTAGCGGCGCTGGAAACCAACGCAGACATTGAGGTTCTTCTGTTTCGCCTCCCCGGCGGCGGCGAGCACGCGCCGGATGCCGACGGCGTCAACGGCAACCGGCTTCTCCATGAAGACATGCTTTCCGGCCTTGACCGCCTGCTCGAACAAGAACGGGCGAGGGCCCGGAGGCGTGCCGATCAGCACCACGTCGGCGAGCTGCATGACCTTGGCCCAGTCTTCGAACTGGGTGAAGACCTGGTCCGGCGGCACATCGACCTGGCCCTCATGTTTTCCCTTCAGGATGTCGAGCGCGGCCTGGGCCTTGCCCTCGAGAGGATCGAGCAACGCGACGAGCTTGATCGTGGAGCCTGCGTTAAGCGCCTGGTTGCAGGCCCCGGTGCCACGTCCGCCGCAGCCGATCAGGGCGATCTTGATGTCGCCGCCGCCTCCGGCCGCAAAGGCATGCGTGGCGGCGGAAAGCGCCAGCCCGGAGGTGCTGGCGAGGAAGGAACGGCGCGTCGGGGTGGTCATGGCGGCGGGTGCGTGGGTTGAGTTGGGCAGAAAGATTGGGGGTAGAAAAATTTGAGGGTCCGAGGGTTCGGGAAAAATGTTTCTGCCCCTCATTTTTCTGCCGTTAAAACTGCAGCAGCTCACCCACGGGCAACGGCTTCTGCTGGCGGATGGATTCCTCGGCGACGAGGCACAGGCCGGCGCTCCAGAGCCCGTCAAGGCCGGTGGCGGCGGGTTTTTTACCGCTGCGCACCATGTCAACGCACTGGGCGATCTCCTCGCGCAGTTCGAAGACCTCGCCGCTTTGCTTGGTGAGCGTCAGGTCCTCGAGCTTCTCACCGTCGAAGACCTTGAGGAAGGCGGTGGGTTCGAGCGTGCGGTCGAGCGCGCCGCTCCAGCCGGCCCAGAGCGCGCCCTTGGTGCCGCTGACCTTCACCGTCTGATGATGCTCAAAGGCGGCCAGCGTCTGCGACACGACGGCGTAACTGCCGTTCGGGTATTTGAACATGGCGCTGAAGTTGTCATAAAGCGTCGGGCGCTGAGGATCGCGTGAGTTGCCGTAGGCGTAGAGCTCGACGGGGTCGCCGCTGCCTTCAAGGTACCAGCGGGCGAGGTCAAAGAAGTGAATCGGCTCCTCCAGAACCCACGATCCGACGCGGTTCTGGTCGTAACGCCAGCCGCTCGCCCCGGTGCGGTAGGGTTTGCGCAGCAGCTCGACCAGGACGTACTGCGGCTCGCCGATGGTGCCAGCGGCGATGATCTCCTTGATGCGGCCCCATTGCGAGGAAAGGCGCAGCTCATGCCCGACGGCGAGATGCACGCCGTGATCGCGGGCTCCGGCGACGATGGCCTTGCAATCGTCGAGCGTGATGGCCATCGGCTTCTCCAGCAGGACGTGCCTGCCTTTTTGCATCGCCGCGAGGGCAATCTCGCGGTGCGTGTGGCTCGGCGTGGCGATGTCGATGATGTCGAAATCGGCCTTCGCGACCATTTCGAGGCTGTCGGCGAAGATTTGAGCGCCGGGATACAACTTCCGCGCTTCTTCACGTGAAGCCTCCGATGGCGCGGTGATGGCAACGAGTTGAGCATCTGGATTGCCAGCGATGGACTGGGCATGAAATTTGCCCCAGGCGCCGAAACCGGCGAGAGCGAAGCGAACAGGAGTCATTGGGTGGAAAAAATGGGGGTGGAAAGATGGCGTGGCTTGGGTGCCGAGGACTTGAAGATGGTTTGCCGACTAAAAGATGAGGAAGTGAATTCTGATTCAGAAACTTTTTCCACCCCAAATCTTTCCACCCAGCTCATCTTCGCTCCGCAGTCGTCAGCGGCGTCACCGGATCCGCCACGCGGCGGTTTTGCAGTTCGTTGATGCGGCAGGTGGGAAGTTTCGGCAGGACATGCTTCGCGAAGAGGTCGCATTCATCCAGATGCGGGTAGCCGCTGAGGACAAAGGCGCGCATGCCCATGTCCATGTAGCGGTTGAGCTTGGCGAGCACCTGGTCGGGGTCGCCGACGATGGCGCTGGCGCAGCCGCTGCGGGCGAGGCCGATGCCGCTCCAGAGATGGTCCTCGATGTAGAGATCCTTGCTCTGGGCGCGCAGTTCGTCCTGGCGAAGCACGCCGAGGCTTTTGCTGTCCTGGGAGCGCGCCTTGATCTCCGCGCCTCTGGCGGCGTCGAGCCTGGAAATGAGACGGTCGGCGGCCGCGCGTGCCTCGGCCTCCGTCTCCCGCACGATGACATGGCTGCGGAAGCCGAAGTCGATTTTACGTCCATGACTGGCGGCCTTCTCCGACATCACGCGCATCGTTTCAGCGATGCGGTCCTCCGTTTCCGGCCACATGAGGAAGACGTCGCAATGCTTGGCGCACAAATCCTGCGCCGCGGGCGAGATGCCGCCGAAATACATGAGCGGGCCGCCGTTCTGCTGATACGTTTTCGCCGGTTCGGTGGTGGGCAGGGTGATGTCGTAAAACCTGCCCTTGAACTCATAGGCGCCGTCCGTGCGCCACAGGCCCTGGAGGATCTGGATGATCTCGCTGGCACGATCATAGCGCGTCTGGTTGTCCTCCCTGATGCCGGGCATGTCGGAGGAGATGATGTTGATGGTGAGACGGCCCTTGAGGATGTGATCGAGCGTCGCCAGCGCACGCGCGAGCATCGGCGGCCACACCTCGCCCATGCGCAGGGCGACGAGCAGGTTGATCTGCTTTGTCTGCGGCGCCATGGCGGAGGCAAAGGCCAGCGCGTCCTGCCCGGCGATCCAGCCGGAAGGCAGCAGGATGTTTTGATAACCCAGCGCGTCCGCTTTGCGCACAATGTCGCCGCAATGCTCATAGTTCGAGCGCAGCGAGCCGTCGGGTACTCCGAGGAACTCGTAGTCGTCGGAGCAGAGCGCGGAAAACCAGGCGACTTCACACTGGCGGCCTTCGGTGCGGATGGGGATGGGGGGCATGGTGATGGATGAGGTTGGAGCCGGCCGGAACGAGCGGTTAGTCTTATATATTGCAGTATTGGAATATGTGGCAAGATTTTTTGCCTTCACCCCTTCTCCACGGGTTTCAGAAGTCGGCGAGGACGAGGCTGATCTTCGTCAGGTCCCAGCGTCCGACGCTGCCCAGGGCGGTGTGCACCAGCAGGTGGCCGCCTGCCTGGCTGAAGACCAGATGGGCGTCACCGAGCCAGCCGGCATGGCCGGGGAGGATGAGGCGCTGCCGCTCCTTCAAGGTGAGCGCATCAAGAAGGCGGACATGGTCGTCTCCGAGCGAGGCGAGAAGGCGTCCGTCGGGTGAGAGAGCCAGGCCTCGCAGCTGGGTGGATTGAGCGGGCATGGGGTGCTCCTCCCAGGTGGCGGTGTTGAAGCGGCGCAGGGCCCTGCCGGTGTTGCAGAGCAGATGGGCGCCGTCTGGAGTAAGCAGGAGCTGCATCACGGTGTCTTCTGTGATGAGGGTTCGCCGGAGCCTGCCGTCGGGCAGCGACCAGAGGCGCAGGTCCCTGCCCTGGTAGCTGCTGGTTGCCAGCCACGAACCGTCGTTGGCGATGGCGCAGGCGAGGGTGCCTGGATGCCGCACTCGGGTGAGGTGCTGTGAATCGGGGGTGAAGACGATGAACTCGCCGGTGCCGTTGTTGCTCAGCACGAGGTGTTTGTTGTCGGCGCTGGCTCCGCGCAGGAGGCTGCCGTGACGGATCTTTGTTTCCACAGCTTCTCCGAGCAGAACGGCTTCAGGGCCTGGCCGCAGGGCGTGCGATGTGAGAGGCAGGTCCCAGCCGCTGAGCCAGAGTCTGCTGTTGTCGCGGGCGAAGAGCGCGCTGAGCCACTGGCCCGGGGCTTTGCGGGCCGCCGGGATCATCCGTCCGGTTTCGAAATCCCACAGGCGGCAGGTGACTTCGTCAATGACCGCAGCAAGCCTTCCGTCGGAGCTGAAAACCGCGCTGCCCAGGTTTTCGCTGTGGGGTTCTTCCTCGGGAGGCGCCAGAAGGTCAAACGTTCCGCCCGGCGTGAAGGGGAAGGACTCCACGCTGTCATCATCACAAAGGGCAAGAAACCGCCTGCCATCTCCGCCCCACCACAGCCTGCGATGCGGTCGATGCTCATGGGCGAGGCGCAGGACCTCCTCGCCACGTGCGGCATGCCAGAGACGCACATGGGCATCCTGCGAGGTGCTTGCCAGCTCCTGGCTGCGGGGGCGGAAGGCGACGTGGATGGGAACCCCCTCGTGGCCGCTCAGCCGGTGTTTGAGCGTGCCGTCATCCTGCCAGACATAGATGAAACGGTTGTCGCAGCCGGTGGCGATGAGGTTGCCGCTCCAGTCGAGGCTGTGAAGGAAAAGCGGATGTTCGCAAAGGGCGATCAACCGGCCGTCGCTGATGTTGACAAGCTTCAGCCTGCCGCTGCCGGGCTCTGCGATGGCGATGCGTGACCCGTGATCGTCGAGCTTCATCAAGGAGCCGGGCTGGAATCCCTGCAGGCGCCTGACTTCGACGCCGGATTTTGCATCGCGGATGACGACCTCGTCCCTGACAAAGACGGCGTCGCGCAGGCCGTCTGAACTGCGTGTGGGATCGGGAGGGACGGCATCGGCAACGGATTGAAGCCGGGTGGCCCTGCCGATTTCGGGCAGGGCGAAGCAGGCGATGACTTCATTTTCGACCTCCTTGGAGGGATGGATGGCGGCTGCTTCACGAAGTCTGGCCAGGGCCTCCGTGCGGCTGCCTGCGAGACGTGTCTGACGCAGGGAACGTGCTTCAGAAATCAGCGAGGCACGGTGTTCCGCCTGCGCCATGTGCCGTGCAAAGGCCAGCGATCCACCGATGAGGCCGGCGAAAAGCAGGGCAATGGTCGTGATCATGGCTGCGGTGCCACGATGGCGGCGCGTCCAGCGCCAGAGGCGTCCGGGCAGGCTGACGGGCCTTGCCAGAATGGTGCCGCCGTCCAGGAAGCGGCCCAGGTCGTCGGCGACGGCGCCGGCGGAGGTGTAGCGTGCCTCGGGAGCCTTTTGCAGGCACTTCAGGCAGATGGTTTCGATGTCCACCGGGATGCCCGGGTTCAGTCTGCGGGGCGGGAGGGGCTCGTCTTCGCGAAGCTGGACAAGAATGGCGTCGAGCGTCGGCCCCTGGAAGGGCGGGCGGCCTGTGAGAAGATGGTAGAGAAGGGCGCCCAGTCCATACACGTCCGTGCGCAGGTCGGCATCACCTGTGAGCGCCTGTTCCGGGGCGGCATAGCCGGGCGAGCCCAGCATCTGGCCGGTGCGCGTGAGCTGGGCGGCTGCCGTGCCTGAGCCGATGCGGGCGATGCCGAAGTCGGTGATGTGCGGCCGGTTGTCCTTGTCGAGCATGATGTTCGAGGGCTTGAGGTCGCGATGCAGCACGCCGTTCTCATGAGCATGCTGCAGGGCCTCGGCGATGCAGCGTGCACAACGCGCGGCCTCAAGGGCGTTCAGCGGATGTTTTCGCACGAGCTGTTCAAGGCTCTGCCCCGCGATGTGCTCCATGCTGAACCAGGGCACGCCATCGTCCTCGCCCACGTCCAGGATGGCCACGATGCCGGGATGTCTCAGCCGCGCGGCGGCCTGCGCCTCGCGGTGAAAGCGCTCGCGTTCCTCAAGGCTGGCGAAGTGGGCGCGGAGCAGCACCTTCACCGCCACGATGCGGTCGAGCCCGCGCTGCCGGGCACGGTAAACAACGCCCATGCCTCCCCGTCCTATTTCTTCAAGCAGGTCGATGCCGCCAGGCTGGGTCTGGGAAGGTCCGTCATGCAGGGGGTGGGGGTGCTCCGGCTCCAGCGCCAGGGCTGCGAGCCGACGGGGATCATGGCCTTCAAGAAGGCTGCCGGAGGCGGAGGAGAAGTGCGGCATGTGGGGTGGCACCCGTGCGGCGCATCGCGATTACAAACAAGCCGCCAGATGCTTCAGCTCATCGTCGATCTGCCCGGGATGCGGGAGCGCGGCGGCGACTTCGGCTCGGACCGCGTCGCGATACTGCCGGCGGAGGCGGTGGATGGTGACGGCGAGCGTGTTCTCGCGCAGGCCGAGCCTGGCGGCGAGCGCTGCGTATTCACCGGCTTCAGGCTCCCGGGACAGAAAGGGTCCGAGCTGCTGGAACAGCTCCTCCCTGCCGCTACGGACGCAGCTTTCCCGCACGGCGGCCAGCGCCGCCTCAAGCACGGCAAGGGCCCATCGCCGCTCGAAGGCCCGTTCGGGCGTCTCGGTCCAGGCGGGTTCGGCGCCGAACCAATTTTCCGCCTGTGCCAGCTCCATGGGCACCGGCGTCTGGCCGCCACCCCTTTTTTGCGCAGAGGCGCCCCGGTGCTCGTTGATCAGGTGGGTTTTCACCCGGGTGAGAAGCCAGGTGGAGAAGCGGGCCTCCCGTCGTTCGATGCCGGCAAGCCATTCCCGCCGCAACATCTTGGCGAAGAACGACTGCGTGAGGTCCTGGGCATCCTCGGGCGAGGCGCCCTGGCGGCGGATGAAGGCATAGACGGGGTACCAGTAGGTGCGGCAGACCTGGTCGAGCGCTGCCTCGCGTTCCGGGCCCTCCGCGCCGGCCTGCAGCACCAGGGTCCAGCGCGTCGTCATGAAACGCGGTGAGGCGTCCGGCGTGTTGGAGGTGGCGGTCATGATCCGCAGTTTCGCCGGATGAAGCATCTTTCTCCAAGACAATTTCGTGTAATCGCGCCCGTTGAACGGGGTGGAAGGTGGCATGAGCCGGTTCTTCGCCTTTTTCATCCCATGCATCCTTCCCGTTCTTGCAGCAGCGCAGCAGGAGTGGGTGCACCGCACGGATGTGGGATCGCCGGGGGCGCGGTTTCAGATGGGGATGGCGTATGACGAGGTGCAGGAGGTGGTGCTGGGATATGGCGGTGTGGACCATCAAGTGCCGCAAAGCTACGTCGGACCGGAGAATGCCTGGGTTTATGCCAATGACCTCTGGAAGTATGACGGCGTGCAGTGGTCGCAGATTACGGTGACGGGCTGGGCTCCGAGCGTGAAGGGGCCGCTGCTGCTGTGGCATGGGCTGCTCGGACGCGTGGTGCTACTGGGGGAAAACCGGATCGATACCTACACGAGCGAGTCCAACAAGATGTGGTCCTTCGTCTTTGACACACCCACCTCGGGCCACTGGCAGCTCGAGTCGGCCACGGTGCCGATCTATGCCTCGGGCGCGGTGTATGATTCGGTGAGGCAGGTGCTGGTGGTGCTCGCTGACCATGATTTAGATTTCGTCACGCCAGCGCAGACGTGGGAATGGGCCTCCGGCACGGGCATCTGGACGCAAAAGGTGGACGCACCCACCTATGCTCCGGGTGGAACCTTGCTCTATGCGATGACTTTCCATGAAGCGACAGGCAAGGTCATCCTCGCGGGAGATCGGGCCGAGTCGAGCAGCACGCCGAGCACCGCCGTGACACGCGTCTTTGAATACAACGGCACCTCGTGGAGCGAAATGAGCACCAGTGGTCTCGCGCCGCCTCAAGGTGCCTACCGGACCCATTCGCGCCAGTTGGTGTATGATCCGGCCCGCCAGCGGACCGTGGCGGTGGACAGCATTGCTTCCTATGACTTTGACGGCACGAAGTGGCGCGTGAAAGGCCCGTCAAACAACTACCCAAATGGCCCCGGTCAGGTGGACGGGCTCACCGCACGCGCGGCTTTTTCGGCGGCCTATGATAAAAAGCGTGGCGTGGTGGTGCGCTATGGCGGCGCGACGGACAGCGGCGCTCAGCCGAACGTTTACTACAATCCCCACAACGAGACCTTTGAGCTGAAGCGCTCCCTGGGCGCGGGCATCGTGATGGTGAACCCGAACATCTCCATCTCGGACCCGCTGCTGCGCTGCGTGCATGAGGATCTGGTGCTGCATTTCCTGGTGAGCATCGGCAATGGCGTGAACAGCAGCGTGGGCATCACCTACCAGTGGTTTCGCAACGGCTCGCCCACGACGATGACCGATCCCGCGCGTCCGTTTCTGCATGAGCGCTTCAATCTCCAGACGACGGACGCGGGCGTGTATCAGGCCAAAGCGTTCGACGAATGGGGCTTCCGCGTGGAGTCCAATCCGGTCACGGTTTATGTCTATGAGCATCCGGTCATCACGCAGCATCCCGTGGGGCGCCGGCTGATCCCGGGAGATTCCTTTGCGCTGCAAGGCGGCTACAATTCCGCCCTGCCCGGCACGGTTTCGTGGACCAAGGACGGCCAGGTCATCCCTGGTGCGACGAGCACGACCTACGTCAAAACGAACGTCACCAGCGCCGATGCAGGCAGCTATCGCATGCATGTGCAGAGCCTGTGCAACGTCGCGCAGAGCACAGCCGCAGTCATCTCCGTCGGCCCGCGCATCGTGAGCGAGCCGGTGTTTCCGCCTACGCCGGGGGCGGGTGCCGCGCCGGTCTCCATGACCGTCACCGGCGATGGCGCGGGTGCGCAGACCGGCACCTACATCTTCGGCTCGGACCCTGCCGAGCACCCACACCGCGCCGCGCCGGATGATGCGGCCTCGCCTCTGCCGATGAGCTTCACCTGGCGGCGCGAGGGTGTGCCGATCAGCAACGGCGCGAAATACACCATCACCAGCAGCGCCCTCACCAGCACGCTGCAGATCAACGCGCCCGACTATGAGGACGAGGGCCGCTACGACTGCCTCGTCACCGATGCCAGCGGGCCCGCCCATGCGAAGGTCACGCAGTCGCAGGAACTGCTGCTGCACCCGCTCGCGCCGCCCTATCTCACCGTGCTGCAGGGCAGGGGGCCGGAGCCGCGCAGCTACGGAGGCATGGTCTATGACAGCCAGCGGCGGCGCACGGTGCTCTTTGGCGGCGCTGCCTACGGCCCGAATCCGCGCACCAACAGCCCCGGCAATGTCAATTTCATCTCCAACGACACCTGGGAGTGGGACGGCCAGGTGTGGGTCAGACGCAATCCCGCCACACGACCGCCCGCGATGTCCCACTTTGGCATCGCCTACGACAGCCTGCGCGGGCGCACCGTCGTCTTTGGCGGGCAAAGATACGCGCCGCCGGATTTCCTCCCTGGCTCGCAGGTCGTCACGAACGACGTGTGGGAGTGGGATGGCGTCAATTGGACCCAGATGATGCCGCCATCATCGCCGACGGCACGCACAAAGCCCGCCATGTGCTTCGACAGCACGCGTGGCGAGGTCCTGATGGTTGGTGGCGATGCATTCACGCCATCGCCTCCCGATTATTACGCCGCCACCAAACAGCTCTGGGCCTGGAACGGCACGCAGTGGACCCAGCGCGGCTCCCTGCCGAACGGCGGCAGCGGCGCGCCCTATGTCGGGGACGAGCACTGTTTCGCGTTTGATCCCGGACGCGGCGTGGCCGTGCTCTTCGGCTCCTTCAGCGACGGCGTTTACAACGTCTGGGAATGGAACGGCACCAGCTGGGCCGGCATCTCACCGCCCTCCGACGTGCGGGTCATGGAGACGCGCCAGGGCCGCTACGCCTTTTACGATCACGTGCGCCGCCGCGTCGGGCTGCCCATCATCAGCAACAACGTGTTTCCATCCGCCGCGCCCAGCGTCACCACCGTGCTCTGGTGGAATGGCACACGCTTCCTGCGCGGCAACAGCAGCACCATTGACGATATTGCCGGCACGGTGATCACCGATGGCGCGGAGGCAGGGCCCTTCGGACAAGGCATCGACCTCGCCGTCTTCGACACGCACCGCCGCTGCCTCGTCTGGCATGACACGCCTCAGTTCCTCAGCTCCGGGCCTGCGCACACCCGCGAGATGCACTTCAGCGCCAAGACCCAAACCATTCACCAGCCCGTCGAGGTCATCTTTGCCTCCGCGCAGAACATCCAGTTCCGAGCCATTCATGCCGGACAGCGTCCGCTGGTGCTTCAGTGGTACAAGGACGGTGTCCCCGTCGTCGATGACGCGCACTACGGCGGGGCCGCCACCTCCGCGCTTGCGATCACCGGCACCACCGCCGCAGATGCAGGCCTTTACACGCTGAGCGCCACGAACGCGATGAACCAGGTCGTCACCGCCCCCATCCGGCTCACGCTGCAGAACGAGGGCATCGGTGTTGTCGTGCAGGGGGCGGGGCTTGTCCTGAGCTGGCCCGGCGGCACGGGCGTGCTCGAATTTGCCTCCGACCTGGCCGGCCCCTGGACGCCGATCTACGGCGCCAGCCCGCCCTACAGCGTCGCCGTGGACGAGGCACGGCGGTTTTATCGGGTGCGGTATCCGTGAAACCATGCTGAGGGACGGGCCTGCCAACGAAGGATTGCCGGTGTCGGATAACCGTCCGACGGGGGGCGTGCGCAAAAAGCCAGCATCGTTGTCTGCCGTTAGGCCGCCGCAGGGGGCATGACCTGCCTTAAGTGGACGGAGGTGAGGCGGTGGCTCGTGTTAGGCGCTATATTCCAATACTAGAATAAGTCGGTGGACATCCAGGGGCGGTGGGTTATTCCTTGGGCCGGGAGACCCTTTCCGCGGCCATGTCAGAAATTCCTTCCCAGCACATCGTCATCCTTGGCGGCGGCTACAGCGGCACGCTGGCCGCGGTGAACCTCGTCCGGCTGGCCCCAAGGACGCCGCGCATCACGATCATCAACGACCATCGGCCCGACGGCCGCGGCGTGGCCTATGGCACGCGCCGCATGGAGCACCTCCTGAATGTCGCCGCGCGCAACATGTCCGCTTTTCCGGACCAGCCGGATCATTTCGTGAACTGGCTGCGCACCCGCGGCGAATATGACCTGGTGCCCGACTGCGAGCTGCGTGAGCGCTTCATCCCGCGCATGATCTACGGGGACTACCTCAAGTCGCTCGCGCACCACCACCTCGGCGAGGTCCGGCGCATCCAAGGCGAGGCGGTCGATGTGAAGGACGATGGCAGCGTCGTGCTGGCCGATGGCAGTGAGCTCAGGGCCGACCGTGTCGTGCTTGCCACGGGCAATGAGGCCCCCGCGGACCTGCCGGGCGCCGGGTTGCTCGCGTCGCACCCGGCCTGGGCTGGCAATCCCTGGCTGCCCTGGCATGAGAAGCTGCCGTCGGACACGGGCGTGATCGTGCTGCTTGGCACCGGCCTGACCACGGTGGACGCGATCATCACGCTGCGTGCGCTCGGCTGGCTGGGGCGTGTTCATGCGGTGTCGCGGCATGGCTGGCTGCCAAATGCACACTTTCGCGGCATCGACTACCCCGACTTTCCTCCGCCCGATGTCGATCTTGCAGCCCTCGGGCTCGAAAAGCTCCTGGCGCTCATGGAGCATCATTGCGCACGGCTGCGCGAGCTGGGGGCAAATCCCGCCATCATCGTGGACAGGATGAGGCCGCACACGCAGCGCATCTGGCAGCGCTTCAGCCTTGAGGAAAAATGGGCCTTCGCGCGTCATCATGCGGCGCGCTGGAACGTTCTTCGGCATCGCATCGCCCCGGAAATCCATGCGCAGATTGCCAGTGCTCAGCTGACGGGCCAGCTCCAGGTGCATGCTGGCGAGATCGAGCGCGTGGAAGCTGCCGGTGACCGCGTCCGTGTGCTTTTAAGCCAGGGCAGGCAGCTTGAAGGCGACCTTGTCCTCAATGCCACCGGCCCTCAGACACGTTTCGTCGCCACCAAGTCCCTGCTCCTGCAAAACCTTCTGCGCCGGGGCCTGGTGTCGCCGGATGAAATGGGGATGGGGGTTCGCATCCATCCCAATCATGCGGTGATTGACGTCCAGGGCAGGGTGTCGCCGCTCCTCTTCGCGATGGGGCCGCTCCTGCGCGGCACCTTCTGGGAGACCATTGCCGTGCCGGAGCTGCGAGGCCAGGCCCGGCGTGTCGCAGAAACCCTCCTGGGGCTTGGGGCCTGCTCCGAGGAGCAGCCGGTGATGATGGAGTACATGATTTGACGATGGAGAAAAGATCCAGGGTGACTTTTCTGGCAACACCTCTGACTCTCCAGAATCTAACCTGGCTTTTCTTTCAGGACAGCAACCTCAACTCTCATGCGCAATTCCGAAGACCAGCGCCATCTCCTTGCCCAGGCCGTGCTGCATGTCCGCAGCCAGCGCGCCACTTCACGCCGCACGCTGGCGGACGTGATGCGGCTTTCCCCCACCACCGCCGGCCAGTATGTGGATCATCTGATGGCCGAGGGGTTGCTGCATGAACACGGCCTGGAAAAGGGGCCGATGGGACGCCCGAAGCGGGTGCTCCACACCCGGGCCGCCGCAGGTTGGTTTGCCGGGATCGAGTTCAATGCCGAACGCATCCAGGGGGTGCGCATCGATTTCTCCGGAACGAAAACGGACGGGCGCATCATCAGCCTGCCCGAGTCTGTCACGCCCAAGGCCGTCATCACTGAAATCAGCCGGATGATCAGCTCTCTGGCCCAGGGTGCCGGGGGCCCGCTCCTGGGTGTCGGCATCGGCGTTCCCGGCATCGTCGATCCTGTGGCCGGCATTGCACGTGACTACGCCTTCATCCAGGGCTGGAAGGAGGTGCCTCTGGCGCGTCTGCTGCATGCCAGGTATGGCGTCACTGTCACGCTCGACAACAACCTGCGTGCGATTGCGTTCGCCGAGCGCTGGTTTGGCGGTGCCGGCGAGCTGGCCGACTATGTCATCCTCGGACCGCGCAGCGGCTTCGGCATCGCCATCGTCATCGGCGGCCGCATTGTCACCGGTGCGGAGCATGCCGCAGGTGAAATCGGCCGCTGGCCCTGGACTGAGGGCGAGGAGCTGCATGACGCCCTTTCCTCACCCGCCGTCTGGAGGCGTCTCACCGGCAAAACCCGGCGCGCCGGCCTGCCTGCGGATCTGCATGCGGCGCTGGCCGCACTTGCCGGGCAGCGTGACGACACGCGTGCCGCCATCGTCGCCGACTACGCCCGCGTGCTCGGCAGCCTGCATCTTCTGCTCGACACGCACAGCTACTTCCTGCACGGGCCGCTCACGGCCCTGGGGGATGCGTTTTGCGCGGACATCACGGAAGGCATCCGGGCCGTCGTGCCATCGCTCAAGGACAAGCCCCCGCGCCTGCTGCGTTCGCAGCTCGGGGATGACGCCGGAGCGCTCGGCGCCGCAAGCCTGGCGATGGAGGCCTGGACGCCCTGAACCGGCCTACTCCGGCAGGTCCTCGCCATGGGTCTCCGGCAGCAGCGCGAGGAAGACGAGGCCTAACAAAAAGAAGCCGCCGAGGCAGGTGACCGCCAGGCGCAGGTCCATCGTCGATTTCATCCAGGCGGAGAGCCAGATCAGCACGGGGGCGGCCAGCAGGCGGCCGGTGTTGAAGCAGAAGCCGGAGCCCGTGGCGCGCAGATGCGTGGGGAAGAGGGCGGGGAAATAGGCGGCGTAGCCGGCATGAATGCCCTGGGCGAAGAAGCCGAACAGGGGCAGCAGCACCAGCAGCAGCGCGTAGCTGTTCACCTGCGAGGGCAGCCAGCAGACGACGGGCGTCATGACAAGCGCGGCGAGGTGCATGACGACGAAGGTCTTCCGGCAGCCCCAGCGCGCGGCCAGCGGTCCAAAGGCGATCATGCCCGCGCCTGCGCCGGCGGTCTGGATGAAGCCGAAGGCGATCTTCGACTTGCTGGCCCAGTCGGGATCATTCGCACGCTTCAGGAAGTCGGCGGCTATGTCCTGGCCGGCGACCACGACGCCCCAGAAGGTCGCGAGGCCCACCATGGCCAGCATGGCGCCGAACACGGCCCTCGAGCGCCAGCGCGGGTCTCCGAGCAGTTCATTGAAGCTGCCCATGCGCCGGCCCTTGGTTTCACGCGCGGCCTTCCAGGACTCCGGCTCCTTGATGCTCAGGCGCACCCACAGAACCAGCAGCGCCGGCGCCACGCCCAGCAGGTAGGCGGTGCGCCATTCCGAGCCCACCCACAGCCCCGCCGCCGCCGCCAGCCAGAGGCCGGCCACGCTGGTGGCGTGGAAGATGCCGCCCGCGCGTTCACGGGCTTCCTTGGGAAAAACCTCCGCCACCAGGGCCGCGCCCACGGCCCATTCACCGCCCACGCCCATGGCAACGAGGAAACGCAGCGCGCCGACCTGCCAGATTTCATCGGCAAAGGCCGTGATGCCGGAAAAGACGGAGTAAAACAGGATGGTCAGCGCCATCACCGGATTGCGTCCCCACTTGTCCGCGAGCGAGCTGAACAGCAGACCGCCAAAGGTGCCGCCGACGAGGAAGATGCCGAGGAAGCGCTCGCCCCAGAGCTTCACCAGCGGATCGTCCGCCTTCACCAGCAGCAGGTCTGGCAGCATGTCGGCGCGGGTCAGGTTGTAGATCTGGCCTTCGAAGGCATCAAAGACCCAGCCAAGCGAGGCGACGGTCAGCACGAGCCACTGGTAGCGCGTGACGGAGGAGTACCATTTCGGAGAGCAAGGGGGCATGCGAGGAGATGTCACAAGATCGTCCGATAAAAGGCCAGATATTGCAATATTGGAATAAATGAGTGAAAAGGCAGGAAACGCGATCCTCTCCAAGCTCTGGGCGGCGGGGGATCTTATCTGGCTCGGCAGCATCCGACTTTTGGTTTGAGCACGCTTAGAATTTGCGAAAGCAAAAGCAGGTGGCCATTGGCACGCGTTTGAATCGAGTTCCTGAGCCTCAGAAGCTCAATAGTGTGTTTCTTTGAAATAAGAATTAATCTTTATTTCGAATCAGCATATTTACTAATACTCAAGAGGGGTAGGGTGTGGGTTCGTGCCGTGCGGCTTCTGGATGCTGTCGGCCCGCCTTGGAAACGCAAATCAGCCGGCAGCGGCCACGAGAACCTCGGGACCACTGCTGGCGGCAGCATGAAAACCACGCCTAACTAATGATGAAAAAGCTCGCCTTCCTCCTCGTGATGCTTGCCTGCCAGGCTGCAACCGCCCAAGTCACATTGACCCCTCCCACCGGCCTGACGGCGGTTTGGGAGGAGGGCTCAGGCGCGACCTACCGGCCCTTGAAGCTGACCTGGAACGATCTTAGCGACGGTGAGTCGGGCTACATGATTGAGCGGAAGGTGGGCACGGGCGCCTGGACGGCCCTGAGCGGAGCAACCGCTCTGCCAGCGGGAACCGTCGCCTTCACGGACACAGGTGTTCTCAAGACAGTCAAGGTGCCCACGTATTATTATTATCGGGTTCGGTGTTTCATCGGCAGCGGCGCAAGCCTCAAGAAGTCCGGGGCTGCAGAAGTCGCCACCCTGGCGATTCCCTCTGAATGGCCAACGGCCAGTTATGACAGCGATGCCGATGGGATCCGTGATGCGGTGGAAACCGCCGCCGGGCTGGATCCTGGTGACTGGAGGGATGGCACGGGGGACAGTGATGGAGATCTGATTCCCAATGCCTGGGAGGCGTTTCTGGGGACAAATCTGCTGGGCAAAAACACCCTGAACGAGGGTTCGCCGCTCGTGAATGTCACGGTGGATGCCAGTTACACAGGCACCGACACGGCCACAAAAACGAAGACCATCACGGCGGCGATCGCCAAGCTTGGGTCGACCACCACGGTGCCTGCACCTTTCCGCATCATTCTGGTGAAACCTGGGGTGTACAACGAAACCCTCAACAACACCTCGACCTTTCAGGTGGCCTTCATCGCGGATCGCTCAGGCGCACACCCCAGGGCGGAGTGCATCATCCAGGGGGTCTCCAACAACCCGGTGATCAGCACCACCGGCAGCGCAGTCTTTGATGGATTTGTCATCGCCCGCAACTCGGGCACCTCCGGCGCGGCCTTTGCCAGTTCGGAAAGTGCTACGCCAGGCAGCCGCATTTCCACGGTGAGGCTGGTCAACTGCATCGTTCGCAACACAAACCTGGGCAAAGATGCCGTGGTGCTGCAGACAGGCGGTCGTTTGGTGCTGGCTCATGACACCTTCTTCATGAACGGCGTCGATGCTGGAGCGCTGGCGCATAGCTACAGTTCCGGGGCTTTGAGCGGCACCGCGCCGCTTGAGTCCACGGCGAGGCTGCGGGTCATGAACTGCATCTTCTGGAATCCCATCCGGACGACCGTTCCCGAGTTCTTCAGCGTGGGGGACTGCCGGATCCAGTCGAGCATTGTTTACGGCCCGGTGATTCCTGGTTCCGAGGGCACCAGGCAGATCAATCCGGGGCTGACGCCGAAAGCTTACCTGATGAGCAATGCCTCACCGGCCTCCATCGGAGGAACCGTCAGCAAGGTTCATGTCCTGAAGGACATCCACGGTGAGGACCGCTACAACCCTCCGGGAGTGGGCGCGGACGACTGGAATGACAGCGATCTGGATCAGATTCCAGATTTTGCAGACACTCTGCCGTCCAGCGTGGACAACGCGGGGGCGGATGATGACCAGGATCTGCTGACGGAGCTGGGTGAATACCAGGCCGGCACCAGCCTGCAGAGCTCCGACTCGCAATACCTGACCCTGGAGCAGGCGCTGAGGCTGTTTGTTTCTCCCACGGAATACCTGACCCGTGCGGAGGGCGACGCCCGCTACATGCCGCTGAACCCCGTGGTGCCCCGCAAGGTGAGGGTCGCCCCCGGGGGTGGCATTGACATGGGGGAGTTTGACTGAGGCTTCCAACTTCAATTCTGAACCTCATGGAGACTCCTTCGTCCTTCCTGGAAGCGTTTCGTCGGCCATCTTGGTGGCGGGACATCACCTTGGCGGCCCTGGCGGGTGTGACGGTGCTGATGCCCTGTTATGCCGGCATCCCTGACTGGTGGGTCACCCGGGGCGTTGTTGCTCCCTCCGTTGTCCCGGACAACAAGGCGGCCCTGACGGCGGGGGAGTTTAAAAACGCCGTTCGCCAGGCCGTGGCGGAGATGAACGAACGGCTTGCCGGGTCGGGAGGGGCTGGCGAGGTTTTGAACAACCTGATCGCGGCCTGGATGGCTGAAGGGGCGCAGGTGGACAATCACGAGATGGTCAATGCCGGCCAGGTCAAGGCGGTGCTAAAGCTTTGGTACGACCGCCTCAATGCCGTGCATGGCACCTCCGGATACCCCTGGCCTGTGGTTGATGTGAGCAGCAACTACGAGGCGGTGAATGCGGGTCAGTTGAAGAAGCTGCTGCAGATGGATGTCCGCCTGCCCTGGAATCAAAACATCGCCCAGGGCTATGGCGTAACGGCGCAGCCGAGCCTGAACCCGCCCACAGGCGCCCTGAGGAATCAGCACGCCATCTTCAGCGCCCGGGATCATTACAGCCGGGGCGGTCTGCTGGGGCTGAACGCTCGTGGTGGCAATCCAGTGGCGCTGCCTGCCGCTGCGGAAAACATCCCCAGCGTGCCTGTGGCGACGAGCGCGGGCGAGTTCAAGGTGGGGCAGGACGGCTCAGCCAGTTACAGCATTCGTCTGCAGGGCCCGAAGGGGGTGGCTAACGTGGAGCCTGCCATCAGCCTGGATTACAACAGCAATGGCGGCGATGGCATCGTTGGGCTTGGCTGGAATCTCAGCGGGCTTTCCGTGATCAACCGCGGACCGACCACCCTGGCGGTGGATGGTTATTACGATCCTGCGGACTTGGATGACAACGACCGGTTTTACCTGGATGGCGAGCGGCTGGTCTGCATCGCCGGTGCTTACGGCGCGGACGGTTCCGAATACCGCACTTTGAAGGAGCAGTTCTCCAGGATTATCTACCATGAGGATGAAGACGAGAGCTGGTTTGAAGTGAAGACCAAGGCGGGTCTGACGATGGAGTTCGGTCATTGCAACACTTCCTGCATCGGCCCCAAAGAGGGCGGCTCCTGGTGCGCCCACCCGAAGCTGACCTGGGCGGTCTGCAAGGTGAGCGACAGCCTGGGCAACTACTGGCGGGTGCAGTATGCCGACCTGAGTCCCGGCCCTGATGCGGGTGAAAACACACCTTATCTGCCGGACTATCAGCCCTCGGTCATCAGTTACACGGGACATGCGAATGGTCGGGCCCCGATGCATGAAATCCACCTTCATTACGAACCAAGGCCAGACCAGCACCGCAATTACCTGATGGGCTTCCTGATCCGCAGGACCCAGAGGCTGCGAGCTGTCGAAATGGTCACCCTTGGAACCGCCGTGCGTTCCTGGCGGCTCGGATACAACATCGGCAGCAATGACAGTTCGGCCGGCCTGGGTGAACGCTCCTGCCTGGTCTCGGTCCAGGAGGTTGCCGGAGCGGTCGCAGACACCCAGGCACCCGCCCTGCCCGCCTCCATCTTCACCTGGGATGCGGGCCGGCGGAACTGGGAGTCGGCGGCGATGGAAGTGGAGCAGACGCTGGAGTTTGAAAACGGCCGCACACCCTGGGGGGATGACAGCGGCAGGCTGCAGCTTGAGCATCCCCTCGTCAGCATCAGTTATGGCATGCCCAAAGGAGCCCAGTATGTGGACCTGGACGGGAATGGGAAGAATGAGATCCTGTTCAACCATCGCGGGCCCCTGCTCATCAACAACTCTGACAGCAGCGTCACCCTGCATGACTATCGTCAGGTGCTCCGGCCTTCATTGACCGTGCCAAACCGCTGGGTGGCCGCCTTCCTTCCTGGCTCGGAGTCGGCGACTCCCAGGCAGTACCTGAAGGCCGCCAAGGCCGATGGCGTCTACCTTCAGCATTCTGAAGGCCCGGGCGTTCCTTTCAGTGCCAACCCCCGGACGACCGCCGAATTCCCCTACCTCTCCACCGCCGCCAATGTTCCAACGGGCGCCAGTCTGGTGGACATCAATGGCGACGGGTTGCCAGATTTGATTTCCTCGGGTGCTTTTGATCAAGTCGCCATGACCTGGAACAGCGGCTCCTTTGCCACGGGTGAATCGGGACGCGTCAACAATGCTTCCGGTGTCTGGATCAATCATGGAGGACTCTTCGTGAAGGACCTCGACGGTCAGGCCGACACGGTTTTTGATCACGATGAAAACAGCGTCACCCCCCTTCAGGTGAAGGATATGTGGGGAGCCTGGGCTTTGCCCAAGGTTCCCTGTGAGTTCACCTCCTCCGATGGAGATGACCTGGTGACGCGTCCCGTCAGCACCAACAACGAACAAACGCTGAATTATCTCCGGGCCCTCGGAGTCATCACCAGTCCGACGGTCAGGGGCTCCTTCACGCTTCCATCCCAAAGCTTTTCGGGTTCCCACGAGGTCATGGGCTGTCCCCAGTTCGCCCAGTTTCGTGAATATGACCTCGGCTGGAGGTTTGTGGACATGGACGGGGATGGGGACATGGACATCATCCGTGCGGGGCAGGGATTGGAGGCCAGCGGCTGGCTGAGCTCGGTCGCCGCCGCGCCCTGGTCAGAACCGCAGATCCTTGGCACGGGCCCTGTCAGTGCCCGGGGACGCCAGCTTTGCTTCGGCTTGCGCAACAACGGCCCCAATGCCCCGGCTGGTCAGCGTTGGACCCTCATCAATCCGGTGGAGACCGATGCTTCGGGGGGGGCGAACGCCCTGCACCTGAAGTCCATCTGGAAGCTGCCCCTGCCTCTTGTGGATGATGATGGCAGGCTCGACATGGGGCGTCGCCTGATCGATCTCAATGGTGATGGTCTGCCTGATTTCATCGCCCAGAAGAAGCGGGTGACTCATGACATGCAGGCGCTCTGGACACTGGATTATTTCAATGACTACGACCTGGAGGTCTGGATCAACCGCGGCCAGCAGGGCTGGGAGCATGGGGGAGATGCCTGGAGGCTGGAAGGTCACATGATCAGCTGGCTGACTTCAACGGGCGCCTATGACATCGACTACGGACGGATGCTGCAGGACATGAACGGCGACGGCCTGCCGGACTTCGTCGTGTCCTTGCTCAATGTCGGCGATGGCATTTATCAGCTACAGGAAGGGGTGTTCCTCAATCATGGCAGGGGCTGGGTCAAAAAACGGGATGCGGCCACGGGGCGAGACCTGCCGGTGAATCATGTCAGCCTGGTGCCGCCCAAACCACTGTTTTATAACCGGGTTGCCAAGCCCTATTCACTCATGGATCTCACGGGCGACGGCTGGCCCGAGTTTCTCAACGGCAGTCTGGCGGATGGACTGACCCTGCCGGGCACCTCTGAGAAGTTTGGCCAGACCCATTTCCTGACCAGCACGGGTTGGCGAGCTTCCTTCAAACCCAGTGCTGCCGATGACTGGAATCTCTCGGAGGACCTGCTGGCCTCCGCCACCGTGCCGCTGAATTTTACCGAGCTCAATGGCGATGGCATGGTGGACATTCTGCGTTCAAAGCGCAGCACCTTGGTGGCGCCAGGCTATTCCAGCACCTATCTGCGCCGCAGCCTTGCGAAGTCACCTCGGATCAACCGCATCGTCAACGGCCTCGGCGTTCCGATGGACATCACCTATGGATCGTTGCCGCAGCTCGCGGGCCCATCTGCGGACCCTCATTACCGCCCTGGCGCAGCCTCGCCAAATCCACAGGTCAGATCCGTCACTCCACCCGCCACCGTGGTCACCCATTACACCACCCGGGACGGCACGGAGCTGGCTGACGGCACCGGTGGGGGCAGCATCAGCACAAGCTACTACTACGCGGGCCTGAAGTCCCACGCCATCCATGGAAGCCTGGGTTTTGCAAGCATGGAGACACGCACCACGCTGTCCCCCTTGCGTCAGATCACCTATTTCAGCCAGGACTGGTCCACAGACTCCGTGGGCATGCCCCTGGGCGGACAAACCTACCAGCTTGTCAATGGCGCCCCGGTCCTGATCAGCGAGAGCAGCACGAGCTACCAGCAGATCGACATGGAGCCCGCCCTGGAGGTGCCAGGAAGACGCTCCCGCCTGACCTATGCTCACACGGTCATCAACACGAACTGGTCCCCCGAAGGCCGCTACATGGGCAAGACCATTTCCGTCAGCGGCTATTCCACCTCCGGCAGCGACAAGGGCCTTCTCACTTCCCAGGTTGTGACCCTGGACCAGGGCACGGCGGCGGATTTCAGCGACGACACCTCCAGCTCCACCCTCCACGAGTATTTCCCGCCCGCGACCAGTGGCGGCCAATGGCGCATCGGTCAGATCCGCAAGACCACAGCCACTTCGAACGCCCCAGGGACGGCCTCTGTGCAGAAGGTGTCGGAGTTTGAATATTACCCTGAGGGAAACCCTGCCGCAGGCATGCTGAAGACGGAGACCATTGACCCCGGCACCGCCTTTGCCGTCGCCAAGGAGCATGTCTATGACGGCAATGGCAATGAGGTGAAGACCCTGACTCGTGCATCTGGTCTGCCGACGCTGGTTTCTGAAACCTGGTTCAGTGCCGACGGCCGTTTCCCGGTCGCCTCCGCCAATGCCCTCGGCCACACCACGGTGACCACCTATGATGCCGTGAAGTCGCTCGCCACCTCGGCCACCCTGGCTTTTCAGGGGCCGGTGCCCTCGTCCGGTGCCAGCCACAGCAGCACTCCGCCGACCGCTCCTGCCGGCACCTTGAGCACCGGCGCCTCCTACGATCCCTGGGGCACCGCCAGGGTCAGCACGGCGGCCGATGGCTTGAAGAGTGTTCGTTACGCGATGTACTTCGTGGACAGCTCCCTGCCTCGCGCCCTCTACTATGTGTATGAGCAGACTGAGGGCAGCCCTCCGGTCATCACTTACTACGACCGCTATCACCGCGCCCTGCTGGTGGAAAAGACCGGCTTCGGTGGTGAATCGATCCTTCAGGAAAAGCAGTACGACGCCAAGGGCCGGCCTGTGCGTGTCAGCAAGCCTTATTTCGCAGGCGCAGAGACACCCGCGTACACGATCGAGACTTTCGATGTCTATGACCGCAAGACCAAGGTCACGGCGCCGGACGGCTCCTATGTCACCATCGGTTACAACGGCTTTGAGTCCATCATGACAAATCATCGCGGTCAGGTGCACAAGCGCCGGGCCGACATGAATGAACGCGTGGTCAGCAGCACGGACACAGACCAGAACGTCGTCACCTTTGCCTACACGGCCGACGGCCAGCCGCGCAGCAGCACCATGCTGTTTGCGGGCGGTGACAGCCCCTCCACCACGATCACCACCACCTACAACGCCCAGCGTCTGAAGGAGAGCGTCACCGACCCCAACACCGGTGCCTCCTGGACCTATTACGACGCCTTTGGCCGCACCCAGGCCACCAAGGACAGCCGGAATACCTGGACCGTTTTTGAGTACGATGCCCTGGGCCGCACCACGAGGCGCTGGACCGGCGTCGGCACTTACAACCCGCTCAACCCTGCGCCGCCAACGGTTTATGAAACCCTCACCGAGTCGGCTTACGACAGCGCCGCCGGCTTCGGCCTGGGCAAGCCCGCCAGCGTCACCTTCACTCACAAGGACGGTGATAAGACTCGCCTGGTCGCCGAAAGTTATGTCTATGACACCCTCGGCCGTCCGACCAACAGCACGGTCACATTGAGCGGCCAGGAGGCGTTTGATGGCAGCTACTCCAGCAGCACCACCTATCATGCAAGCGGGGCTCCGCATTATGGACGTACGGCCACCGTCACGGACCCCGGCGGCTTCACTCGAGCCAGTGTTTACAACAGCCTGGGTTTCCTGGCCGAGGTTCATGAAGCCAGCTCCAGCGGTCCGCTGCTCTGGCAGGCCATCGGCTACGACGCCGAGGGTCGGATGCTGGAGGAGCGCCACGGCAACGGCATTGGCACGCGCAACCGCTACCATCCGACGCGTGGCTTTGTGGAAAGCAGCCAGACTTTCCGCGTGGCTGGCAACACCCGTGTTCAGGACCTCGACCTCAGCGTCAACGACCTGGGCAACGTCGAGTGGCGACGGCTCACACGCTATGAATCGGCGGCCGGGCTGCGCCTGAGCACACCGGCGGTGAAGACGGAAACCTTCACCTTCGACAGCCAGAACCGGCTGACCAGCAGCTACGTGGTCGGCCAGACGCTGCAAACATTCGCCTTCAAGGCCAACGGCAACATTGCCAGCAAGAGCGGCTGCGGCAGCTACTCCTATGGCAACAATGCCGGCCCTCACGCTGTCACGGGGGTCAACTTTGGCGGCGGGGCGCGCACTTACACCTATGATGAAAAAGGGCGGATGAAAGACGAGTTCGTGACCCCTGCGGGCAGCGAATCGAAAACGCTGCTCAGGCAGATCCAGTACACGAGCTTTGACCAGCCGCAGTTCATCCAGCACTGGCGCAGCGCGCCGCTGAGCAGCGATCTTGTGGAGCTGGGCGAGGTGTCCGCGCCCTGGGACCAGACCTGCACGATCCAGTTTTACTTCGGGGCCGGGCTGCAGAGGCTCATTCAGATCAAGCACAAGGGGCTGCTCAGGACCAAGACGCTGAGCCTCGGCGGGTTCGAGATCCGTGAGACGACGCGCGGCAGCGCCGGGACGTTGGTGGAAAAGGAGGAGCGCTCGGACTTTGGCAACGGCACGCGAGTGAAGCGCTGGACGGCGGCCCAGCCGGTGATCCCGCTCATCGTCCATGAGTATGGCGTGGCCGACCATCTGGGCAGCGACAGCACGACGTTTGACGGGCAGGGCAAGGAGCAGATGCAGCGGGGGCATCTGAAGGAGGGGGAGGTGCAGAAGAGCGAACGCCAGAGCTACGACGCCTGGGGAGCCAGGCGCGACGGAGAAACCTGGGCACCTGCGAAGGGCCCCCTGGGCGGAGCCAGCCCAGCGGTGGAGCGGGAGGGCAGCAATCTGGCCGCAGGCTACACCGGACATGAGATGCTTGATGACGTGGGGCTGGTGCACATGAACGGCCGGTTGTACGACCCAGCGCTGGGGAGGATGTGCGCGGCGGACCCGTATGTGCAGACGCCTGAGAACCTGCAGAACTACAACCGCTACAGCTACGTGCTGAACAACCCGCTGAGCCAGGTGGACCCGAGCGGGCACTTCATCATCGGGCTGATTGCAGCCATCGTGGGGGCGATCGTGGGGATCGTCGGAACCATAGTCACCACAGTGCTGGCCTTTGTGGCCTATCTGGCGGCCATGGCGATGCAGTTCGTCTTCACGGTGGTCGGACTCAACGGAGCCGCAGCGGCGATGGGATCGATGGGCTCGTCGCTGTTGGCGGCGGCAAATGCAGGGATAGCGGGAATTGTTTCAGGGACGGCGGCATCTGCGGGAGCAGCGGCCGCGGCGGCAAGCATCACGGCGGGCAAGGTGCTGGCGGCAGCCGCATTGGGAGCCTTGTACAGCGGGGCGCAGACGGCGATCAACGGTGGCAGTTTCAGTGATGTGCTGAAATCAGCGGCGATCGGGGCGGTGACGGGAGCGGTGGGGGCGGTGGTTGGAGGAGCGCTGGCAGGCATCCCAGGACAAGTGACCGGCGGGCTGACACCTGCAGGAGCATCACCGAGCATGGCTGCGGTGGCTGCGGGAAAAGTGGTTCATGCGGCGGCACATGGCGTGGCAGGAGGCCTGACAAGCCTGGCGATGGGCGGCACGTTCCAGGACGGGTTCATCGGCAGCGCGATCGGAGCGGGCGTGAGTTCGGCGATGGGGGCGATCCCGGGCCTGGATGTGCTGGAAGGCCCAGGCGTGGCGAAGGTCATCGGAAGAACGGCGGTGGCCTCGATCAGTGGCGGGGTGGCGTCGGTGCTGGCGGGAGGGAAGTTCGCGGACGGGGCGTATTCAGCGGCGTTCTTCCATTTGTTTAATGATGAAATGCACCGATTGGATCGGCTCAGAAAATCAGCAGATGAAAATCTTGTGGTGTTTTATGATAAATCAGATGAGGGCGGGCCAATTTCTAATGGTTTTGAGCCGACAACCGGAAGAGGTTTATCGGAATTTGCAGGTTGGCTTATCAATAAAGTCGGTTCGAATGGGTTAGGCGACCCTGGTGGGTCAGTGTATGCTATTGACATCAGTGATACGAAAATTGGCTGGGAAACAAAATTGGCTCAAGTGAAAGCAAACCTCGAGACCCATGGAAAAAACATAGATCGAATCGCAATTGTCGATCATGGTGATCGGGGATTGCAAGGATTTGGCAATAGGGTTCTAAGGGCCCAGGGAGCTGAATGGGCTAGTATCTCTGTTTCCGTAAAACCGAATGGGCGTGTAGATCTTCTGGGCTGCCAAGTTGCAAGTGGAAATGAAGGACTAAAATACCTTCATGACCTGAAAGCTTACGCAAGATCACCTGGGATTACTGTAGGAGCCTTCACCGGTAATGTTTCATACGGCTCGAGAACTGGCTATGGAAAATGGGTTACTAGCCATGCTGCAATAAGAGCGAATTAACAAATCACCAAATCACTATGAAAATTGCCTCAATTATCTGCGCATTCTTTATTGTAGGTGCAGCCAAGGTCATTGCCGAGCAGCCTCAAAAAGATAACAAGTTGGAAGCACTTAAAATGGAATTAGATCAGGCAGATTCGGTTCGAATTCACGGCACATTAATGTTTTGGGACCCATCTGACGAAGGCAAAAGATTTATCGATGCAACATCAACGTCACCGGAGGTTATCATGAAATTTTCCGAATGGATGAAATCGGTGTCTTGGAAGCCTATCGATTTTTACGAGCCCTTCGCCTCTGCCACCACGGTTGGGATCGATTATAAAATCAAAGATAAGTTGGAAAAAATTGCTATATGCGGCGGCTGTTTAAAAGTGGGTTCCAGGATCTATGCGGAACCCGAGGATACTGAACTATCCTCTGGATCATTTTTGAGAAGGTGGTTGAGTGAGAACCGTGACCGCTTTGTGTTTGTAAAAGACAAATAACCTTGCTGTCCATACGGATAACCCAAGGCGTCTGCTAAGGGCGCCCTGGGCGAAGCCAGCCCGGCGGTGGAGAGGGAGGGCAGCTGCCTGGCCGCAGGCTACACCGGCCACGAGCCGAAGCTCCTGGCGGGAGCTGAGACAGCCAGCCACAGGCTGCCCGGAGGGCGAGGGAGCCGTGAGGCGGCGACTGAGGCAAATGCTTGATGACGTGGGGCTGGTGCACATGAACGGCCGGTTGTACGACCCAGCGCTGGGGAGGATGTGCGCGGCGGACCCGTATGTGCAGACGCCTGAGAACCTGCAGAACTACAACCGCTACAGCTACGTGCTGAACAACCCGCTGAGCCAGGTGGACCCGAGCGGGCACTTCATCGTGGAGGCGATCGTAGCGATTGTGGCAGCCGTGCTTGCCGTGATCGCGGCAGTGATCAGCACGGTGGTGGCGTTTGTAGCCTATTTAGCAATGCTGGCCGCGCAGTTTGTGGTTACAGTGATCAGTGCGGTGGGACAGGCCCTTGGGGCGATCGGCAGCGCGTTGATGTCAGCGGCGAAGGCGGGTGTGGCCTATGTCGCGGCGAACCTGACGATGGGCAAGGTGCTGCTGGGAGCTGCGTTGGGAGCCATCTACAACGGGGCGCAGGTGGCGATCAACGGGGGAAGCTTTTCGCAGATCCTGAAAGCGGCGGCGATTGGGGCGGTGACAGGAGCGGTGGGAGCCGTGCTGGGGGCGTTCCTGCAAGGATTTGGTGAAGCCATCGGGGGCGAACTGGCGGGAGCAGGGCTGGGAGAGACTGGAGGAAAAGTCATGGGGAAAGCTGTTCATGCAGGAGCGCACGGCGCAGTAAGCGGAGGGATGTCGGCAGCCCAGGGAGGGAGCTTCAAGGATGGATTCATCGGAAGCTTGATTGGAACAGGGGTGAGCGTGGCAACAGGTTATGCACTTGGGGGAGTCATGAATGATATTGGAATCGTGGGTCGGACGGCTGTGGCGGCAATCAGCGGAGGGACAGCCTCAGCGCTGACAGGCGGCAAGTTCGCGGACGGCGCGTATTCAGCTGCTTTCATGCATTTGTTCATGACAGAGGTTGGCCAGAGACCAAAAGCGAGGTCTGTCAAAACTTACAGCCAAGCCACCAGTGTGGAAGAGCAGCGAACAGCACTCCGGACAGCCTTTGACTTGATAGGAAAGGCATGGAACCTGCCTAACACAGTGATCGGGTTTGCTTGGGGTGGTGTTGGTTTTGTGGCTGAGATTATGATGTACCCGTTCACATTAAGCTGGAATTTCCGTGTGAGTCTTGGCTACAATGCCGTCCAGTTTGAAGGGCATAACCTAGCCGGAACCGCTGAAACTTTCGGCAATGTGATTTCGTATGCTGATTACAATTATCCTGATACTCCAATACCAGAAGAAGGACATACAGTCGGTCAGCATGAAATGATGCATACATACCAAGGTCAGCAATTGGGTGTCCTATACTTGCCTGCCGTGTTGATAAGTTACGGTTTTGACTTTGTTATGAGCGGCCCTTCATCTATGTTTCACGGCCCTTGGAGTTTTATAGAGCGAGGACCTCAAACTTACGCAAAAAACAAACCGTGGAACTTTTCGAGGGATTACATTAGCCCTTATTAATAATATGAAAGAGCAGCTCGATATGGCTTATATCAGAACATTTCTAGCACTAGGAGTCTTGTCGGCCATGACGTCATGCCCAGCCATGCCAGAAATGATGCTAAATAACATGAGCGGCAAAAGCCTGATTGTTCATCAAGGCAAGCATCAAACAATAATTCCCGATAAGTCTAAAATAATGATCAATCTAAAAAAGACGATATCGGTTACGGATGGCAATTTTGTTACTAGCCCATTTAATTTTTTAAAAACGCATTTCGGTGAAATTGGTTCACCACAATGCAGGTCTTATGGTGAGGAACTGAGTGCGGCACCATTTCCGCACAAGCTCATGGCAGTAGTTTTGCCAGATATGAAAATCTACATACAACAAAGAAATCTTCCGAAGCCGTTCAAAAACCAGCCTGTTGGGTTTCCGGTCCAAATGAGACCCAAGGAAAACCCTTGAATAAGCAATCGGTCTGGCACCCCTCCTCAAGCGTGGATAGGAGTCAGTGTTGTTCAGGAGGCTCATTGCTGTGGTAAGTTCATTGGGCGAGATGGGTTGGGCTTCGAGGTTGGCATTGATCGTTCCATGGCACGTGGCTGAAGGCGGCGGCGATCGGGGCGGTGACGGGAGCGATCGGGGGAGCCATCGGCGGGCCGTTGGGCGAGGTTGCAGGAGAAGTGAGCGGGGCGGTGGGGGGAGGCGTGGCCGGGGAGGTGGCGGGAGCGGTGGTGCATGCGGCGGCGCACGGCGTGGTCGGTGGAGCGACAAGCCTGGCGATGGGCGGCACGTTCCAGGACGGGTTCATCGGCAGCGCGATCGGGGTTTTTGTGGAGCCTCCATGCACAACCGCCCGCTTCTCGCGCTCTTCCAGGGCGCGCCCCTTGTCATTGGTGGTTAGGCACCATGGATCCGGTGGTTCCCGCTCGCCAAGCCTCGCTTCACCACCGGCTTCGATCTTTCGAGCCTCCGGCTCGGCTCGATGCATCCGGCCACATGACCGAGCACCGAATCAATCCGTTTTAAGGCTGAGCCGAATGTGCTTTCCAAGTGCCGGATGACTTCCATATCTCGGTGGCCCAATTCTTGGCTTCCGGCTTTTTTCACTTTGCCACGGGTCTGCACGCCGCCCGTTCCTCCGAGCCGAAGGCTCGAAAGAGATTAGCCTGGAGTGAAACGAGCCCAGCGAGTGAGAACTCCAGGGCCCCATGCCACACCCACATTCCACCTTCACTTCACCGCGTCCTGGAAGAACGCGAGAAGCCCTCGCCAACCTTGTGCGGACGCCATGCCACAGCCGCGCCCTTCTCGTGCCCTTCCAGGGCGCGACCCTGCTTTCGGTGATCGTCCCGCCTCGTGGATCCGGTGGTTCTCGCTCGCCAGGCCTCGCTTCACCGCCGGCTAATTTCCCACGAGCCTCCGGCTCGTCTTGATGCATCCGGCATCATGAACCTACACCGAATCAATTCGTTTCCTGGTGAAGGGAAAGCGCTTGCCGAGTGCAGGATTCATAGATCGCCCAAGCCCGATGAAATGCAGGCTTTCAAAACATGAACAGACCGTCGGCATTTTGAAGCAAGCAGAGTCTGGCAAGAAGCTGGCCGAGATATTCCGTCACTGCCCACCGCACCTCTCTCACCACTCAATTCTCCGCTTCAGTCCGGCCTTCTCGTGCGGGTGCCACCTGCGTAGATCGCGTTCAGGAAGGTGCTGAAGATGTTCCTAAAGCAGTGACGGGCTGAAGCCCATCTCTACTTTGGGTGACTGCTTGGGAAGGGGCCTGCGATGGGGGCTGGGTCAGTCCAGGATCTCGTGGAGGCGGCGGGAGGTTTCGTTCCAGGCGGCGTCGGTCATGGCGGGGGTGGCGTCGGCCAGGAGGGGCAGGCCTTCTTCGGGCAGGTTGATCCAGGACCGGCAGCCGCCGTAGCTTTTCGAGTAGGGGAAGGTCCAGCGGCGGGGCAGCTTCCAGGCGCGCACGAGGGCGATGTGCAGGCAGCTTTCTTCATCGTAGACGAAGCGATCCTTGACGGTCTCCTCATTCCAGATGTGCAGGGGGGCGAGAGCTTCGACCTTGGCCCAGTCGGTCACCTTCCAGACCTGTTCGAGGGTCGCGAAGCCGTCGATGTCCACACTGGTGCGCTCCTCCTCCGGTGGGAAGGCGCGCTGGGCGTTTTCGGGCACCCAGCGGAGTTTTTCGCCCTGGGTGTGGAACCAGGTGGGGAAGAGGAAGAAGGCCTTGTGCTTCCATTCGAAGCCGCCGCGCCCCTCATGGATGCCGCCTTTGCGCAGGATCATGGTCTGGACGCCCTGAACGAGCGAGTCGCAGACGTAGGACCATTCCTTGAAACCGATGGCGGAGGCGGGGGGCGTGAGGGACATGCGTTGGGGAATTACGCATGCACGGGGGTCGTGCAAGGGGCTGATCCTGCGCAATGGCCCTCAATATCTGGGAACGGTCGGGTCGATGAACTGCGACCAGGCGTCGATGCCGCCGTGCATGGACTGGGCCTCGGTGAAGCCCTGCTGGCGCAACCAGGAGGCGGCGCGGAGGCTGCGCATGCCGTGGTGGCAGTAGATGATGAGGTGCTGGGCGTTGTCCTGGAAGCGCCGGGGGGCGAGCTCGCCGAACTGGGAGAGCGGCACGAGCTCGGCACCCTCGAGATGGCAGAGCTGCCATTCATCGGCTTCGCGGCAGTCGATGAGGCGCGGTTTGCCGTCGGGGAGCTGCATCAGGCGGCTGACGTCATCGACGCTGATTTCCAGGGGCCTCTCGTTCATGGGATGAGGCGGTCGAGGGATCAGGGACGGACGGTGACCGGGGTGCCGACGGCCACGTTGTTGAAGAAGATGGCGGCCATGTGGCCGGGCATGCGGACGCAGCCATGGCTGGCGGGGTAGCCGGGGAGGAAGCCCTCGTGCATGCCGGTGCCGCCGGTGAAGCGCATGAAGTGATGCATCTTCGATCCTTCGAAGCGGGTGCCGGCAGGGGGCTTGTCCTTGGTGATGTCGATGTTGGCGACGACGACCTGGCCGGAGGCGTCCACGAAGTCTCCATAGAGGTTGGATTTATGCCACTGGTCCTTCTGGATGACCTTGAAGTTGCCGGTGGGGGTGGGGTGCTTTTCGTCGCCGGTGGACAGGGCGGACACGCCTGCGATGGCGCCGCCTTTGTAGAAGTAGGCCTTCTGGTCGCTGATGTCGATGATCACGCTGGGGGCGCCGGTCATGCCGTCACCGTCCCAGTAGGAGTCCTGATCCTGGTTGTAGAGGGCGGAGTGGGGGACCGTGGCGGGGTCGAAGGCCTCCAGGTACTGGGTCTGACCGCGGGAGCCGCCGCCGCTCACGCAGGAGCTGAGGATCGCAGCCAGGGCGAGGCAGAGGAGGCGGGGGGGCAGGTCACGCATGGGCATCTCGGTCAACGGAACGTGTGGGGGAGGAAAAACGGCGCGGAGATTGCCGCACGGACCCGGTGCTGTCCAATGCTTCCTGACCGCGCGCCGGGCGGGGGGGGAGGCTGATTCCAAAGCTGGTTGGGCCGGGGATGCGTCAGGGCTGGCTCATCAAATCGGCCGATGAGGGGAGCTCGCGGCCTTTGTGACAGGATGGACATGATTCGCAGGATGACAGGATTTTTCGGGCCTGTTCATTCTGCCCATCTTGTGAATCCTGTGGAAAAACCCTTTCTCAGTTGGTTGCGTCGTGCCTGGGCGCGGGTGAAAAGACAGCGGGCGTTTCTTGAAATGAGGCGAGGATGGATCATACTCGCCCGAACAGCATTTCTCACCCACCTGCCGCGCCATGCTCTCCTTTTTGAAAATCCGCAACCTCGCCCTCGTGGAAGACGTGACCTGGGAGCTGGGGGCCGGGCTGGTGGGGGTGACGGGCGAGACCGGGGCGGGCAAGTCGATCATCGTCGGCGCGCTGAAGCTGATCCTGGGGGAGCGGGCGGACCGAAGCCTGATCCGCACCGGGCAGGACACCTGCACGGTGGAGGCGTGTTTTCACCTTCGGAACACCCGGGCGGTGGACGAGGTGCTGGAGGAGGCCGGGCTGGAGCCCTGCCAGGAGGGCGAGCTTCTGATCAAGCGTGCGATCAGCGCCGGCGGCGCGAACAAACAGTTCGTCAACTGTTCACCGGTCACGATCCAGGTGCTGAAGTCCCTGGGGGAGCTGCTGGTGGACCTGCACGGGCCGCATGACCACCAGTCCCTGAACTCGCAGGAGCGTCAGCTGGAGATGCTGGACCGGTTTTCCGGTTCCGAGGAGGGGCTGGCGGCCTACCAGGAGGCGTGGAAGGGCTGGCGGGCGGCGGTGGCGGAGCTGACGGAGCTGGAGAACAGCGAGCGTGCCGGATCCCAGCAGCTCGACATGCTGAAGTTCCAGGTCAACGAAATCGCCGGCGCCGGATTGAAGCCGGGAGAGGAGGAGGAGATCAGCGCCCGGCATCGCATCGCGGCGAACGGCGCGCGGCTGGCGGAGCTCTGTGGCGCGATCACCGGGCGGCTGGCCGGGGAGGAGGGGGGCGTGCTGGATGCCCTGCGCGAGATCGGGCGCAGCATTCACGAGCTGGAGAAGATCGACCCCGGCACGGCGAAGATGTTTGAAGGGTTCCAGTCGGCGTTGATTGAGCTCACGGACCTGGAGAGCAGCGTCCAGGAGTATGCCGAGGATCTGGAGACGGATCCTGCCGAGCTGGCGCGACTGGATCAGCGGGTCACGACGATCCAGGCGTTGAAGCGCAAGTATGGGCCGAGCGTGCAGGCGATCCTGGATTTCCAGGCCGAGGCCGAGGCAAGGCTGGCGAAGATCGAGAACCGGGGTGAGGAGCTGGAACGGCTGGGGCGGCTCGTGAAGGAGCGCAGGGCGCAGGTGGACAAGCTGGCCCGGCTGCTGTCCGACAAGCGATCGAAGGCGGCGCCGAAGCTGGCCAAGGAGGTGGCGGCGCACCTGGCGGACCTGGGTTTCAAGCGCAGCGTGTTTGAGGCCCGGCTGAACCGTCTGGACGAGCCGGGGCGGAACGGGCTGGAGGAGGTGGATTTTCAGTTTGCCCCCAACCCGGGCGAGCCGCTGAAGCCGCTGCGGCTGACGGCCAGTTCCGGGGAGATGTCACGGGTGCTGCTGGCGGTGAAGAGTGCGCTGGCGAAGCAGGACATCGTGCCGCTGATGGTGTTTGACGAGATCGACGCGAATGTTGGCGGCAACATTGCGGAGGCGGTGGGGCGCAAGATGGCCTCCCTGGGCGGCACGCATCAGGTCATCGCCATCACACATTTCCCGCAGGTGGCCTCGCTGGCGTGCACGCAATTTGTGGTGACCAAGGACATCGAGGACAACCGCACCCGGTCAACGATTCGTGAAATCGCCGGGGACGAGCGGGTGGAGGAGCTGGCCCGGATGCTGGGAGGCAGGCTGGAGTCGGCCCGGGAGCATGCCCGGGCGTTGCTGGCGGCTGGACAGGGGGGCGTCTAAGCGCTTGATTTCCCGTCGCTTGACCCGACTATGGTCGCCCCCTGAACCCCACCTGCATCTTCGCTGCTGATGAAATTCGCTATTTTCGGAGACATTCACGCCAATCTGGAAGCCCTCCAGACGGTGCTCTGGGATGCGCATGAGCAGGGCTGCGGGAACTATGTCTGCCTGGGGGACATCGTGGGTTATGCCGCGAATCCTGCGGAGTGTCTCGAGACCGTGCGCCAGATGGGCTGTCCGGTCGTGCGAGGCAACCACGACGAGGGGGCGGCCAGTGAATCGAACCTGGAGGAGTTGAACCCGCTCGCCCAGGCGGCGCTGCTCTGGACGCGCGCCCAGCTGACCGAGGATCAGCGCCAGTGGCTGCGTGACCTGAAGCTGGTGCGCCAGGTGCGTGATTTCACCATCGTCCATGCCACGCTCGACTCCCCCGGGAGCTGGGGATACGTGACCAACCGCTTCGACGCGATGGCCAGCTTCAGCTACCAGTTCACCCAGGTTTGCTTTTACGGTCACACCCATGTCCCGCGGATCTTTGAGAAGGATGACTCCGTCCGGGCCGCCCGCGGCACGGACGTTCAGCTTCAGCGCGGCGTGAAGTATTTCGTCAATGTGGGTTCGGTGGGCCAGCCGCGTGACGGTGACTGGCGCGCCGCCTATGCCATCTACGATGTGCAGGCGCAGACGATTTCCATCCGCAGGCTGGAGTATGACATCCAGACGGCGCAGGAAAAGATCCGTGCCGCCGGGCTGCCCGGGCTTCTGGCCGACCGTCTCGCCCTCGGCAAATAACACCTTCATGAGTTCATCCGGGTTGCCTGACCTCGCGGATTTTCAGTCGGCTCTCATCATCAAGCCGAGTTCACTGGGTGACATCGTGCACACCTTGCCGGCGGTTCATGCACTGAAGCAGGCCCGGCCCTACCTGAGAATCCGCTGGCTGGCGAACACGGAGTGGACACCGCTGCTCCATGGCGCGCCGTTTCTGGACGACGTGATCGACTTTCCCCGCAAACGTTTCCGGGGCCCGCTGGCCATGATCCAGGCCGCCCGCTGGGCGTTGAGTGAACTGCCGCCGACCTTCAAACCGGAGATCGTGCTGGATTTCCAGGGCCTGTTCCGCAGTGCCTTGCTCGCCCGGGCCAGTGGTTCGAGGCCGATCATCGGCCTGTCCGACTCCCGTGAAGGGGCGCGGTTTCTGCATGACCGCATCGTGTCGGTGGACGCCTCCGCCCATGCGGTGGATCGCTATCTGGCCATGCCGAGGGCCTTTGGCATCCCGGTGGATGCGGATCGTCTCCAGTTTCCCCTGGCTCCTGGTAGCCTGCCTGCGGACTGGCCGCACCGGGACGACCTGATCGTCGTGCATCCCTGGTCCCGGGGCGCGGGCAAGTCGCTGTCTCCCGAGGCCCTGCAAGCCCTGTGTGAGGCCCTCGCCCCGCAGCCCGTGGTGTTGGTCGGCATGACCGATGACAAGACGCGGCCGAGGGGGGGGCACATCATCGACTTCAGTCATCGCACGAACCTGACGGAATTGATGGCCTGCCTGCGGGCAGCCCGCTGGGTCATCAGCGTGGACAGCGGCCCCATGCACATGGCGGCGGCCGTCAATGACCGGACCCTGGGCATCCATACCTGGAGTGATCCTCGCAAGGTGGGTCCCTACAATCCCAAGGCCTGGGTTTGGAAGGCGGGTCGCATGGCTCATCGAGGGGAGTTTTCCGACCTGGAAGCGCGGGCGGAGGCTGAGGTCACGCCCCGGGCCGCCCGGAAAATCGGCGAGTGGGTTTTGCAGGCGTGAACGGGTTCTTGCAGGCGGCTGCAAAACGCGGCTTTCGAATGCCTGGAGGAGGTCACGCCAACAGGGGCATCCGCCGCATCAGCCCCTTCGCGCCTTCCAACAACGTGCCACTGAAGCCTGCTAAACGCCTGAGTTTGTGCTTTGCCCGCTATCCCAGCATGGTACAGTCGATTCTTTCCCTTCGAAAAAAGGTGAAAATCAACCCCCTGACCGTCTGCCGTGGAGCTTTGCCTGAAAGCGACCTAGGGCGGCAGCATGCCCAGATTTTTGACAAATGATCGTTCTTGGACTGAACGCCTATCACGGTGACTCTGCCGCCGCCCTGGTCGTGGATGGAAAGCTGGTCGCGGCGGCCGAGGAGGAACGCTTCCGGCGCATCAAGCATTGGTCCGGCATGCCCACGGAGTCCATCCGTTGGTGCCTTGAGGACGCCGGGTTGACGCTGGGAGATGTCGATCACATTGCCATCAACCGGAACCCGAAGGTCAACAACCTGCGGCGGGCGCTGTATGTGCTGCGCAAGCGGCCGAGCCTGGGGCTGATCCTCAAGCGCCTGGGCAACATCCGCCGTGCGGCCAGTTTTGAAGACCAGCTTCAGGCCGGGTTTCCCGGCCAGTCTCTGAAAGCGCAGGTGCACCGGGTGGAGCATCATCTGGCGCATCTGGCCTCCGCCTACCTGGTGTCTGGTTTTGACGAGGCGGTGTGCCTGTCGGTGGATGGCTTTGGTGATTTCGCCAGCAGCGCCTGGGGGCTGGGGAAAGGGGATCACATCGACATCACCGGGCGTGTGTTCTTTCCGCATTCGCTGGGCATCTTCTACACGGTCATCACCCAGTTCCTCGGCTTCCCGCATTATGGCGACGAGTACAAGGTGATGGGCCTGGCGCCGTATGGCGAGCCGAAGTATCTGCCGCAGATGCGCCGGATCGTGCAGGTGCAGGCCGATGGCGGCTACCGGCTTGACCTGAAGTATTTTCGCCATCACAGCGACGACGTGCATTACACCTGGGATGACTGCTGCCCGGAGGTGGGCACGCTTTATCGGAAGGAGGCCCTGGAGGAGCTGCTGGGCCCTGAGCGGGGGAAGGGCGAAACGCTGGAGCAGAAGCACCGGGACATCGCCCGCAGCGCCCAGGCCATGTATGAAGAGGCTTTGTTTGCCCTGCTGAACGCGCTGCACCGTCGTCATGGCTGCGACAACCTCGCGCTGTCCGGCGGCTGCGGCATGAACTCCGTGGCGAACGGCAAGGTGTACCTGAACACGCCCTTCAAGCAGATGTATCTTCCGGCTTCGGCAGGCGATGCCGGTGGCGCCATTGGATCGGCGTTTGTCGTGGCGCGTCAGGTGGCG
>JBIIRD010000037.1:0-50127 GCA_044341745.1 Prosthecobacter sp. | reverse complement strand
CTTGCCACCCGTCGCCGCACCAAAGGTCGGGGCAAAGTAGTAGGTCTCAGCCTGCTGCGAGTTACCGATCCACCATTTGCCTCCGGGAATCGAAGCCATGTTCAGCGGTTTGCTGTAGAAGCCGTAATCCAGGGAGATCACACCCGCGAACGGACCCGAGGAGGAAACCTTGATCTCACCGTCGGCCGGCGTTCCAGCGGTGATGATCGAGGGCAGGACGCCGTTGTGAGCCAGGCCAATGCCGCCCAGACCGTAGCCATCCGAAGTCAGGTAAACGGCATTGGAGGCGATGTTGGCGTTGTCGGCGACGCGCAGGTGGCCGCCAGGCATGATGTTGATGTCACCCGTGCTGAACGGAGTGCCGGAACCGCGGACCGTGGAGGCCACGGTGCTGGTCGCCGTTCCTGTCGTGCTGCCCCAGATGGTGGTGCCACCGGCGTAATCGTTGGCGGCATTCATGAGCGTGGTGGCGCCGTTGCCATACTTGATCAGGCCGCCGGCTCCGGTCACCACACCTGCCAGACTGCTCTGGGAGAAGCCGCTGAACGTGCCGTTGATCCTGGCTTCAGCACCGAGGGTGGTCGTTCCCGTCACCCAGATGCCATTCTGAAGCTCAAGAGTGATGCTGCTGTTGCCGGTCATCGCGCTGGAGCCGGCGGAGTTGCCGATGGTCAGGTCGGCGATGCGGACATACTGGGCCTGGCCGTTGTTGCGCAGGACGGCATCACCCTGGATGTAGATGTCACTGGCGAAGTAACCCTGGCCGGACTGCACGTTGGAGGCGATTTCCGAAGCCGTGCCGGCTGGATTGGCGTTGTAGGATTGCAGGTTCAGGGTGCCCGAGTTGACAATGACATCCTGGCTGTTCAGGACCTGGCCGACAGGCGAGCCGCTGAGTGAATAAGGCACGCGGATGTAGGTGGTGCCTTCATGCAGGGTCACAGGACCTCCGATGCCCGGGTTGACGCTGTGAATCTGGAGCTGGCCGGCACCAAACTTGGTCAGGCCCTGCGCAGCGTTCATCTGCGCCTGGACGATGAAGGTGCCGCTGTTGTAGATGAAGGCTTCACCCGCACCGGCTGCGCCAAAGTTCAGGGTCATCGGGGACACAACACCGGCAGTGATGGCACCCGTCGGGTTGATGGTGCCGGCCGTGGCGATCAGGCCGCCGCTGTTGAAGGTCATCGTGTTGAAGCCGGCCGTCGGGCTGATGTTCTGGCTGGTGCGCAGAGCATGCATGGTGACATTGGCGCCAAGGGTCTTGGCGGCGGTGGTCACATCCACAATGTCATTGGAACCCGTGGCGGTGAAGGTGGCGCCGGTCAGGATCTGATTGTAGCTGATCTGGCCTGCACCGGGAGAAGCGGAGCTGATGAGGGGCTGGAAGCCGGTGCTTGCGGCGGTCGGGTCGTAGCCAAGGAAGGTGTGAGTCACACGGTCAACGATCCAGGGCGCAACCATGCCGCCGTTGGTGACACCGGAGCCATTCAGGGTGGTGCCGCTGCGGATGCCAGGATCGGTGACAGCAACACCGCCGATGCTGGTGGCGACAAGACGCTCGTAGGAAAGAGGGGTGGTGACGGGGATGCCGAGGAAGCCGCTGTTGTAGTTGAGCGTCAGAATGCCCTGTTCGGCGCGGGAGATGCCGCCAACATTGAGCTGAACGGCGGACGAGCCAGAGTTGCGGGCCACGGTGATGATGCCGCGCTTGCGGGCCGTGACATCGCCAATGGTTTCCGTGGTGGTCATGTTGATGCCGCCGTCATAGCGGAACTCACCACCATTCAGGTCAATGCCCACGGTGTCACCCCAGCGGCCCTGGCCACCGGCTCCGATGAACGGAATGGCGACAGCACCATCGGCGTCGTGGAGCAGGATCTGGCCGCCGGGACGCAGGAAAATGTCGTTGTAGTGAAGACCGGTGGCCGGGTTGACCATCGTCCCCTGGGCACCACGGATGCGCAGGGCGCCGTAAACTTCAATGTCGCCGTCGCCGAGTGCGGCTTCACCGCCGACACGTCCGCCGATTTCGGTGTAGATGCTGGCGCCCTTGGTGATCTGCGTGCCGCCGGTGAAGTCGTTGGCGTTGCGCATGACGAGGACGTTGCCGCCGTTGATGATGGCACCAAAGAAATTGTTACGCTGGGGGCCGACCTGCAGGTAGTTGTTGCCGGTGAGAACATTGTCAGCGCCGGAGAAGGCGAAGCTGCTCGTGCCCGGGGCGATGCGGTAAACACCGACGCCAGGATTCCAGGCATCTTCGGCACCTGCGCCGAGCGTGGAGGCCACATAGGCCACTTCTCCGTTGAGACCGCCGCCCAGGAAAGCACGACCGTCACCGATGGTGCTCATGTCCAGGGCCGTCTGGAAGTAGGTCTCACCGAGCTGCAGGGCGGTGTTGTAGGCGCTGGAGAAGTTGGTCGCGTTGAGGACGCTGGGGTTGAAGTTGCCTTCAATGACCACCGCTCCGAGGGCGCCGGCACGGCTCAGGGTGGTCAGCTTCGAGCCGTCCACGCTGTTGTTGCCGGCGATGCGAAGGGCGCCGTCAGGGTAAATGCGGACGGGACCGGTGCCAAGAGGCGAGCCGCTGTTGGCGAGGACCTGGATATCACCCGCGATGATGTTGGTGCCGCCGCTGTAGGTGTTGGCGTTGCCGCCGATGGTGAGGTTGCGGATCGTGCCGTCGCCCAGCTTGGTGAGGGTTCCGCCGGAGATCACACCGAAAAGCTCAATGATGCCGCTGGGGCCGTCAGAGTTGGTCTGGAAAGCAGCCTGCGAGCCCATGATGTTGGTAGGGCCGCCGACACGGAAGCGGTAGTTGTTGCCGCCGCTCACCTGAAGGGTGGTGTTGGACATGTTGAGCACACCGACCTGCATGATGTTGCCGACGCCGAACTGGGTGTTGCTCAGCGGGGTGGCCCTGTTGACCGTGATGAGTCCGGGGCCGCGGACATTGAGGGTCAGACCGGCGGTGCCGTCCTTGCCAAAGATGGCGACCATGTTGTTGTACTGCTGGCCATTGGTGCCGTTGACGCCCGTGGCGCCGTTGCTGAAGAGCAGGCCGAGGGTGCCGCCGTAGAGGTTGACATCACCGGGGGTCGTGCCGTTGCCACCGCCGAGCGCGGTGGTGGAGTTGTTGATGTTCAGGCCGCCGGTGGTGCCAATGCCATAGATGTCCGTGCCGCCCGTGTGGGTGTTGACACCGGCATCCGGGGTGGAGGAGGTGTAGCCGTTGAGGGTCAGGACACCTGCGCCCTGCTTGATCAGGCGCATGTTGAGCTCAAGGGTGCCGTTGAAGGTGGAGGTGGTCGGCCCGGCAATGTTCAGGGTGGCGGGCGTGGGGGAGGTGTTCTTCACCGTGCCGCCGACGCGTGCGACCGTGCCAATGAGACGGTTGTTGGACTCAAGGGTCTCAAAGGAACCGTTGTTGCCGTTCAGGTCGAGCGCGGCGCCGCCGTTGACGCGCAGGTCGGCGTTCATCGTGCCGAAGACGTTTTGGGCACCCAGCTTCAGGGTGCCTGCCTGAACGCTGACGAAGGAGGGAGCCATGGCCGCACCCTGAAGCTCAAGGCTGCCGTTGCCGAACTTGGTGAACGCGTTCGCGGTGATGTTTCCGGAGATGACAGCGTTTGCGCCGCTCTTCACGAAAACCAGGCCTTCACCCACCGTGCCAGTGCCGGGGGCCGTGGCGGAGGTCGGATCAAAAATCAAGTTGGAGGAAAGGGTGTTGGAACCGTTGATGAGGATGCCGCCCGTCTTCAGGTTGTCCACGGCAGGGATGCGCAGGGTGCCGCCAAGGACGTTGGCGTTGGTGCGGAAGGCGTAGATGCCGTTTTCACCACTCAGGTTCTGTTCGGCGCTGATGTCCGCGATGGCGGCCGGGAAGGCGCCGGTCAGGCTGGTGTTCGTGGCGCCGGAATAGGGCTTGAATCCGGTCGTGGCGTCATTTTCCAGGAAGAATCCGTCACCGGCGTCCGTCGCGCCGATCAGGGAAGGCGCGAAGATGCCGTTGGTGAGTGCCGAGGCGCGGGCCAGGCTGCCGTTGACGGCGTTCGTGGTGATCACACGGGCGGTGTTGATGTTGCCAGCGCCGCCGAGGGTGGTTGCTCCAATGAGCTGAAGCACCAGGGTGCCCTGGTTCTGACGGATCAGGTTGTCGGTGGCAAACTCCATGGAGAAGCCGGTTCCGCTGCCCATGGCGAGGGTCATGCCGCCGCCGTAGTTGTAGGTGGTGGTGCTGGTGTTGTTTGCCAGGGCGAAGTTGGCACCGGTGTTGAGGGCGCGGATCGTGCCGCCCATCATCTCGATGAAGGTGTTGTCACTGGCGGTGGCGGTGCTGTTGGCCCAGGGAGCCGCATTGGCGAACTGCCAGACACCGTTGGTCATGGCGAAGGCGCGCATGGTGTTGGTGCCGGTTGTGATCAGGGTGCCAGGGCCGGTCTTGAAACCAAAATCAAACTCCGTGCCCTGTGTGAAGGCACCGGTCATGGTGAAGGTGTTGCCGGAGGTGATGTCGATGCCGCCGCTGGTGTTGGTGTTGCCGTTGTTGTTGAAGACGGCGCCACGGTTGGTGCTGCCGGTGAAATTGATCCGGGCCGTGCCCCCCATGTAGCGTGTGGCAGTGCCACCTCCACCCAGGGTCTGATCACTGCCAAAGCTGAACTGGCTGGTCGTGGCCGCGTCGCCCAGGGCAAGCTGGTTGTTCACCTGCAGGACACCATCCGCCACGAACAGGCCGGTGAACGCGTTCTGGCCGTTGAGGACCATCGTGCCCAGGCCGCGCTTCATCAGGGAGTTGTTGGTGGCTCCTCCGTCGATGACCGAGGAGGCATCCTGGGTGAGGGTCAGGCCGCCGGCGATGTCGAAGTAGCCGTTGCTGCCGTGGACGTGGTAGTTGCGGCTGGTGGTGAAGGAGTTTTCCCAGACGGCAATGCCACCGTTCACCATGTTGATCAGGCTGGTCTGGCCCCAGTCGCTGTCCTGGTTGATGCCAAGCAGACCGCCGGCAATGGTGGTGGAGCCGGTGTAGGTGTTGACACCGTTGAAGAACAGGGTGCCAAGGCCGCCCTTGACGAAGTGATTGCCGGAACCGCCGACGCCATCGGAGATGCCGCCGTCGATCCAGACCATGCCAGCGTTGTTGACGTCACCGCCGGTCTGGTCGGTGCCGATGCTGAAGGTGCGGACCACGCCCGTGGAACCCGGCGCCAGGGCCAGGGTGCCGCCCAGACGTGCATCGTAGGCGGAGTTTTCCATCTGGAGGGTGGCGTCTGCGGTGAAGATCAGGTTGTTGCTGATCGTCATCGGGACCATGGCGCGGTTTTGGCCGCTGGCAGAGTCCACACGGAAGGAACCACCGCCGAGGGTGATGTCGCCGGTGCCAGCCAAAGCGTCACGAGCGCTGAAACGCACCGTCGGGCCGGTGTTGAAGATCGAACCACCGGTGTGGGTCTGAAGGGCGTCAAACTGAACGACGCCGCCGCTGTTGTTCACCGTCTGGTCGGCACGGCTGGATTCGCCGGTCATGGAGATGCCGGTAATGATCGAGTTGCCGCCGCCCAGGGGAACCGCCACACGCAGGGTGCCCTGCTGGGTGCCGAGAAGATATCGGTTGCCGGAAGCCGGGGTAAGATCGCCGGTAAAGATGCCGGTGTAACCCAGGGCTCCACCAAGATAGACATCGCCACCCCAGCTCGTGGCAAGTGCGGCGAGGTCGATGTCCTGGCTGAAGCCCACCGAACCAATGCCAAGGCCGGTCGCCCAGGGTGCAGTGGTGTTGATGGTAAAACTAGGAAGGGAGGTCAGCGGATCACCCACATACAGCATGCCGATGCCGGAGATGCCGCCGCGGTCAGAGTTCATGGTGAGCTGTCCGGAGCTCAGGTTGTTGCTGTTCCCCAGGGTGATGGCAGCGCCTGGATGCAGGGTGATGGCACCGGTGCCGAAGGGGGCGGAACCCGTGTTGTAGCTGGTCATGCTGCCGGCGTAGCTGGTGACGGCTCCGCTGTAGCCGGACGAATCGCCCGTGACGATCAGCCTTTCGTTGTAGAACTTGTCAAACCTGCCCGTGCCGGAAAAGCCGCCGTTGAGCTGCAGGACATGCGCGATGGAAAACTGGGCGTCAGTGTTAAGGACCAGTGAACCATAGACAGTGGTGATGTTAGTGCCAGCCTGGTTCTGCACACGAACCTGGGTGGGGGCGGAGCTGCCGACACGAGGCTCAACGACGAGGTTGTTAAAGCCGGAGCCGCTGACGTTGACGTTGCCGATTCGGGCGTCATCCTTGATGACCAGATTGTTCTGATAGCGGGCGCTGCCGGTCTGCAGGTAAACGGAACCACCCCAGATGTTGACATCCTTGGCCACTGCATCCGTGGGCAGGCCTGCGGAGCCCTGGCTGAGGCGGGTTTCACCGGCGGTGATGTTGAGCGGGCCTGTGAAGGTGTTCTGGCCGGTCAGGGAGAGGACGCCGTCACCAAAACGGGTGATGCCATTGGAACCGGAGAGCACGCCGCTGAGGGTGATGACGCCTGAACCGCCGCCCGTCGTCGCTGCATAAATCATGCCTTCCTGGCTGCCGAAGGCGAAATTGGTCGAGTGGGTGATGCCATTGTTGGCGGTGTGAGCCAGGAAGAGACCTGCGCCCTGCCCGACGCCAGCGGCGGCTCCCAGCGTCACCGCACTGGAGGCATTGAAGTTTTGGTTGTTAACGGTGGTGCGAACACGCAGGGCCTGGACGCTGGCACCGGCACCCGTGTAGCCCGTGGCATCGAAATTGACCAGGGAGGCGGTGGTGGCGGCCGCAAAGGTGTTGTTCAGGGTGAAGGCGGCGGCCTGGACACCGTGGGTGGCATCGTACGTGGCGAACAGCGGGGTGCCGCCGTCATTGATGTTGGCACCACCCCAGATGGCGATGTTGGCCCCGATCATGCCGTTGGTCACCGTGGGTGCGCTGTTGATGATGAGCTTCTGCGTGCCGGCGGAGGTGCCGAGGGTCGTCCCCGTGTTGGCGATGTTGCGGATGTTCAGGGTGCCGTTGCCCGTGCGGGTCAGGCTGCTCAGGGTCAGTGTGGTGAGCCGCGCCGCCGTGGTGCCATCCGTGTCAACGCTGAGCGTGCTGCCACCGGCATAGGTCAGGGCATCCACCGCCTGGGAGGAGACCGTGGCCGCACCACCATCCCCAAGCAGACGCAGGGTGGAGGAGGTGAGGGTGATGTCCGTGGTTGGGTCGAGGCGGCGGTCCGCGTTGGTCGTGGTGACCGCCGAGTTGTCGAGAAGCAGGGTGCTGCCACCAAACAGGGTGAAGCTGGTGTTGCCAAACTTGGCGGCGGAGGTGTTGTCCGTGGAGATGGTTCCGCCCAGGGCGGTGACCGGGCCGGTGCCCAGGGGGGTGGTGATGCTGCCGTTGACGTTGGCGGTGACACCGCGGTTTACGGTGACGCTGCCGGTGGTGTCGTTGTTCGTGCGGATGGAGACGGTGCCGCCGGTCATCTGGGTGATCGCACTGCCGTTGAAAATCATCGGGTTGGCATGGTCATAACCAAAGATCAGGTTTGCTGTGGAGGACGGGCCGCCGAGGCGGTTGTCGGCACCGGAGACGATCAGGGTGTTGCCACCTGAGGTCATGCGAATGTTGCCGTCGCTGGAGGGCATGACCACGCCCTGGAAGGTGCGGTCTGCACCGATGACATTGGTCAGCCAGACACGATTGCCATCACCCGTGTTGCCAACCTTGCTCAGGTCGATGTCGTTGGTGACATTTCCAGCAATGCTGTCGATCGCCAGGCCGATGCCGGCCACAGGGACGTTCACGGCCACGTTGTTGGTGGCATCGATCACACCGTAGCTCTGGGAGACCCCGACAGCGCCGAGGGAGAAACGTGAGGTGCCAAGCTGGCCGACCAACTCAAGGCCGTTGGTGCTGACTGCATCCAGGGTCGCCTTGTTTTCCACGGTCAGCACACCGCCGTTCACATAGGTGGTGCCATCTCCCAGATTGGCTCCAGCACCCAGCTGAAGGATGCCGTTCTTGACCGCCGTCAGGCCCTCGTAGGTGTTGGCGGTGTTGCTGATCAGAAGACGACCTCCGCCTTCCTTGATCAGGGACCGGCTGGCAGCACCGTCATCAATGACACCCGCCAGGGTGAGCTGGGAGCTGTTGGGGAAGAACACGTTGGTCTGGCCGTTCAGGTAGGTTGTGCCGGCGACGCGCAGACCGTAGCTGTTGCCGCCCGTGGTCTGCAGGAGACCACCGTTCATCACCAGGTCATTCAGTTCGAAGAAATTGCCGGTGTTTGCCGCCGACACGTAGTTGTTGTCGGTGTAAATCGTGACGGCCCCCTGGACGGTGACCTTGTTGTTGCCCTGCACCTGGATGGTGCCGCTGCTGCCCGTGCCGTTGTTGCGGAGCTGCAGGACGGTGCGGTCCGCCGAACCGGAACCGTTCAGGGTGATGCCCTCGGTGCCTGAGCCCAGGTTGATTGTCGCGCCGTTGGCGCCACCGATGGCCAGGGTGCCGAGATTCAGCACATAGTCACCGGAATAGCCGCTGAGGGTGCCGTTGATGCGAACCTGGCCGGCGCCGTTCTTGATGATGTCGCCGCTGCCGGTCACCACCACCTGGGCGTTGGAGGCGCCGTTGATGTCAATGGTGCCCGTGTAGGCGTTCAGATCGGTGCTGCTGTTCAGCGTCAGCGGCGTCTGGAAGTTGTTGGTGGAGTTGTTGTAAAGGTTGATGAAGGCATTGCCTGCACCGCCGCTGTCCATGATCAGGGCGTTGGTGCCCGCGAAGGTGTAAACACTGGCGCCCAGGATGTCGCCCACACGCATGCCACCCAGGGTGATGGGGGCGTTCAGGGTGACGGTGCGAGTCGTGGTGATGTCATTGCGGAACACGGCGATGTCACCCGCAGCATTCGGAATGATGCCGTCCTGCCAGTTGGCGGGCGTGCCGGTCCAGTTGCCGCTGTTGTTCAATATCCAGCTCCCCGTGGCGCCATTGACCTGCACGCTCCACAGGGCGAACTGCACAAGCAGGACGGACGAAATCGCCTTTTTCCAAGTGGGGCGACGCAGCTGCCTGAAGACGGAATCGTGGCGGAGCTTGTTCGGGTTGCTGGTTTTCATAGGGAGTAAATTCGAATTAAAACCTGAGGGAAAAAGTGAGCGATTCTTCGAGAAGGGAAAAAGTTACTGATTAATCGAAAAATAAACCAGCTGGCACGAATCACGACAAATCTGCCAGCCACCATCGAAGTGCGGGCGGTTTGTCACGAAGTCGGATAGTTGGTTATTCGCTCTCATATTCTCTTGATAATCAGGGCGTAACATAAAACGTCGCAACAACATGCGGAAGACGATGACGGATCGTCAGACCTGGCAAGGCATGGTTGATGGATGACGTGATGGTTGGCCACTTTTTGAGGTTGAGATGGCGATGTAAACACGGCCCCCCCTTTTTAGCCAAGAAAAAAAACTCTCTGGCACGCAAATTTAATAACCCTAACTCTGAAAGAATCCCTAAGCGCACGAGCCCCTGAAAATGAGCCGATTATCTTTTTCGGCTGTGGGAAGCAGCGAGCAGGCCTGACCTCGCCAGCCCTCCTCCTGAGGGTGCTTCCGACTGCAGGATGCAACAATGCATCTCAAATTTGATAACCGTGGTCTTTTCAGGAAAGATGAAGCGCCCCACCCTCACACAGCTCCGCCTTGCCGAAGGTTTTCAGCTCATGCCCCATCGCTCCGGCAACGGCCATCCAAAGACGGTTGTGCGCCGCCTTGTCGAATTTCAGGCTACGGCCCATCTTGAAGCCAAAGCCGCCGCCGATCATCACATAGGGGATGTTGTCCAGGGTGTGGGTGTTGCCCTTCCCGAGCTCGTTGGTCCAGACCAGCAGGGTGTTGTCGAGCATGGAGCCGTCCCCGGCGGGCTCGGGGGTTTCGCTCAGCCGCTTCGCCAGGTAGGCGAACTCTCCGGCGAACCAGGTGTTGATCTTTTTCAGCTTCTCATAGCTGTCCTTCTTGTCATCCGGGTCATGAGAAAGGCTGTGATGCCCCTCCTCCACCCCCAGCCAGCGCATCTGGGCCATGCCGACGCTGCGCATGTATTGAAGCGTGGCCACGCGGGCCATGTCGTTTGACAGGGAGTTCACCAGGAGGTCGATCTGGATCCGGCTGATCTGCGGCGTGTTGTCGTTCACCAGTTCAATGCTGGGATCGACAGCCGGCACAGGATGGGAGAGGCTGCCGACCTTGTCGGCGTCGGCCAGATCCTGCTCCAGGCTGCGAACCAGAGTCATGTGCTGATCCAGAAGCACCTTGTCACGGGCGCTGAGCTTTGAGGAGACACGCTTCAGGTCCTCGCGCACGTCATCCAGGATGCTGACCAGGCTCTCCTTGTCCTTCATCTTCCCATAGACCTTTTTCAGCACCTGATGAGGGTCGTCGACGGGGGCCACAGGCTGGTTGGGCCCGGCATAGCTCATGCGTGTCCAGGGATCGGCACGATCAGGCACGGCAACGCCGAACTCCAGAGAGCCAAAGCGTGTCTTCGTTTCCTTGCGGGACTGGAGGAAGTTCTTGATCTCCTGGTCGATGGAAATGTTGCTGGCCCAGCCGGCCGGGTTGCCGCCTCCGCCCATGATGTTCCCCTTCATGAGCTCGTCGCAGGTCAGAAGGCAGCTCATGCCGCGCATGTGGCTGTCGCCGTCGCCGCGCACCTTGTTGGCGATGCCGTGAAGGATGAGCATCTGCTTCCTGAACGGCTCGAGAGGCTGAAGGATGGACTTGAAGCTGAATTCACCGCCCTCCTGGTCCGGCCAGAACTCGTTCGGCAGGGTGCCGTTGGGTGAAAACATGATCACCAGCCTCTGGCGCTTCTGCGGCGCAGGCGCGCCGGTGATGCTGGGCAGGCCGGAAAGGAACGGGAAGGCTGCGGCGGAAATGCCGAGATCTCTCAGAAACTGGCGGCGGTCGAGGTGCTTCATGGGGGGATGGTTAGGCTACGTCTGCCGGGCAGAGGTCTTGCGTCAAATCATGATCGGACGCCCGCCTGCGCCATGGCTTTGTACGCCCAGAATCCGGGAAGCCCCGGACCCAGGGCGGCCTGGAGACGCAGCAACGTGTTTTCATCCGCCGTAAGGCCGAATCCAACACAGCCTCAACCCGGTCATCGGGGTGAAAGCCTGAGGGTGGAAAGATCTTCCCAGGACTCGAATGTTCGCTCCGCAATCAGCGCTCTTCTTTGAAATGAAATGCCAAGCCCGGAGCAATGAGATGGCTCCAAAAGTTGGCACGCTAACTGCTTTTAAAAATCGATTCGGGGTGCTGCAGGCCATCCTCCACAGCCCCCGCCAACCAACCACATTCCCAACCAACCATGACCCACCCTGCGCACCTGCGTCGCGGGCGTGGCGCGCTTCCGCTTTTTGCGGTGTGCGCCTCGCTTTGCTGCGCCTATGGCACCTCCTCACTGAACGCCGCCGAAACCGCCACCTCCACCATCCAGAGCGGTGACACCGCCTGGCTGCTCACCTCCACGGCCCTCGTGCTGTTCATGATGATCCCGGGCCTGGCGCTTTTTTACGCCGGCCTGGTGCGCTCCAAGAACGTGCTGTCCATCTTCATGCAGTGCTTCGCGCTGACGGCCGTGCTCAGCCTGGTCTGGCTCGCCTGCGGCTACTCGCTCAGCTTCACCGGCGACAGCGGCTTCATCGGCACTCTGGACAAATCCTTTCTCAGGGGCGTCACGCCAGCCAGCACCTATGCGGCCTATCCAAACATTCCGGAGCCGCTGTGGTTCGCCTACCAGATGATGTTCTTCCTCATCACTCCCGGCCTGTTCATCGGCGCCTTTGCCGAGCGCATGAAGTTCAGCGCGATCATGGTCTTCAGCATCTTCTGGAGCCTGCTTGTCTATGCGCCCACCTGCTGGGGTGTCTGGCACAAGATGGAGTTCTTCGGCCTGACCAATGTCATCGACCTCGCAGGCGGGATCGTGGTGCACATCACCGCAGGCGTCGCCGCCCTGGTGGCCTGCATCATGGTCGGCCCGCGCCGCGGCCATCCGCATACGCCGATGATGCCGCACAACCTGCCCTTCACCATCGCCGGGGCCGGCATGCTCTGGGTGGGCTGGTTCGGCTTCAACGGCGGCAGCCAGGTGGCCGCCAACGGCAGCGCGGCGATGACCGTGGTGGTCACGCACCTGTCCGCCAGCGCCGCCTGCGTCGTCTGGTCGCTCATTGAAAAGATCAAGGTCGGCAAGCCCAGCGCCCTCGGCATCGCGACCGGCTCCATCGCCGGACTTGCCGCCATCACCCCCGCGTCCGGCAAGGTCGGCCCGGTCGGAGCGATCTGCATCGGCAGCCTGAGCGCGCTGATCTGCTGGCTCTTCTGCGCCAAGGTGAAGCAGGCCTTCAGGTATGACGACTCGCTGGATGTCTTCGGCGTGCATGGCGTCGGCGGCTTCATCGGAACCGTGCTCGTCGCCATCTTCGCCTCGCCCACCTTCGGCGGCATGGGGTACGCCGAGGGCGTGACCATGGGCGGCCAGCTCGTCACCCAGCTGCTGGCCTCGCTGTACACGATCCTGCTTTCCGGCATCGTCAGCTTCGTGCTGCTGAAGCTCATCGCCATGACCATCGGCCTGCGCGTGGACGCTGACCAGGAGAACCAGGGGCTCGACCTCGCCGAACATGGCGAGTCCGGCTACAACGCCTGATGCCAGGCGGGCTGCGGAGGCCGGGACAGGCTCATGCCTGTCCCGGCCTTTTGCTTTTCAGCAGAACCCTTGCATCATGTTCAACGCCTTGGCACGGGAGGCGGCGCACGCATCAATTCACGCCGGCGGCCACAAGGGCGGTCTCTGTCATCAGCCTCTGGATGTTGCACTGGTTCGCCGCAAAATCCTTCTGGAGCCTGTCGAGCGTGGCGGCTCCGTAGGCCGCAGGCTCCTGCTTGACCAGATGATGGAACAGGTGGCGGATGAAGGCGCGGTGGCCGCCCGGATTGCCGGAGACATAGTCCACGATGTCGCGGGGGCCGCTGAGCCGGACCAGCTGGCCCTCGTGCGTGGTGAACTCGCTCACCGGATTGACAGGCTTGTTGTTGTCCTTCGTGCGCCAGCGGCCCACCGCATCAAAGTTCTCCAGGCTGAAACCGAGGGGGTTGATCATGCTGTGGCAGCTCATGCAGGCGCCGCTGCGGGTGAGCTCCGTGATCTTCTCACGCATGGTCAGAGTCGGATTGAAGTGGCTGTCCTCGAACACCACCGCCTTCTTCGGCGGCTTGAGCGACATGCCGACGATGTTGCGGGTGAGAAAGACGCCGCGGTGCACCGGCGAGGACTGCCTTGAATAGGCCAGCGAGGCAAGCAGGTAGGGATGCGTGACCACTCCGGCGCGCTGCTTCGGGTCAAAGGCGACGCGCTGGTAGGCCTCGCCGTTGACCGGCATGCCATAAAACCTGCCGAGGCGCTCGTTGAGAAGGAGATAATCCGCCTGCAGCAGCTCGCGGTAGTCTGACTTGTCACTCCAGACAACCTCATCAATGAACTCGAACAGGGACTCTCGCAGGTCGGCGAGCAGCTCCGGGGTGAAGTCGGGGAAGGCCTTGGGATCCTTGCTGATGGCCTCGGCGCGCTCGAGCTCCAGCCAGTGATGGAAGAAGCCGTGCAGCTTGGCCTTCGCACGGGCGTCCGCCAGCATGCGCACGGCCTCGGAGCGGACCTGGTCGCGCGTGCGCAGCCTGCCCTGGGCGGCCGCCTGGAGCAGCTTCTTGTCAGGAATGGAGTCCCAGAGCGTCAGGGCAAGCACTGCCGCCGTGTCATGATCATCCGCAGGGCCTGCCCCGGGCAGGGAAGGATAGAGGAACTGCGGCGACTTCAGCGCCAGCATCACCACGCGCTTCACCGCCGTGTCCGGTGTCTTCGCGGCCTTGAACTGCGGCTCGATCAGCAGCTTCTTCAATTCCTCGCCAGGAGGACGGCGGAAGGCGGCCTCCACAAAGGCCTCGGCAAACCTGCGCAGCTTCTCCGTGCGGTCCGCAGCCCCGGGCTTGGTCTGGGCCAGTTCGTCAATGTTGGCCACCACATGCTCGGCCGCGGCGATGGCGGCGTCGGTCACCGCCTGGTCCCAGGCCTTGGAGATCGTCGTGCCGCGCGGGTAGCCTCCGCTGCTGTCGTCGGCGGGGAAGCCGTTGCTGACGATCATCAGTTCACGCGGCCGGTCCGTGCGCAGGGCGCTGGCCGGGATGAGCTCCCTGACGCCATGCGGAGGCTTCCACCACAGCTCAATGGACGAGGATTTCTCCTTGAACTTGAAGTGCTCGAGCACCAGCCGGTAGGCGCGGCCGCCGACGAGATAAATCGTCCTCCTCTCCTCGCGGGCCTCCGGCCCGGCGCTCACCCAGCCGTCGATCAGCGCATCACCTTCGGAGGTGTCGTTGATCCACAGACGGAAGCCGTTTTCCGACTTCACCGCAAACTCGTAGAGCCCCGTCTCGCGGGCGACGACGGAGCCGTCGAAGCGGTTCTGAAACTGCTCGGCCTCCAGGGTCTCCCTCACCGGGCTGTCCGGCCCCCAGTGGAAGGCGATGACGGGCTCCACCCTTTCGATGGTCTTGTTAGGCCGCTTGGCCTTGATGCCTTTGTCCGGCGTGGTGTCCACTGGCTTCTCGCCGGGCTTGGGCAGCTCGACGCCGCGGTACGTGGCCTTCAAGCCCTGCTCGGCCCCGATGGGACGGTCAAAGCCGGGGCCCATGCGAAAGCGGCCGACCACGTCCATGACGCTGTTGCGGAACTGCTCGATGGTCAGGCGTGCAAGATCCTTGGCCGGCGGATTGGCGCGTGCCTGGGCCTCGGGCGAATAAAAGGCCTTGTGGATGTACTCGGCGATCAGCCTGGAATCCTCAGGCGTGGTCTTGTCAGGGTCATCCTCGGGCATCGTGCGGTCAATCTGACGGGCAAGGGCCTCGACGCTCCTTTCGCCGGTCAGCGGCTCGTCGTATTCATCCTCCACGCCCTGGCCGTGGTCGCCGTGGCAGTCGGCGCAGAGCTTTTGGTACAGGGGCTTGCCGGGATGCTCGGCGGGAGCAGCCGACGCGGTCTCCAGGATCAGGAGCCCGCCCAGGAGCAGGAGTGGGGATCGGGTCGAAAACATGGGGGGAATGCTTCGTGAAGGTGCAGGGCACGGCGGGTCGGCGCCGGGAAGGACTACCTTGCCTGAAACTTGGGTCTTTCCATCTTTTTCAGGCCGGCGGGGATGCGCCATGCTTGCTGACGCAGCAAGGCCGCTCAGCGAGAAAAGGACGGATACCTCTCCTTCAGCAGCTTGCGGAACTCACCTGCCTTGGCGGCCTGACCGCTCTTTTCCAGGGCAGCGGCCGCCTTGTCGAGGGACTCAGGCGTGATCTCATCATCGTCAAAGAACTGGGCGGGGATCATGTACTTGCCTGCGGCGGCCGCGTATTTGGCAGCGGCGCCCCCTCCCTGGCCGGAGGCGCTTAACTTGTCTCCAAGGGCCATGAGAATGTCCCCCTGGAGAATGAGCAGCAGGGCCTGCGGCTTGCCGTCCTTGGCGAAGGCCAGGCCTTCCTGCACAACCGCCTCGGCCTCGTCAAACTTGCCAAGACCCAGCAGCGCCCTGCCCTTGGTGAGAAGGCCGCGAGCCTTGGGCGCGCCGTCCGGTGTGACCTTGAGAAAGTGGTCCGTGGCCTTGATGCTGCTTTCGTAGTCCTTGGTTTCCAGGAAGGCCATTCCCAGGTAGCTCCAGACCCGCGGATCGGTGTTTTCAGGCGCGTCCGGCGTGGCGGCGATGGCGAGGTACTGGGCAGCACGCGGGTAGTTCTTCTTGTTATAATAGGTCAGGCCGAGCCAGGTGAGCACGTTGGGCGGGATGTTGCCGCCGGCATTGGCGCGACGGTAGTCATCGATCGCCCCGCTCAGCGCCTCGACGTTCTGCTGCACATACTGCGCCTGGATGATCATCTGGCTGGCCTGGTCCAGGTAGGTCTTGCGGTCGGTGTCGATGGCCTTCGTGAGCGCCTTCACAGACTCATCCCACTGCTGGAGGGAGTAATGGGCGCGGCCGATGCCAAACCAGGCCTGGCCGGCGGCGGGGCTTCGGGGAAACTTGTTCACCAGCAGGTCAAAGGCGGCGATGGTGGCCTTGAAATCGCGCTGCTCGGAGGCGATGAGGCCCATCTGCAGGTAGGCCAGCTCGGCCGCCTCGGAGTTGGGATGCTCCTCGGCCACCTTCTTGAAGTCGGTCATGGCGTTGAGCGTGTCCTTGGCCTCGCGGTAAGCCAGGCCGCGGCGGGCAAGCGCCCTGGCGGTGAGCTCGTGGCCGCGGTTCTCATTGATGAACTGGGTGAATGCCAGGATGGCGTCCTGCGCGCGCCCGGCCTCGGCAAGGGCCCAGGCCTTGTTGAACAGGGTCCCGGGCTGCAGCTTTGCGGGCAGCTTCTCAATCTTCACCTCGGCAAAGCTGGCCGCCGCATCGGCATGCTTCTGGCGGTTGAAATAATGGTCGGCACGGATCAGCCTCGCCAGGTTGAGAAGCTCATGGTCGGCATGGCTTTCGGCGTTCTTTGTGATGAAGGCCGTGGCGAACTCCGCCAGGTCCTTGTCGTCGAGGAGATAAAAGCAGTAGAGCTTCCAGTAGCCGGCCTCGAACGCCGCCTCCGTGCCTGCGGAGCCCTGCTCCACCATCAGGTAGGTTTCAACGGCGCGCGCATAGCTCTTCTTCATGCGGAAGGCGTTGCCGACCATGAGCAGCATCTTCGGCCTCGTGTCACCTTCGGGCAGCACGCCGGCGTTGGCGTTGTAGTTGTTGATGACACCGTCGTAGTCGCCCTTGGCAAACAGCGCCTGGACGACGCCCACCAGGGCGATGCCGCGGTTGGCCGCGCTGGTTTCAGGCAGCTTCAGCGCGCGTTCGAAAAGCGGCACGGCCTCCTCCGGCCGGCCCAGCTCGGCCTGGAGCACCGCCGCCTTCACCGCCGCCTCGGAGACGATGGCGTTGTCCTTGCTGGACTCAAGCAGCTCCGTGAACAAGGGCAGCGCCTCGGCCTTCTTGTCCTCGGCCAGGTAAAGGGTGCCCAGGCTCAGCAAGGTCGCCTCGCGGTAGGGATTGTCCGTCTTCACCGCCAGCACGGCGTTCAGGGCGGCCGACTGCCGTTTGGTGTCACCAAGCATCTGATAAGCCCGGGCCTTGTTGAAGCTGGCAGCCAGCCTGACCTGCGGCAGGGGGCTTTTAGATTCACAAAGGGCGAAAAGGCGGGCCGACTGGTCAAAGTCTCGGGCGTTGAAGCGCATGGCGCCCAGGCGATAAGCCGCCGACGGGGCGCCCTCGCTGTTCGGATAGCGGTTCACCACTTCTTCATAGTAGGTTTCCGCCACCTTGAGCTGGTCCAGCTTCATGTAGCACTCGCCGATGCGGAACAGCGAGGCCGGAACGTGGCGCCCCGAGGGATAGGTCTGGAGGTACTGCCCGTAGGACTGGGAGGCCATGCTCCACTCGCCCCGGTCATAGGCGAGCGTGGCATAATCAAAAAGATCTTCCTCCGGCCCACGGGGGCGCGCGGGCTGCGCGGGACGGGTTTCACCTGGACCCACGGGAATGGCCTTGGGCACGGGGCGTTCATCATCCTCGACAGGAACGGCCCGCGGCGCGTTCTGCGCGGTCAGCAGGCCGGGGCTGGCGGCAAGGACAAGCGCGGCCAGGACGACCGCCGGCAGGGTGTTCAAGGGACGAAACATGGGCGTCTGGGAAGTGGCTGGGCTCATGTCACTTCACGGCTTTTTGGAGGCGTCAGCAGCCTCGGGCCGGCGGGTGGCGAAGGCGATGTTCCAGATGCCGGCCTTCTGGCAGATGTTCAGCACGTTGACGACAAACTTGTAGTCCGCCACCTCGTCGCCGCGCAGGATCACCGCCTGGTCCTTGTAGACCGCGACGATGTTCTTCAGCTTCACCAGCAATTCATCCTCGGAGAGCTCCTGGCCGTTCACGATGATCTCGCCCTGGGTCTTGATGTTGATGATGATCTCCCCGACATTGCGCGACTCCTTCTCCTTGCCCTCGTCGGCGGCGGGCACGCTGATGTCCATCACCTGCTCGTTCTTCGCGTAATGCGAGGTCACGGCGAAAAAGATCACCAGCAGGAACAGCACGTCCACCAGCGGCGCGAGCTGCATCGGCGTGGGCTCGATGGAATGTTGTTTGCGGAAGTTCATGGCGCTTCAGTCGGTTGCTCACTCGGGCCGTCCGGCGGCGGCGCGTGCGGCGCGCTTGTACTGGACGGCCAGCAGGGCCATGATGTGGGTGGTGGCGGCCTCCATCTCCGAAATGAGGCGGTTCACCTTGCCGCGGAAGATCGCGTAAAAGATGAGGGCCGGGATGCCGATGACCAGGCCGGAGGCCGTGCAGAGCAGGGCCTCGGAGACGCCCTGGGCCAGCCCGAGCTGGTTGCTGCCGCCATACTGGGTGTTGGAGATTTCATGGAAGGTCGTGATCATGCCCAGGGTGGTTCCGAGCAGGCCGAGCATCGGCGCCACCGCCCCCACGTCCCCGAGATAGGCGATGCGCGCCAGCAGCAGGCTGGACTGGCGGTTGCCCTCGGCCTCCGTCACCTCCTTGACCTCCTCGAAGCTGGCGGTGGGGTTGCGTGTGGCGAAGTCCAGCGTCTTGGCGGTGATGCGCGCGATGCATTCGTTGCGCCGGTTGCAGACGGCCAGCAGGCCCAGGTAGTCCTGCTTGCGGATCAGCGCGTCCGCCGAGTTCATGAAGGCGTCGCTCACCACCGTGCCCTGCCTGACGGTGAAGGAAAACAGCACGATGAAAAAGGCCGTGACCATCGACAGGCCGATCAGGGGATAGGCCATCACGCCCGTGCGCTCGACAAAGCCGTCCAGCGTCAGCGCGGCGGCATAAGGATTGTCGGCGGGCGACGGAGAGGAGGCGGCCGCCGCAGGAGCACGCGGTACGGCGGGAGGCGTGTCCTGCGCCGCGACCTGGACGGTCAGCCAGGCGGACAAGACCGCGATCAAGGCGAGGACGGGAAGTTTTCGGGCGGACATGCGGGCGCGACAGTAGGCGCTCGTTCCTGCCTTGCAAGGAGGGAGACAGAATCTGCCACTGGCCCCTGGACGGCGCCTGTCCGCCCGGCATCATGGCTGCACGCCCCCACGATGAAAGCCTCCCCCGCCCTCCTGCTCGCCCTCCTGCTTGCCGCAGGCCTGGCTGCGGGGCTGCTTCTTTCCCAACGAAAAGTGCCGTCACCTGCGGCGGCCGAAGCCGTCCCGGAGCCGGAGTCCGACGACGGCCTGCGCAGGCAGATCGCCATCCTCGAGGGCCAGGTGGAATATCTGCAGGGCCAGGTGGGCGCGCTTCAGGATGAAAACTCACAGCTGCTCCAGAAGCTGGGCACGCTCGGCATGAAGGGCGTGGCGAAGCTTGAGCCCACGCCCCCCCCTGAGGATGCACCCCCGGACTTTGTCGGGCTCGGCCTGGAGCTGATGAAGTTCCGCAACCTCCAGACCCTGCCCATCCCCACCACGGGGGCGAGCCGTGAAAATGTGGAAAAGGCGATCCTGCGCTGGCTGCGGCTCCAGCAGCCCGGGGACGAAGGTCCGAAGTTCGCGCTGGCCCTGACGGCGCTGGGGTGGATTGAAAAGCCCGTGGACCCTCTGCCGCTCCAGGCGGCCGTGCTCGCCCGCCAGCTTGGCGGCTGGTATGACCCGGAGTCAGGCACGCTGCTGGTGGAGGACGAGAAGCCCGCTCCCGGCATGCCCGCGCCGGACCGGCCGATGGCGGTGGCCTTCGGGCAGCTGCTGCGTGAGTTCGGCGGGGTGCTGTTTCCCGATGCCGCCAGGTCCGCCCTGAGCACCGACGAACGCATCGCCCGCATGTCACTGATCACCGGCGACGCCGCCTTGACACGCTTTTTGTTCAGCATCCGCAACCCGGTGCCGCGCAGCGGCAACGACCTGCCCGTTGAGGACCCCGATCATCCGCTGAACCAGGTGCCCATTCCCGTCTATCTCAAGGAGCTGGCCCTGTTCCCCTTTGCACGCGGCTTTGAGTTCGCCCAGGCCCTGCATGGCGCCGGTGAATTCGCCCAGATCAACGCCGCCTACTCCGCGCCACCTGTCTCCTGCGCGGAGGTGATCGAGCCCGAACGCCTGCTCGACCCCGCCAGGCTGCCGCCTGCGAGGGTTGACCTCGCCAATCCGGACATCGGCGGCCAGAAGCCCTACTTCGACGACCGCCTTGGACGCTTTGCGATCTTCACCGCCCTGCGCGCCTACAACAGTGACGAGGAGGCCGGGCTTGGCGCCCGCGGCTGGAAGGGCGACAGGCTGCTGGCCTACGCCGCGCCTGACCATGAACGTGACCACGCCCTGTGGCAGACGCTCTGGATCACCCGGGAGGACGCCCGGGCCTTTTTCAAGGCCATGCATGCCTGCCTGCTCCAGCGCTATGACGCGAAGCCCTCGTCCGACGAGCCCGGCCGCACCGTGCTTGATGCGATGAGCCGGCATGTGCGGCTGGTGGTCAACCGTGACGGCCTGGGCGTGCGGCTGGTGGACGCCGCCAACGCCGCCTTTGCGGACGCCGCCGTTCAGGCACCGTAACCGTCCGCCGCTGCCCAGGGATCCACGGAGCGCAGCTTCTTCGCCCCGAGCGCACGGTAAACATCCGGAAGGTCAAACTTCGCCAGCACGCCGAAGGGCATCACCGCATAGGGCCACTGGCAGTCCTCGTGAACCGCCAGCTCGTGAAACGAAACCAGCGCATTCTTCAAGGTCACCTGGGAGACATCGTCGCTGATCACCGCCGCAAGCGCCGCAGGCAGCGCGCCCCATCCGCGACCCGCGAGATGGATCTCCTCATGCCCCGCCTGCCTGAGCACCTGGATCACCCGCAGCACGTCCCAGACGCGCCCGCCGAGCAGCGGCTGGTCAAGCATGTGGCCGTAGGCGGCGTAAAAATAGTGGCTGCCATAAGGACGCAAAAATTGGTTCGCGCCACAGGTGTCAGGCCGGGACTCGCCGATGCCGCGCACATCGCAGGCGAAGAAGGCGGCGCCGGCTTCGGCGGCGAGCAGCTCCGCGACCAGCGGCTCGTCCCGCAGCTCGGCGTCCGCGGAGCGATGCGAGACATAGAGCACGGCGCGCTTCAGCCCTCGGGGCAGTCGCGATGTCAGGGCCTCTTCGCTGAGGCGCGTCACCAGCGCATGGATGCCGGGCCGGGTTTCCACGGCATAGGTGCAATAACCCTTCGCAGGATACCTGCGCCCGCCGACGCTGCGCAGGATGCGGTAGTCCGGCGCGTCCGGCGGCGTTTGCGGCAGGTGCAGCACCTCACGCACGGCGGCGGCAAGCGCGGCGCCCTTCAGCGGAGGCCTCGACTTCGCCAGGGACTCCGCCTTCTCCCGGGTGAAGCTCATGAGCGTCCTCGACCCCAGGCGCGCCACCTGGCCCTCCGGCGTGCAGCGCAGGGCGTCCTCGGCCTCCATTGTCATCGTTGGTTCGGCAGCGTGTGGGGCGGCGCCGGAGGCCCTGCCGAAAAAGCGGTACATGGCCTCGCGGTTCGCCAGGGTGTAGCCGTGCGGGTCGGGGCCGACATGAAGCTGGATGTTGTCCGGGCTGCCGAGCAGCGTGTAGAGCCTCTTGAGCCAGGCGTAGGTCTCGGCCGAGCCGCGTGCGTCGAAGTAGTCCTTCTCCTGGGCCATGATGATCACCGGCTTCGGCGCCATCGCGGCCAGGAAGTCGCCATGATCCAGGTCCCGGGCGAGCACATGCGGCGGGCACTGCTCGCAGTCCTGGGGCAGCTCGTTTTCAGCATCGCGGCGGAAGGTGGTCACGAAGCAGGACGGCGCCGCCATGGTGAAGCGTGGCTCCAGGCCGCAGAGCCAGGTCGTCTGCGTGCCGCCGCCGGAGTTGCCGGTGACACCAAGATGGTTCACGTCAATCTCCGGCCGCGTGACCAGGTAGTCCAGCGCGCGGATGGCGTCCCAGGCGAACCAGGTTCCGAGGAACTCTCCCACCAGCGACTGGGGATTGCCCATCTGGTTGTGCTCGGAGGTGCCGCCGCCGAGCCGCGAACCCAGTTTTTCATTGAGGTATTGAAACCGTTCGCCCTGGCCCGGAGGATCCACCAGCAGGCAGGCCATGCCCTGGCGGGCAAGCCCTTGCGCAAAACTTTGGTAGGCCGTCTCGGCCTTGCCGTTGAGCGAATGGCCGCAGACGCCGATGACGCCCGGCACCTTGCGACCGGGCGCCTCGGGCAGGTAGAGGTTGCCCGTGACGAGGTAGCCGGGCCGGCTTTCCAGGATGATGTTCTCGATGCGCCAGCCGTCACGCTGATGCACCCGGGTCACCCTCGCGTTCAGGGGCGTCTTCTCCGGCATCGGGCCGAGGCATTCCTGGATGCGCCTCCTGGCATCACTCACATAGGCCTCCGCATCCTCACGGGTCTTCAGCGCGGCCCGGCGTTCATGGCCCCTGGCCTCGGCGGCGCGGACCTCCGTGACCAGCCAGTCCTGAAGCATCCGGGGAAAGCGGTTCAGGGCAGGCAGCGTCGCTGCTGCGGCGCCAGCCCCCGAGGCGGAGGCTCCCTGCGCCTGAACGCCGGCCGGCGACAGCAGGGGCAGCAGCGCCCCGCCCAGCGAAGCCAGGCTGAAGGTCTGGAGAAACTCACGGCGGTCTGGATTGGCGACAGGGTTCATGGACATGGCGGCCAGGGGATACCCGGCATAACAAGGTATTCTTTCCTGCCTCCGCCGCCATGCACAGGGCTTGCGCATCAAGGTGAAAAGGGATTTTTGCGACAGGATTCACAAGATGGGCAGGATGAACAGGTCTAAAAAATCCTGTTTGTCCTGCGAATCCTGTCCATCCTGTCATTGAGGCCATGAGCTACAATCACTGGCCCGTTGGATGCGCAAGCCATGCTTCATGCAGGCGGCAGGGCACGAGAAAGTCACCGCCAATCCTCTTGCGCCGTTTTTCCCGCGCTCGTAGCTTTGGCATCCCACCTCCTCCCGATCCCAAGTCCAAATGCTCATCCGCACCACAGCTCACGCCCGCGCCGGCCTGGTGGGCAACCCCTCTGATGGTTATTTTGGCAAGACGATCTCGTTCATCATCAGGAACTACGGAGCGGAGGTGACCCTGTTTGAATCCCCCGAGCTGACGATCGAGCCCAACGAAAGGGATCATTCCGTGTTTGGCAGCATCGAGGCCCTGGCGCGCGATGTCCGCCAGCATGGCTACTACGGCGGCATCCGCCTGCTGAAAGCGAGCGTGAAACGCTTCTTTGACTACTGCTCCAAAAACGGGCTGACGCTGCATGGACGCAACTTCACCCTGCGCTACCGCAGCAACATCCCGCCGCAGGTCGGCATGGCGGGCAGCAGCGCCATCATCACCGCCTGCTGGCGCGCCCTCATCCAGTTCTACCAGGTGGAGATCCCCAGGCACCTGCTCCCCAGCCTTGTGCTGAGCGTGGAGAATGACGAACTCGGCATCCCCGCAGGACTGCAGGACCGGGTCATCCAGGCCTATGAGGGCGTGGTGTTCATGGACTTCAACCGCGCCCACGTCGAAAGGCTCGGCTACGGCATCTATGAGGAGCTGGACCCCGCCCTGCTTCCCAATGTCTATGTCGCCTTCACCCACAAGCTCAGCGAGGGCACCGAGGTCTTCCACAACGACATCCGCGGACGCTGGAACCGGAACGAGCGTGACGTCGTCAGCGCGATGTACCAGTGGGCCAACCTCGCCCAGCGCGTGCGCGACATGCTGATCGAGGGCCGGGGCCGTGAGATCGGCCCGCTGCTGAACGAAAACTTCGACCTGCGACGCCGGCTCTACAAGATCAGCCAGGGCAACCTCGACATGGTCGAGACCGCCCGCGACTGCGGAGCCAGCGCGAAGTTCACCGGCAGCGGCGGAGCCATTGTCGGCACCTATGAGGATGACGCCATGTTTGAAAGGCTGCGCTCGGCCCTGGAGCCGCAGCAGGTCACCGTGATCAAGCCCCAGGTCGTCTGAGTTCCAGGCGCCCCCGCCGCTGCCATTCTCCCCTTGCACGGCGGCGAACGCCGCGCCATCTCAGGCGAACCCGCCTGTCACCACCTTGGCCACCACCGCGAAACCACGCACCCTTGTCGCCATCCCTGCCCGCTGGGGATCCACCCGGTTCCCGGGCAAACCGCTCCACCTCATCGCCGGCAAGCCGCTCGTCCAGCATGTCTGGGAACGCTGCCAGGAGTGCAGGGCCGTCGATGACATCGTCATCGCCACGGACGACGAGCGCATCGTCGAGGCGGCGGCCGCCTTCGGTGCCCGGGCGGTCCTCACCTCGCCCGACCACCCCAGCGGCACCGACCGCATCGCCGAGGCGGCCCGGGCCTTTCCCGGCCACGAGACCATCATCAACGTCCAGGGAGACGAACCGCTGATCTCCCCCGCCCTGATCGACGACCTGGCCCGCGCCCTTCAGAATGGCCCAACCATCTCCATGATCACGGCCGCCGCGCCGATCCTTGACCCGGCCGAGGTGGAGAATCCCAACATCGTCAAAGTCGTCTTCGACGCGAACGGCGACTCCCTGTACTTCTCGCGCTCGACCCTGCCGTTTGTGCGCAACCCGGCCGCGCACAGCCGCCATTACCGCCACCTTGGCATCTACGGCTTCCAACGCGGCTTCCTCCTTCAGTTCGTCGCCTGGCCGCCCTCACGCCTGGAGCAGACGGAGTCCCTGGAGCAGCTTCGTGCCCTGGAAAACGGCACCCGTCTGCGCGTTGTCCTGACGAACGAGCTTTCGCCCGGTGTGGACACCCGCGAGCAGGCCGACGCGATTGAAGCGCATCTCCTGTCACAAACTGCTTGAACCTCGGCCGGACAACCGCGAACCGAAAACCATCATGAAATACATCTTCGTCACCGGCGGCGTCGTCAGCTCCCTTGGCAAAGGCCTTGCCGCCTCGTCCCTCGCCACCCTGCTCGAACTGCGCGGACTCAAGGTCATCATGCAGAAGTTCGACCCCTATCTGAACATCGACCCCGGCACGATGAACCCCTATGAGCACGGTGAGGTTTACGTGCTCGACGACGGCGCCGAGACCGACCTGGACCTGGGCCATTACGAACGATTCACCCACACCAACCTTTCCCGCCTGAACAACCTCACCAGCGGCCAGGTTTACATGAGCGTCCTGGAAAAGGAGCGCGCCGGCAAATATCAGGGCCGCACCGTGCAGGTCATCCCGCACATCACCAACGAGATCAAGGAACGCATCGGCGAGGTGGCCGAGAAGATGGGCGGCGACATCATCATCACCGAGATCGGCGGCACCGTCGGCGACATCGAGGGCCTGCCCTTCCTGGAGGCCATCCGACAGTTCGCCATCGAGGTCGGGCGTGACAATGTGCTCTTCATCCACGCCACCCTGGTGCCCTACATCAAGGCCGCCCAGGAGCTGAAGACCAAGCCCACCCAGCAGTCCCTGGCCAAGCTGCGTGAGATCGGCATCAGCCCGCACATCATCCTCGCCCGCACCGAGCATCCCCTTGACGAGGACGTGCGCGAGAAAATCTCCCTCTTCGGCAATGTGCCGAACGAACAGGTGGTCGAGGTCCGCGACGTCAAGCACAGCATCTACGAGGTGCCGCTGAAGCTGCACGAACAGCGCATGGACGACACCGTCTGCCAGCTCCTGAAGATCGACAAACCGCAGCCGGACCTCAGCCGCTGGCGTCACTTCGTCCAGCGTGTCATTCATCCCACCCACCACGTCCGCATCGGTGTCGTTGGAAAGTACATCGAGCTCCAGGACGCGTACAAGAGCATCTACGAAGCCCTGACCCATGCCGGCGCCTACAAGGACGCCAAGGTGGACATCGTCCGCCTGGATGCCGAGGCCATCGAGAAGGCCGGGCCTGACATCTACCTGAACGGACTTCAGGGGATCCTCATCCCGGGCGGCTTTGGCGACCGCGGCACCGAGGGCAAGATTGCGGCCACCCGCTATGCGCGTGAAAAGGGCATCCCGTTCTTCGGCATCTGCCTCGGCATGCAGATCGCGGTCATTGAGTTCTGCCGCAATGTCTGCGGACTGAAGGAGGCCACCAGCACCGAGTTTGACAAGGGCACCCCCTATCCGGTGATCAGCATGATGGAGGAGCAGAAAAAGGTGAAGCAGCTCGGCGGCACCATGCGCCTCGGAGACTGGGTGACCGAGCTGCTGCCCGGCACCAAGGCCCGTGAGCTTTATGCCCAGGACGTCATTCATGAACGCCACCGTCACCGCTACGAGGTGAACGATGATTACAAGGACCAGCTTGAAAGCCACGGCATGAAGATCAGCGGCATCTCCCAGAAGGGCGGCCTGGCCGAGATGATCGAGCTCCCTGAGCACCCCTTTTTCGTCGCCTGCCAGTTCCATCCTGAGTTCAAGAGCAAGCCCAACGATCCTCACCCGATCTTCCGGGGATTCGTCAAGGCCGCCCTGGAGCACCACGGCGAGCCCGAGGCGCTCAGCTGATTCACAAGCTCCCCCACATCTTCCCTAAAACAGGCCGCCGGTGAGGATTTAACCCTCACCGGCGGCCTTGTCTTGAGGCGGGAGAAATCGGCGGACGAATCAGGCCACCAGGGTCTGCTCGCGGGCGGGACCGACACCAAGCAGGCTGACACGCGCCTTGGTCAGCTCCTCGACACGCTTCAGGTAGGCCTTGGCCAGGGGCGGCAGGTCCGCGAAGCTGGTGATGCCACTCAGGTCCTGCTTCCAGCCCTGGTGCGTTTCATAGATGGGCTCGCAGGCCTCGATGTCCTCCACCGTGCTCGGCGGATACTGGATGACCTCCCCACGCAGCCTGTAGGCAGTGCAGATCTGCACCTCATCGAGGCCGTCGAGGCCGTCGAGGTTCGTGATCGCCAGTTCATCGGCCCCGTTGATCATGACCGCGTAGCGCACAAGAACCGCGTCCAGCCAGCCACAGCGGCGGGCCCGTCCGGTGGTGGCGCCGAACTCACGGCCCATGTTGTGCAGCATGTCTCCGATGGAATCGTTTTCCGTGACAAAGGGACCGCTGCCCACGCGGGTGGTGTAGGCCTTGCAGACCGCGACAACCTTGTCGATCATCCTTGGCGGCACACCCGAACCGGTGCAGGCGCCGCCCGTCGTGGTGTTCGAGCTGGTCACAAAGGGATAGGTGCCGTGGTCGATGTCGAGGTAGGTGCCCTGGGCGCCTTCAAACAGAAGGCTCTTGCCCGCCTGGATCGCCTCATGGCAGACCACCGCCGTGTTGGTGATGTGCGGGGCCAGCTCCTTGGCGGCGGCGAGGATCTTCTCCACTGTCTCCTCCACGGGGACCGCCTCGATGCCGGCGGCGACGATGAACTCGTTGTTCGCCACGATGCGGTCGCGAAGCTCGGTGGCGAGCTTGTCAGGGCGGGTCAGCAGAATGGCTCGCAGGCCGTTGCGCTCCACCTTGTCGGCATAGGCGGGGCCGATGCCGCGGCCGGTGGTGCCGATGGCCTTGGCACCGCGGCGCGCCTCACGGGCACGGTCGAGGGCCTTGTGGTAGGGCAGCACGAGATGGCAGGTTTCGCTGATTCTCAGGTTCTGGGCGGTGATCTTCACCCCCTGGCCGCGCAGCTTGGCCATCTCCTCGAGAAGCCCGATGGGGTCAAGCACGACACCGTTGCCGATGACGCACAGCTTTTCCTCCCAAAGGATGCCGCTGGGGATGAGGTGGAGGATGTACTTCTGCCCGTTGCTGATGACGGTGTGACCGGCATTGCTGCCGCCTGCCGCACGCACGACGACATCGGTTTTCTCCGTCAGGAAATCGACAATCTTGCCTTTGCCTTCATCGCCCCACTGGGCGCCGACTACGATGGTATTGGACATTTCTGGAGGGGCGGCACGACGCCGCAGTTTGGGGGTTGGGGGGAAAAAGAAAGCTGCCGGCCGGTCAGGCCGACAGCGGAAATCCGGCATTGCTCACCGCATCACTCGGACAGATTCAGGAAGGTGAACACCGCGTAGCCGCAGGCACCGAGGGCGATCAGGGCCAGGGCGTAAAGCGGGGCGTAGCCGCTGCTCTTGGGCTTGGGCTTCGCGCCAAAGCCGGAACGGCGGGATTTGTCGATGGCTGTGGCGCCAAAGCCGGTGTGGGAGACGCTCTGCGTGGCGGGAACGTAGGCGGCCTCCTCGGCCTGATCACCGAAGAAAACCACCTCCAGGTGCCCGATGTTGAAGGCACCGCCGCTGGCCATTTCCAGGCTCTCCACACGCTGGCCGGCGACCGAGGTGCCGTTGGTGGAGCCCAGGTCGTTGAACACCCAGTTGGCGCCGTCAAAGACAAACTCGCCGTGATGGCTGGAGACCGACTCATGGGCGATGACGATGGAATTGTCGTCGGCACGGCCCAGCGTCAGGCGCTCAGCACTGAGTTCGACCTCGCCGCTCTGGCCTTCGGGGGTGGTGAATTGGATTTTTGCCATAAAACAGACCGGTGATTTAACAGCGGCCCGGGGCGGTGGCAAGGTGGAATCCTTCCTTGAGAATCCCTCCCCCAGGGGCGAAGAGGACCGCCCCCTTCCCGCCCCGCCCATGTCCGCCGCCTCCGAAGTCGCCCGCCGCCGCACCTTTGCCATCATCTCCCATCCGGATGCGGGCAAGACCACGCTCACGGAAAAACTGCTCCTCTACGGCGGGGCCGTGCAGCTCGCGGGCAGCGTCACCGCCCGCAAAAACCAGCGCGCCACCACCTCCGACTGGATGGAGCTGGAAAAGCAGCGCGGCATTTCTGTCAGCTCCACGGTCCTGCAGTTTGAATACAAGGACGCCGTCATCAACCTGCTCGACACCCCCGGTCACAAGGACTTCTCCGAGGACACCTACCGGGTGCTCACCGCGGTGGACGCCGCCGTGATGGTGATTGACGCCGGCAAGGGCATCGAGTCCCAGACCCTGAAGCTCTTTGAAGTCTGCCGCCGCCGCGGCGTGCCCATCTTCACTTTCATGAACAAGCTCGACCGCCCCGCGCGACCACCGCTGGAGCTGCTCGACGAGCTGGAGCGCGTGCTAGGCATCGCCTCATGCCCGATGAACTGGCCCCTGGGCGACGGCGTGGACTTCAAGGGCATCTTTGACCGGCAGACCAACCAGGTGCACCTCTTCGAACGCACCGTCGGCGGCATGTTCCGTGCGCCGGTCAACGTGAAGGGCATCGAGGACGACAGCGTGCGCAATGCCCTGCCGCCCCTGGTATACGCCCGGGTCTGCGAGGAGCTGGAGCTGCTCGACGGCGTCGGCGCGGACTACTCGCTGGAGAAGGTGCGCCGGGGCGAAATCACGCCGGTCTTCTACGGCAGCGCCATGAACAACTTCGGCGTCCAGCTCATGCTCGACGGCTTCCTCTCCATGGCACCGCCGCCCGCGCCGCGCCTGGTCGGGGATCGCATCATCGAGCCCGCCGACGAGGCCTTCTCCGGCTTTGTCTTCAAGATCCAGGCGAACATGAACCCGCGTCACCGTGACCATGTGGCCTTCATCCGCATCGTCAGCGGCTGCTTCCAGCGCGACATGACCGCCACCAACACGCGCACGGGTGCCAAGCTGCGCCTTGGCAACTCCCAGCGCCTCTTCGCCCAGGAGCGTGAAACGGTGAACGAAGCCTGGGCCGGCGATGTGGTGGGTCTCGTGGGCAACTACGGCTTCCAGATCGGCGACACGCTGTCCGAGGACCCGACGATCAAGTACGATGAGATGCCGCGCTTCGCTCCGGAGTGCTTCGCCTACCTGCACAACGAAAACACCGCCAAGTTCAAGCGCTTCCGCGACGGCCTCGACCAGCTTCTCAAGGAGGGGGTGGCCCAGCCCTTCGAACTGCCTGACGCCGTCGTCCGCATCCCGCTGCTGGGTGCCGTCGGCCCGCTGCAGTTTGACGTGCTGAAGTATCGTCTCGAGTCCGAATACAGCGCCGAGGTGCGTCTGGAGTTCGCCCCCTGGACCATTGTCCGCTGGCTGAAGGAAAAAAACCCCGAGGACGCCCCCAAGCCCGTCCGCGGCCAGACCACCAAGCCCCGGCCCAACCTCACCGCGAGTTACGACACCACCCTTGCACTCGACGCCTTCGGCAACTGGGTCGCTTTGTTCAGCGACAAGGTCAGCGCCGGTTATTTCGAAAGCAAGAATTCGGAGAAGTTTGAGATCAGTCCGTATCCTTTCTGAGCACCAGCACGATGTCCGAGTAGCTGTCATCAAGCCGGCGCGGCTCATGAATGTCGTAGGTGAAGTCGTAGCATTCGACGAGCTGGAGTGATGGAGCCTTGCGCAGCAGGGCGCGCATCTGAGCGGCGTTGTAGGTGCGGAACCGCCAGTTGGTCTCCTGGGTGTGAGCGCGGCCGGCGTGGGTGACCTGAAGCCGTGTGCGCAGCTTTTCCAGACGCGATTTTGGATCGGCCGCCCAGGTGTGGGTGTTGCAGACAACCCGGATGCCGTCGCGCTCGGCCTTCCAGCGTTCATGCTCCTCCGCCGCCCTGGAGTAATCCGTGAGGTGCACGCCCAGCACGAAAAGCCCGCCGGGCTTCAGGCACCCTGCCACACGTCGCAGACAGGCGGCGGCATCGCGTTCGGTCTGCAGATACTTGAAGCTGCTGACCAGGCAGTGGGCGATGTCAAAAAGCTGCGGCCTCGGCAGTTCAAAGCCTTGCATCCAGTCCTGCCAGAGCCGGGCCTTCATGCCGGCGTTTTTCAGACGGTTGCGGGCGAAGTCGAGCATGCGCGGGTTGCCGTCGAAGCCGGCCACCTTCCAGCCGCGCCGGGCCATTTCTAGCACCAGACGGCCGCTGCCGCAGGCAGGCTCCAAAAGCTGACGCGAACGACCGCCGGAGCCATGCCTGGCAAACACGTTCTCAAGAAACTCACCCTCCTTCGGAGTGTCCGCGTCGAAGATGATGTCGTAATAAAGCGGCGTGTCGTACCAGTCGCGCTGTTCGGTCATGCGGCTAGAACGTTCGGATGACGGCCTTTGTCAATGTCACCTCAGCGCCGCACGCGCAGCACACGGCCGGTGCGGGGATCGTAGATGCCGGTGGTGCCGGGCGGCACATAACCGCCCTGATAGACGTTGTTGTAGGTGGGGGCGGGTCCCAGGCCCTGGCCGGGCACGACCGGGATCTGCTGGCTGCCAATGTGCACCTCCTCGATGACACCGCCCGTGCTGCGGTAGATGCCGGATTCGGAGCTCCGGCCCAGGATGTCCTGCTCGCTGCGGTGATACATCACCTGCGCATCAGGAACGGCCTCGCGCTGCTGACGTTCCTGGCGCAGCCGGTAGGCGCTTGAGGTTTCCCCCGGCTGGATGGTGGTCGCAGAAGCCTGGGCCGAACCTCCTGGCTGCGGATAGCTGTAGGAGCCGGGCTTCACCCGCAAGGGCTTCCTGGAGGAGACGGCCCCATCCGGAGATGGAACCACACAGGCCTGAAGCAGGCACAGGAGGCAGAGGGCGGAAAAAATGCGGGCCTTCATGCCTGAATCCTGCCAGAACTTCCCAGGTCTGGGAAGCCATCTTTCCCGGTCGCCGCATTCACCATCAGGCGGCGATCACCTCGCGCAGGACTTCGCGATGCTGCTCACGCGCCTCCTGGAAACGGGCGACGACGGCCTGGGTGATGGCGTTCAAGGTGGCCAGCACGTTGCGGCCGTTCTTGGCATCCGCTTCAAAGCTGAGGTGCGGCACCGGCCGGTTGTTGAGCAGGAATTCAAGGTATTCCACCGGGGCTGAATTGGGCAGGTCACGCTTGTTGTACTGAAGCACCAGCGGCAGGCGGTCCAGGCTGGAGCCGTTGAGGCGCAGGTTGGCCTCCAATGCCTGGAAGGCGTGAACGTTGTCGCGCTGTCGGTCCATCTGGCTGTCTGCGACAAAGACAACACCATCCGCCTGCCTCAGCACGAGCTGCAGCGTGGCGTTGTAGGTGACCTGTCCGGGGACGGTGTAGAGGTGAAAGCTGGTGCGGTAGCCCGGGATGGCCTGGCTTTCCACGGCGAGGAAATCAAAGAACAGCGTCCGGTCCTGCGAGGTGGAAAGGCTGACGAGGTCGCCCCGCCCCTGCGGATCAAGCCGCGCGTGGATCTGACGCAGGTTCGTGGTCTTCCCGCTCAGCGGAGTCCCGCAATAAACGATTTTAAAGCGCACGGTGCGCTCCTGGGCGTCGATGGCCGGCATTTCAGGAAACCATGCGGGAAAGCTCCCTGGCGATCAAGGTAATCTTATCCCTGAGCCCAAGGGTGGGTTCGGCATCGTGCAGGACACCCATGATGGCCCGGTCCGGGAAACAGAAGGTCATCAGACGATCGCCCGAGTTCATCGTGAAGGTCTCAGCACCGTCGATGCCAATCAGCGGGGCGAGGGTCTTGAGATGCTGGGCGAGCTGGGTCGCCTGCCTTTGAAATTCACGGGCCTGCGGCTTGTGGGCGCCGACATGGGAGATGGCCCTGCCGTCATGCAGGCAGACGCAGGCGGCGATGCCCGGCAGCCGGCAGGTAAGCTCCACCACCTTCTGCGGCTCCAGGTCTGAATCGGTGTCGAGCAGGGCGCGAAGCACGATCTGGTCAGGATCGGCGTCATGGGCCTTCACCCCGACATTGGAGGGGCTGCCGCTGGCAGAAGCGCGCGGCAGCGGAGGTGGTGAAGGTTTCCTGGGAGGCGACAGCGGCTCTTCCTCCACCGGCACCGGCGGCAGAGAGTCATCAAACTTCGGCGGACTGAAGGGTCGGGTGGCGGGTGATGCCGCCCAGGCGCGCTCAGGTTCGGCAGGTTCATCCAGGAAGGGCATTGCAGGTGGGAGCTCAATGAGCGGAGCCTCCTTGGCTGGCGGGAATACCGGAGACTCACCCATCGCGCTGGCGACCGCCGCCTCGTTCCAGCTGGCTGCCTGGCTGGAGACCCGGCCCAGCAGCTGGTCGCTGCCAAAGCCGCTGCCTGAGGGTTGGTGCGGATCGCCATCGCCATCGCCATCCAGGAATGAGGCTCCTGGGGCCGGTGTCAGCAGAGGCGGAACCTGGGCCGCCACCGGAGCTTCCAGTGGCGGCGGACTGATGGCCATGAAATCCTGCTGCCTGGCAGCCGGAGGCATTCCCATGGCACCGCCAAAGGCAGACGTGGCAGCTGCCCCAGGAACCGAGAACGGATCCTTGGCGGCGGCAGGCGCAAAAAGCGGCTTCGAGGCTGTGGAAGGCACCAGGAAAGGCGATGGGGCTGCCTCGGCTTCCGCCGCCTGAGACGCAGGAGCTGAAGCGGATGCAGCAGGCGTCAAGGGCATCGACGGCTGCGGCGGCGTGAAGGATGTCGGAGGCGCCGAGGGCTCGATGCGCATGGGTCCGCCAGGAGGAGCCCCAAAAGATGGCGCAGGCTTGGCAGCGGCTGGGAGGGAGCCGGTGCCTATGTTGGTCAGGCTTGGCAGGCTGGCAGGGGGATGGTTGCCCGCCAGCGCCTGCTGAAGAACACCGGGATCCACCCGCATCTGAAAATCACGTTTGGCCGTGTTCAACACGTTGCGGAATCCCACGTCCGTGATGCCATCCACCAGCAGGCCGAGCTCGGCCAGCGGCGTCGGTGAAAGTGCCAGATCCCTGACCACATGGGAAGGCAGTGCCGTGGTGATCCAGCCCGGCACCACGATGGGATCGAAACCAAGCTCGGCGACAGTATAGCCCTTCAACAATGCTGCCATGGCGATTCTCACCATTCCGCCTCCCATCGCCGGGGAAGGAACGGGAGCGGTCGTTCCAAACGACGGCAGACCAGGATCAGCAGAGGGCTGGGCCTCCATCGTAGGAAGGCTGACTGGAACCGCCTTGCCACCAAACACGGCAGCAAAGGGTGAATCCGCAACCTGAGGCGGTGGAACTTCCTGCCTGGAAGGCGAAGCGGCGGCAAAGGGCGAAGCGGGGACCGGCGCTGTCTGAAAGGGCGATGCAACCTGCTCCGCGGAGCGCTGAGGCTGGACGGCTGCAGGCTCCGCCGGGGAGACGGCAAAAGGAGACGCAGGTGACACGGCCTGCACCGATGGACTGGCTCCTGCCCCCACGGCAAATGGGCTCATGGGGAATGCCGCCGCCGTTCCATGCACCGCGCCGGGCAAGGCCACGTCGGGCGAAACCATTTTGCCGACATCCGCCAGCGCGGGAGGCGGTCCCTGTCTTTTCGGAGGCAGCAGCGTGCCTGTTCCAGCCGGAGCTTCGGTGAACGCAGCGGACATCGCCGCAGGTGACACGGCAGCGGGTTCTGAAGGCATCGCCGCCATCATGAACGGTGAAGCTTTGACCGTGGTCGGCGGGACCGAGGCAGGCACCTCAGCCACGCCTCCCCTGGAAGCCGCAATCAAGTGGGGAAGCTTGGCAGCCGGCAGGGGCACCATGCGCTGGTCCTGCGGTGACACCGGCGTTTGAAAGAGGGCCGGGCAGACCCGGTAAATTTCAAAAACCGGCACGGCGGCACGACCGCTGCGCAAGGCCTCATCAATCACCTGGCCGGACAGAGCCACCGGATGCTCCGGAGGCAGCGCCCCCGCCCTGGCAAGCTCAGGGGGAAGCTGGGGAATCACATCACCCACGGTCAGAGGCACATTTGCCGGACCGGCGGACGAAACCGAAAAAGGAGAACCCGCCACCGGGCTTGCCACCGCCTGTTCTCCAGGCGATGCCTTGAAAAGCGGACCCCCAAACGGACTGACAGCATTTAGCGGAAGGGCGGCTTGCATAATAGCGGACGGCAGGTCAGCCGGACTCGTGCCAGCAGGGTCCATGACAGCGCTGCCAGCCTGCTGGCCGGCCTCGTGGCTGTTACGGAACATGGTGCGGAACGAAAAGCTCATGGAGCGTACTATCGGGGTCGCACGACCACTGGGTTAGGAAGAAGGGTCTAAACAGGTGTCTGCGTAAAAACTGAAGCAGGGATATTTAACTTTAAATAAATATCAGGATAGCTTAAGTCGAGTCTTTTCTTCACGCCTCCGCCCTCTTTGCCAACGATCTGGTTTTGGGCCAAGGGGGCAGACGAACGGTCTCCTGTCCGGTGTTCAAATCAGGGCACCAGAGTGGCTTCCCAAATCCACAGCGGCGTCACAGCGGCAGCCTCCACCCAGCCACGCAACTTTTCCGGGGAACCGGGAATTTCGACGTAGTGCCATGGGCCGCGCGTTTCCAGCGTGCGAACCTGGCTGCCGGGAGGCAGGGAGATCACAGAACCGCCGGTCACGGTGGCGCTGGTGTAGGCGTTCACATCGGGCAGGGTGACGATGCTGATGTCCTTCACCCGGTCTGGCCCCAGGGGACGCAGGGCGGCAAAGGTGGACGCCGGGATGGCGATGAACAGGCCGATCACACTGGCCACGATCGGCCAGGAGGATGACCTGCGGCCGGTGAACACACGCCAGGCCAGGGATACGAAGACGAGCCAGACACCAGAGGCGGCGAGGACAAGCCATTCATTGGTGCTCAGGTAAAAGCTGGCCAGGCGCAGGGGGGAGGATTCCCCAAAGCTCAGATAGCGCGTCCTTTCGTGGATGTGGCGAAGGTTCTGATTCAGCTCGGCGTTCCTGCCGTCAAGAAGCTGGGCACGCTGATACCAGAGAGCGGCGCGGCCCATGTCACCCTGGCGGTAGCGGGCGTGGCCGATGATCTGAAAAACTTCAGCGCTGAGCTGCGGCGGTGTTTTTTTTGTCAGCGACTCGGCCAGATACTGGGCACGGGTGTAGTTGCCCTTCTCGAGTTCGGCGACGGCTTCCTGATAAATTGCATCAGGACTTGCAGCGGCTGCCTTGGGCGCCTCGGCGGCGGCCTTCGAACCGTTGACGAAAACCAGCGAGGCCAGCAGGAAGAGGCTCAGCCGGGCGAGCGTCTGGCGGAAAAGGGCGGCCAGAGTGCCGAGCATCTCGCGGCGTTCGGCATCCGGAAGACCAGGCCCATGGGCGGCCGAAAAATTAGACGCCTGATAGCGGTCTAGAATGGCCTTCAAGGGCCCGGGAGGAACCGGACGTCCCGACTGGGCCACCTGGATGAACTGGGCGGCGCCTCGCAGAAACTCCTGATCATCCGCCCGTGATGCCTGGGACTCAAAAGCCTGCCAGGCGGCCCGAAGCTCGCCTGCTCGTCCGGCAAGACGGGATTCCCGGCGGCGGCGCACCACGGCCAGGACGGAGGCGAGCGCAAAGAGCGCGACAGGAACGCCCTGCAATGTCCAGAAGCCGCCGCTGCGCAGAAGCAGCGTGCTGGTGGGTGCCAGCCAGCGGGACCTGTCGGGAGGGCGGACCAGGATGTCGGTGATGTCCGCCTGTGGATCGGCCGCAGGCGGTGGAGCGACAGGGGTTTCGGCAACGACCCGGGCCCCGGCGGCACCGGCCGACTCCGCCGCAGCCGTGGCCGGCGCGGGCTTCATGTTCAGGGCGATGGGCTCGGTGCGGAGCGTGACATACCTTTTCTGGGATGGGCTGAAGTAGTTCAGCTCAAAGGCGGGCACGCTGGCATGCACCGCCTCGGGCACGATCACCTGGGTATAACCAATTTTTCTCTCAACCGTCGGCGTCTGATTCTGGTCCACCGGGCCCTCGATGACGAAGCGCTTGGCAGGATAGATCTTCCAGCCGCCGTCCGAGACCAGGGCGGGGGTGTTCAACGCGTCAAAGTTTCCAGCGCCGGCAACCACGAGGTCCACGGAAACCGGATCGCCGACAGTCAGGTCGGTGGGTGAGGCGGAGGCGTTCATCTGGAACTCGCCGACGGCTCCGCTGAAGTTGGCGGGCCTGCCTTCGGCCGGCAGCGGCAGCACCTTCAGCGTAACCTGCTGGCTCTTCACCTCCAGCTTTCTCGGCTCGGACATTCCAGGGAAGAAACCGGGCGGGAAGTTCTGTCCGAATCCCGGGGGAAAGACACCCCGCTGCTGACCTTCCATGGGCACTTCCACGAGCAGTTCCAGGTTGGCGGGACCGACCTTCAAATCTCCGGTGCGAAGCGAGGATAGCGTGCTGCGGAAGGTCAGGGCGTAGTATCCGATGCCGTCAATGACAGTGCTGGACTGCTCGTTCGTCTGAGGAAAGCGGGCGATGGCAAAGTCGCTCTTCTCCATTTCAATCAGGCCCAGCCTGCGTAGCTGCACCTGCCGGGGCACATACAGGCTGACGTTCACCGGCACGACCTCGCCCTGGTAGATCTCCTTCTTGCCAAGCTCGATCTGGAGAATCGGCCGTTCGGCATCATCCTGGGACGGGTCCTGGTCGTTCTTGGGGAAGGCTCCACCGCCGTTTTCGACCGTCAGCTTGACCTCGTTCGTGGTCAGGTTCTGGCCGTCCACCACCACCGTCTGGGGCGGAATGACGAACTCTCCAGGCTCGGTGGCCGTAATGCCCCAGGAAAGCTGGATGGAGACGCTCTGGCGTCCGTTGATGATCTGGATCTGCTGAGAGGTGCTGACCCCGCTGGTCTGGCCGATCTGCAGGGGAAATCGCAGGTTCGGCACGCTGTTCACCTGGCCGTCCTGGACGGTGATGACATAGTTGATCACCTGGTTTGGCCGGGCGGCGGAGGGCTGTACATAGGCACGGATCGTGGCGGCCTGGGCCAGGGAGGAAACGAGCAAAGCCAGAAGCACGGCCAGCCTGCCGGAAAGTGGGTTCATAAAACGGAAGCCTGCGAAATTCATGAATGCTCTGGGGTGTGTTGCGCCTACCAGTCCTTGCCTCGCACGGGTTCATCGCGGGGCCGGACAATCATGGCCTTTTTCTGGTCATCGGCATAGGTGCGGAGAAAGGAGCGCGCCTCGTTGCGGCTGAAACCCGTTGCCTCGTTCTGCTGGTTCTCGGCCATCTCGGCCTCACGACGTTCACGTGCCGCCCGAGCCTCGGGAGTCTCGTCACGACCTCCCTCACCGGCCTGGAGCTGTCCTTCCTTTTCGTGCTCCCTGCCCTCGCCCTCCTCCTCACCCTCCTTCTTGCCCAGGCTTTCCTTGCGTGACTTGTCGTCGTCACCCTCGCCTTCCTCGTCGCCGTTTTCACCCTCCTGCTCCTCTCCCTGGTCACCCTTCTGGCCCTTTTCGCCCTTCTGGCCTTTCTGGCCCTTTTTCTTGTCGCCCTTGTTCCCCTTGCCGCCCTGCTGTTGCTGCTGGTTCATCTGCTGCTGCAGCTCATCAAGACGCTTCTGGACGAAGTCACGGTTCTCACGCACCTGCTTGTTGCCGGGATCAATCGCCAGCGAGGCGTCAAAATGCTTCACGCTGTCCCGCCAGGCCTTCAGTGTGAACTTCGGCTGCTTGGCCAGCGCCTTGTCACCCTGGTCATAAAGGCTGTGGGCCAGGCCTCGATGAGCCTGGTTCTGCACCTTGGAGTCGGGGCTTTCCAACGCCTGGCTGTATCCGGCGACCGCCCGGTCGTAATCCTTGAGCTGGAAGGCCGAGGCGGCCATGCCGTAGGCGAACAGGGGCTTCTGGTGGGCGCCCGGCGACTGCTTGAGCAGCTCTTCATACTTCCTGGCGGCATGGTCATACTCGCCGCGCTTGTAGGCCTCAAGGGCATCGACGGATTCGCTGCTCTTGCTTGAGCCCAGCATGAATCCGAGGAAGCCTGAATCAACGGCGACGGCCTCGGGCACTAGCAGCAGGGAGGCCAGCAGGGCGAAGACGGGTGTGGGCACGGACGTTTTCATGCGGGCGGCGGGGCGGATGATCCAGGCGGCGAAAAGAAACAGCACTCCAATAGACAGCGGCCAGTAAAAACGCTCAATCGGCTTCACGATTTCACGGGCGGCGTTGGTCTGGGCCTGCAGGCTGGCGACCAGGCTGCGGACGACGTCGGCCGCCAGTCCCTGGGAACCCAGCTTCAGGTACCGGCCGCGGGTGACGGCGGCGATCTCCTGCAGCGGCTGCGGCTCCAGCCGGGTCTTGACGACATTGCCCTCGCGGTCACGCACAAAATCACCCGAACGATCCGGATCCGGGTCGGGGATCAGGGCGCCTCCCTCGGTGCCCACGCCGACGGTGAGCACCAGGATGTTCTTTTTCGCCGCCTGCTGCGAATAGGCGCTGATCTCGCTGTCCGGCTCACCTCCGTCGCTGAACAGGATCAGGCCATGATTCCTGGCGGGGCTTTTATCAAAGGTCTCGATGGCGAGCTTCAGCGCTCGTCCCAGCTCGCTGCCGCCGCGCGGCACCGAGGTGAAGTCGATCGACTGGATGGCCTCAACCACGGCGTCATGATCCGTCGTGAGCGGCGCCTGAAGGTAGGCGTTGCCGGCAAAGGCGATCAGTCCGACGCGGTCATCCTTGAGGGAAAGCATGAGGTCCTGGGCGGCAAGCTTGGCACGCGTCAGGCGGTCGGGCACCACGTCATTGGCGAGCATGGATCGTGAACTGTCGATGGCGATGATGACGTTCCTGCCCGACTCCTGCTGCACGACCTTGTCCTCGTCCCACCAGGGCCTGGCGAGGGCGATGATGAAGCAGGCGAGGGCCAGGATCTGAAAGGTGAAGATGAGCCAGGAACGGCCGCTTGAGACGCCGGAGACAAGAGCGTCGCGAAGCCGGGGCGCGGCGAAGGCCGCCTGCACCTTCCTGGCGCGCCAGTCCGCCCAGGCCTTGAAGCCTGCAAGGACAGGCAGGGCCAGGAGCCAGAAGAGGATCTTGGGGACGAGGAAGGACATGTCAGGTGGCCACGGCCATCGGGGCCGCATTCAGGAAGGTGAAGCGCAGGAGCAGGGCCATTCCGAGCAGGAAGGCGGCGGCCGCGAGCGGATAGAAAAAAAGCTCCTCAGTCTCGGAGATGGTGCGTTTCTTGATCTCCTTTTTCTCCAGCTTGTCGATGGTCTCGAAGATGTCCGCGAGGGCGCTGAGATCCTGCGCCATGTAAAACGACCCTCCGCCGATGTTCGCCACCGCCTGAAGCGTGGCTTCATCGAACTCCTGGCGTCCGCTGGTGATGACACGGCCGTTGGGCAGCGGGATCATGTGAACCCCCGGCGTGCCGATGGCGATGGTGTAAATCTTGATGCCGAGGGTCGCGCCCAGCTTGGCCGCGTCCTGGGGGCTGAGCTTGCCGCTGTTGTTGGCGCCGTCGGTGAGCAGGATGATGACCTTGCTGGGCACGGTCTCCTTGTCGAGGCGGCGGGCGGCGGCGGCGAGCCCGGAGCCGATGGCAGTGCCGTCCTCCATGACGCCGGTCTGGACGCGTTCCAGGTTCGACTCCAGCCACTCGCGGTCGAGCGTCATCGGGCAGGGATAATACGGTGCCCCGGCAAAGGCCACGATTCCGATGCGGTCGGACCTGCGGCCACGGATGAAGTCGCGCATCACGCGCTTCGCCGCCGTCAGCCGGTTCACCGGGCTGCCGCCGATGTAGAAGTCCTCGATGAGCATCGAGAGCGAAACATCGACGGTGAGGCAGATGGCGATGCCCTCGGTGTTCTCCTCGTCGTGGGAGACGACCTTCTGCGGCCTGGCGAGCGCGACGATGGCGCAGGCGAGGCTGAGGAGGACGAGCCCGAGGGTGAAGCCGCCCCGGGCGCTGCGGGTGCGGACGCCCATCTCACGCAGCACGAAGGCGGTGGAGAAGGCGATGGCAGGCGCCTTCCCGGTCCGGCCCCGCCACCAGGCCATCACGGGCAGCAGAATCAGCAGGAACAGCCATTCGGGCCGGCCGAAGATCATGCTGGGCAGGAAGGGGATGTTCATGAACGGTCCTCCTCAAGGTGCGAGATGGCCTTCTGCACAAGCGCGGCCGCCTGCTGCTGGTCCGCCGGCACGGGGGCGAAGGCAAGCTGGTCCCAGAGCTCGGCCAGGGGGGCGTACTTCCGCAGCCGCAGCGCGGTCGCCGGAATGCCTTCGTTGACAAACAATTCGTTCGTCGTGCGGAACGGGGCGGGGATCTTGTAGCGGTCGTGAAAATAGATGCGCAGCGTCTCGGAGACGTCGGCGGCGGTCCTGGCCGGAGGCTGCTGGGCGGCCTTCGCCAGGATGTCACGCAGGCGGTTCATCGCGGCGTTGTAAGGCTTCTTCATCGGCGGCGGCGAGGTCCTGGCGGGGCGCATCAGCAGCCAGACGACAAGCGCCAGCAGGATGACCACCAGCCCTCCCGCCGCGGCGTAGACCCACCATTCAGGGCCGGAGGTCACCAGGGAGGGGTCAGGCAGTTCGGGATGCGGCAGCGGCTGCAGGGGCGGCCCCTGCCCGGCCTGCTGGGCAAGCATTGGCTGGAACGGCAAGGCTTTCATTTCCTCCTCCTTTTCCGGCTGCGAAAGTAGGCCTTCAGGGCGGGCACATAATCGTCGTCGGTGCGCACGTCCAGACGCTCGACGCCGTGCTTGCGCAGGCTGCGGCCCAGGACCTCCTGCCGCTCGCTCATCCGGGCGGCATAATGGCGGCGCACGGCCGGATGCGAAGTGTTCACGACATACTGCTCCCCGGTTTCAGGATCCTGCAGGCACACCCTGCCAACGGCCGGCAGCTCCCATTCCCTGGGGTCGGTCACCTGGGCGGCGACGACATCATGCTTGGCGGCCAGGGACTTCAGGCTGTGCTCCCAATCCTGGTCCGGGATGAGAAAGTCCGACACCACGATCACCAGCGCCCGGTGGGCGATGCGGGTCAGCGCCAGGTCCAGGGCGGGGGCAAGATTGGTTCGGCGGCTCCGCGGACGGTGGTTTAAGATGTCACGCAGGCAGCGCAGGGCGTGCGAGCTGCCCTTCTGCGCCGGCAGGTAGTGCTCAACCTGGTCCGAGACGAGGATCAGCCCCACCTTGTCCTGGTTCTGCACCGCGCTGAAGGCAAAGACGGCCGCAACCTCGGCGGCACGCTCACGCTTGCTGTCCTCCTGGCTGCCATAGTCGCCCGAACCGCTCACATCGACCACGAGCATGACGGTCAGCTCGCGCTCCTCGATGTACTTGCGCACATAGGGGTCGTTCATGCGTGCGGTGACGTTCCAGTCCAGGAAGCGCACGTCATCACCGGGCTGGTATTCCCGGAAGTCATCAAACTCGATCCCCTGCCCCTTGAAGCGCGAATGATAGGCCCCGCCCAGCGTCTCCTTGACGATGCCACGCGTGACCAGCTCGATCTTGCGCACCCTTTTCAGGATGCGTGCAAGGCGTTCGTCTTCGGTTTCTGGTGGGGTAGGCTTCACGGTTGTCCGTCTGCAGACCTCGTGGGGATCTCCCGCCCGGGCTTGCCGCCAGGGCCGGCGCGTGGATGGTTCAGGGAACAGGCAGCTTGTCGAGCAGCTGACGGATCACGTCCTCGCTGGACACACCTTCAGCCTCGGCTTCATAACTGAGCAGGATGCGGTGGCGAAGGATGTCCGGGGCAAGGTCCTTGATGTCCTGCGGGGTGACATAGTTGCGTCCGGCAAGGAAGGCGAGGGCCTTGGAGGCGAGGGCCAGGTTGATCGTGCCACGCGGCGAGGCGCCGCAGCGGATGAGCAGCTTCAGATGCGGGGCGATGACGCCCGGGTCACGCGTGGCATGGATGATGGCGACGATGTAGTCGCGGATCTTTTCATCCATGTAGAGGTTGTTCACGATGACGCGGCTGGCGATGATCTGCTTCGCGTCGATGATCTGGCTGACATCCAGCCTGGGGGTGCTGGTGGCCATCGCGTCGAGCACCTGGCGCTCCTCGGACGGGGTCGGATAGACCACGCGGACCTTCAGCAGGAAACGGTCGAGCTGGGCTTCCGGCAGCGTGTAGGTGCCCTCCTGGTCGATGGGGTTCTGGGTGGCGAGCACCAGGAAGGGGTCCGGAAGCTTGTAGGTGTTTTCACCGATGGTGACCTGGCGCTCCTGCATGGCCTCAAGCAGCGCGCTCTGCACCTTGGCCGGGGCGCGGTTGATTTCATCGGCCAGCACCAGATTGGCAAAGATCGGCCCGAGACGGGGCGAGAAGGTGCCGTCCTTCGGATGATAGACCATGGTTCCCACCACGTCCGCCGGCAGCAGGTCAGGGGTGAACTGAATGCGCTTGAAGCTGGCCTGCAGGGCGCTGGAAAGAGTGCGAACCGCCAGTGTCTTGGCCAGACCGGGCACGCCTTCCAGCAGCACATGACCGTTGGTCAGCAGAGCCACAAGAAGGCGGTCAACGAGGGCCGTCTGGCCCACAAGCACCCGGGCGATCTCCGAACGAAGAGGCTGCACCCACGATGCGGATTTGGCGATGGTTTCCTGGTCAGGAACGGAAGGGGCGGCAGAAGGGGGGGCGACGGTGTCTGACATGCGGGGCGAAACGGTCAATGGGGGCGGGGTGAGAGTCAAGGCAGGAGACTCATGTTCAAAACGCCGCCCGGCCCCGAATAGTTTTGTCCGAGGTGTAAAAAGGCGCAGGCCGACGCCCCATCATCCCGGCTCTAATCCTGGAGCAACTCCTCCAGCCGACGCACCACCTCGGCGTCCGTGGCCGACTTCAACACCTCGCGCATCCCGGCATGGGCAAGCGGCCCCATCTCCCGAAGGGCCGTCGTGGCGGCTTCACGCACCTTCCACTGATCATGTCCCAGCTCCTGGATAAGCTGTCCGATGCGGCGCATGAGCGTGTTGTCGGCGACCGGCACCGGGTTGACCAGCCGGACGATCTGTCGCACCGGCAGTTCCCAGCGAAACCCCTCGCCCTCCACGGGAAGCATCTCAGCCTGCAAGGGGCCGCGAACCACGCCGCCGCCCCAGAGGTCCGCCTCAAACACACGCGGACGACCCTGCACCTCCTCCCCAGCCTCCCTGAGCTCCCGGATCACCGAGGGCGCCAGGGTCAGAGGTCCGGCCTCGGTCAGCAGGCTCAAGGCCGATGCCGTGACACGCCCGACCAGGCGTTGATCATCCACCAGCTCCAGGTAGCTCGACACAGGCTCTTCCTCCTCCAGCTCAGCGGTGGGTAGGAACAGGCGGCGCAGGTCCTCCGCAGCAACCTCCTGCTCACCCCAGTCAGGGTTCTTCACCTTGAAATGTTCGGTTTCAATCCGGGCACGGACACGGCTTCCAGAGCGCAGGACAAACAGGCTGTCCTGCCTTCCCTCAAGCCGCTGGCAGGCCAGCACGCCTGCCCATGGAGTCATCAGCCTCCCCCACTCGGCCTTCAGAGGGACCTCACCCTCCGGGACCACGGAAAGGCGTTCGCCACTGGCAAGCTCGACCAGCAGGCCATCGGGCTTATTGAATTCATCCGACGGTCTGGCGAACACCAGCCGGTCCAGCTTTTTCACCGGCAGCTCCGCATTGTTGTTGAGGACAAACTTCCATTCAGGCTGCTTCAGGGCACCCAGCCAGCGCTGACCGTCCCTGAGCCAGAGCCAGGAGCGTCCGTCACCCGTGAATGCCGGCCCGGCCACCGCCGCCACCCGCTCCCTCGGCACCTGCAGCGTGGTGTTCCCCCGGTGCCAGCTCACTGCCCCCCCCTCCATCCTGCCCTTCAGCAGGGAGCCTTTGCCGAACGCCAGCTGGTCGGAGCCGGCCGGCGCCAGCCCCCAGTAATCCTTGGGAAACCAGGAGACCGGTTCCGTCGAAAACGCCGGCCCGCCCAGGTTGACCGCCGTTTTGATCACACTTTTGGGCAGGCCTTTGGCCAGCCTGTCCAGCCGCAAGGGCGCAAAGGCGCCGGCAAGCCGGGCCGCGTCAGCCGCAGGCGGCAGGTCCACCTGGGCCAGGGCATGCACCAGCGAGCAGGTCTCGCCGGCGGCAAGGGTCAGCTGGCAGGTGATTGAAACCTGGTATTTGTTCTGCACCCGGATCTTCAGTGGCATCATCGACCGGGGTGAACGCGCCAGGATGAGCAGCGCGGGAGCACTTCCCTCGGCATCCTGGGGCAGCCCGGCGATGCCGGACTCCTGGTCGGCGAGGCCGTCCTTGAACACACGACCCAGGTCGCTCACCACTTCACGCGCGGAACCACCAAAGCCATGACGCAGTTCGACCGAAAGGCTCAGGTCACGCGCTGTCGCATTGGTCAGCTCCTCCACAAATCGCAGGGCGCCTTCACGACCCATCAGGGTGATGGCGCGCGTGACATTGACCCCGCCCATGGCCTGCGAGGAGGTCATCCGCATCTCCATGCCATCCGAGCTCACCTGGGCCTGCTGGGTGTAAAAGGTCTGCCCGGCGATCTGCAGCACGGCACAGCTGCCGATCATGGAGGGCGAGTCCCCCTGGCGTTGAAGGCTGCCGTTTTGCTCCACGTACCACTCATGCCCCTTCGAGTCCGTCATCATGCCCGGCGAATAGGGCTGCATGACCGGGGAGGTCTGCGCAAGGCCGGTGCCGGCCAGCATCTCGCCGCACAACAGGATGAGGATGAGTCGACGCATTCTTTCTGTTCCTATCATGACAGCCACATGCCGGGATGCGAGAAAGAATCGCACCACCGGCGCTGTCAACGGAGCCAGATGAATAGTCTCGCCCTTACTTCTTGCCGGCGGCTTCCTGACGAAGCTGCTCAAGACGGGACAGGGGCTTCGGCGGCGCGGCCGGCTTCGGCGCTTCCTTGGGCTTGGCCTGGGCGACAACCGCAGGCTGGGCCGGCGCGACCGGGGCCTTGCGCGGCGCGTCAATGCGAAGCGTTGAACCCAGCGCGATGCGGTGCGCCGTGGTGCCGCCTTCAACCGGCACGTCCACCAGCACGAACAGGTTGCCCTGCTTGCCCACCGGAGACTTGTCCGTCGTGATCACCTTGAAGGAAACCTCCTTGGTGTCCTTGGTGATCTTTGCCGGCTCGATCTGGATGGTGTCAGGCACGCCGACAACGCGTGCGCTTGCCTCGCCGTTGAAAGGCTTCTGCAGCTCCAGCTTTGCGACCATGACAGTCTCCTTGCCCTGTTCGACCGCCGTCAGCGGGATGGCGGGAGCGGTCAGGTAGGCCGTGTCTGTCTTGATCTCGCAGAACGGGGCGGCGTTGTAGACGCGGCCGTTGCCGGCGTCGGACTCGCCCATGACGGTGAACTGATGGGCGGCGGCGGCGACCGCGCTGTTCGCATCCAGCTGGAAGCTGCATTCGTTCTGACCTTCAGGAATGGTCTGCTCACCGAGGCTGCTGATGCCGACCGGCTTCCAGGGCATGAGCACGCGGATCGGCGCCTTGAAGCCCTCCTTGCGCTTGGCAACGACCTTCATCTGCATGATGCCGTTGGCCACGAGCGGCACGGTCGGCTTCGCGATCTCCAATGAGTAGGGAGCCTCCTCGACCACGGCCACGGGCAGCTTGTCCTCAAACTCCGTGTAGAAGACAACGTTGCCGGAACGCACGATGTCGAACTCCTGGCGCATCCTGCCGACGATCTTCTGCGCCGGATCCACGGATTTCAGGGTGACGGGCACCACGGCTCCACCGATGGGGGCGTCAGGGGCGGCCTCAAACATCAGCGGCATGCCCGGCTGGTCCTTGGGGGCCAGCTCCGTCAGCAGCTTCACCCCCTGGGGAAGGCCGGCGGCCTCAAATTTGAAATCACCGCTGACGGCGCTGCGGGTGAGGTTCTGCAGCAGCACCATTCGACCGCCGCGAGGCACGGCCATGAACTGGCGGTACTGCGAGTCGTTCACGGAGTAATGCGGCGACGCGAAGGTGAGCTGCGGCTGGCTGGCCACAAGCTCCAGACGATACACAAAGCTGGGCCCGCCGCGCTCCAGATGGTCGGTCACGCGGATGAAATAGTCGCCGTCGGCCGGAATGTTCAGGGTCTGCTTGCTGTCCAGGCGCCGGCGTCCGCCGCCGTCGTCGTTGCCGCCCAGGCTGCCACCCTTTTCGTTATACACGTTCACCACGGAGTCGAGAGGGGAGCCGAGGCTCTGGGCGTAGGCCTGAAGCACGACCTGCTGGCCCTTCTTGAACGGCACCTTGAAGAAGTCGATGTCACCCGGCTTCTCAATGATGCCGTTGAGGGCGATGGGCTCGCCATGCGGCGCCACGGTCGCCTTGGCCTGCTCGTCGTTCGGCTCCGCCTCCAGGGCGTTGTCAAATTCAACCAGGCGGAACGGGTTGCCCGAGGGCGCCGGCTCCTGGGTCTTGGAAAGCAGCATGTAACCGGGATCGACCTCCGCAGGAAGCTGAACCTCCTCCTCGAAAGCGCTCTCCTTTTCGATGAAGCGCACCTGGGTCTTCGTGGCCACCCTGCCGCCTGCCGGATAGAGAACATCAGGACGGCGGAAGCTGCCCACATGCATGCGGTAGTAGTTGTTGCCGCCGCCTCGGTAGGACGATTCGCGGATCATCACGTAATAATCGCCGTCGTACTCGGCGACGAAGGAGCAGTAGCCGTCCTGACGGTGCAGGATGGTGTCGTCCGAGAAGGCCTTCTCAAACCTGTCCTTGTCGATGATGGCGATGTAGGGGTCGAAGGTGGTGTAGCCCAGGCGCAGGCCGTCGGCCTCGACCGAGATCCGCTGCCCCTTCTTCACCGTGACCTTGTAGTAGTCGACATCCTCGTTCAGCACCACCCCCTCGATGGTCTGGTTAAGAGTGATGGCCTGGGCGGCGTCCATCTCGCTGTTCGGCTCCTTTTCGTCAAGGTTCGGAAACGGCCCGACGAAAAACTGGCGCACATGGGACACGCCGGACTTGGTGCGGATGCGCAGGAGGTGATTGCCGAGAGGCACGTCAGGCGCCACGGCAATGGTCAGCTGCACCTTGTTGTTCTCCACCTTCTCCACGCTTTTCTGCGTGATGCCGGGGCTGAAGAAGATCAGACTTTCAAAGTCGGCCAGACGGTTGCCGGTGACGGTGAGCTTCCACTCCGCGCCCCTGGGCCCGCCGTTGGGGATCGTGGCGGTGAAATCCGGGTAGGCGGCGAACGAAAGGGTCGCGGCGGCAACGAGGGTCGGAATGAGAATGCGGGGGGACATGTCGTCACACCATACGCCGACCGGCCCGGAAAAATTTCTTTTCCCAAAAAACTCCTCCAGTTCCCTCCACCGCCCCCCGGCTTGACGACCTGGATGCGCAGAGCACTCTGTCACTTCATGACCTCCCCGCGCCAGAAAGCCGAAGCCCTCCTCAGCCGCTACTACGCCACCTTCAATGACCAGGATCGGGAGGCCATGCTGAGCCTGCTGACGGACGACGTTGCGCACGGCATCAACCAGGGTGCGGTGGAGGTGGGCCGGCAGGCCTTCCGGGCCTTTCTTCAGCGCATGGACCGCTGCTATGCCGAAATCGTCGAAGAACTGCAGGTGTTTGCCAGCGAAGACGGCAGTCGTGGGGCGGCGGAATTCTACATCTCCGGAAAATACCTGAACACGGACGAAGGCCTGCCACCAGCCACTGGCCAGACCTACCGCCTGCGGGTGGGTGCCTTTTTTGACCTCCGGGATGGCCAGGTGGCCAGGGTGACCAACTATTACAACCTCGAGGACTGGCTGCGTCAGGTGGGCGCTTGATGATCACCTTCATGAACTGCAACACCGTCCTGGCCCTCGACCTTTCCACCGCACAGGGAGTGATCTCACTGTGCCAGGACGGGCGTGTGCTGTTTGAAGCCAGCTTTCAGTCCGAACGTTCGCACAATGCCCAGGTTTTCGCGCCGTTGGCGGTGGCCTTGACCCATGTGCCGGAAATCGGCAATGCCGTCGTGGTCGTCGGCACCGGCCCCGGCTCCTACACGGGCGTCCGCATCGCCATCGCCGCCGTACAGGGGGTCGGGTTGTCCCGCAACTGGCCCGTGATCGGCCAGCCTTCCATCTGCACCGCCAGCCTGGATGCCTATTCGGTCCTCGGCGACGCACGCAGGGGCATGTTCTACCATGCCCGGGTTGAAAACGGAAACCTGGTCCGCCCGCCCCTTCTGGTGACAGCCCCGGAGGCGGCCGAGTTGGTGGAACAGGGTGGCAGCTGGGTTTCGTTCGACGCCCGACCTCCCGCCGGCTTTCCCGACCTTCCGCTTTGCCGCCCCAATGCGGGCCGGTTAGGCCAGATCGTCTCCAGACTGACCGCCCCCGAGATTCTTGACCTTTCGGAGCGGCCTCTGGAGCCCTTTTATCTTCAGGAAGCCTTCATCACCACCGCCCGCAAGGCTGGCAAACAGGTGCCTGCCTTGCAAAAGTGACCTCCCTTCTTTCGCCGTTCACTGGCGGTCGAAGAAGCTCTGCTCCTCACGGTCACCCACCTTCAGGTAACGGTAGTAAACCTCAAGCTGGAGCGTGCAGAGCACCTGACGGTAGATGGGATTGCCATTGTCACTGCCGGAAGGCCAGTTGGGCCGCCCGGCCTTGAAGCTGCCATCCGGGTTCTGGGCGTTGAGGATCTGCGGCAGGAACTGCTGGTTGTAGAACTTCCATTCTTCGCCCCCGGCCTGGAAGAAGGCCTGCGTGTAATAGTACCAGCAGTACAGGTTGCAGTTCTTCTGCCAGTCGAGCGGCTCCGCCTCGAGGAAGCGATGCAGGAAGTCGATGCCTTTCTTGATGGAGGCCGTGCGCCCCTTGCCCAGGGTCTGCAGCCCCAGCACTCCGGTGCCGGTAAGGCTCCACTGATTGTAATGCTGGTCACGGTTGGCCACGCCAAAACCGCCGTCCTTGGTCTGGGTGCGCTCGATGTAGTCGCAGGTCTTGTCGATCGCACTGTGCAGACCTTCAATCTTCAGCCCGGTGAACTTCGCCGCCTTCAGGGCCTGATACTGCCAGCCCGCCACGGAAAGGTCTTCCCGCTTGGAGGTGGGATTGCCCTCGGAAATGTTCTTCGTGTAATAATCCCAGGACCCCTCCGCCTTGGCGGCATCGGCCTTGTTCTGGCATTTGATGATGAGCTGGACCCCCTTGACGAAGGCGTCCTTCATGCCCGGCAGTTCCTTGCTGCCCAGTCGGGCCAGCGTGTACATCTCACCCAGCGCATAGGTGGCGATGCCATGCTCATAAGCTCCGGCATTGCCTTTGAAATCTTCCGTAATCGCTCCGTATTCGTTCTTCTTGGAGAGCTCGATCAGGTACATGATGCCCTTCATGACGTTGTCGCCATAGAACGGCGAATCCGGCGTCTCACAGCGCCCCAGGAAGCATAGCAACACCATGCCCGTCATCGCCGCCTTGTTGCTGCTGCCCCAGGAACCATCGGGGTTTTGCTTGGTCTTCAGCCACTCCAGCGAGTTCGACACCGCCCGCTCACAC
>JBIIRD010000143.1:0-6455 GCA_044341745.1 Prosthecobacter sp. | reverse complement strand
TGCGGCCTAACCAAACCCATGTCAGGTCATTAAAGTACGCCTTTTTGTCCGCCTGGCGAAAACGGCCTAGGAAGCCTGCCGGACGGCGTCGATCACACGGTCCATCTCCGCCTCCGTGTTGTAGAAATGCGGGCTGAAGCGCAGGTGGGCCCTGCCGGCGCGGTCATGGCGCAGGCTCGGGCTGATCTTCTGCGCGACGAGATGCTCGAAGACCCTTTCCACCGGCGGACCGCTCCCCTCCTCGCGGAAGGCGGTGGTGATGCCCGAGGCGTTGGGGCCCTCTGTGGGGCCGACGAAGCGGAAGCCCAGCGGCTCCAGGCCCCGGACCAGCCGTGATTTGAGTCGCAGAAGCTGGGCGCTGACCTCCGGGAGGCCCTTTTCCAGCAGCAGCTCCAGTCCGGCCTTCATGCCCAGGATGCCGACGACGTTCAGCACGCCGGGCTCATAGCGGCGGCCTCCGTGTTCGAAGGTGATGTCGGGCTGGGAGATGAAGTTCGGGCTGCGCACGTTCCAGGAGCCGAGCAGGGTGGGGCGGAGCTGTTCCTGCACTTCCTCCCGCACATAGACAATGCCTGCCGCCATGGGGCCGAGCATCCATTTGTGGGAGTCGGCACAGAGGAAGTCGACATGGTCCACCCGGGTTTCGAAGGCGCCCAGGGTCTGGATAGCATCCAGGCAAAAAAGGATGCCGCGAGACCGCAGCATGCGGCCGATGTCATCGATCAGGATCCGGTAGCCGGCGAGGAAGTGGCAGGAGGCGAGCGCGACAAGCCGGGTCCTGGGGCTGAGGGCGGCCTCGACCAGTTCCGGGGTGATGGCGCCGGGACTTGCAGGCTTCAGGAGACGGACGATCACGCCGAGGCGGGCGAGATCGGTCCAGGGATAGACGTTGGCCGGGTAGTCGTCCTGGTAGCAGACGACCTCGTCACCCGGCTGCCAGGCGAGGCCGTTGGCGACCAGGCTGAGACCCAGGGAGGTGGGGCCGAGCAGGGAGATTTCCGAGGCCCTGGCACCGATCATTTTCGCCGCGATGGCGCGGGTTTCGTGGGTGGCCTTCCAGGCTTCGGGGAACTCCTGCATGCGGTTGCAGGCCTCGGTGAGGTAGTCCTGCATGGTCCTGGCCACCCTGGCCGGCAGGATGGTGACCCCGGCATGGGCCAGGAAGATGCTGTCACGGGCGACGGGGAATTCGGTGAGGCGCTCGGCCTCGGAGGCAAAGAGGGGCATGGGAGAAAAGGGTGGCCGGGCCGTCGTCAAGACTTGAAGATCAGGAACTTGCGGCTGATGAAATTGACCGTGACCGAGGTCAAGACAAAGCCGAGCTGGGCCACGGTGGAGGGCAGGTGCAGGTCCTCGGCCATCCAGCGCACCACCAGGGCGCCAGGGAAGAAGCTGAGGGCGCTGACGCCGGCAAAGAGGAGGAGTTCGAGCATCCTGCCGTGACGTCCCGGGGTGAAGACGAACAAAATGTTCAGCCAGTAGGCCACGGCGGTGCCAAAGGGCCAGGCCAGGGCGTTGTTCAGGACCAGGTGATGGCTGCGGAGGGACTCGGAGATGGCCACCCCATCCACCACCGCCCCCTTGGCGGCCGGAAAGAGGGTGATCGAAAGCAGGGCCATGATGCCGTTATGAACCACGGCGGCCGCCACCCCGCAGATGCCGTACTTTAAAAACTGCAGCGCCGGGTGGGCGTTCCGGCTCAGCAGGGCGCGCCAGAGAGTTGGCAGGTCGTTTTTGCGGACAAAGCGCCAGGCGGCGAGGATCGGAGCGGTCATGGCGGCCCTTTGGCACAGGTGGCGGGGGGCGCAAGCTTCAAAACAGTTTCAGGACCCTGGCGGGCGGGGGCGGCGTGAAGGATCAAAAAAACCTCGTTTTCCCTCTAATGGCCTCCATCTTGGCGCGTTCTGCCAGCTGGAGACACCCTTTTCATCCTCCCACATCATCCCATGAAGACCAAAACCACACTGCTTGCAGGCATTTTTGCCGCCAGCCTGTGCATGACCGCCCAGGCGGAAGACATGCGCATCTGGACCAACGCCCAAGGGCGTCAGGTCAACGCCTCGTTTGTTCGCCTGGAAGGCGAAAACATCATCCTGAAGACGGCCGAGGGCGTCCAGCACAGCTTCCCCCTGGCTGTTCTTTCACCCGAGGACCAGGCCTACGCGAAGTCCGTCAAGGTTGAACAGCCGGCCTTCCTGGCCAACGCCACCGTCGCCCAGGCCGCCGCCAAGGTGGACCAGCTGGTCGCCAACGGCCTCATCCGTGCCAATCCTGACCGTGCGAAGAAAAACCTCCCGCCGATCAAGAGCTTCAACCCGGCGCTTTCTGACGAACAGTTCGTTCGCCGTGTCTATCTCGACATCGCTGGGCGCATCCCGAACCATGACGAGGTCGTGGCCTTCCAGAAAAGCGGCGGCGCGGACAAGCGCTCCAGGCTGATTGACCAGCTCCTGGATTCCGACGGCTACAAGACCCACCTGTTCAACTACCTGTCCGAAATGCTCCGCGTGAAGGACAACTTCGAGCAGGACAACGTGCGCGGCACCCCCTACATCGGCTGGATCAAGGAGCAGGTGGCCAAGAACCGCCCCTGGAACGAAATGGTCTATGACATGATGACCGCCACCGGCAAGATGTGGGACAAGAAGCCCGACGGCAGCTACAACGGCGCCGCAGGCTATCTCCTCCGTGACGCCGGCATGCCGTTGGACAACCTGGCCAACACGCTCACCGTGTTCATGGGCACCGACGTCGCCTGCGCCCAGTGCCATGACCATCCGTTCGCGGACTGGACCCAGAAGCAGTTCTATGAAATGGCCGCCTTCTTTGGCGCCACCACCACCCGCCTTGGCGGCCAGGACTTCGCCAAGGGTGACCGCGGCAAGGTGCTGATGGACGAAATCGAGAAGATGATCGCGGCCAACCCCTCGCTGGACATCCGCCGCCTCCGCAACGGGCTGCAGAACTACATCGGTGCGAACCGCAGCGCCATCAAGGACCGCCCGATGAACACCCTCAAGCTGCCCCATGACTACAAGTACAAGGACGGCAAGCCCGGTGATCCCGTCGAGCCCAAGTTCGTGACCTGGTCCTCCGCCGACAAGAACAACCCCGCCTACAAGCAGAGCAAGAAGAACGAGGAAAAGCTGCGCGAGTCCTTCGCCTCCTGGATGACGCATCCGCAGAACCCGCGTTTCGCGATGGCCATCGCCAACCGCCTGTGGAAGCGCGCCTTCGGAGTCGGCGTGGTCGATCCTGTCACCAACCTCGACAATCCCGATGAGGACGCCTCGAATCCGGAGCTGCTCAAGCATCTCGCCAGCGAGATGGTCCGCGTGAAATTCGACCTCAAGCAGTTCATGCGCATCGTCTACAACACCCGCGCCTACCAGTCGGAGGCCACCACCGAGAACATCGCGATGGGTGAGAAGTACTACTTCCAGGGCCCCATGCTGCGCCGCATGAGCGCCGAACAGGCCTGGGACAGCTACATGACCCTCGTGCTCGGCCAGCCCGACCAGTTCAAGGCTCCGCTGCAGGACCTCTATGCGAAGTCCATCGACCTCAACCTCGACACCGTGGACGCCAAGACCGTGCTCATCAAGTATGACGCCTATCGCAAGATTCAGCAGAAGGAAAACGAGCTGATGGGCGGCAATCTCGACATGGCCGGCGGCGACATGATGATGGACGGTGACTCCAAGAAGGGCGCCTCCAAGGCTGCCGCCAGCACCCCCAGCGACGGCCCCGGCAAGTTCCTGACCTACGAAGGCATGCGCCTTCTGCGTTCCGCCGAACTTCCCCAGCCCGCCCCTGGCGGCCACTTCCTGACCGACTTCGGCCAGAGCCCCCGCAACCTCATCGACGGCAGCACCAAGATCGGCAACGTGCCCCAGGTGCTCATGATGATGAACGGCAAGGCCCAGAAGATGCTCACCAGCCCCGATTCCCTGGTCTTCCGCACCATGGAGAAGGTTCGTGACCCCTCCGAGAAGGTGGAGACCATGTTCCTGTCCATCATGAGCCGCCGGCCCACGATGAACGAGAAGGACATCGCCAAGCGCGTGCTCGCCCAGGGTGAGGACGGCTACGCCAACATGATCTGGGCCCTCATCAACACCCGTGAGTTCATGTTCATCCAGTGATCAACAAACCGACCGAACCGTAACTTCAAAATTTATTCTCCCATGAAATCCGAACTTCTTCGTCTCAACGACTACAACCGCCGCGAGTTCATGCTCAACGCGGCCCGGACCACCCTCGGCGTCAGCGTCCTCTCCGGCCTTGGCGCCAGGATGGCCGCCGCCGAAGGCGCCTCCAACTCCGGCCCCGGCACCCCCGGCTTTGGCAAGGCCAAGCGCGTCATCTATCTGTGGATGGGCGGTGGCATGACCCACATCGACACCTTTGACCCGAAGACCGGCGCCACCAAGGGCTTCAGTGATCCGGTCAAGGCCAAGGGCGACAGCATCCAGTACCTGGGCGGCTACCTGCCCAAGCTGGCTGAAGTCTCCGACAAGCTCGCCATCATCCGTTCCATGTCCTCCAAGACAGGCGTGCATGAGTCCGGCACCTACATCATGAAGACCGGCTACGAGCCCCGCGGAACCATCGTCCACCCCGTCATGGGCGTCTGGGCGACCCACTTCCTGGGCCGCATCAAGGACAAGACCCTGCCGGACAGCGTGATCGTGAACAGCGGCAGCTCCTATCCGGGCTCCGGCTTCTTCCCGCCCGCCATGTCCCCCATCCCGATCTCCAATCCGGAGAGCGGCCTGCAGAACATCAGCCCGACGGCCAGCGACGTGCAGTTCAACAAGCGCGTTTCCCTGATGAACGAGTTCGACAGTTCCTTCCGGAAGAAGTTCCAGACGGACGACGTCAAGGCCTACACCGAGTTCTATGACGAAACCCTGAAGCTGATGAAGAGCGAGGACCTCAAGGCCTTCGACCTCTCCCAGGAGTCCACCGACACCCGTGAAAAATACGGCCGCAACAACTTCGGCCAGGGCTGCCTTCTCGCCCGCCGCCTTGTCGAAAACGGCGTGCGCTTCGTGGAAGTCCAGATGGGCGGCTGGGACATGCACAACACCATCGACAACGCGATGACCAACAACGGCAACACCCTGGACACCGGCTTCTCCGCCCTCATTCAGGACCTGGAATCCAAGGGCCTCCTGGACTCCACCCTCATTGTCCTCGGCTCCGAGTTCGGCCGCACGCCTGACGTCAACGAGAACGACGGCCGCGACCACTATCCGCTCGCCTACTCCACCGTGTTCGCCGGTGCCGGCGTCAAAGGTGGTTACGCCTACGGCTCCACGGACAAGGAAGGCCGCCGCCCTGCCGACAAGCAGTGCAGCCCGCAGGACTTCATGGCCACCGTCGGCCATGCCATGGGCCTTCCTGTGGACGAAGTCGTCATGTCCCCGTCCAACCGCCCCTTCACCGTGGGCGACAAGGGCGTGCCGGTCACCGACATCTTCGCCTGATTCCCCCGTTGATGTGGATTCACGAGCACCCGGCCGAGCGCCGGGTGCTCTTTTTTTATGGCCCGGCGCGCCCGCATGAAGGATCATGGCAACATGAACGCCCGCCCGACCCCGCCCAGGCTGCTGCCGGTGACCCTGTTCACCTCCGCCTACATGCTCGCCGCCGTTCTGGGGGCGCTGACCCAGGGAAACTCCGAGTTCATCTTCTACATCGTCGTCATGCTGGTGCTCATTGCGGTGATGAGCCTGGTGCACTGCCGGGTCGGCCTCTCTGGCGGACTGCTCTGGTGCCTTTCCATCTGGGGGCTCGCCCACATGGCCGGGGGGCTGGTGCCCCTGCCGCAAGGCTGGCCCTACAACGGTGACCATGCCGTGCTCTACAGCGGGTGGCTGATTCCGCAGAAGCTGAAATACGACCAGGTGGTGCATGCCTACGGCTTCGGCGTCACGACCTGGCTCTGCTGGCACGGCCTGCGTTCGGCCATGCTGAAGGGCTTCGCGATCAAGGTCCGTCCAACATCCGGAATGCTCATCCTCTGCGCCGCCGCCGGCGTCGGCTTCGGCGCCTTGAATGAGGTGGTGGAGTTCATTGCGGTTCTCACCATCCCCAACACCAACGTCGGCGGCTATGAAAACACCGGCTGGGACCTCGTCGCCAACCTGGTCGGCGCATCGGTGGCGGCCGTGATCATCCGGCTGGCCTCAGGCCGTCGACCGGCCTAACGAACCCAGATTTCACGTTCGGAGGCGTCCATCTCCGCCTCCCAGTCCTTCAGGCGCTTCTTCAGGTCGTCCAGAATCCCGGGCTGTTCATGGCCCAGGTTGATGCGTTCCCCAATGTCCTTCTCCAGGTCGAAGAGCAGGTCCATGGTGTTGCCGTCGTTGATGTATTTCCAGCGGCCGTGGCGGACGGCCTTCTGCTTGCGGTTGGAGCGGTCGATCCTCCAGTAAAAGGTGCGTTCG
>JBIIRD010000036.1:0-51892 GCA_044341745.1 Prosthecobacter sp. | reverse complement strand
AAGGGGCGGGTGTTCTGGCTGTGGGGGGACACCAACAAGGCGGCCTATCCCCTGGGCAACTTTCATTCCACCTGCGCCTGGTCGGACCTGGAGAAGCAGGGCGGGCTGAAGCCTTCCGAGGGCGTGCACCTCGAGTATCTTCTCGATGACGCCGGCGAGCTGCGCCGGATGATGCCCACGAAGGAGCCGGGCGTGGTGTGGATCTTCGGGCTGATGATCGTTCCGGATGAGCAGGGGCGGGAGCGTCTGATGGGGCACTTTGCCCGCTTTAAGTCGCTGGATCAGCGGCTGGAGCACGGGGTTTGTGAATTTGACGAGGCCCAGGGGGTCTTTGTGCCCGTCCAGGTGCTTGGGGAGGAGTATGAATGGCAGCACCCCCAGGGCAATGCCGTGCGGGTCAAGGCCGGCGGCCGGGACGACTATTACTTCTGCCAGGAATTTGCCCTGACCCGGGTGCCGGCCACCTATGCTGACGCCCTGAATCCGGCCAGCTATGAGGCGCTCGCCTGGTCGGAGGCGGCGGAGGAATATGTCTGGCAGAAGGCCGAGGGACCGGTGACCTGGAAACTTGAGAACGAACGTGTGAAGTCGGGCCGGATTCCGGCTTCCAAGGCCCTGCTGCAGGTCAAGGAAGCGCTCACCGGCAAGGATGTGAGGATTCACCGGTCAAGCGTCGCCTGGAACCCGCACAGGAAGGCCTGGATCATGATCGGCACGCAGCAGCAGGGGGAGATGTCCAACCTTGGGGAGGTGTGGTATGCGGAGGCGGCGGAGCCGTTTGGGCCGTGGCGGCAGGCGGTGAAGGTGGCGAGTCACCCGAAGTATTCCTTCTACAACCCCCGGCATCATGTCTTCATGGATGAAAACGGGGGGAGTGTGATCTATTTTGAGGGCACCTACACCGAGAGTTTCAGCGGAAATCCCGTGCCGACGCCGCGGTATGACTACAATCAGGTCATGTACCGCCTGGACCTGGACGATTCGAGGCTGGCGCCCGCCCGCAAAAACGAGGCGGGTTCCTGAGGTGAAGAGGTCGAAGAAAAGACTTGGGCCCGTTCGCAAAACCTGATAATTCTGCCAATTCCACGGTAATTTCCCCCCTCTTTTGATGCCCCTGAAGCGTTTTCTGTCTGCTCCTCAAGCGAACAAGTCCCGGCTGCTGGCCCTGGCGGTCGCGGCCTGCGTGTTGAATGGCGAAGTTGTGGCGGCGGATGGGGAGACGGTGAGCCTGGCGGAGCGGGAGATTCAGCGCCGAGCGAGCCTGTTGAATGACCAGGCGGCGAAGATTTCCGAGGCGGAGATCATGCTGGCGAAAGGGCAGGCTGACGAGGCCATGAAAGCCTATGAGGCAGCCTATCTGGCCGTGCCGGACCTGCCCATGGCGAGGCCGCTGAGGGAGGCCGCGCTGGATGGTTTTTTTCATGCGGGCCTGAGGCGCGCGGGGGAGCTGATCAACGGAGCGGATTATGCCGGGGCGGGAAAGATTCTGGATCGTCTGGAGCCGCTGGTTTCGCTCGAAGAAAAGCAGAAGATCCGGCAGCTGCGGGCCAAGATGGAGGATCCCGACCGTCACCCTCCGGCCCTGACGCCGAAGCACATCAGCAATGTCGAGCAGGTGCAGAAGCTCCTGGTGCGGGCGGCATCCGAGCATGAGACCGGACAGTATGACAAGGCCTTGCAGACCTATGAGGATGTACTGAGGATTGATCCGACGAACTCGGCCGCGCGCCGGGGGATGGAGACGGTGGAGCGCGAGCGCGCACGTTATCTGCAAAGCGCCGCCGACCATCAGCGCTCTCGGCTGCTCAGCGAGGTTTCCAGCCTTTGGGAGAACAAGCCGGTTTCAAGGCAGGTGCAGGCCATGGCTGCGGATGCATCGCTGGCCAACGCCCCCCTGATGTCCGTCCGTGACCGCAAGGAGACGCTGGCCCGCAAGCTGCGCGAGATCAAAATCCAGCGCATCGACTTTGCAGGAGCCTCCCTGGAGGAGGTGATCGAGTATCTCCGGGTGCGTTCACGGGATGTGGATCCCGAGGGCAAGGGGATCGATTTTGTCATGAGCCTGGGGGGAAGCGCTCCTTCCCGGCAGATTTCATTGAACCTGGTGGACGTGCCCGTGGAGGAAGTCCTGCGATATGCTGCGGAAATCGCCGGAGTGACCTTTCGTGTGGAGGAGTTTGCCGTGCGCATCGTGCCGCTCACGGACACCAACGAAACCCTGATTTCCAAGACCTACCGGGTGCCGCCGGACTTCATCAGCGCCGCGCCGATGGATGCCGCCGCCGCCCCTGCGCCTGCGGATCCCTTTGCCGCGCAGGGGGCTGCCGCCGCGCCTTCCGGCCTGCTGCGCCGCCTGAGCGCACGGGAGTTTCTGGAGAGCCGGGGCATTGTCTTTCCTGAAGGAGGCGGTGCCAGCTTCAATCCCGCCGCGAACATGCTGATCGTCCGGACGACGGCAAAAAACCTGGAGCTGGTGGACGCCCTGGTTGACCAGAGCCTGAACAGTTCGCCGAAGATGGCGGTGATTGACGTGAAGGTGGTGGAGATCAACAACACCAAGCTGGACGAGCTCGGCTTTGACTGGCTGCTGGGCGGCTTCATCGCCTCCAAGGTGGAGCTGGGCGGCGGCACGGCCGGAAATCAGCAGCCCGTGGCCTTTGCCGTCAATGAATTCCCGGCCAATCCGCTTCTGAACAAGGCCAGCATGGGGCCGCTGACGGCGGGTTTGCGCAGTTCTGCGGACCTGAATGAGAACCGCACGATCGACGATGTGCTGTTCGGCTCGACAACGAGTGAGTCCACCCGTTCCCCTGGAGTGATTTCCCTGGCCGGCGTGCTGACGGATCCTCAGTTCCAGGTCGTGATCCGGGCGATGGATCAGCGGGGTGGCGTTGACCTTGTCTCCAAGCCATCCATCATCACCAAGAGCGGTCAGCCGGCCTCCGTCGAGATCGTGCGTGAAATGATCTATCCCACCGAGTTTGATCCTCCCCAGATTCCGACCAACGTGGGGGCGAACGTGATCTTCGTTGGCGTCGGCCCCCCTCCGCCGCTGACCATTCCGCCCATTCCGGTGACTCCAACGACACCGACCGCCTTCGAGACGCGGCGGGTCGGCATGGTCTTGAACGTCGAGCCGGTGATCAGTGATGATGCCCGTTCGGTGGACCTGACCCTGACGCCTGAATTTACGGAGTTCGTCGGTTTCGTCAATTATGGCAGCCCGATCTTCAATGTGACGCGCTCATCGATCGCTGCGGGGGTGGACTTGGTTGGCAAGCAGGAGCTGACGCCCAACACGATTCTTCAGCCGATCTTTTCCACCAAGAAGGTGACGACGGCGGTGAAGGTCTATGACGGGGCGACGATCGTGCTTGGCGGTGTCATCTCGGACAACACCATCATGATCGACGACAAGATTCCTGTGCTTGGGGACGTGCCGGTGGTTGGCCGCCTCTTCCAGGGCAAGGTGAAGCAGAAGCGCAGCAAGAACATGCTGATGTTTGTGTCGGTCAAGGTGGTGGATCCATCGGGCAACCGGGTGAACCGTCCATGACCGGATTCTGCTGAGAGGCCGGGCGGCGTTCTGCGTTCTGACGGATGTCATGAAGCGTCAACTGCTGACCCTGCCGCTGCTGCTGGCCGTCCTGGAAACCGACTGTGTTTCAGCGCCTGAGGCAACGTCCATCTCCGGACGTCCCAACATCCTGTTCATCTTCAGCGATGACCAGTCCTACAAGACGGTTTCCTGCCATCCCGAGGCCCTGCCTGGGGCGAGAACTCCCCACATCGACGCCCTGGCAAAGTCCGGTGTGAGGTTTTCCCATGCCTACATGGGGGCCTGGTGCATGCCATCGAGGGCGACCCTGCTGACCGGCAGGCATCCGCATGGGATCGAGTCCATGCGAATGACGGGCAGGTATCCTGCCAGCGAGTATGACCCGGAAGAGTGTCCCTTCTGGCCGGCGGTGTTTCGAGCCCAGGGCTATCAGACCGCTCACATAGGCAAATGGCACACGGGAACCGACGCCGGGTTTGGCCGGGACTGGGACCATCAGATTGTGTGGAACCGGCCGAAGCATCCAGACAATGCTGGAAGTTATTATGACGACCAGCTTCTGAGCTTTGATGGTGGGGAGGCGCGGGTGGAGAAGGGATATTCGACGGACAAGTACACCGACTGGGCCTGTGATTACATCCGTGGTGAACAGCGGCAAGCCGGCAAACCCTGGTACCTCTGGCTTTGCTACGGTGCCGTTCATGGCCCCACCACGCCGGCCAGGCGCCATCTGGGCACGCATCAGAATGACGAGGTCAGGGTTCCCGCCGACATTGTCGGTCCGCGTCCGGGCAAACCTGATTATCTCAAGGCCACGCAGTCCTGGATTCGCACGGCAGACGGCCGCATCGTGGCTGGCAAGGAAGGCGGCAAGGCTGGCAAGCAGGGCAGGAATGCCGGGACCTATGAGGATTACATTCACCAGGTGCTGGAATGTGTGAGCGCCCTGGATGAAGGCGTGGGGCGGGTGATGACAGCGCTCAAGGATAGCGGGCAGCTGGAAAACACCCTGGTGGTGTTCACGGCCGACCAGGGCTTTGCGATGGGTGAGCATGGTCTCCGGACCAAGCTTGCCCCTTACGACGCCAGCTATCGCAGCCCTCTCATCATCTCCTGGCCAGGCACGTTTCCTGAGAACAAGGTCTGTGCTCGTCCGGTGAACGGCACCGACCTGGTCGCCACCTTCAGCGCGGCGGCAGGCATCCCCATTCCCTGGGAGATTCATGGTCGGGATCTGACTCCTCTTCTGCATGACCCTGAGGGGGCCTCCTGGGATCATCCCTGCTTTTTCGAGGGCACGGGTGACCATTTTGGCAGTAACGTGACACGTGTGGTCAAGGAAGAGCCCGAGAAAGCGGAGCATCATCATTTCCCCTGGTATGCAGCGATCAACGACGGACGCTTCAAGTATGTGCGATATCTGAAGCCGGGGCTGCCTGAGGAGCTCTACGATCTGCAAAAGGATCCCGAGGAGCTCACCAACCTGGCGGCGGACGCCGCTCATCAGGCCGACCTGCTCAGGCTCAGGGAGGCGGTCGTGGGCGAACTGCGCCGGACCAAGGCGGGGTATTCCGATTCACTGCCTGAGATCGTGCCCCTTCGCTAAGGAAAGGCTCTGGCGGTCAGATCCGTGTGGACTGAGTCAGGAAAGCACTGTTCAGCCATGACTGGCTTGCTAATTCGTTCGTCCGATGTCCTTGCAAAACCCCGTTGAAGTTGTGTGCGCCATCCTGGAGCGGGATGGCCTGGTGCTGGTGGCCGAGCGGCCCGCAGGCAAGCGGCTGGCGGGTTATTGGGAGTTTCCCGGTGGTAAAATCGAGCCGGGGGAGTCTTCGGAAGCAGCCCTGCAGCGGGAACTGGAAGAAGAGCTGGGCTGCGTGGTTGAGGTGCTGACCGGCGGGCCTCCCGTGCTGCATGACTACGAATGGGGGCAGGTCCTCCTGCATCCATTTCGCTGCCGGCTTCGGGAGGGCAGCCGTCATCCGATGGCCCGTGAGCACGCAGCGTTGAAGTGGGTGGAAAGCCATGAACTGGCGAACCTTCGTCTGGCCCCTGCGGACATTCCGATCTTGGCATGGTTGCTGCAAAGTTAAGTTTTTTTAAAATAAGCGGAGTTCTAAAGGCCTGTTAAATTTAAATTATCATAAATAAATTTGATTTCAGTAGGTTCTTGAGCGTGATTGTTTCGAATTACAATAAAATCCATGCACGCTCCAACAGCTCATATCAGCCCAGAAATGGCTTTTGCCAGCTTCGACATGATCAGTTTTGGCATGATCGAGGTGCCACCTCACCCCCTGCGCTTTGGTTATCAGGTGGACATTGTTCCGCAGGAAGCGCCGCCGCACACGATGTTCGGGCTGATTTGTCGGCAGAAAAACCGGGATGGAAGGAGCATCACGGCTGGGTTTGCCGTGCATCTGGACCTTCAGACGGGTGAAGTCTGGGACCTGATCAACGGCAGCGGGCTGCTGGGCACCATTCCGGATCACGAGGTGTTTTTTGAATCGTTTTCAGATGAGGAGCCCCTGCTTTTGAGCTGGGAGGTGGAGCACCTTGGAACGGCCCTGATTCCCAAGCTGCACATCGGCGGCGAGGAATGGCTGTATCCGGCGATTGGCGTGAGGGAGGGCATGACGATGGAAACCATCGCGGGCGCGGCGGGAGATCGCGGCAGCACGCTCCAGGCCTTTCTGCATCCGGCGGTCTGGCGGGAGGCCCTTCAGTAAAGTTTGTTCAGGCCCGGCCTGGCGCCGACGCAGGTGAGGGGTTGCAATTTCGACCGCCCCTGGTTAACAGCCGGGATGCTCAAGTCACCTGAAAGCCGCATTCTTGTCACCGGCGGAGCCGGATTCATCGGCAGCGCCGTCGTCTGGGAGCTCAATCGTCGGGGCTGCGAAAACATCGTGGTCAGCGACAAGCTGTGCACGGATGAAAAGTGGCGCAACCTGGTGCCGCTGAAGTTTCACGACTACATCGACGGCGGCGACCTGGAGCGGCGGGTGCGAGCGGAGCCGGAGGCGCTGGGCCGGTTTGACGTCATCTTTCACCTGGGCGCCTGCTCGGCCACCACGGAGAAGGATGCGGACTACCTGATGCGGAACAACTATGAGTTCACCCGGATCCTTGCCGAGTGGGCGCTGGCCAGTGGCACCCGGTTTGTCTATGCCTCCTCCGCCGCCACGTACGGGGACGGCAGTCTGGGGATGGACGACACGATGACCGACCTGCACCGGCTGCGTCCGCTGAACATGTACGGTTACTCGAAGCACCTGTTTGATCTCCACGCCCAGCGCACTGGCATCCTGCGCCGAGTGGTCGGCATGAAGTATTTCAACGTCTATGGCCCCAATGAGGATCACAAGGCCGACATGCGCAGTGTCGTGCACAAGGCCTACGGACAGATCCTGCAGACCGGGAAGGTGCAGCTTTTCAAGTCCGACCGGCCAGAATACAAGGACGGCGAGCAGATGCGTGACTTCCTGTATGTGAAGGACGCCGTGAAAATGACGCTGCACCTGGCCGGTGAACCTCTGGCCGGCGGGCTTTACAACCTGGGCTCTGGGCAGGCGCACACCTGGGTGCAGCTGGTGAAAGCCATTTTTGCGGCGTTGGGCCGGGAGCCTGTCATCGATTTTGTGCCGATGCCGGAGGCTCTGAAGGCCAAGTATCAATACTACACCTGCGCCGACATCACCAAGCTGCGGAAGACCGGCTATGACGAGCCTCTCTGCACGCTGGAGGATGCCGTTCGCGACTATGTGCAGGGCTACCTGACCGGCGACAGGCGGCTCGGGGACGAGGCGGCCTGACTTTCATGGCGGACAACGGGGTGGGATGGAGAACAGGCTCATGCTCTCCAGTCTTGCGTGCGGCTGGGGCAGACTCTATACCTGCCGCAGATCCCTGAATGCACATCGCCGACATCCTCAGCCAGCAGCGCCCGACGCTGTCCTTTGAATTCTTCCCGCCCAAGTCCGCCGAGGCATCGGAAGCGCTATTTCAGACCATCGGCGAGCTGGAGGCCTACAAGCCCTCGTTTGTCAGCGTCACCTATGGGGCTGGAGGCAGCACGCGTGAGCTGACACATGACCTGGTCGTCCGCATCAAGAAGACCACCACGCTGGATCCGGTGCCGCATCTGACCTGCGTGTGCCACAGCGAGGCGGACATCGCCTCCATCCTCGAGCGTTATGCCGAGGCCGGCGTGAGCAACATCCTTGCGCTGGGCGGGGACCCGCCGCGCAACCTGGAGGGCTATGACCGCAGGAATGACGCCTTCCAGCATGCCGCCGACCTGGTGAGGTTCATCCGCAAGTTCAATGACAGCGGCGCGCACCCTGACAAGCGTGGGTTTGGCATCGGTGTCGCCGGTTTTCCCGAGGGGCATCCCTCCACGCCCAACCGCGTGGCGGAGATGGATTACCTGAAGGCCAAGTGTGACGAAGGGGCGGACTACATCTGCACGCAGCTCTTTTTCGACAACCACGACTTCCTGGACTTCCGCGACCGCTGCCGTCTGGCGGGCATCACGATCCCGATCATCGCGGGCATCATGCCGATCACCAGCGCCGGCGGCATGAAGCGCATGGCGGAGCTGGCGGCGGGGGCCCGTTATCCGGCCAAGCTGCTGCGGGCGATCCAGCGTGCCGGTGCGGACGAGGCCGCCGTGCAGCGTGTCGGCGTGCATTATGCCACCGAGCAATGCCGCGACCTGCTGGAAAACGGGGTGGATGGCATTCACTTCTACACCCTGAACAAGTCGCAGGCGACGCGTGAGATCTACGCCAGCCTGGGCATCCGTGATTCGGCCGCCGTCCGCCCCGCATGAGCGCCATGGACAAGCAGCCCCTGATTGCAGCCATCGAGGCGGGTGGAACCAAGTTTGTCTGCGGCATCGGCCGCGGGCCGCATGAGATCCTGGAAACGCACCGCATTGAGACCACGACGCCGGAGGAGACCCTGGAGGGTGTGTCGCGCTGGCTGTCGAGGGCCAAGGCCGAGCATGGACCTTTCGAGGCCATCGGGGTGGGCAGCTTTGGCCCGGTGGACCTGGATCCAAACAGCGAAACTTTTGGTTTCATCACCACCACGCCCAAGCCGGGATGGCAGCACACGGACGTGGTCAACCGGCTGAAGAACCGCTTCCGGGTTCCGGTGGGTTTTGACACCGACGTCAACGCTGCGGTGCTTGGCGAGTACCTCTGGGGTGCCGGGCAGGGCATTGACCCGCTGGTTTACATCACCGTCGGCACGGGTGTGGGCGGCGGAGTCCTGGTGAACGGCAGGCTGCTGCATGGCGCCTTGCATCCGGAGATCGGCCACCTTGCCGTGCCGCCGCCCGTGAACAGCCTCGCGATTCAGCGCGAATGCCAGTGTCCTTTCCACAAGAGCTGTGTCGAGGGTTATGTCTGCGGCCCCGCCATCGCCCGTCGCTGGGGCGTGCGTGCGGACTCGCTGCCGCTGGAGCATCCGGCCTGGGAGGAGATTGCCGATGTCATGGCGCATGCCCTGATGAACCTGACGCTCACCCTTTCCCCGCGCCGCATCATCCTGGGAGGCGGTGTCATGGAGCAGCCGCAGCTTATTCCGCTGATCCGCGGCCGCCTGATGCATCATCTGAACGGTTACCTGCTCATTCCTCAGACCGGCAGGGAGATTGACAGCTACATTGTTTCGCCCGGGCTGGGGGCGCGTTCGGGACTACTGGGTTCGCTTGCGCTCGGGCGCATGGCCCTGGATGCATCTGCATCACGCTGAGCGGCCTCCGGATTTCAATCGGCCGGCACCCGCGCGTGCAGCTGGTTGAGCATGGCCACGCAGCCGCAGGCTCCGGCCCATTCGCCGGCGGAGGCCAGGGCAAGGCGGACACGATGGCCGCCCGGCCGCCATTCCAGTTCATCCATGAAGTCCAGCAGCGGGCGCATCAGCTCCTCGCCGGCGCCTGAGGCGATGCCGCCGCCGAGGATGACGAGCTCCGGATCCAGCACATTGACGAGGGAGGTGATGCCGACGGCGAGGCGGCGCACGGATTCCAGCCAGAGGCGACGTGCCGGCCCGTCACCGGCGGCGGCCGCGGCGACCAGGACATGGGTGTTTTCGTAACGTCCTCCGCAGCGTTCGTGGAGTGTCTTGTTGCCCAGGAAGGATTCCAGGCTTCCGGGCGTGTTGAAGATATCCTTCGGCGCCTGGGCGTCGATGCTGATGTGCCCCAGGTGGCCGCCGCGTCCGGTGAAGCCCTTGAGCAGGCGTCCGCCGCTGAGCACGGCGCCGCCGACGCCCGTGCCGAGGGTGATCATGAAGACGTCCTCGCAGCCTCTGGCGGAACCAGCCCAGACCTCGCCCAGCAGGGCCGCCTGGGCGTCGTTGATGACGTGGGCGTCACGGTTGAGGAAAGCGGGCCAGTCCAGCTTTTCGAGACCTTGCATGCGGCCGGGCATCCAGTCGATGCACCGTCCCTTGGGGTGGGCCAGGCCGGGTGCGCAAAGGCCGACGGGCAGTCTGGCCTCTCCGGCCTCCGCCTCCAGCTCCCGCACGATTTCAAGGATGCTGCGCGCAAAGACAGGCTTGCCGTCCATGAACTCCCCGTCGCGGGTCGGACGGGAGAGGCAGGTGATCCGTTCGGCCGAATCACGGTCAATCAGGGCCGCCTTGATGTGGGTGCCGCCCAGGTCAATGCCGATCGCCAGCCTGGAGGAGTCGGGTGCGGAGGTCATGCAGACCTTCATAAGAAAGGATGCAGGGATTGGCAAGACGGCCGCCATGGCCGATTCGGGCGCCGGATTTTCCTGTCGCAAGCCGGTTCGGGCCGTGCCTGAATACGGCCTTCATGTCCCGGGTCCTGTCGATGTTCATTGTTGGGGTGACGGCCGTCTTTTTCGGCTGTTTCTTCGTGTTTCCGATCTGGACGGCGGTTCGTTCGGCCTTTGAGACGCCGGACCAGCGGTTCACCCTGGAGTTCATCGGCGAGGTGTTCCTCAATCCGTTGTACCGGGAGGGGTTGGTGAACTCCTTTGTGATCGCGGCCTGGACGACGCTGGGCTGCCTGCTGGTGTCGCTGCCGCTTGCGCTGCTGTTTGTCAGGCATGAGTTCCCCGGCAGGACGCTGCTCAACAGCCTGGTTCTGACACCGATGGTGCTGCCGCCGTTTGTCGGGGCGATCGGCATCAAGGCCATGCTGGGGCAGCAGGGCGCGCTGAACAGCCTGCTGATGAACCTGGGCCTGATGAGCCGGCAGCATCCGGTGGACTGGTTTGCGGAGGGGCAGGTGCCGGGCATCGTGATCATGGAGGTGCTGCACCTGTATCCGATCCTGTACCTCAACGTGGCCGCGACGCTGGCGAACCTGGATCCAGCCATGGAGGAGGCCGCCGCGAGCCTGGGCTGTCCGCCCTGGCGGCGGTTCTGGAGGGTGACTCTGCCGCTGGTGATGCCGGGCATCTTTGCCGGTGGGACCATCGTTTTCATCTGGGCCTTCACGGAGCTGGGCGTGCCGCTGGTGTTCGACTTCGAGCGTGTCACCGCCGTTCAGATCTTCCGGTCGCTGAACGACCTCAGCGGCAACCCCTTCCCCTATGCGCTGGTGGTGGTGATGCTGGGCTTCAGCACGCTGACCTATGTCTTGAGCAAAACTTTGTTCGGCCGTTCCAACGCCCTCGGCGGGGGCAGGGCGGCGACGACCCGGGAGGTGACGCGGCTGCCCCGGGTGAAAGGCTGGCTGGCCGCGCTGCTGTTTGGCGGCGTGACCTTCCTGGCGGTGCTGCCTCATCTGGGCGTGGTGCTGCTCAGCCTTTCGCGCGACTGGTATGGCACGGTGCTGCCCCATGAGCTGACGCTGGAGCATTACCGCGGCGCGCTTGGTCATGAGCTGACGCTGAGCTCCATCGCCAACAGCCTGAAGTACTCCGGGCTGGCGCTGGTGCTGGCGCTGGTGCTCGGCACGGCGGTGGCGTATGTCAGCGTCAGGACGCGGTTCTGGGGCCGGCAGGCCCTGGACCTGATGGCGATGCTGCCGCTGGCCGTGCCTGGCATTGTCGTGGCCTTTGGTTATCTGGCCATGACCCGGCCGGGGCAGCCCTTTGACTGGCTCATCCTGGGAGAGGACCCGCTGCTGCTGCTGGTGATCGCCTACGCCGTGCGCCGCCTGCCGTATGTCGTGCGTTCGGCAAGCGCCGGTTTTCAGCAGGTCAGCCCGGTGCTCGAAGAAGCGGCGCAGAACCTTGGTGCCTCGCCGGAGCGCGCCCTGTGGCGCATCACGCTGCCGCTGGTGCTGCCAAACCTGGTGGCGGGCGGGCTGCTGGCCTTTGCCTTTGCCATGCTGGAGGTGAGCGACTCCATGGTGCTGGCGCAGCAGGCCGCGCATTTTCCGGTCACCAAGGCCATCTACAGCCTCATGCTGGCGCTGGGCGGGGGACCGCAGCTTGCCGCCGCGCTGGGGGTGTGGGCGATGCTGTTCCTGACGGTCACGATCGCCGGGGCCGGGGTGCTGCTGGGCCGGAGGCTGGGCGCACTTTTTCGTTAGGCCGGGCGGCGTTCACTTTTTCAGCCGCTGCCGCATGGCTTCAAAGAGGCAGACGCCGGTGGCGACGGAGACGTTGAGGCAGGGGACCCTGCTGCTGCGGCCCATGGGGATGCGGGCGAGGAAGTCGCAGAGCTCGCCGGTGAGGCGGCGCATGCCCTCGCCCTCGGCCCCCATGACGATGGCGATGGGGCCCTTGAGGTCGATGTCATAGAGGGACTGGCTGGTTTCATCGGCGGTGCCGACGATCCAGATGCCGAGGTCCTTGAGCTTCTCCATGACGCGGGCCAGGTTGGTGACGCGGACGAGGGGCACGTTGTGGGCGCCGCCGCAGGAGACGCGCAGGACGGTTTCGGTGATCGGCGCCGACTTGTCCTTGGGCATGATGACGCAGGTGCAGCCGGCGGCGTCGGCGGTGCGCAGGCAGGCGCCGAGGTTGTGGGGGTCCTGGATGCAGTCGAGGATGAGCACGAGCGGATCCGGCTTGTCAGCCAGCAGGGCGGCCAGATCACCCTCGTCATGAACATGCGGCATGTTCGCAGTGGGGGAGACATGGCGGTTCTGACGGGCTTGGGGCGGCGGCTTGGGCATGCTGGGAAATGCCTGAGGACAGGCGGCGGGCAAGGAAAAAGATGGATCGTGCGCTCAGGGGCAGCCGGGGTGATTTGGGGCTTGTTCCAGTTCCTGGAGCCGGGTTATCCTTCCTGGTAGCAATCTCCTGGTTTAATGAGGGCTCAATCCATCATCAGAGGAATGGTCCGGCTGCTTGCATGCCGTGCCTGTCTGCCGTCTGGAAGCATCAGCCGCCCGGGGAGCCGGCCTGAAAGGAGGGCGTCTGTCCGATTCACATGACACGGTTTCAACAATTTCTCATGACAGTGCTGCCCAGGAGCTGGGCGGAGGACATGCGTGCGGAGTCGGAGTCCTGGAAAATCCGCTGCCTGGGATGCGGGGCCTCGAAGTCGGTCTGGGAAGTCGGCGGTGTGCGCTGGAAGGCGAAGTCCCGCGGCAAACGGATGCTGGTTCACTGCTCCCAGTGTGGCGGACTGCGGATGGCGGCCGTGGAGCGTGTGCAGGAAGCTCTGAAGACTCAGGGGGCCGGGTGAAGCCTTGCCTTCTGCCCGGCCTCCAGGGTGTAGCGGCCGTTGGTGACCTGCATGTCCGGAACCTCCCGGTGCTGCTCGAAAAAGGCGTGGGCGGGCAGCAGTTCATCCTTCCAGAAGGCGTGCCAGGGATGGTCTGTCCATGAAGCAAGGCGTGCGGCGGTGAGCCTGAACGGGAAGCAATGCACCGGGATGGCCGGCTGGCCTGCGGCAAGCGCGGACTCGACGAGCAGGTAGATCTCCTCGATGGCGGGGTCGGTCATCGCCAGGCAGCCGATGCTGACGTCGCGTCCATGGATCATGATGAAGCTGCCGGTGCGGTGGTGATGCAGGTCGAGATTGTTGGGATAACCTATGTTGAAAGCGAGATGGTATCGGCTGGCGGGATTGAGCTGACGGGAGGTGATGTTGTAAAATCCTTCGGGAACCTGAAAGTCGCCCTCGCGTTCCTTGGGCCCCGGCCGGCCTGAGGCTGCCGCGACCGGATAGGTGCGCCAGAGCTCCCAGCCCTGTTTGTTTTTCAGCCACAGCTCCAGTTCACGCTCATTCTTGCAAGCCCGCAGATAAACGGCGGAGCCCAGGGTGAATCCGCGTTGCTGAAGGAGCGTCGCCAGCATGGGCCGGACACGCTGATTGACATCCGTGAGGCGCTGCTCCGCAGCCCAGGTGTCCCAGGTTTCAGGCGCGGGCGGGGCTGGATAGGGCAGTTCGAGCTTGGGCGTCGGCATCATCCAGGAGGACAGGTCGGGAAGTGGCAGGCAGAAATCCTTCACGCTGGTGGTTCGGCGGCTGAACTGGAACACCAGGCTGAGCACAAGGGCGGCCAGGGCCAGGGTCAGGAAGATCAGGCGTCGCTTCATGAGGCGGCGCAGCTTCCTGCGAAGGAGCGGAGGAAGCGGCCGAAGAACTCCGCTCCGGCCTCAAGATCGGCGCAGCGGATGAACTCGTCCTTGGTGTGGGCCTGGGCGATGCTGCCTGGGCCGATGGCAATGGAGGGCGTGCCGGCGGCGGCCAGGAACGCGGCGTCGCAGAACCAGGGGGCGCCGGTGAGGGGGGTGCCGCAGTCGATCAGACGCTGCACCAGCGGGTTCGCCGGATCCGTGTCGAGGGGCAGGGTTTCCGGCAGAGGTTCGACGGTGGCCCCGGGATCGATGCCATGAACAAACTCGGTCAGGGCGGCCAGGGCGCCGCCGTTGCGGTTCAGGCCCGGTGTCGTGCGCATGTCCACCCTCAGCGTGCAGTGGTCGGCGACGATGTTGCTGCGGGTGCCGCCCTTGATCATGCCGAGATTGATGGTGCTGGCGCCGAGCCATTCATCGGTGCCGCCGATTTCGACCAGGCGCTGGCGGAAGGTGGTGTCGAGGCCCTGGATGATGGCGGCCATCTTGACGATGGCATTGACGCCACGCTCCGGGGTGGCTCCGTGCACCGCGATGCCATGGGTGTGGATGTCGGCCCAAAGGCAGCCCTTGTGCCGGAAGACGGTTTTCAGTTCCGTGGGTTCACCGACGATGGCCAGGTCATAGGGGCCGTGGTTTTTCGCAAAGTGCTGGGAGCCGAGCTGGGCGCTTTCCTCGGACATGAATCCGGCGAAATGCACCTCCACGGACAGGCCGGGGATGAGCTCACGGGCCTCATGCAGCGCCCAGAGCATCGAGGCCATCGAGCCCTTGGTGTCGCTGGCGCCGCGGCCCCAGACACAGCCGTTGCGGATCTCGCCGCCGAAGGGGTCGATGGTCATGCCGCCGACGCTGACGGTGTCGGTGTGCGGGCCGAAGACGATGCGCTGCTTTTTGCGGCCATCTGGCAAGGGCAGTGTGGGGAAGCGGCCGATGACGTTCGGCCGGCCGTGTTCCACTTCATCAAGGAAGACCTCCGCACCTGAGGCGCGGAGGAATTCGCCGACAAACTCCGCGCAGGCATGCTCACCGACCTGGGGTGTTCCCGGGTCGCCGTCAGGGTTGACCGAAGGGATGCGAACGAGGGCCTGGCAGAGTTCGATGACGTTCGCGGGAAGGGCGGGCATGAGGCGAGAAAGCCACAGCCGTCGCAGCAGCGCAAGCGCGCTTGCGTCACGGAATCTGACCGAGGGCCTCCGCGACGTTCTCGACGCTCAGCAGCTCCGGCAGCACCACGGGATCCGCCTTTCCGGGAACATAAAGAACGTTCACGGGAACGGCGGCCTTGCCCAGCTGGGAGAGGGCCTGGGTGATGCGCGGGTCCTCATTGGTCCAGTCCGCCTTGAGCAGGGTCACCTTTTTTCCGGCGATCAGCTTCTGCAGGGCGGAGTCCTTGTAGATGCGCTTGTTGACCTGGCAGGTGAAGCACCATTTGGCAGTGTAGTCGATGTAAACCGGCGTTTTGGCGGCGCGGAGCTGCTCGACCTTTTCCGGCGACCAGGCCTCCCAGGTCAGTCCGCCCTCGACATGGCTGCCGTCGCTGACAGCGCCTTTTTCCACCTTTGGCCAGCCATAGGTTAGGCCGCCGACGATGCAGGTCAGGGCGAGGACGAGGGCGGTGAGGCGTGTGCGGGGCTTCTTGTGAGGCAGGCACCAGCGGCCGTAGATCCAGCAGCCCATGGCGACCAGCACCAGTCCGAACATGAGGAAGAGCATGGGCTGTCCCTCGACCATGCCGGTGAGCACCCAGAGGAGGAAGGCCACCGTGCCGAAGAGCAGGAAGGAGAGGCCTTGCTTGAAGCTTTCCATCCAGGCCCCGGGACGGGGCAGGGCGGACACCAGCTTGGGGAACACGGCCAGGATCAGGAAGGGGCTGGCGAGGCCAATGCCGATCATCGAGAACATCAGCAGCGCCTGGGCGGCGGGCAGGGTCACGGTATAACCAAGAGCGGAGCCGAGGAAGGGGGCGGAGCAGGGAGTGGCGACGACCACGGCGAGCAGGCCCGAGAAGAAGGAGCCGCCGAGGCCGTGCCGTGCCTGGAGGTCCTGGCCGACACCGACGGCGGAGGCGCCGATTTCAAACACGCCCGCCATGCTGAGGGAGAAGATCAGGAAGAATGCGCAGAGGCCGAAGACAAAGGAGGGGGACTGGAGCTGGAATCCCCAGGCCTTGCCCAACGTGATGACAAGGGCGCCGAGCGCCCAGAAGCAGACGAGCACGCCGAGGGTGTAGGCCAGGCCGTGCATGAGCACCTGGCGCTTGTCGCCGCCGGCCTGCTGGACCACGCTCAGGACCTTGATGCCGAGCACGGGGAAGACGCAGGGCATGACGTTGAGGATGAGGCCGCCGATGAAGGCGAAGAGCAGGTAGCCCGCGAAGGAACGCTCCGGTTTCGGGGCGGGGTTGGTGACAGCTTTTGCAGAGGCGGCCTCCGAGGGTGCGGCAGGTGCGGCCGAACCAAAAACAGCGGCATGGTCGGGGTCGGCCTCGGCCTTGTCCTCCAGTTTCAGCGTCAGTTTCGCCTCAGGCTTGGCGGGCATGCAGTTGGAGGGATTGCAGACCAGGGCGTCCACCTTGACGATCAGCTCGACGGAATCACCGGCCTTCGCGGAGGCTGGCGGGATGATCCTGGCGGGCAGATGCACCGTGCCGTCATAGCCCTGGGATTTTTTGCCATCGGTGGACTCGACCTCGTGGGTGGGCGGCCAGGGAAGATCCTCGACGGACCAGCCTTCGGGAAGCGTCCACCTGAGTCGGGTCGGCTTGCCGATGACCTCCGGCGGCAGCTCCCTGCCGTAGGTGTGCCAGTGGGGCTGGTGCACGAGCCTGACGGCGACCTGAAAGGGCTGACCGGGGGCGGCGGCCTTGACTTCTGCGATGAGGCTGGCGGCGACCTTGGGGCCGGGCGCATCAAGATCGACCTGGGCCTGGGCGGCTGGAATCAGTGTGAAGAGGAGGAAAAGGGAGGTCAGGACGCGGTTCATGAGGATGCCTTAGTAAGAGAAACGTTCCTTGCATTCATTCCCAACGCCAAAAAGTAACCAACTGGTTGGATGGGACAGCCTGGTCGTGGTGGAGCTTGAACGGGGGCCCGGCCTGCGCCAGTCATGGAACATGGCTTTCCGACACACCCTGACCGATCGCGTCCAGTTTGCCGACACGGACATGGCGGGTATCGTGCATTTCTCGAATTTCTTCCGCTACATGGAGCGGGTGGAGCACGATTTTTTCCGCGCCCAGGGCATGTCGATCTGGGACGGTCACAATGAAGTGGCGGATGTCGAGTGCGTGGGCTGGCCGCGGGTTCACGCCTCGTGCGACTACAAGGCGCCGCTGCGTTTTGAGGAGGAGTTCACGATGGAACTGCTGGTGGAGGAGGTGCGCAGGAAGACCATCCGCTACATCATCCGCTTCTGGAAGCAGGACGGCGTGCTGGCTGCGGAAGGGGTGATCGTGGCGGCCTGCGTGCAGCGCGACAAGGCGACGGGCAGGATGAAGGCGGTGGACATCCCGGCGCGCATCCTGGCGAAGGTTGAGGCGGCGCCGCAGGATGCGCTGTCGCTGCCCTCCATCTGAGCCGGCCCAACAAAAAGCGCCACGGAGTGAACCGTGGCGCTGAAGGGGGGAGACTCGTGGTCAGGCGGCTCAGTTGGAGCGGCCGAGGTAGGAGTTGTCCTCGGTCTTGACGCTGATCTTGTCGCCGGGGCCGATGAACAGGGGGACCTGGACGATGAGGCCGGTTTCGAGGGTGGCGGACTTGTAAACGTTGTTGGCGGAGTCGCCCTTGACGCCCTCAGGGGCTTCCGTGACGGTCATGACGACGGAGGCGGGCAGCTCGATGCCGATGGCGAGGCCGTCGGCGAACTGGACGGTGTACTTCTGGCCTTCGATGAGATAGTCCTTGGCATCGGACACGGCGGATTCGCCGAGGATGACGTCCTCGAAAGTTTCCGGGTGCATGAAATGGTAGCCGTCGCCGTCCTTGTAGCTGAACTCGTGGGGCTGGCGCTCCAGGTTGACGGAGTCGAGAGACTCGTTGGAGGTCATGCGCAGGTTGTAGACCTTGCCGGTGCTGAGCGTGCGGATGGACATCTGCACGTAGGAAGCCATGCGCGGGGGCGTCTTCAGTTCGAAGGCGGAGACGAGGCAGACTTCATTGTTGTAGCGCACGGCGTGGCCTTTGCGCAGGTTGATGACGGGGGTGGATGCCATAGGAGCGGGCGTGTTTAGGCGGTTGTGAGGGGAAAGCAAGGGGCAATCCTCCCCGGGAACCCGCTCAAGCGGGCTCTTCAGGGCGGATGGACAGGTGTTTCCGGCGCCTGATCAGGCCCCCACCAGCATGCGGGCGGGGTTTTCGATGCAGTCCTTGATGCGGATCAGGAAGGTCACGGCCTCCTTGCCATCGACGACGCGGTGGTCGTAGCTGAGGGCGAGGTACATCATGGGGCGGATCTCGACCCTGCCATCAATGGCGACCGGGCGCTGCTGGATGCTGTGCATGCCCAGGATGGCGCTTTGCGGCGGGTTGATGATCGGGGTGCTGAGCAGGGAGCCGTAAACGCCGCCGTTGGAGATGGTGAAGACGCCGCCGGTGAGGTCGGACAGCTCGATCTTGCCCTCCTTGGCCTTGGCCGCGTAGGCGAGGATGTCCTTTTCGATGTCCGCGAAGCTCTTCTGGTCGGCGTCGCGGATGACCGGGACGATCAGGCCGCGTTCGGTGCCGACGGCGACGCCAATGTCGAAGAAGTGCTGCTGGATGATCTCGTCGCCCTCGACGCGGACGTTGATCTGGGGGACGGCCTTGAGGGCCTCGACGACGGCTTTCACGAAGAAGGACATGAAACCGAGCTTCACGCCGTGGCTCTTGACGAAGCTGTCCTGAAGCTTGGAGCGCAGGGCCATGATGCCGCTCATGTCGCACTCGTTGAAGGTGGTGAGGATGGCGGCGGTCTGCTGGGCGCTGACGAGCTGGTCGGCGATCTTCTTGCGCAGGGGCGTCATCTTCTTGCGTGTGACGCGGCCTTCCGGCGCCGGAGCGGCCTTCGGAGCCTGGGCAGGCTTGGGTGCGGGTGCGGCGGGAGCGGGTTTGGGAGCTTCTGCGGCGGGTGCAGCCGGGGCCGGTGCGGGCTTGGCGGCCTCCGTGGCCGGTGCCGGTGCGGGTGCGGGTGCGGGTGCGGGTGCTACAGCCGGGGCTGAAGCAGCGGCGCCTTCGGCGATCTGGCCGACGACGGCGCCGATGACGACATCGTCACCCTCCCTGGCGGAGATGGCGGTGAGAACACCGGCGGTTTCGGCGGTGACTTCGGCGGCGACCTTGTCGGTTTCCAGGGTCAGCAGGACGTCGCCGACCTTGACGGCGTCGCCGATCTTGAAGTGCCATTTGGAGATTTGACCTCCGGCGACGGATTCGCCGAGTGCGGGGATTTTGATGTCAGCCATGATCGAGGGGGGCTTTCTGAAGGTTTAACAAAGATTGCAGTATGAACAGGAACGGGACTTGTCCCGGACTAGACGCTGAAGGCGTCCTCGACCAGCTTCTCCTGCTCGAGGACGTGGATGGCCTTGGAGCCTGCGGCCGGGCTGCTGGAGCGTTCGCGGCCGGCGTAACGAAGCTTGTGGTTGGAAAGCTCCTCGAGGCGAGGGCGGATGTAGTAGAAGGCGCCCATGTTGCGGGGCTCCTCCTGGCACCAGATCCACTTTTTCTGGGCGCGGGGGTACTTGGCGACGATGCCCTTGAGCATTTCGTAATTGAGCGGGTAAAGCTGCTCGACGCGGATGATGGCGGCGTTCTTGATCTTGTTTTTCTCGCGGAAGTCGAGGAGGTCGTAGTAAACCTTGCCGGAGCAGAAGATCAGGCGTGTGACGCGCTCGGGGCTGATGGTGAGGTGCTCGTCGTCGAGGACCTCCCTGAAGTGGGTGCCGGCGGCCATGTCATCGAGCTTTGAAACACAGCGCGGGTGGCGCAGGAGGCTCTTCGGCGTCATGACGACGAGCGGCTTGCGGGTGCCGCGCTTCACCTGACGGCGCAGGGCGTGGTAATACTGCGCGGGGGTGGAGAAGTTGCAGACCTGCATGTTGCCGCCGGCGCAGAGCTGGAGGAAGCGCTCAAGGCGTGCGCTGGAGTGCTCGGGTCCCTGGCCTTCGTAGCCGTGAGGGAGGAGCAGGGTGACATGGCTGGGGCGCTGCCACTTGGATTCGGCGGAGGCGATGAACTGGTCGATGATCACCTGGGCGCCGTTGACGAAGTCACCGAACTGGGCCTCCCAGCAGATGAGAAGGTTCGGGGCGAGCAGTGAGTAGCCGTAGTCGAAGCCGAGCACGGCGGCCTCGGAGAGGAGGGAGTTGTAAACGCAGTACCTGGCCTGTCCTTCCTCCAGGTTGTTGAGCGGGATGTGACGCTCGCGGGTTTCGGTGTCGTAGAAGACGCTGTGGCGGTGGCTGAAGGTGCCGCGACGGACGTCCTGGCCGGAGAGGCGGACGCCGTTGCCTTCCGTCAGCAGGGTGCCGAAGGCAAGGGCCTCGGCGGTGGCCCAGTCGATGCCTTCGCCAGTCTCGATGGCCTTGCCGCGGGCGGCCAGGAAGCGGCGGGCGATGGTGGGATGGAGGTGGAAGCCTTCGGGGGCTTCCAGGAGCTTTTTGCCAATGAAGGTGAGCTTGTCGCGGTCAACGCCGGTTTCGACGACGTTGTAGTCATAGGCGGCCTGGGGCTGGGCGGTGGAGCCTTCGAAGGGATTGCCCCCGGTTTTGTCCTCCTTGTGGGCGAGGTCGTTGACGCCCTGCTCGAGCTCGTCCTCCAGCTCCTTCTGAAGAGCGCCGGCGCCGGCTTCATCAAGCACGCCGGATTCGATGAGCTGCTGGCGGAAGAGGGCGGCGGTCGAGGGGTGCGAGCCGATGGTGCGCGCCATGTTCGGCTGGGTGAACGCGGGCTCGTCGGTCTCGTTGTGGCCGTAGCGGCGGTAGCAAACAATGTCGATGAAGACGTCACGGCCGAACTTCTGGCGGAAGTCCAGCGCGAGCCGCGCGGCTGCGGCGACTTCGAGAGGGCAGTCGCCGTTCACGTGGATGACGGGGGCGTCGATGAGCTTGCCGACATCCGTGCAGTAGGTGGTGGAGCGGGCGTCGGCGGGCAGGGTGGTGAACCCGATCTGGTTGTTCACCACGATGTGGATGGTGCCGCCGGTGCGGTAGCCCGGGAGCTGGGAGAGGTTGAGGACCTCGGCGACGATGCCCTGGCCGGCGACGGCGGCGTCACCGTGGATGAGGATGGGCAGCACCTGCCTGCGTTCCGTGGTGTCTCCGAGGAAGCGCTGACGGGCGCGGGTCATGCCTTCGACGACGGGATCGACGGCCTCAAGGTGGCTGGGGTTGGGGGCGAGCATGATGCCCACCTTGTCACCGCCGCGGGTTTCGCGGACGGTTTCAAAGCCGAGGTGGTACTTGACGTCCCCGTCGCCGCCGACGGTGTCGGGGACGTAGTTTTCGCTGAACTCGTAGAAGAGCATTTCCAGCGGTTTGCGAAGGAAATTGGCGAGCACGCTGAGGCGGCCGCGGTGGGCCATGCCCATGACGATTTCCTTGCCGCCATGGCCGGGCAGGTTTTCGAGGATGGTCTCGAGGGCGACGAGCATGGATTCGCCGCCTTCGACGGAGAAGCGTTTCTGGCCGACGAAGCGCCGGTGAAGGAAGCGTTCGAAGCTCTCGGCCTCGAGAAGCCAGCGCAGGGCGTCCACCTGGGCGTTCTTGTCCGGGGTGGGCTCGAAGCTGCGGTTTTCGATGCGCTCCAGCAGCCAGTTGCGGACCTCCGGCGTGTGGATGTGCATGAACTCAAAGCCGCTCCTGCCGCAGTAGATGCGGCGGAGTTCGGCGAGGAAGTCGCGCAGCTTCATGGCCTGGCCGCCGCGGAACATGTGGGTCTGCACCTCGCGGTCGAGGTCGGCCTCGGTGAAGCCGAGGGCCTCCAGGCTGAGCTCGGGGGCGGAGGGGCCGGACTGGCTGAGGGGGTCGAGGTGGGCCTCGCGATGACCGAGGGAGCGGAAGAGCAGCAGCGCGTTGGTGACGCGCATGCGGAAGTTCAGGGTGGCTTCGGAAAGGGTGGCTTCGGAGGAGGGGCCCGAGGTGGCGGCGCCCTTGCGTTTGGCGAGCTCGGCCATGCCGAGTTCAAAGCCTTCAAAGAATGAGGCCCAGCCTGCGTCAACGGAGGCTGGATCCTTGCTCCAGGATTGATATTGGGATTCTAAGAGGTCTTGGTTCGCACGGAACGGCAGCGTTGCACTCATGGGGGCTTTGGGGGCCTTCAGAGTGGTGGGATTCATCGCGCTTGCAACCCTGGAAAGGGCCGATTTCCATTCTGTGGTGCAGACTTGCCTGCGTGAACAGAACGCGCCAGGGATGATCAAACCGCACCTGTCATGAAATTTCCATTCCTCCCTCTGTTCTTGGTGATGCTGGCCGCCCTGGTGTTCGCCGTCGAGCCGCCAGGAAACTGGATCGCCCCGGATCCGGATGGCAGGCCTTGGAGGCATGCGGGAACGGGTCTGGTTTTTCCACCCATCATTGGGACGCATCGTCTGGCGGGCGAGTTTCGCTACAAGGAGGGCGGTGGAAGCTTCATCCGTTACGAGAGCCTGGAGGAGCGTTCCCGCGGGGACATCTTCTTTTTTGCAGTGCCAGGAGGTGAGATCAGCCTTGAAGAGCAGCAGAGGCTGGTGCTTCAGGAGCTTGAAAGCGTGACCCGGGATCTGGAGGCGATGACCAAGGAGGGGCGATACAAGGGGCTGCTGATGGGGGAGATCGGAGGAGGCAGCATTGATCTTTGGAAGGAGGCCGCCGTGCCGATGGCCGCGAGATCCTGCGAGGTTACCCGGGTGGCGCAGACAGACAAGGGGACCGAGGAGGCCCGGGTCAAGCAGTGGGCGGGCGTGATCTATTACAAGAACCATCTGATCACCATCCGCCAGATGCGTCCGGTCAGTCCCGAAGATGACGGTGCGGCGGCGATGCAGGCCTTTGCGCATCAAGTGACGAAGATCATCAAAGATCCGGCGCTGCGGAAGGGTGTCGCCGGATTGATCGACCGCTACATGGAGAATCCGCTGTCCGATGAAAGCGTCCAGGCTGCGGCGGCGGTTCTGGCCTATCTGCAGGGCAATCCCGACCTGCCGATCAGCATCCCCGAGCATCCGGTCCAGGACTGGCTGGGGCACTGTGGGAAAGTGGCGCCGGGGACGGAGGAGCATTTGCTGAGGGCCTTCATGATCGGTTCCGCCAAGGCGGCTTTTGCCGGAGGCGATGCCAAGGCCTGCCTGAATGCCGGGGCGGGCCAGTTTGCCCGGATTTACCGGGAGCTGCATGTGCGTCACCCTGCCATGACTCTGCCGCAGATTGACTCCTTCCTGTCGGCCGCCGCTGACGGGCGCGGAGGGGAGTGGCTGCTGGGCATGAGGCGGTGATGCGCCTGCTCAGCCCTTGCTTTCGCTTTCCGGGCGTGGATCCCGGGAAAGCAGTGAGCGCATCGCTTCACGGGCCGGCTTGCCCTCGTGGAGAATGGCGTTGATCTCGGCCAGCAGCGGGGCGCGGACGCCATGCTGGAGGGCGGCTTCGTGGAGGCTGGCGGTGTTGGGCACGCCTTCGGCGACCATGCGGGTGCCCGCCACGATGTCAGCCAGGGTCATGCCTTCACCCAGCAGTCTGCCGACGCGGTGGTTGCGGCTGTGCTCGGAGTAGCAGGTGGTGATGAGGTCGCCGACACCGGCCAGGCCGTAACAGGTCTCTGGGCGGCCGCCCATTACCGAGATCATGCGCACCATCTCCGCCAGGGCGCGGGTGACCAGCGCGGCGATGGCATTGTCGCCCAGCTTCAATCCGAGGGCGATTCCTGCGGCGATGGCGTAGGGGTTTTTCATGGCGCCGGCCCATTCGACTCCGGTGATGTCGTCACTGGTGTAGCTGCGGAACCAGGGCAGGGTGAAACAGGTCTGGAGGTCGCGTGCCACGGCGGGTTCATCACCTGCCACCACGGCCGCCGTGGCCAGTTTCTGCGCCACCTCCTCGGCATGGTTTGGGCCGGTGAGCACGGCGGTCGGCACACCTGGCAGCTCCTCCTGGAGGATCTCCGACATCCGCCTTCCGGTATGCAGCTCGATGCCCTTGGCGCAGGAGACCAGGGCGCGGGCCTGGCCTGGCAGTGCGGTGGCTGCGAGGGCGGTTGCGGTTTCGCGGATGCCCCTGGAGGGCACGACGAAGAGCAAGGCTTCCGCAGGCGTCAGGGCGTGGAGGTCGCTGGTGACGATGATGTCCTCGGGCAGTGCCAGGGAGGGCAGGTAACGGGAGTTGCTCCGGGTCTGGCGGATTTCCTCCATCAGGGCCGGGTCGCGTCCCCAGAACTGCACCTGGAGCCCGCGATCATGGAGAAGGGCGGCGAGGGCGGTGCCCCAGCTGCCGGCGCCGAGGACGATGGCGGTCTTGAAGGAGGGCGGCGGCAGGCTGTTCATGCCGCTCTTTGGTTAGGGGCGGCGCGTGCGTCAAGCGGGCTTTGGCGGGATTCGACGGCACGAAAAAGGCGCGTCCTGCGAGGGGCGCGCCTGAATCGTGATTTTCTGGGAGGATTATTCTCCGTCGCTGCCGATGGCTTCCACCGGGCAGCCGGCCAGCGCCTCGTCGCAGAGCTTGCGCTCCTCGTCGTTCTCGGGCTGCTTGTAGACGTAGGAATGGCCGCCGTCGTCGTCGCGCTTGAAGTTGGCCGGTGCCGTTTCACGGCAGAGGTCGCAGTCGATGCACTGATCGTCCACGTAGTAGGCACCGGAGGCGTTGTGTGAATATTTGTTTGCTGCGTCAGCCATGTCGGGAGGGGGATGGGGTTTGAGAAGGCGCGGAGAATAGTTCCCACGCCTGGTCTTTCAATCATTTTTTCCCTTCGTTGAAGGGGCGGGCGGGCCTTATTTGAAGAGCTTGGCGGAGGCCTTCAGGTGGGAGGCATACTCCTCCATTCGGACCTCGACGCGTTCGCGGATGGAACGTTCGCCGATGCCGTCGTGCTTGGTGGCGACGAGGGCCTTCAGCAGGTCGATCAAGGAGCGCACGTCGCTCATCATCACGTACTCGGGGGCGATTTCCTTGTTGGAGTCCAGGTTGTGATAATTCCCAAGAGGAATGGAGACGCCAACGGCGCGGAAACCGGCGGCCTGGACGGCGGTGGCCTCGCAGGCGCCGGCGTCGAGAAGGCAGCGCTGAACGCGGATGCCCTGCTCCTTGGCGGTGGTCATCAGCACGGAAACGCCTTCGCTGTCAAAAACCGAAAGCCGGTCGCCGACACGCACGACGGGGCCGCTGCCCATGACGGCGCCGTTGACCGGGCGGCTGGTCTCGATGGAGAGGAAGACGTCGTTTTTGCCGAAGGGCCATTTTTGCGCCAGATGCCAGGCACCGAGGAATCCGACCTCTTCGGCGCGGGTGAAGACGGCGTGGCAGGTGGTGCTGAGGTTGAGGGAGGCGAGCTCCCAGAAGGTGGCGATGATCACGGCGCAGCCGATGAGGTCGTCACAGGCGGTGGCCTCGACTTTTTCAAAGCTGATCTGGGTGGGGAAGTTCCAGGTGGCGATGGCGCCCGTGGCCTTGCCGCGCAGGCCGCGTTTCACGCCCTTGGCGACAGCTTCATCGGGAACACCACCGAGGAAGTCCCATTCGCCGGACTTCTTGGAGCCTGGTTTCTTCACAAAGGCCGGGTGGTCCATGTGGGCGCCGAGCACCCAGGTGGGGCTGCTCTTGCTCTTGCCGTTCTTGTAGGTGGCCAGCAGGTTGCCAAACTTGTCGCGCTTCAGCTTGACGTTCGGGCAGCCCTTCAGCAGAGCCTCGATCTCCGCACGGACATGATATTCATGAAAGGGCGCGGTGGGCGCTTTGAGAATTCGCTTGAGAATGGACGCGAGGTTGGGCACTGCCATGGGCGCACCGTAACGACTTTTTGCATTCGTCCAACTCCCAAGGTGAAGAAGCTCCGATATTTCTTTGAAACGGCCCTGGTGGCATCCGCCGCCTGGATCCTGCCGCGCCTGCCTCGTCCGGTGATCATGGCGCTGGCCCGGGGCGTGGGGCGGCTGGCATGCCTGATTGATGCGCGGGGGAGGCGCACGGCGAGGCAGAACCTGCGTGCTGCCTTTGGCGGTTCGCTCAGCGAGGCGGAGGTCCGGCGCATCACGCTGGGTTCCTACCAGAACTTCGCCCGCACCTTCCTCGACCTCTTCTGGGCCCAGGCCCTCACGCTGGAGAACTGGGGGCGGCATGTGAGCATCCGGCTGGATGATCCGGAGGCGGAGGCCAAGGCACGGGCGAGCGGCGCGGTCTGGGTGACGCCTCATTTCGGCAACTTTGAGTTTGTCAGCCTGGTGTGGGGATTTCGCGGCGTGCCGTTCACGGTCGTGGCGCAGGACTTTAAAAATCCTGGGCTGACCGCGATCTTCAAACGGCTGCGCGAGCATTCAGGGCACATGGTGATCTCCCAGGACAACGCGATGCTGAAGCTGATGAAGGCGTTGAAGCGCCAGGGCCATGCCGGGCTGCTGACCGACCTGAACATCAAGCCGGGCAGGGCGGCGACGATCATCGACTGCTTCGGCCTGAAGACCTGTGTGCCGACGCTGCATGTGGAGCTGGCCCGGCGGCTGGGGCTTTCCATCCTCACCGGTGTCTGCCAGCCGGCCGCCGACGGCACCTACCAGGTGCGCATCTTTGAGGCGATCAAGCCGGGGCCGGAGGAGGATGTCCAGGCGCTGACGCAGCGTGTCTGGGATCATTTTGAAAAGGCCATCCGCGCCTATCCGGAAGGATGGCTGTGGATGTACAAGCACTGGCGCTACCTGCCTGAGATGAACCGTGATCCGTCCTATCCGGAGTATGCCAACTATCACCAGGGCTTTGCCGCGATGATCGAGCAGGTCAGATCACGTCCAGCTCAGGCTTGAAGTCTGCGGCGTGATACGAACTGCGCACCAGCGGGGCGCTGGCCACGTGGCGGAAGCCCTTGTTCAGGGCGATCTGCTTGTAGTTCTCGAAGGTGTCCGGGTGGATGTAGTCGATGACCGGCAGATGCTGGGGGGACGGGCGGAGATACTGGCCGAGCGTGAGCACGGTGACGTCATGCTCCAGCAGGTCGTCCATGGCCTGGAAAAGCTCCACCTCGGTTTCGCCAAGCCCGAGCATCAGCCCGCTCTTGGTGGCGCATTTAAAGCCCAGGTCGTTCGCCATGGCCTTGGCGCGCTTCAGCACATGCAGGCTGCGGTGATACTGGGCGCGGCTGCGGACGAGGGTGGTGAGCCTCTCCACGGTCTCGAGGTTGTGGTTGAAGATGTGCGGGCGGGCCTTCATGACGGTCTCGAGCGCGTCGTCCTTGCCGTTGAAGTCGGGCACCAGAATCTCGATGGTGATGTGAGGCACGGCCTCGCGCACGGCCTCGATGGTCCGGGCGAAGTGTTCGGCGCCTCCGTCCCTGACGTCATCGCGGGCCACGGCGGTGATGACGATGTGGTTGAGACCCAGGCGCTTGGTGGCCTCGGCCACGCGCTGGGGTTCGTCGGCCTCAAGGGCGAAGGGTTTTGCCGTCTTCACGGCGCAGAAGCCGCAGGCGCGGGTGCAGCGGTCGCCGGCGATCATGAAGGTGGCCGTGCCCTGGCTCCAGCATTCCCAGCGGTTGGGGCACTGGGCCTCCTCGCAGACCGTGTGCAGCTTGAGGTCGGAGACGAGGGCCTTGGTGCTCCAGAAGACCGGGTCGCGGGGCAGCTTCACGCGGATCCAGTCGGGCTTCTTTTCCTGGTGCAGGGCGGGGTCGATTTTGCAGGCCATAGGGGGAGGTAACGAATGGGCCATCTGGGCCGATTGACAACCCCGGATTGAACCGTTTGGGTTCCCGATGATCCGTCACACCGTCGTTTTCCGTCTCAAACATGCCGCGGGCTCCCCCGAGGAAAGAAGCTTTCTGCAGGCCGCCTGCACCCTCGACCGGATTCCCGGCGTCAGGAATTTTGAATGCCTGCGTCAGGTGAGTTCGAAAAATCCCTACACCCTGGGTTTGTCCATGGAGTTTGCCAGCCAGGCCGACTACGACTTTTACAGCGCCCATCCGGACCATGAGGCCTTTGTTCGTGAACGCTGGATCCCCGAGGTGGCGGAGTTCATGGAGGTGGATTACATGCCGTTTCAGCCCTGATCGGGCGCTAGATCCTGCCTGAAGGCGGCGTTTCAGCGCTCATGAAACCTGCCGTCCAGCCTGACTTCGTCCATTTGAAACGACGGGATTTTCTCGCCCGTTCAGGAGGCGGGCTTGGCATGGCGGCGCTGGGAGGCCTGCTTTCCCGGGAAATGCCGGCGGCGCAGGATGCCGGGCTGACAAGGCCGCATTTCGCGCCTCGGGCGAAAAATGTGATCTACCTGCACATGATCGGCGCGCCTTCGCAGCTTGATCTGTTTGATGACAAGCCGGTGCTGCGGAAGCATGACGGCCAGAAGTGTCCGGACGAGCTGCTGAAGGGAAAGCGCTTCGCCTTCATCGGCGGAGAGATGACGCTGGCGGGCTCGGAATACCGGTTTGCCCGGCACGGTCAGAGCGGGGCGGTGATGTCCGAGCTGCTGCCCAATCTGGCGACGGTGGCGGACGACATCTGCCTGCTGAAGGGCATGCACACCAACGAGATCAACCATGCGCCCGCCCAGATGTTCCTGCACACCGGCTTCGGCCAGGGGGGCAGGCCAAGCATGGGCTCCTGGGTGACCTATGGCCTGGGCACTGACAACCGCGACCTGCCCAGCTATGTGGTGCTGCTTTCCGGTCCTCCCGGAGGCGCAGGCACGTCGTTGTGGAGCACGGGCTTCCTGCCGAGCATGTATCAGGGGGTGCAGTTTCGCAGCAGCGGCGATCCTGTGCTCTTCCTGAGCAATCCGGAGGGGCATGGCAGAAAGGACCGCCGGCAGGTGCTGGATGCGGTGAACTCGCTGAACGGGCAAAGCCTGCAGATCATCGGCGATCCGGAGATCGCGACACGCATCAGCCAGTACGAGATGGCCTACCGGATGCAGGCCAGCGTGCCGGAGCTGATGGACATCTCCGGTGAATCGGCGGCGACTCTGAAGATGTATGGAGCCGAGCCGGGCAGGGCCTCCTTTGCCAACAACTGCCTGCTGGCCCGTCGTCTGGTGGAACGCGGGGTGCGCATGGTGCAGCTGTACGATTCCGACTGGGATCATCACGGCGGGCTCGACAAGCGTCTGCGTGCCAAGGCAAGGGACGTGGACCAGCCGATGGCCGCCCTGATCCGGGACCTCAAGTTGCGCGGCCTGCTGGACGAAACCCTGGTCGTCTGGGGCAGTGAGTTCGGCCGCACGCCGCTGCGCCAGGGCATTGACGGCGACGGTGCCAAGACCAGTCCCGGGCGTGATCACCACAAGGACGCCTACACGATGTGGATGGCGGGCGGCGGGGTGAAGGCCGGCATCACCCACGGCAGGACGGACGAGCTGGGCTTCAACGTCGCCGAGGGCGCGGTGCACACCCACGACCTGAACGCGACGATCCTGCACCTGCTGGGGCTGGATCATGAACGGCTGACCTTCCGCTACCAGGGGCGTGACTACCGCCTGACGGACATCCATGGCGAGGTGGTGAAGCCCGTCCTGGCCTAACCTATTTCACGGTCAGCCAGACCTGCGGGGTGTCGTCCAGCGGGCTGGTGCCGCGCTTGTTTTCGCCTCGCAGGGGAGCGATCGCGGGCCTTGAGGCAAAGGGGGCGTTCCTGCTCCAGATCTCGACCTGCACCGGCTGGCCGCCGCGCGGAGCATTGGTGGCGGCCTGCAGCTTGATCTCGACCTCTCCGCCCTTTTCAGGAACCGCCACATCGGGGGCGGCCACGCCGGGAGGCAGGTTGGCGACCCGGGCGACGAGCGGTTCCTTGAAGCCGTTGAGCAGCTTGACCGTCGCCTTCAAGGAGATCGATTTGCCCGCCTCAATGACAACGGGTTTGGCGTCCGCCAGGGTGACTTCGAAGCCCGGGGCGGGCGCGCTGACCTCGATGACATAGGCCTTGTCGGCACCGCCCTGGTGGAAGAGGTCCTCGACGACAAGATGATGCGGGCCGTCTGCGGCAGCCGTCCAGGAGACCACAGGGTCGGGGCGTTGCTCGCTTTCGTCATCGGCGCTGGCCAGCAGCTTGCCGTCCGGCGCCTCGACCTTCAGCAGGGCGTCGAGGGGGATGCCGATGCGTTTGGCAAACAGGCGCGCCTGCAGTTTCTCGCCCTTCTTCATGGGGATGGCAAAACGGTCCACGTCAGCCTTGTCGGTGATCCGGCCTCCGACGGCTCCTCCCGCCTGGAGGGCGGTCGCCTGCTCGCGTGTGTTGTTAGGCTCCTTTTCGACGGCTGCGGGCTTGGCGGTTACAAGCACCTGGAGGGGCTGAAGCGCGTCCGGAGGCATGACGAATCCCAGATCGCCTTCGCGATGCAAATCCTTGGGTTCGAGGGTGAGCCTGGCTTTTTTGGGGTCCAGGCTGTGACCCGTCACTTCGACCTCCGTCTTGCCCGCCGCCGCCACGGCCGCAGGGTGGATCTGGGTGACCACGGGGCCGGCGCTGAGATGCAGCCGATAGACCAGGGTCGAGCCGCCGGTAAATCGTACATCCGCCGCCGGAGGGTGCGCAAAGCCGGCCAGCTGGACGATGAATCGGCCCGCCTTGGGGGCCTTGAAGATGAGCAGGGGGTCGAGGTTTCGGGAATCGCTGGCCGTGTGCAGGCGGGTGCCCTTTTCGTCCATGAGATTGGCCAGCATGTCGGTTCCGTAGCCGATGGAGTAGGCCTCCACGACCGCCACCAGCGTCTGGCCGGCCTCGAGCTTCACGGCATAGCCATCCACATCGCCGCTCTTGTCGAGCCTGGCGTTGATGCAGGCCGGGAGCTTTTCCACGGGCTGGGGCCTGGCAACCTCGTCATTGGGTTCGGCCTCGGTGCTTTCCGGCAGGCTGCCAATGCTGAACCAGCGCGGTTCCGAGGCACCGTCGGCATTGGCGCAATGCACCAGATGCAGGCCTCGGGGCGCGTCGGCGGCGAGGGTGACCTGCCATTCCCGCTTTTTGCCGTTGGGCACGAAATGCACGCCAGGAACTGAAGTCCAGAGCCGGGCGTCGGCTTCAACCCTGCCCGAGGCCGTCAGCACGAAGCTGGAGCCTGCCTGACCTCCGGCGGGAAACAGCGCCTCAAGCTTCGGCGCTTCAGCCGATGCCAGGACGGTTCCGAGGAGGATGGCTGCAAGGGGGTGCAGCTTCACGCAAACAACTCCTTGATGGGCTTGCCACCGTTCACGAGCTGAACGGGACGGCCCGTGTTCGTGTGCAGCACCTGATGGGGATCGATGCCCAGCTTCGTGTAGAGGCTGACGGCGAAGTCCTCGGGGGAGTAGATGTTTTCGGCGGCGTAATAGCCCTTGGGGTCGGTGGCGCCCACGATCTGTCCGCCGGGGATGCCGGCGCCGGCCATGAGCACGCTCATCGCGCCCGGCCAGTGGTCACGTCCGGCGTCCTTGTTGACCTTGGGCGTTCGGCCAAATTCGCCGAGGCAGATCACCAGGGTCTTGTCGAGCATGCCGCGCTGATGCAGGTCGGTGATGAGGCCGTTGAGGCCCTGGTCGAGTCTGGCGGCCTTGCCTTCCTTGAAGGTTTTGAAGATGCTGCGGTGGTCATCCCAGCCGCCCCAGTAGACGACGCTGAAGCTGACGCCGACCTCGGCGAGGCGGCGCGCCAGGAGCAGGCGCTGGCCGAAGTCGTGCTCGCCATAGAGCTTGCGGACGTGCTCGGGCTCCTTGCTGACATCAAAGGCCGCCTGGGCGGTGGGGGAGGTGACGAGATCGAGGGCCTGGCCGTAGAACTGGTCAAAGCCGACCGTGGGGTCCTCCGCCGCCTTGTGGGTGATGCGCTTGAGGGTGTCGAGGGATTCGCGCAGCTGGTTGCGGTGCATCGCGCGCCCCTCGCTGATGTCCTGCGGGATGGCGACATCACGGACGCGGAAGGACTTGCTGTTCGGATCGCCGCCGATCACGAACGGCGCATGCTGGGCGCCCAGGAAGTTGGGGCCGCCGGAACGGGACACGCTGGGCAGGCTCATGTAACCCGGCAGGCCGCCGCGAATGCCGCGCGAGTGGGAGACCATCGATCCGAAGGAGGGATGGAAGCTGACGAAGGCGCCGCAGCCGACGGGCACGGGCGTGGGCGCGCCGGTCATCATGTAATGATTGCCACCGCCGTGGTTTGGGTCCTTGTGGCAGATGGAGCGGACGACCGTGAACTTGTCGAAACTCTTGGCCAGAAGCGGCAGGCTTTCGCTGAAATGGGTGCCGGGAACGCAGGTGGGGATCGACTTGAACTCCCCGCGGATGTCCTGAGGGGCGTCCGGCTTTGGATCAAAGGTTTCGTAATGGGAGGGGCCGCCGTCGAGCCAGACCAGGATGCAGTTGACCTGCTCGGGGCTGGCAAGGCCGCGTGCCTGGGCGGCCTGGGCGCGCATCGACATCAGTTCCGACATGCCGAAGCCGCCGATGGCGGAGAAGCCCAGCTGAAGGAAATCACGGCGCGCCATTCCAGCGCAATTGGTGTGGAGGGGGGACAACACCCTCACATTACGCGTGCCGGGCAGGTACTCTTGTGCCGTGAGTTCCTACGCAGGTGACGGGCTCAGAAGGGCAGGGTGTGGCCGCCGGACACCTTGACCTGCATTTTGACATCGGCGGCGAGGATCGCGGCAGATGGTGAACGCACGGTGATCTTGAAATGCTCCCTGCCATGGGCGGCCACATCGGAGCGCAGGGAGGCGACCTCCTCGTCGATGAACGCGCCTGAGGCGTCGAAGAACTCCGCCTCCACGGTGACACTGCTCCAGGTCCTGCCGCCCGTGTTCTCGATCAGTCCCAGGATCTCCAGGCTGCTGCCCTGAGCACGTTTTTGAATGTTCTGGATGTGCAGGTCGCGGGTGTAGTCGCCCTTGAAAAAGGTCATGCGGATCAGGGGCAGGAGGCCGAGAACCATGACCGGGATCATAAACAGCCAGTACTTGCGCGGCCAGGTCATGCTGAGGTTGCTCATCTCGGCACCGCAGCTGGAACATTTCATCTTGGCGATCATGAACAAGGATCATGGCGGCCGCGTCATCCGGCTGGCAAGCCCAAAATCAACGTGCATCGGCGTGGCTTCTGCTTCATGAAGAAGCCGATCCATGTCCTTTGACCTGACACATCCAGCCTGCGCACCAGGTGTCCGACTGACGCCCGAAGGCGCCTGCTTCACGGTGTTCTCGCGGCATGCCACCGCCCTGGATCTGTGTCTTTATGATCCTGAGGATCCGACCCATGAAACAGCGCGCGCCCGGATGACGCGTGGCGAGTGCGACCTCTGGCAGGTGTTTGTCCCGGGGCTCAAGGCCGGAGCTCTTTATGGCTACCGGGCTCACGGTCCCTGGATGCCGCACAGCGCCCTGCGCTACAATCCGAACAAGCTGATCCTTGATCCCTATGCACGGGCGGTGCAGGGCAGGCCGGACGGCCGCGCTTCCATGCTGGGGCCGGAGGGGCCGGGCTTTTTTCCGGGGGCGCACGACAACGGTCCGGAGGCGCTCAAGTCCGTGGTTGTCGATGAGGAGTACGACTGGCAGGACGACCGGCCGCCGCAAGTTCCGTGGCGCGACACCGTGATCTACGAGCTGCACGTGAAGGGCTTCACGAAGCTGCATCCCGAGGTGCCGCCGGAGCATCGCGGAACCTACGCCGGCCTGGGGCATCCGTCGGTCGTCCGCTACCTGAAGGAGCTGGGGGTGACGTCGCTCCAGCTTCTGCCGGTTCATCAGCACCTGGACGACCAGTTCCTGCTTGAGCGCGGCCTGACCAATTATTGGGGCTACAACACCATCGGCTTCTTCGCCCCGCACAATGAGTATGCGGCGGCCCTGGATCCCCAGGCCCAGGTCCGGGAGTTCAAGGACATGGTGAAGGCGCTGCACGCGGCCGGGATCGAGGTGATCCTGGACGTGGTTTACAACCACAGCGGTGAAGGGGACGAGCGCGGGCCGACGCTGCTGTTCCGAGGCCTGGACGACCGGCTCTACTACCGGCACGACTTTGACGAGCACGGTGCCAACTACATCAACATGACCGGCTGCGGAAACGCCGTGGACTCGGCCGCCACGCCCGGCCTGCGGTTGATCCTGGACAGCCTGCGCTACTGGGTGACGGAGATGCATGTGGACGGCTTCCGCTTTGACCTGGCGGTGACGGTGGCGCGCAATGAACACGATGACTTTGACCCGCACTGCCAGTTTTTCGCCGCCATCTCTCAAGACCCCGTGTTGTCTGGAGTGAAGCTGATCGCGGAACCCTGGGACATCATGCGTTTTGACAGCTACCAGGTCGGCGCCTTCCCGGAGCCCTGGCGGGAGCTGAACGGCAAGTATCGTGACACGGTGCGTCGGTTCTGGTCCGGAGGCGAGGGCAGCACGGCGGAGTTTGCCAAGCGCTTCTGCGGCAGCCAGGACATCTACGGCGGCGCGCAAAGGCCGGCGCTGAGCAGCATCAACTTCCTCACCAGCCACGACGGCTTCACGCTGCTGGACCTGGTGAGCTACGCCAGCAAGCACAACGAGGCGAACGGCGAGGAGAACCGCGACGGCGACAACCACAACCACAGCGTGAGCTGCGGCGTCGAGGGCCCGACGCCTGACGTGCGCGTCAACCAGCTTCGCGGCCGGCTGCGGCGCAGCCTCATGGCCACGCTGCTGACATCCGTCGGCGTGCCCTTCCTCACGGCGGGGGATGAGCGCGGCCGCAGCCAGAACGGCAACAACAACGCCTACTGCCAGGACAACGCCCTGAGCTGGATGGACTGGATCGCCTGCGATGCGGAGATGCTGGCCTTCACCCGCGCCATGATCGCGCTGAGACGCGAACATCCCGAATTCCGACGCGCGGAGTTCTTTGACGGGCAGTGGAGCCCGGTCACGGGGCTGCCCGATGTCGCCTGGCTGGAGGGCAACGGCAGCCTGCTCTGCCATGATGAATGGCATGATCCTTCACGGGTGACCTTCGGGGCGCTGATCTCCGGCCATCCGCCCTTTGTCCTGATCTTCAACGGCGGGGGGCTGCCCTGTGAGTTTGTCCTGCCAGGCAATGAGGACACGCACTGGACGCTGACCTTCGACACGGGCGAATCGCCTGCCTTCCCCACGGAACTGATGCCGACGATCCAGGGCGGCGCCGCCTTCACTGTCAACGGCCACAGTCTCGTCTGCCTGCGCATCACCAGCGGCGGCATCGGGCTGACGCAGGTTTGTTAGGCGGCGGGATGCAAGGGCGTGCCACCCCTTGTTGCCTCGGTTCACGGAAGGGCTATGATGCCTTCATGAAACGCCTGTCCACCCTCCTGTCCGGCTTCTGCCTCGCCTGCACGCTTGTTTCCGGCGCCGAGACCTCCAGCTACAAGGACAAGGTCGTGGTGATCCCCGTCGGCGAGGAGGACCTGATCGCCCGGGCGCGCTTTGAATTCATGTCGCGGACGCTTGAACGCTGCTCGGCGGAGGGGGCTGAGGCGGTGATCTTTGACCTGGACACGCCGGGCGGCCTGCTCTGGGACACGGTGGATCTGATGATGAACGACCTGCAGAAGCTGAAGCCGCGCAGCTTTGCCTTCGTGAATCCGCGCGCACTTTCCGCCGGGGCGATGATCGCGGTGGCCACCGACGGCATCTACATGGCGCCCACAAGCAGCGCCGGCGCGGCGTCACCCGTCTATGGCAACGGCGAGGAGATGGGCGAGGCCGAACGCGCCAAGATGAATTCGGCGACCATGAGCATGGCCCGCGCCGTCGCCAAGAAGAAGGGGCACAATCCCGCCGTGATCGAGGCGATGATCGACATGGGCAAGGAGCTGAAGGTGGACGGCAGGCTGCTCGACTCGAAGAAGGAGATTCTGACGCTCGATGCCGAGCAGGCGGTGATGCTGCTGGATGGCAGGCCCCTGTTTGCCAAGGGCATCGTCAAGAGCCTGGAGGAGATCAAAAAGGCGGAGTCGCTCAAGGGCGGGATCGTGCTTGCGAAGCCGACCTTCTTTGAATCCATCGCCATCTGGGTAACCAAATATGCGGCCATCCTGATCCTCATCGGCGTGGCAGGCGGCTATCTGGAAATGCAGACGCCCGGTTTCGGCCTGCCCGGCTTTGTGTCGCTGGGTGCCTTTCTGCTGTTCTTCTTCGGCCATTATGTGGCGGGCAGCCTGGTGGGGCAGGAGACGGCGGTTGCGGTGGTCGTGTTCATCATCGGCATCGCCTGCATTGCGATCGAGCTGACGGTCTTTCCGGGGACGCTGGTGCCGGGCATCATCGGCTTCCTGTGTGTGATGGCGGCGCTGGTTTACACGATGTCGGGCTGGGAGATGCCGGCTCCGGCGGCCTTGCCTTCGCCGGCGGAAGGGGCGGCCCCGTCGCCGGCCTTTGAGTTCAACCTCTCGACCTATGCCCTTGGCCTGCGCAACTTTGCCCTGGGCATCCTCGGCGCGGCGGCGGCGATCCTTGCTGCGGCGCGTTATCTGCCTGAAACCCGTCCGTTTCAGCGCCTGGTGCTGGATTCGGCGGCCGGCGGCACGCTGGAGACCACGCCGGTGATGACCGCCAGCCGTGCGGTGAAGCCCGGTGATGAAGGTCTTTCCGTCAGCGCCCTGCGCCCCTGCGGCACCGTGCAGTTTGGCGAGGCGCGCGTCGAGGCCGTGGTCGAGGGCGGCTACCTGCAGAGCGGCACCGCGGTGCGTGTGCGGGAGGTGGCGGCGGGCCGCATCATCGTCGAGGCGGCGGCCTGAGCCGGAGATTCTAAAGTTTGTTACGTCGGCGGTACTCCCCGGGCGTCATGCCGTGACGCTGGCGGAAGGCCTCCGCCATGTACTGGGTGTGCCTGAACCCGGAACGCTCCGCGATGGCGTCCAGGGTGAGGTTGGTCTGGGCGAGCAGCTTCTCCACCTGGCTGAAGCGGATGCGGATCAGCTCCTCGCCGGGGCTGCGTCCGATCATGCGCTTCATGCGCCTCTCGAGGGAGCTGCGGGACAGGGCGGCCTCGCGGGCGACGTCATCCACGCCGACGCCTTCGGACGCGCGCTGACGGATGAAGTGAAGCGCCTTCGCGACCCGTGCATCCTCGACGGCGACGATGTCCGAGGACTGCCTGACCACGACGTCAGCCGGTGGCAGCAGGGTGACTTCGGTCGGCCTCTCGCCCCGGCGCATCCAGTCGTCGAGCATTTGTGCCGCGGCATAACCGGCTGTCTGACCACGAAGCTGGACGCTGGACAGCGGCGGCCAGGCGGTCTCGCAGAGGGTCTTGTCGTTTTCCGCGCCGACCACCGCGAGCTGCTCGGGCACGCTGATCCCGGCCCGCCTCGCCGCGTCCAGCGCCCAGAAGCCGAGCTGGTCGTTTGTGGCAAAGAGGGCGCAGGGCTTTTCCAGCGATGACAGCCAGTCCGCCAGCAGGCGCTGATGCCGGTCCCAGCGTGGGCGTCTGCCGCCCTGGGGGCCGGTCTGCAGAAGCTCCAGATCGAAGCCATGCTCGCGCAGGGTGTCACGGTAGCTTTCCCAGCGTTCGACAAAAAAGCGCTCCGAGATGTCGAGGTAGCAGGCGAAGCGCCGGAAGCCGCGCTCCAGGAAATGACGGGCCACTTTTTCCCCGACGACGCGGTTGTCCATGCCGACGTAGGGGAAGGGGTGCTTGAGAACGGTGGTGCGCAGCTCGATCACCGGCAGCCGGGTGGCCTTGAGCTGGCGCAGCAGGGCGGCGTCCACCGTGCGCGCCAGGATGCCGTCGCCCGGCCAGTTCTGCAGCCAGTCGGGGAAGCTGGAGCGCAGGTCGCGCGGCTCCATGTAAAGGGACCAGGGGCCGTTTTCAGCGACGTAGCGGCGGATGCCCCGCACGATGTCACGGCCATAGGACCTGGAGGTGTCCACAAGCACGGCGACCTGGGGGATGGCGGACATCGTTTGGGTCAGACCAGAATGACCTGCGCCATCGCCAGCTCCCGGGTGTGGGTGATGGAGATCAGGCTGGCGCTGGAGCCGAGCTTTTCGGCATGAGCCCTGGCGTCCTCATGCAGCAGGAGGACGGGTCTGCCGGATTCCTCGCGCGCGACCTCGATCTGCCGCCAGTCAACCCCCTGGGCCCAGAGCCCGGTGCCGATGGCCTTGGCGGCGGCCTCCTTGGCGGCAAAACGCGCGGCGTAGTGGATGGCCGGATCGGCGCAGGAGTCGCAGTAGGCGATCTCGCCCGGGGTGAAGGTGCGCTCCTTGAAGCGGTCCCCGTGCCGGGTCAGCATGTCTCGGATGCGGCCGACCTCGACAAGGTCGATGCCGAGGCCCCTGGGTGTCATGGTCATGGATTTGGATAGGCCTGCATGGCTTCCATCATCTCCCGGATGGCGGCGCGCAGTCCGATGAAGACCGAGCGGGCGACGATGCTGTGGCCGATGTTCAGCTCGACGAGGTGCGGCACGATGAAGAGCTCGGGCAGGTTTTTGGTGGTGAGGCCGTGACCGGCGTTGACCTGCAGGCCGAGCTGATGAGCCAGTTCTGCGGCAGCCTTCAGACGCAGGGCCTCGGCGGTTCTTTTTTCACCCAGTTCATTGGCGAAGGTGCCGGTGTGCAGCTCGATCATGCTGGCGCCGATCTCTGCCGAGGCCCGGACCTGGTCGAGGTCGGGGTCGATGAACATGCTGACGCGGGTGCCGTTGGCCTCCAGGGCCGCGACACTTGACGTCAGGGCGGACTTCTGCCCGGCCACATCCAGGCCGCCCTCGGTGGTGACCTCCTCGCGGTTTTCGGGCACCATGCAGACAAAGTCCGGCTTCACGCGCAGGGCGATGTCCAGGATTTCGCGGGTGTTGCCCATCTCCAAGTTCAGCAGGGTGCCGATCTCCCGACGCAGCAGGAAGACATCTTCATCGACGATGTGACGGCGGTCGGCGCGGAGGTGGACCGTGATGGAGTGGGCGCCGGCGGCCTCGGCCTCCATGGCTGCCTGAAGGATGGAGGGTTCGACATTGTGTGCGCCCTGCATGGTGCGGTAGCGGGCCTGACGGAGGGTGGCGACGTGGTCGATGTTGACACCAAGGTGGAGCGGCATGGGGAAGGCTGGGGTTGGGGGTGAGAAATCAGCGAAGCTGGGGGGCGGGGCAAGGGGCATCTGGGGGCGCCGCGAACAAAAGAGGCTTCAAGGTTTGGCGAAATGGGCCTGGATGTCCGGAAAGAACCCTGCTTTTCTGCCCGTGTTCAAGCCTTCAGCAGCGTCCCCTTTTCACGCCCCCCAAAACCGCCCATGTCCGACACCGCCGCCGCAGCAGCCCTCGTCAACGGATTCAACAAGCTCAAAGCCGCGCTCAGCAGGCGCATCGTCGGACAGGAGGCGGTGATTGAACAGGTGTTCATCGCCATCGCCGCCGGCGGCCACAGCCTTCTGGAAGGCGTGCCCGGCCTGGCCAAGACGCTGCTCGTGAAGTCGCTGGCCGATGCCATGCACCTGAGCTTTCGCCGAATCCAGTTCACGCCGGACCTGATGCCCGCCGACATCACCGGCACGGAGATCATCCAGGAGGATTCTGAAACCGGGCGCAGAAAGCTGGTCTTCATGAAGGGGCCGATCTTTTCGCAGATCATCCTGGCGGATGAGATCAACCGTACGCCGCCGAAGACCCAGGCCGCGCTGCTGGAGGCCATGCAGGAGAAGCATGTGACCGTCGGCCAGGAGACCTTTGAGCTGCCCAAGCCCTTCTTCGTGCTGGCCACGCAGAACCCGATCGAGCAGGAGGGCACCTATCCGCTTCCCGAGGCGCAGAAGGACCGGTTCCTCTTCCTCATCAAAGTGGATTACCCGACCCGTGAGGACGAGCGCGAGATCGTGGCGCGCACCACGGGAGGCGTGCAGGAGGAGATCGAGGCCGTCATCACCGCCGAGGAGCTGCAGGCCGCCCAGCAGCTGGCCCGCAAGGTGCCGGTGCCGGACCATGTGACCGACTTTGTTCTCGACCTGGTGCGGGCCACGCGGCCTGCCGAGCCTGACGCGCTCCCTTATGTGAAGGAGATGCTGGGCTGGGGCGCCGGGCCGCGTGCCAGCCAGATGCTGGTGCTTGCAGGCAAGGTCCGCGCCCTGCTGCAGGGACGCACCCATGTCACCACGGATGACATTGAAGCCCTCGCGCTTCCGGCCCTGCGCCACAGGCTGGTTCCGACCTTTCATGCCGAGGCCGAGGGCATCACCGTGGACATGATCATCAGGGAGATCATCCAGAAGGTGAAGAAGGCGGAGGCAAAGGTGCTTTGATTGCGGTCCGCAGGTCGAGCTGCTCCGCCCCGCCTGCCATCTAAGACCTGATGCACTGACTTTCCATGGCCGCCCTTTCCGACATCCTCCACGCCGAAGACATCACCAGCCTGCAGAATCTGCAGCTGTTTGCTCGCACGGTGGTGGAGGGTTTCACCACCGGGCAGCACGCCTCGCCGCACAAGGGCTTCAGCGTCGAGTTCCGCCAGCACCGGCCTTATGTGCAGGGGGATGACATCCGGCGCCTGGACTGGAAGATCTTCGGGCGCGCCGACCGGTTTTACATCCGTGAGTATGACGAGGAGACAAACCTTCGCGCCACGCTGGTGCTCGACGCCAGCGGCAGCATGGGCTACCGCGGCCAGAAGGGTGTGCTTAAATTTGATTATGCCAGAAAGCTCGCGGCCGCGCTGTCCTACCTGCTGATGAGCCAGCAGGACGCCGTCGGCCTGGTGACCTTCGACACCAAGGTGAGGGAGTTCATTCCCAATCGCACCCGCATCACTCATCTGCATCATCTGCTCGAGACGATGATCAAGACCGAGCCGGGCCGGGACACGGCGCTGGCCCCGGTGCTGGAATCCCTGGCCCAGAGGCTGAAAAGGCGCGGGCTGGTCATCCTCATCAGCGACTTCTTTGATGATCCGGCGGCGATCCTGAAGGCCATCGGCGTGCTGCGCAAGCAGGGGCATGAGATCATCGCCATCCAGCTCTGGGACCGCGATGAGCTGGAGTTTCCTTTCGGCCAGTGGGCGCGTTTTGAAAACCTGGAGAAGGACGATGACTTCCTCCTGCTGGATCCCGCCGCCGTGCGTCAGCGCTACCTGGAGGTCCGACGCGGCTTTGAGGAGCAGATCAAGGAAGGCTTTCGCCGGCATCAGGTCGATTATCTGCCGCTGCCCACCGATGAGCCGCATTCCGCCGCCCTGCGCAGCTATCTTGCGTTGCGCATGCGTTGAGCCGGGCGCAGCCGCCCGGGAATCCGCCGCGACAGCTTGAACAAACCTTCGGGCACCTATCGTTGTTAACGGGCGCCTCCTGGCTGAGGATTTTTTCTCCGCCTCGGAACGCATCCTGCATTCCTTCATCCCACTCGTTTGACCTCTCTCGTCATCCAGCATCCGGAGCGTCTCTGGCTCGCCATACTCAGCCTCGTGCTGGTGGCGGCGCTGCTCTGGCGCGGGCTGCGGGGAGCGTCTGTTCGGCGCGGTGCGGCGGGTCTTGCCGTCCTTTGCAAACTGGCGGTCGCGGCGCTTCTCGCCCTGCTGCTGACCGATCCCGTCTGGTCCAGGAAACAGCCGAAGGTCGGCGAGAATGAAGTGGTCATTCTCGCGGACAACAGCGCCTCGATGAACGTCGCCGAAATTCCGGGAGCCAGGACCCGTGGCGACCTGGTCCGGGAGGCCCTTGGCAGTGGCAAGGCGGGACGGCCTTCCTGGATGAATGAGCTCGAACGGCAGTTTCGTCTGAATCCACAGCGGGTGGACGAACGGCTGGAGGGTTCCTCCGGTTTTTCAGAACTGGGTTTTGATGGCAAAAAGTCAGACCTTCACCGCGCCCTGGGCACCCTGCTCAAAGGGAGCGCGGCATCGCGCACGGCGGCGGTGGTTTTGGTAACGGACGGCCTGGCCACGGACGAGGCGGCTCTCATCGGGCAGGCTGGAAAATCCGTGCCTGTCTTTCCGGTCGTTGTGGGCGGGGCTGCTCCAGCGCCTGACCTTGGAATCGTGGATCACTCCGTGGCGCAGACCGCCTTTGAAGACACGCCGGCCACCGTCACCGTGCGCGTCAGCGCTTCAGGCTGGGCCGGTCGTGAAGCCGCCGTCCTCGTGCTGGATGAATCTGGAAAAGCCCTGGTCACCGAAAAGGTGAAGCTGGCTCGTGATGATGAAACCAAGACCGTGCGGCTGAAGCTGCCTGCACAGAAGCCGGGCGTCAGTTTTTATCGCCTGCTGACCCTGGACGCCGGTCTGGCGGAGCTTGCCGGCGGGGAGGACTGGAAGCCGAAGTCGGGCGAGGCCGTGCTGGCGAACAATGAACGTCACCTGGTCGTGGACCGCGGTTCGGGGCCTTATCGCGTGCTTTACCTCTCAGGTCGTCCCAACTGGGAGTACAAGTTCATGAGGCGCGCGCTGGCGGCGGATTCCGAGGTGCAGCTGCCCACGCTCATCCGCATCGCGAGGCGTGAGCCGAAGTTTGAATGGCGCGGCCGCACCGGGGAGACAAGCAACCCCCTGTTTCGCGGCTTTGGCGAGCAGGGCGTGGCCCAGCGTTATGACCAGCCCGTGCTCATCCGGCTCGGCACCAGGGACGCCCGCGAGCTCGCCGACGGCTTCCCGAAATCGGCCGAACAACTTTTTGGGGAATACCGGGCGGTCATCCTGGATGACATCGAGGCGGAGTTCTTCACCCAGGAGCAGATGAACCTGATCGAAAGGTTTGTCAGCGAGCGCGGCGGGGCGCTGCTGACCCTGGGCGGGCGGGAGAGCTACCAGCCCGGCGGTTACGAGCACACGCCGGTGGGGCGCATGCTGCCGCTGCATCTCGACCGCGTCATTCCGGCCCCAGCATTGGAGAACGCCAGGTTTGACCTGACCCGTGAGGGCTGGCTTGAGCCCTGGACACGTGTTCGTTCGTCGCGTGAGGAGGATGCTGCGCGGCTGGCGTCGATGCCCGGCTTCTTCGCCGTCAACCAGGCCTTTTCCATCAAACCGGGTGCGAGCGTGCTGGCCACGGTCAAGGCGGGTGAAGACACGGCATCCACCTGGCCGGCCCTGGTGGCGCAGCGCTTCGGCGAGGGGCGGGTGGTGTCGGTGACCATCGCTGACCTGTGGCGGTGGGGGATGCGTGATGAGCAGGCGCGCGGTGATTTTGAAAAGGCCTGGCGGCAGCTCATGCGCTGGCTGGTCGTGGACGTGCCGGACCGGGTCCAGGTGTCGACAACCCTGGAGGCTGACCTGAGGCGTTTGGAGGTGAGGGTGCGTGACGCCTCGTTTCAGCCTCAGGACGACGCCATGGTGAGAATCGAGGTGACCGGGCCGGACGGCGCAAAAAGCGAGCTGTTTGCCGAACCAAGTTTGAAGGAAGCCGGGCTCTTTGTGGCGGAGCATCACGCCAGGGCCGCGGGCGCGCATCGTGCCGAGGTCCGGGTCCAGACGCTGGGGCCCGACGGCCGACCGCAGGAGACGGTGGACATCCGCCGCGCAGGCTGGGCTCACGATCCGCTGGCAGCTGAATTTGCCAGGCTCAAGCCCGGGCTGGATTGGGCTGAGAACCTGGCCGCGCGCACAGGCGGCAGAGTGCTGAAGCTGCAGGACCTGCCAAGGCTTCCCGAGATCTTGAAGGACATCCGCGCGCCGGTCGAGGAGACGCTGTCGACACCGCTCTGGCACACGCCGTGGTTCTTCGGGCTGATCCTGGCCCTGCTGGGGACGGAATGGGCGCTGCGCCGCCGGGGAGGACTTTCATGAAGCATACTTGGTTCAACCACTGCCTGATTGCATGGCTGCTGCTGATGGTCGCAGGTTCGCTGGCCGCGCGTGACGTCGAGGTGCTGGTCGTCTCCGGCACAGCGGGGGAGGCGTCGTATGAAAAGCTGTTCGCGGAGCAGAGGGACGCCTGGAAGTCCGCCTGCGAGCGTGCCGGGGCGGCCTTCACGGCGCTGGGCGGAGACGACCGGGATGCTGTGCTGCTGGAGGAGGCCTTGAAAAAGGCGGCGGAAAAACCTGAGGGGCAGTTCTGGCTGGTGCTGGTCGGCCATGGTACCTTTGATGGGCGCGAGGCGAAGTTCAACCTGCGCGGGCCGGATGTGACGGCGAAGCAGCTCGCCCTCTGGTGCGCTCCGATCCGGCGTGAGATGGTGGTGGTTCACGGCGGTTCGGCCAGCGCGGCCTTCCTCACCGCCCTGGCGGGCAGGAACCGGATCCTGGTCAGCGCCACCCAAAGCGCGGATGAAATCTACTTCACCCGCTTCGGCGGTTATTTTGCCAGCGCCATCGCCGGCGACCTTCAGGCGGACCTGGACCAGGACCGGCAGGTGTCGGTGCTCGAGGCCTTCCGTCATGCGAGCCGCCTGGTGGCGGAGTTTTATGAGAAGGAGGAGCGCATCGCCACGGAGCATGCGCTGCTGGAGGACAATGGCGACGGCGTGGGAACGCGGGCGGAGATCTTCACCACGCGCGCCCAAGAGGCGAAGGATGGCGCCCGCGCCGCGCAGGTGGCTCTGGTGCTCAGCGAGGAGGAGAAGCGCCTGAGCGACGCCCTGCGCCTGAAGCGTGATGGGCTGGAAAGAAAGCTGGAGGCTCTCAAGGGGCGACGGCGCGAAATGGCGGAGGATGCCTATTACCGGGAGCTGGAGGCCCTGCTGCGCGAACTGGCACAAGTGTATGGAGATTCGTGATGGCAGGGAAGGTCTGGCGCCGTAGTCTCGCGCTTCCTTTTCATCCATCATGTTCTCACTTTCCTCCAAGACCGTCGTCATCACCGGAGCAGGCTCCGGCATCGGCCAGGCCATCGCTGTTTTGTTCGCCCGCCAGGGTGCGCATGTCGAGGTTCTGGACCTGAAGCTCGAATCCGCCCAGGCCACGGTGGACCTGATCACGGCCGCAGGCGGCAACGCCCGGGCGGGGGCGTTGGACGTGGGGGACCAGGCCGCCGTGAAGGCGGTGTTTGCCGGCATCCGGGCGCGTCAGCCAAGGCTGGACATCCTGGTCAACAACGCCGGCATCGCGCACATCGGCACCGTGCTGACCACGCAGGAGGCGGACATGGACCGGCTTTATCAGGTGAACATCAAGGGTGTCTACAACTGCGCCCAGTCGGCGGTGGAGATCATGGCGGCGCAGGGCGGTGGCGTGGTGCTCAACATGTGCAGCATCGCCGCGCAGATGGGGCTGTCCGACCGTTTCGCCTACTCGATGACCAAGGGCGCGGTGCTGATGATGACCTATTCAATCGCCAAGGACTTCATCAAGCAGGGCGTGCGCTGCAACTGCATCTGCCCGGCACGCGTGCACACGCCGTTTGTCGACGGCTACCTGGCGGCGACCTATCCGGGCCGCGAACAAGAAATGTTTCAAAAGCTCAGCGAAGCCCAGCCGATCGGACGCATGGCGAAGCCGGACGAGATCGCCGCGCTGGCGCTTTATCTCTGCAGCGACGAGGCCTCGTTCGTGACCGGCAGCTCCTACCCGATTGACGGGGGTGCGGTGAACCTGCGCTGAGGTCCTTTGTTCATCAGGGAGCCCTGGGCAGCGGGGAGGGGATCATCATCATCGCCAGCGTCAGCACGCCCAGGAGCAGGCTGGCGGCGAGGAAGCAGACCACCCAGGAAGGTCGGTAGCGGTGCTTGAAAAAGGCGACCAGGATCATGGCGGTGCCGATGAAGCTGATGCCGGTGCCGATCATGCTGCTGGCCATCGCGGCACGCACGGCCTGGGTGAGGGTTTCGGCCCAGCGGGTGACCATCTCCGGGCCGGGCATGCCGCCGGTGGCGGCCTCGGTGTAAAACCGGCGGATCAGCGGCCACACCTGGCGGAGGGTTTCGCCGATTCCGACGAGGGGGGCGAGCTGAAGCCACAGGCCGATGCGTGCCAGCCTGGCGCCAGGTGGCGAGGGGAGAGGAGGCGGCTGCTCGGTCATGGCCTAACTTAAAACGATGGATGCCAAAAGCAAAGGAGCACCGGGGCCGGTGCTCCTTGGTTGAATGGAGGGCTTTCTTCCGGAAGGCTCAGACGTCGAGCTTGGTCCAGGCGGCGTTTTTCTTCGAGGAGGCGACGACGGCCTCGATGAAGGCCATGCCGCGGACGCCGTCCTCGATCTTCGGGAAGTCGTTGGCGGGGTCGTCCTTGGCCAGCCTGGTCTTGCTGATCCGCGCGCGGATGGCGCTGGCGAAGTTCTTGTAGATGTTGGCGAAGGCCTCGAGGTAGCCTTCGGGATGGGCCGGAGGCGTGCGCGTGGCGGCGGCGGCGTTTCTGCCGAGGTAGCCGTTGGCGGTGCGGTACACCTGCATGGGCTGGTCGAGCCATTTCACCAGCATCGTGTTCGGCTCATTCTGGTGCCATTCGATGCCGCCCAGTTCTCCATAGACGCGGATGTTGAGGTTGTTCTCCTCGCCGACGCTGATCTGGGAGCTGTGCAGGACGCCCTTGGCGCCGTTGGAGAAGCGCAGGAGCACGTTGACGTCGTCGTCGAGCTTGCGGCCCTTCACGAAGGAGGTGATGTCGGCGGCAAGTTCCTTGATCTTCAGGCCGGTGATGTATTCGGCCAGGTTTTCAGCGTGCGTGCCGATGTCGCCCACGCAGCCGCCTGCGCCGCTCTTCTTGGGGTCGGTGCGCCAGGAGGCCTGCTTCTGGCCGCTTTCCTCAAGACGTGTGGCAAGCCAGCCCTGAGGGTACTCGACGACGACCTTGCGGATCTTGCCGAGCTTGCCGTCCTTGATCATGTCGCGCGCCTGCTTGACCAGCGGATAGCCGGTGTAGTTGTGGGTGAGGCCGTAAAGGAGCCCGCTCTTCTTGACGATGGCGGCCAGTTCCTTGGACTCCTTCAGGTTGAAGGTGGCGGGCTTGTCGCTCAGCACATGGAAGCCGTGCTCCAGGGCCATCTTCGCCGGCGGGAAGTGCATGTGGTTCGGCGTGACGATGGCGATGAAGTCCATGCGTTCGTCGGCGGGGAGGGCGGCCTCGGCCTTGATCATCTCCTCGTAGCTGCCGTAGCAGCGGCTGGCCGGAAGGAAGAAGTCCGCGCCGCTGGCCCTGGATTTTTCAGGGTCCGAGGAAAAGGCACCGCAGACGAGTTCGATCTGCTGATCCATCGCGGCGGCGATGCGATGCACGGCGCCGATGAAGGCTCCGCGTCCGCCGCCGACCATGCCATAACGAATTTTCCGGCTCATGACGTTGCTTTGGGTGAGTGGGTTGGGGTGGGGAGGTGGCGGACCCGGGGAGGGCCTGATCAATGCTGCGAGCAGAACTCCTCGAAGCGGTCCATGCCGGCGTTGATGACGTCAAGGCCGGTGGCGTAGCTGAAGCGCAGGGTGTGCTCGCTGCCGAAGGCGACGCCCGGAACGGCGGCCACGCGGGCCTTGCTGAGCAGCTTCTCGCAGAAGTTGACGGACTTGATGCCGATGGGCTCGATGTCGACGAGGAAGTAGAAGGCGCCGAGGGGCTCGACGACGCGCACGTTCTTGATGGCCTGCAGGCGGCTGAGCATGTACTGGCGGCGGACGTCGAACTCGTCGCGCATGTCGGCCACGATCTGCTGGTCGCCGGTGAGGGCGGCGAGTGCGCCGTACTGGGCGAAGGTGGTGACGTTGCTGGTGGTGTGGCTCTGGATCGTGTCGATGGCGTCGGCGATCTTCTTGGGGGCGGCGGTGTAGCCGAGGCGCCAGCCGGTCATGGCGTAGGCCTTGGAGAAGCCGTTGATGGTGATGGTGTGGTCGAAGATGTCCTTGCTGATGCTGGCGATGGAGACATGCTTCTGGCCGGAGTAGACGAGCTTCTCGTAGATTTCGTCGGAAAGGATGAGGATGTCCTCGGAGGCGGCGATCTCACCGATGGCCTGGAGCTCCTCCTTGGAATACACGGAGCCGGTGGGGTTGCCGGGGCTGTTGATGATCACCATCTTGGTCATCGGGGACATGGCGTCCTCAAACTCCTCGGGGGTCATCTTCCAGCCGTTCTCGCGCTTGGTCTCGACGATGACGGGGATGCCGCCGACGATCTTCACCATTTCAGGATAGCTGGTCCAGTAGGGGGCGGGGATGATGACCTCGTCGCCGGGGTTCACGACGGCGGCGATGGCGTTGTAGCAGCTGTGCTTGGCGCCGCAGTTGACGCTGATCATCGAGGGGTCGTACTGCAGGCCGTTGTCCACCATCAGCTTGGCGGCGATGGCTTCGCGGAGTTCCAGGAGACCGTTGCTTTCGGTGTAGCGGGTCTTGCCGCCCTGCAGGGCCTCGATGGCGGCGAGGGTGATGTGGTCAGGGGTGTTGAAATCCGGCTCGCCGGCTCCGAAGCTCAGCACGTCGATGCCCTGCTTCTTGAGCGCCTTGGCCTGGCTGGTGATGGCAAGGGTCATGGAAGGGGCGAGTTCGGCGATGTTTTTGGCGATGAAGTCCATAGGAGGGTTGAAAGGTGCTGGCTGGGTGAACAAACTCCGGGCTGTCCCGGAAAGGGCGGGTAAAAAGGAGCGGGTGGAGGCTTTGTCAACGCCGGGGGAGGTCCTGTTGCCGCCATTCCGAAAAAGCCCGGGCGCGCCGGGGGCGCCCCATGAGGCTTTTCACCTGAAAGAGGGTTCAGGCATCCGTTTTTGCCGGGCCTGAATCCTTCTTGTAGCTTTTCTGGTTGGGCCGGACGAGAAGCATCAGGACCGCGCACACGATCATTCCCGCGGCGGCGGCCTGGAACAGGGTGCCCACGCCGATCCGGGCGTCGCGAAGCGCTCCGCCGGCATAGACGGTCAGTCCGCCGACCAGGCAGGAGAAAAGGTTCAGCACGCCGTAGCCGGTCGCCCGGTAGCGGCTGTCGGCCACCTGGCAGAGGATGGGCATGAGGTTGGCGTCGGAGAAGGAGCGTGTGAGCCCGTAGATCGACAGTCCGGCGATGGCGAGGGCCAGCAGGCTGGTCTTTGCCAGCAGCAGGACCGCAGGTGCGGCGATGAACAGGCCGATGGCAGGCACAAGGATGCGGGCCCGGTCATGGATCCGGCTCCAGCGGTCGGCCCAGAGTCCGCCAACGAGCTTGCCGGCGAGCATCGCCACCGCCAGATAGCTGGTGGCGGAGATGCCCGCCTGTCCCTGGTCGAGCCGGAACTGCTCCTTGAAATAGGTCGGCATCCATCCCGCCACAGCCCATCCTGCCAGCGCCAGCAGGCCCCAGAAGGCAAGCAGCAGCCAGAACGAACCGCTGGAGAAAAGGCTGGAGAGGGCTTCTCCAAGACGCGGCGGTTGGGCGGCGGCAGAGTCGCCATCCTGCTCCACTTGCGGAGCGGGATGGCTGCTTGGATTTGCGGGATCACGCAGCACAAACCACAGCACCACGGCATAAGCGACGCCCAGCCATCCGAAGACATCAAAGGCGAATCGCCAGCCCTGCTTCTCCGCCAGCCAGCCGCCGATGCCGGCGAGACCGGTGCCGACGCTCAATCCGGTCATGTGGATGCCCGTGGCGAGGGAGCGCGTGGCGCCGCGATGATAATCGGCGATCAGGGCCAGCGCCGCCGGCAGGTAGGCGGCCTCGCTCAGGCCCATGAGGGCGCGCACCAGGAGGAGCTCCTCAAAATTCCTGGCATGGCCGGTGAGCCAGGTCAGCAGCGACCAGATGAGCAGGCTCAGCACGATGAGCCGGCTGCGATTGAAGCGGTCCGCCAAAAAACCCGCCAGCGGGCTCAGCAGGCCGTAGACCCACAGAAAAACCGAGGTCAGCAGGCCGAACTGCGCATCGGTCATCGGCACCGCCTGCGTGAGCGAGTCACGCATGGTGGTGATCATGATGCGGTCCAGGTAGTTCAGGGCCGCGACCACCCAGAGCACGCCGACAATGAGCCAGGCGCGGGGAAGGCGGTCGTTGTTCATTTCACCGCCTCCCAGTCCAGGTCGATCCGCACGATGTCCGGCGCCTTTCTTGCGCCGCTTTTGTAGGTGATGACGTGCAAGGCCGTGCGGCCGTCCTTCTGAGTCCAGAAGGGCTGAGCGTAGTAGCCGTCGGCCACCCGCTGCTTCTCCGCGTTGTCGAGCACGACGTGCCTGGTGATGGCGAGCGTGCCGGGGTCGAACTTGAAGAGCGCGAGCTGCATGACGCCCTCTTCGATCCAGTTCCGGCCCAGCAGGTAGCTGCCGCCATCGCGTGCAAACAGCCTGGGTCTGCCGATGTGCGAGGTGATGAAGTCGTTCGCCTCGTTGAGGTCCGCCTTTTGCAGAACCTTGAACGCACCGTCCGTGCGCAGCAGCCACTGGCGGTTGTCATAGCCGCGTGCGGCGATGATAAAGCCGTCATCATGGGGCATGAAGGCGCTTTCATTGATTGGCGCCCCGCCCAGTTCGGCGGTGATGCTGCGCACGAAACGCCAGGTGAGACCGTTGTCCTCGCTGCGGATCACATCCACGGACCCAGGCTGGCTCCTGGTCTTGAAGACGAGCTTCCCGCCCGGGAGGTTGGCGAAGGTCATCACCAGCATCCAGGTCGTTGGTCCGCGTGTGATCGAGTCGAAGGCATAACCGTACTCAACGCCGTCAATCTCACCCACCCGCTGCACGGGGCCGAAGGTTCCGCCGCCATTGTTTGACCTAACCACCGCCAGCCCCGTCCGCAGCGAGCCCCGGGCCTCCTGGGCGTCGATGTAGTTCGCGATGTCGCCGTTGGCAAACCGCACCCACTCGCCCATCTGCATGATCTCGCCCTCCACCTTCGCGAGAGTGCCTGAGCTGAGCACCTTGCCCGAAGCCTTGTCCAGTCTCAGCAGATCCTGGGTGGCTCCTGAGTCTGCGGCATGGGACTTTCCTCGCTTGAAGCTCACCAGCACTTCATCACCGAGTTCAAGCACGGCCGGAAACGCCAGATAGTCCTCTCCTGAAGCCAGGGTGTGCAGCTCCTGGGCCGGGAGGATCGTGGCAAACAGGACGAGGGCCAGGGCGGGCAGACGTGACATGGGCGGTCAACAAACGCTCCCAGCCCGTCCGTCCATGCATCCGCCATGCAGCTCTGTTTCGAGGGGGCTCGGCCTACAAGCCGCGACGTTTGTGCTGGCGGATGCGGTACTCGGCAGGGCCGCAGCCTGCCTGGCGTGCGAACATCCGGGTGAAGTAATGCCTGTTGGGAAAGCCGTTTTCCGCAGCGATCTGGTCGATGGTCTTGTCCGTGAGGGCCAGGGCCTGTCCGGCCAGGCGAAGGCGGGTCGCGAGCACATAGGCGGCCGGCGTGCTGCCGACATGCTCGCGGAAGCTGCGGATGAAGCGCTCGATGCCCATGCCTGCGCGTTCGGCCAGATAGGCGTTGGAGAGGTCGGAGTGCGGCGCGCGCTGGATGATCGAGAGGATTTCCAGCAGGCGCTCCGGGATGTCGGGTGTTTCGGGCAGCCTCCATTCGGCGAAGACGGCGTGCAGCATTGACATGCTCAGGTGGTGGATGCGCTGGTCGTGGCCCTGTCCGGGGCCGGCTTCGTGGGCTTCAATGGCCGCCTGCGCCAGACTCAGGAGCAGGGGGGTGGCGGGCAGCACGACCGGGCTTTCCTCGACGTCGCCCACCAGACGCATGGCGGTGAAGTGCAGCCAGAAATGGCAGGCCTTCACCGGTCCATGGCAGTTGAAGACGGTGTTGGCCGGGATGAGCACGAAGATCTCCGGTCCGAGCGGGATGTCGCGTCCCTGGAAGCTGAGGTGACAGCCAGGTCTGGGGTTGTGGTAGAGGCGCCAGAAGGGGCTGTCCACGCCTTCATGGTTCCAGTCCTCGAGGGCCGCC
>JBIIRD010000035.1:0-53011 GCA_044341745.1 Prosthecobacter sp. | reverse complement strand
TTCGAATGACACGGCCGGCTTCCGCGAGTTTTTCGAGCATCACCAGCAAGTCGTCCGCCCTCGTCAAGCCAAGGTCAGCCAGCCCACGTTTTCGAAGCACCAAGGCCGCCGTTTGAAGCACCTCCTCCGCCACATCCTCCAGAGCCTCATGCACAGTTCGCGATGCATCCGGCCGCAGGACATCCATCATGAATTCCCCCAGAAAATGCGGCTGATAGGCCAGGTAGATCCGGCACCCAAAATGGAAAAGCTGGGCTGGCAGCTCGCCCAGGGAAACACCTTGTGAACGCCAGGCCTGCACCCTCGTGAGGGACTCCTCCACGAGATCTGTCGCGGCATGAATCCAGGCATCGGCCTGATGCATGTCCGACGTCCCCCTTTCCAAAAGCTGCGCCACTGCCTGGGCCCAGACATGCCGAACATGCAAGGCGGACAACGCTGCGGCTGAATTCGTCACCTCCAGAGGGCCAAGGCATTCAAGCGCCAGCTCTGCGTCCCGCCGGGCCTCATCAAGACGGTCCATCTCAAGCAGAAGACGGGCGCGGTTTAACCAGACACAGCCCAGCGTGCCACGGTCGCGCACCTCCTTCATGCTTGAATGCTGAAGGGTCCCGGCAGCCAGATCCAAGTCCACCATGGCCTCGTCCCATCTACCCAAAGCCTGCAGGGAAAGCCCCCGGTTCATCCAGGCAAGCCCTAGACGCCAGCGAAAGGCGGGCTCCATCTCCAGTGGCAGCAGCATAAGGTGATGCAGGGCTTCATCCCAGGACTTCAGCGCCTCGGCCTGCTTTTCCATCCTGACAAGCACTTCGGCCCGGTTCATCCAGCCTGCGGTCAGCCCCCAACGAAACCATGGATGGTGCTGAAAAGGCAGTTCAAGGCGCAATCTGATGGCCTCATCAAAACACACTAGAGCCTCAACCAGCCTCCCTTTCTCGTTTTCGAACATTCCGCGATTCACCCAGTCATTCGCCAATGCATGAACCTGGTCACACTTTGAACTGCCTTCAGGTGCCTCATGAGACAGGTTGGACGGATAGTCAGGCAGGGCCATGGCACCAAGATCATAAGCGCAGCCTGCTAACATGCAACAGCGTCTCAATATCGGTTGACTCATCCGCGAGTTTCGCCACCCTATCAACCGTTCTATCCGTCCGCCACCCCTCATGTACTCGACCTCTCTGATCGCAAATGCGACCGTCGGCTTGCACACAGCTCAGGTGAAGGGCAAAGGCGGCAGCAGCGTGGAGATCTCTCAGCACAGACTGCGCCAGCAGACGCGGCCCCAGGAACACCTGGCGCTTTGCTGGCTGGTGGCCGTCACCGCCTGCTTCCTGGCGGTCGGCGTGGCGGGCCTGTTTGAATCTGAAGACAGCATGCCCTTCCTGCTTTCGGGCGTTCCCGGGGAAGGCAGTGGTGAAGTCTCGGGCATGGAGGCCATGATGGCCGATGTGCAGACCGAGGACGCCTCCGTCGCTCAGGAAGTGGTCGAACCCACGGTCGAGATCACCGAAGTACCGCCCATGACGGACGTGGTGGACCCCGTGCAGGACCTGCCGGAACTGACTCAGGCGCTGGTCACGGAGGATCTTTTTGTTGTGCCCTCCGCCCCCAGGGTGGAGACCGCCCTGCGTCCCGTTGACCCTGTGGAACCGAAGCCCGTGACCCAACCCGCTCCACGCCGAACCCGCAGTTCGGCCACCGCCTCGTCAGGCCGTGCCACCAGCGGCAGCGGCTCACAGGCCGGCGGCTCCGGAGGCGCGGGCGCCTCCGGCATGGCGGCATCTGCCGGAAAATTTGTCATCCCCAGGCCCAGCTATCCAAGCTCGCTGAAGGCGCTGGGTGTCAGCGGCACGGTGCGGCTGAGCATCCAGGTCGGCATGTCCGGCCGCCCTGAAAGCGTCTCCATCGACAGCAGCAGCGGCAGCGCCGCCTTGGACGAATTCGCCGCCTCTTGGGTGCGCCGCAACGGCCGGGGTCCTGCCGGCTCCCCCGGACGAATCATCGCACCTCTGACCTTTGTACTCCGCTAATCCAGCTTCTTCTCAATGTCCGTCCTCACGCCACCCCTCGCCAACGCCGTCGTTGAACTGATCGTCAAAGGAGGCCCCATCATGTATCCCATCCTGGTGGTGGGCGTGGCGGCGGTCTGCGTGATCCTCGAACGCGTCTTCTGGTGGCTGAGGCTCGGCATTGGTCGCAAGCACAAAATGCTGGAGGACACCTACGCCGCCCTGGATGCGGGCGACCAGCAGCGTGCGGTGACCCTTTCCAAGGGCAGCAGCGACCCCGTGGTCCGCATGGTCCACCATGGCCTGATCCACCACCACACCTCGATGCAGGGCGCGCTGGAAGTCGCCGCCGGCCATGAACTTCAGGGCGCGGGCCGCTTCCTCAATGCCATGGACACCATCGTCACCCTCGGCCCGCTTCTCGGCCTGCTTGGCACCGTCACCGGCATCATGGGCTCCTTCAGCTCCATCGGCGACTCCGAACTGGCGGTGGAAAAAGTCACCGGCGGCATTGGCGAGGCTCTCATCGCCACCGCAGCCGGCCTGGGCATCGCCATCACCACGCTCATCCCGATGAACTACTTCCACAGCCGGCTGGCCAAGCTTCAGTTTGAACTCGAGGCGGCCGCCAACAACGTGCTCATCCTGGCCGCCCGCCACGGCCTCGACAAGAAGTAACCGCGAACGATCCGACCGAGCACGTGAAACTGCACTCCCCGATCCCGCACAAGAAGACACGTCTGGAGATCATCCCGCTGATCGACGTCATGTTCTTCCTGCTGGCCTCCTTCATGATGGTCAGCCTGACCATGACCAAGCAGCAGACGATCAAGGTCAACCTGCCCGTCGCCGCCGCCAGCCAGCCGGACTTCAAGCCGGACATGATCAACATCGGCGTCAGCGCCTCCGGTGACGTTCATCTCGACACCCAGCCCGTCAGCCTGCCCGACCTGGAGAAAAAACTCGCCGCCCGCCGGGCCCAGGCCCCTGAGACTCCCGTTTACATCAGCGGCGACGCCGAAACCCGCCATGCCGACATGGTGAAGGCCCTGGATGCCGTGCGTCGCGCCGGCTTCAGCAAGGTCGCCTTCAACGTCCGGCCCGCCACCGTGGGCGCCGCCCCCGCTTCCTCCCCCGCCCCAGCACCCGCGAAATGAAGCGCGTCCTCCTCGCCCTGCTCGTCCTCATCGCCCTGGGCCTCTGCGGCATCTGCGTCGTGCAGTGGCAGCGCGAGCACCGCCTGCGCGCCAGCATCGCCGCCCTCAAGGACGCCCTGGTCGAGGAAAACCAAAAGCGTGTCGAAGCCGAGGCCAAGGTCGAGCAGTACGGCCAGGAGATCGAACGCCTCACCAGCATTCGCAAGGAGATCGAGGCGCGCCTGCTGGACCTGACCGAGGAGGTGCGCAATCTCACCGACGACCAGTCCGCCCGTGGTTACAGCATTGCCGTGATGATGAACAAGGCGATGCGGGCCGAGAATGAGCTCGATGCTTACAAGAAGCTCGCCGGGCAGGGCACGGATGCGTTGAAAAAGCACAACGAAACCGTCGGCGCCCAGAACAGCGCCATAGAAAAGGCCAACGCCCAGCTCCGGCAGCTCGCCAAGGAACGTGACGAGGCCATCGAAAAGCTGAACGCCCGCACCCGGGAGTTCAACGAGCTTGTTGAGAAGTACAACAAGCTCGGCAGACGCTGATCAAGCCGGGCCCGCTTCAGGCTTCAAGCTTCCAGGGGCCGCGATACTCACGCCCGAGCAGCTTGGAGGCCTCGGGATCACCGATGATGTCCTCCTTCACCGGATCCCATTTGATCGGACGGTTGACCAGGAAGGAGATGAGCGCCAGGTGCCCAGGGGTGGCGCTGCGGTGCGCCGTCTCCACGGGCGTCACTGTCGGCTGGCGGCTCTTCACGCAGTCCAGGAAGTTCCGGTGATGGCCCGGCGTGGCGTAAAGCCGCGTCTTGATCACCTCATCGCCAAGCTTGGGCGCCTTCGCGGCCTCCACGATGCTCAAGCCTTCGCGCTTCTTGACGACCTGCTTCAGTGCGGGATTGGAGCTGTCGTAGGCGCCGTTGCGATTCACGTAAACCCAGCCCTCCGTGCCGATCCACTTCGTGCCCATCTGGATGTCGCCATGCCCTCCGGCGATCACCATGGTGATGTCGCCCGCATACTTCGCCTCGGCACGGTACTTCGTGGCCGTGTTCCAGATGTCGCTCCGGGGCGGCATGTCCACCTGGATGGGCAGCACTTCGTTCGGACCGCTGCGGTCCATGTCCATGCCCCAGTGCGCGATGTCACAGTGATGGCCGATCCAGTCTAGAAGCTGGCCGCCACCGATGTTGTAGTCCCAGCGCCAGTTCTTGTGAACGCGGCACTCGATGTAATCCTGCATGGCCGCAGGCCCGATCCACATCTCATAATCAAGCTCCGCAGGCGGAGGCGTGACGCTGCGTTTGTCGCCGGTCTTGGCGAAGTCATTGTGCCCGGCGGGCAGGCCCACCTCGACCCTCGTCAGCCTGCCGATGAGGCCGTTGCGCACGATCTCGGCGCCGATGCGGAAGTTGTCCTCGCTGCGCTGCCAGGAGCCGGTCTGCCAGATGCGCCCATGCTTCTGCACCGCCTTCACGATGGCCTGCTGCTCGGCGATGGTCCTTGCCAGCGGCTTTTCGCCATAGATGTCCTTGCCGTTTTTCGCCGCCTCGATGGAGGTCAGCGCGTGCCAGTTGTCCGGCAGCGCCAGCATGACGGTGTCGATGTCCTTGCGGGCCATGACCTCGCGGTAGTCGTGGTAGCCCTTGCAGTCCTGGTTCTTGTAATAGCCGTTCACGGTGCCCAGCGCCTTCGCCAGGTTGTTCTTGTCGATGTCACACGCGGCCACGACCTGGCAGTCCGACTCCTGCAGGAACTTCTGGGTGTTTCCAGGCCCCATCATGCCCCAGCCGAGCACCGCCATGGTGATCCTGTTGGAGGGCGCGTTCTGGCCGAACACGGAGGCCGGAACAATGCTTGGAAAGCCGATGGCTGCGGCGGAGCGGGCGATGAACTGGCGGCGGCTGGTGAAGGGGACTTTTTTCATGAGCCGCCCTTTTTAAGGCCGCCAGGACATGGGAGTCGAGCCGAAACCTGCGGCACGACATAACTCCCATTGCTTCCAAGCCGGAGACTTCCGATTGACGTCCAAAAGAGTGCGGCGGACGCCTCGTACTAGACCCTTTGCCCCGAATGCCACCTCCCCCCTTCCTCCGTCACATCGCCGCCGTGCTGCCTTTCTTCACGGCATCGGCCGGCCTGGCCGCGCCCTCGGCCGAGTCGCTGAAGTTCTTTGAGTCGAAGGTCCGCCCGGTCCTGGTTCAAAACTGCCAGGAATGCCATGGCGAAAAGAAGCACAAGGGCGGCCTGCGGCTCGACAACCTGCCCTACATCCTGCATGGCGGCGACCAGGGGCCGGCCATCGTTCCCCACAAGCCGGAGGAGTCCCTGCTGATCAAGGCGGTGAACCATGCCGTTCCCGACCTGGAAATGCCTCCGGACGGCAGGCTGCCCGAAGACCAGGTCAACGCCCTCAAGCAGTGGATCGCCATGGGCGCCCCCTGGCCTGAGAATGAAGTTTCCGCCGCCAGACCGCCACGCCGTCCCGGTGAATTCACCGCCGAGGACCGTGCCTGGTGGGCGTTTCAACCCGTCAGGGAGCCGGCAGTGCCGAAGGTCAGGCATGAAGGAAACGCCATCGACGCCTTCCTCGAGGCCGGCCGCCAGAACGCAGGCCTCAAGGCGCTCCCGCAGGCAGCCCCCGAGGAGCTCATCCGCCGGCTTTCCTTCGACCTGACTGGCCTGCCGCCCGCCCCGGAAGAAGTCGCACAATTTGTTCGCGACTGCGCCGCCGGCTCGGACCGGGCGCAGTCCGCCTACGAGGCGCTGGTGGACCAGCTGCTGGCCTCGCCCAGGTTTGGCGAACGCATGGCGCAGCACTGGCTCGACCTGGTGCGCTACGCAGAGTCCGAGGGCTACCGGCTCGACGCCTACCGCCCCAACGTCTGGCCCTACCGCGATTATGTCATCGAGTCCTTCAACCAGGACAAGCCTTACCAACAGTTCGTCAGGGAGCAGCTCGCCGGTGATGAACTGGCCCCGGGCGACCCGATGAGCGAGATCGCCACGGCCTTCCTCCGCCACACCGTTTACGAGTACAACCAGCGCGACGCCGAGGGCCAGTGGCGAACAATCATGAACGAGGTAACCGACGTCACGGCGGACGTGTTCCTCGGCATGAGCGTCCAGTGCGCCCAGTGCCATGACCACAAGTTCGACCCCATCCTGCAGAAGGATTATTACCGCCTGCAGTCCTTCCTCGCGAACATTACCTGGCCGGAGGACAAGAAGCTCGCCACAAAAGAGGAGATCGCCCTCCATGAAAGCCGTCATCACGCCTGGCTTGAAGCCACCCGGGAGCCACGCTCGGTCATTGATGGCATCCTCGAACCCCGCATTCAGGCGGCGCAGAAGAGCGCCATGGAAAAGTTTCCCGAGGAGGTCGTGGCCATGTGGAGGAAGTCGCGCGAGCAGCGCACGCCGTATGAGGAGCAGATCGTCCAGCTTGCCTGGAGGCAGGCTGAATATGAGCGCTACCGCTTCAAGACCGACAAGATCAAGGAGCCCGAGGCCACCCAGCTGCGCGAAGCCCAGACAAGGCTGGCGGCCTTCGATCCTCTCAAGCCGAAACCGCTGCTGACCGCCTATGCCATCGCTGAAACCGGACCCGTCGCCCGGGATGCCAGCTTCAAGACACGGCGGTCAGGGGAGATGGCGGCCAAGCCAGGCTTTCTCACCATCCTGGATTCCAAAGACGCCAGGATTCCCGAGCCGAAGCCGGGCGCCACGACCAGCGGCCGACGCAGCGTGCTCGCGGACTGGTTTGCCAGCCCCGACAACCCACTGACCACGCGGGTCATCGTCAACCGTCTGTGGTCCTGGCATTTCGGCCGCGGCATCGCAGGCACGCCGAGCGACTTCGGCCGATTGGGCGAAGCCCCGACCCATCCCGAACTGCTCGACTGGCTGACCGTGCAGTTCCTCAAAGGGGGCTGGAAGATGAAACCTCTCCACAAGATGATCGTCATGAGCGCAGCCTACCGGCAGAGCTCCCTGTTGAATGACGGCAGGGCCATGCAGGTCGATCCGGAAAACAGGCTGCTCTGGCGTTTCCCACCGCGTCGGCTCGATGCTGAACAGGCGCGTGACGCCGTGCTTCAGGCCAGTGGTGAACTTGACCTGACCATGGGCGGCGAAGGCGTGGTCGCATCCGTGCCACGACGCAGCATCTACACCCGCAAGATCCGCAACACCCAGGATGCGTTCCTGCAGAGCCTCGACGCACCGCCCGGCTTCTCCAGCCTGCCCACCCGCGACGCCACCACCACGGCAACGCAGAGCCTGCTCATGATCAACGGTGAATGGCCGCTGGAACGCGCCCGCAGCATGGCGGCAAGGCTTTGGAAGGAGAAGCCGGCCAACGATGGAGCCGCCGTGTCACGCGCCTACCAGCTCACCCTGGGGCGTGAGCCGACAGGCCAGGAGGCGAAGGACGCCCTGGACTTCCTTGTCAACCAGCGGGCCGGCCTCAGAAAATCCCTGCCTCCGCCTCCGAAGGCCGTGCCAGCCCTGGCCGACGCGGCCACCTACTTCGGCACCCCTTCGCCAGCCAGAACCACGAAGACGCTGTGGATGGAGCCCGGCGGCAGAAACGAAAAGCTGCGGATCAGCCGCACGAACGGCCTTGAAGGGGACGCCTTTGCCATCGAGGCCGTCATCCACCTGAAGAGCCTCTACCCCAGCGGCTCAGTGCGCACCATCGCCTCCCGCTGGGACAACAGCAAGACCACACGCGGCTGGTCCTTCGGCGTGACGAGCGAGAAGTCCGCCTACAAGCCTAACAATTTAATCGTCCAGCTGGTCGGCGAGGACTTCCAGGGAAGCCTGGCCTATGAGGTGGTGGCCAGCGGCCTGCGCATCCCCCTTGGCAGGCCCTATTATGTGGCCGCAATCCTGAACAACGAGCCTGCGGAGGGCCGCATGTCCGGCGGCAGCATCACCTTCCACGCCCGCGACCTGGGCGATCCGGCCGCCGCCATGCAGACCGTGACCGTGGCGCACCCGATCTGCGGTGGGCATGTCACACCGGACTGCCCCCTTTACATTGGCGGACGCGACAAGGACAAGGCCAGCCTCTGGCACGGCGCGATCTCCAGGGTCGTGCTTCGGCAGGGCGGACTTGAGCCCGAAAAACTCATGACGTGGGTGGGCATGAACGACCCCGCCTGCCTGGCCGACATCAACGCCGATCTCGCAAGTCAGCAGCTCAAGTCGGACTGGCAGTGGGAGTCATCAGCACCGTCCATCCTGCCAGGAAAAGGCGCCGATCCAGGCCAGGAGGCGCTGACCGACCTCTGCCATGTGCTGCTGAACGCCAACGAGTTTTTTTACCTTCACTGAGGAGTATTCAGGATCGGCCGGAGGCTTCTTCATCCAGCCCGGAAGCCGCCTGCGCGAAGCCTTCGGCAAGCTCACGCCATTCGTCCTCGCTGGTCTGCCAGCCGCCGCTGACACGCACGACGCGGCGCAGCTCATCCCAGCCGGCGCCGAGCGCCTGAACAACCACGGAGGAGCCTTCCTTGCCGGAACTGCACGCGGAACCCGTGGAGATGGCAAGGCCCAGCCGGCTGAGCCGGGTCAGCCACTTCAGGTTGGAGTGACGGGGCATCACCATGAGAACCGTGTTCCAGAGACGAGGCGCACCCTCGCTGATCACCCGCAATCCGGGAAACAGGGCCTTCATGCGGTCGACGAACTCGTCACGCAGGCTGCTTTGCCGTGCCGCCACGGATTCTGGACCAGGAGCCAGATTCTCCAGTGCAGCCGCCATCGCCTCGACGGCAGGCAGGTTTTCTGTGCCGGCACGCCGCCCGGCCTCCTGGGGGCCCCCAACCAAAAGTGGGAATGACTCCTCCTCATCGGCGAGCATCAGCAATCCCGCACCCTTTGCCCCGCCGAACTTGTGACCGCTGACAGTCACATAGTCGCAGGTACCGAGCCGTGATGAATCCAGCTTGCCCACCCACTGGGAGGCGTCGGCATGAAATCTGATGCCATGGCTGCGGCAGAGCGTGAGCAGTTCCGGCCAGGGCTGCAGCACGCCGCTTTCGTTGTTGGCGGCCATGACTGATACAAGCGCAGGACGATGCCTGTGGATCACTTCATCGAGCCGCTCAACGGTCACACACCCCAGTTCATCCACGGGAATCTCCATCACACGAGCCCTCCCCAGCCAGAAACGTGCGGCTTCACGCAGGCTGGGATGCTCGATGGCGGAAATCGCCACGCAGGCATCGGGCGGCAGGCAGCGCGAAAGACCGGCAAAGAGCGTGTTGTTCGCCTCGGTCGCCCCGGAGGTGAAAACCAGGCGCTCCGGCTCCGATCCCAGCCAGTCGGCCAGCCTGGCGCGGGCGGATTCCAAGGCCTGGCTGGCGAGCCCCGCCTCCCTGTAAAGGCTCGAAGGATTGTGCCAGTGCCGGTCACTGGCCCGCAGCCAGGCCTCACGCGCCGCAGGCTGCAGCGGTGTGGTCGCATTGTGATCAAAGTAGGCGGGCATGACCGGAAAGAACTGCCTACTACGATCCGATGAGGCACTTTTCCAGCGTTCTCGCCCCGTCTCCCCCGAGCTTTTCATCCAGGGCCTCGAGACGCTGGATGAGGTCGATGACATGCCTGCGTGGATACATGCCGCCTGCCGCATCGCAGAAGTGGGTGCGGCATCCGAAGGGCCGATGATGGTAGGCTGTGCAGCGCCCGTCCTGGCCCAGCAGCGGGCAGGCTCCATCAGGGCGCGCCCTGACCTCGCGACGCCCCGAGGCCCGCACGCCAAGCTGAAGATACAAGGCCTCCCCCAGGGTGAGCATCGGCGTGCGCCGGGTGAGCCGAAACTGGCAGCAGCCGGTGGTCATCTGGCAGTTCCGCGGCAGGACACGCTTCTCCAGCTCGCCATAAACGGCCTTCACCTCCTCACGATCCTCCGACGTCAGGACCGGTGCATGTTTGTTCCTGGGGCGGGACATGCGGATCTTGCGTGATCACTCGGGCACGATGATCTGGTCGTCAGGCTGCACCAGCACGTCCACACCAGGATTGCCCGTTCCATTGGACAGGTTGTGAACCGTCGGGACCTGACCGGCACGGACCAGCTTGACCTTTTTCATGCTGCCGTACGGGGTCGGTCCTCCGGCGGTCATGATGGCCTGGGAAAGGGTCATGCCCTGGCGATAAGGAACAGCCCCCGGCTTGTTGACGCCGGTGACCGTGACCGTGCGCATGGTGGCCGTGCTCTCTCCGCCGTCAATGGAGACGACAACGGTGGGCCGGGTGTAGATCTCCTCATGGATGTACTTTTGCTCGATCACCCTCTGCAGCGAGGAGGGCTTGAAGCCTGAAGCCTTGACGTTGCCGATGTAGAGCAGCGGTATGGTGCCGTCCTCACCCACGGTGTAGACGCCGCGGATCTGGGCGATTTCATTATCGGGAATCCCCCCCACGGAAACCGTGATCCGGTCGCCCGGACGCAGAGGCAGCTCCCCGCTCTGCGCGAACAGCACGGAAACCATGCCCAGCCAGGCAAGGATGATGTTGAGCGATGTTTTCATGGAGGTCATTTAGAAGATGTCACCGCGTGGCGCCTTCGCGGCCGGAGCGGCTGGCGCGCCTGCCGCAGCCGGTGCATCCGCACGACGGGTGCGCCTGCGGCGGGGCTGCTCACCTCCGGCGGCGCTCGCATTGCCCGGGGTGTAGTAGGTGTAGTAGCTGGTGTAATACTGATACTGGGAGTCGCTGCGGACGTCGACGTTGTTCAGCACGACCCCAAGCACGCGTCCGCCGACGTTCTCAACCGTCTGCTTCACGCGCATGAGCATGTGCCGCGGCAGCTTGCGATGCTGGACCACAAGCATCGTCAGGTCGGCCTCGTTGGCCAGAACCGACGCATCGCTGACCCCAAGGATCGGCGGCGAGTCGATGAGCACGAGGTCAAACCTGCTCTTCACATCGGCGATGAGCTCGCTCATGCGCTCCGAGTTCAGGATGCCGGCGCTGTCGGCCGGAAGCAGGCCGCTGGGGAGGAAATACAGGTTGTCCACCGGGGTCCGCATCACGACCTCCTCAAGCCGCGCCGGAGTCATGAGGTAGTTCGTCAGGCCGGTGGCGTTGCTGACGTCAAACAGGCGGTGGAGGCTGGGGCGGCGCAGGTCCGCATCGATCAGCAGCACGCTGTAGCCGCCCTGGGCGCAGACGGTCGCCAGGTTGCAGAGCGTGGTTGACTTGCCCTCCCCCGCCCCGCCGCTGGTGACGGTGATGCAGTTCGCCTCGGGGCTGCGGCGGTTGAACTCAATGTTGGTTCGCAGGATCCGGTAGGCCTCGGCATCCGGGTTGAAGCCGCTGGTGCGGTGCAGGACACCGACATCCTTGGGAACGACGGCCAGCACCGGCACGCCCAGGAAGCGCTCCACGTCATCCAGGCTCTTGACCGTGGTGTCCATGTACTCCAGGAAGAAGGCCAGCCCCAGGCCGAACATGAGTCCCAGGACGGCGCCCAGGGAAAGGTTGACGGCCACGTTCGGCTTGGTGGGCCGGGGCTCCACCTCCGCCTTTGCATAAATGGTCGCAGGCGACTTCACCAGCTGCAGGTCGGCGTTGGTCTCGGAGTACTTCTCCTTGAACTTCACCAGCAGGGCTTCGATGTAGGTCACCTCATCCTTGGCGGTCTTGTATTCGTTAAACGCCGACTGCTGGTCGAGAAGGTCCTTTTTGGCGCCCTCGTTGAAGGCCTGCAGCGACTCCCGGCGCTTCTTTGCAGCTTCAAGCCTGCTGGCGAGCCCCTGAATATGCCCCTTGGTCTCACCCGAAATCAGTTCCTTGTACTTGCTGATCTGGCTGTCAAGGCCCTGAACCTGGGGATGCCGTTTTCCGAGCCCCTGCTGGACCAGGCCTTCACGCGCGACCAGGAGCTCCTGATACTTGGCCATCATGGAGGCGACGTTCGAGTTTTCCAGGCGCAGCCCGGAGGCGCGGGTCACCAGGTCGTCGGCGCTGAGGCTGGAAAGCTGCTCCATTTCCGCCGACAGCGACTGGACCTCCAGGTCCTCCTGCAGCAGGGCCTGTTCGCGGGAAACCACCATGGAGTCCTCCGTGGTCTGGATCGTGGCGCCCGGCGTGATGGAGGGTCCGCCACCTGGCATCCAGTCACCCACAATGCCCGCCTTCTTCTTGGCCTCCTGCATCTTGAGCCGCGCCTGGTCTCTCAGCTGCTCCTGCTCGGCTATCTGCTTGCCCATGCGTTCCAGCGCCTCGCTCTTCTGCTTCGACTCAATGTCAATGCGCTGGGTCATGTAGCTTGAGGCGACCGCGTTGGCGATCTCGGCGGCCAGGGCCGGATCCTGGTCATAATATTCGATCACCACGAAGTCCGACCGGACGCTGGACTGGGTGTCCAGGTTGCTGCGCAGCTTGGCCAGCGCGGCCTGGCGTGTCGGCAGGGACCAGCGGCCTTGAAGCTCCAGCTTGTCCACCACCGGGTAAAGGGTTTCGGGCTTGGTGATGCTCTCAAACTCGTTTTTAATCACCACGTCACCAGGGGCCATGAACTCTTCGGCCCCCCTGTTGAAGACCTGCACCTTGTTGGTCAGGCGCTCGATCTTCATCTCGACCCTGCCGCGGTACTTTCGAGGCATGATGTAGGTGATGATGGCGGCCGTTGCGAAGACCAGAAGGAAGGAAAGGCTGATCAGGCCAAGCCGGTTGCGGATGACCTGCCAGGAGTCAACCGCCTGTCTCTGCATTTCGTGGCCCGCATCATTCATGTTGGCTGGATATTAGCATCTGTTAGGTATTCTGCATCCTGCAATCAGGCCAGCGGCATGGAGGCTGCCGCTGGCCGGTGAGGTGGTAAAGGCTTGTCTGTGAAAAAATCCGCTCTCAGAAGGTGGCCGTGACGCCGACGGAGACATTGTTCCTGTCAAACTCCCGGCTCGCGTCGTCGGAGGACAGGACGGAGTAGTTGTAGGAGGCGTCCATGGAAAGGTTTTCCAGAATCTGATAGCTGACACCTGCGGACAGGAGGAGCGAATGCTCAGTGACGTCGGAAATCACGCCACCGCCGTCAAAGTCGCTGTAGACATACTGAGCGCCGGCATGAAGGCCGACCCGCTTGTTGATCTGATGGGAGGCGTTCAAGCCCGTGCGGACGGAATAGCGGCTTTCATAACCCGAAAGTTCAGCTCCGTCGAAGCCGCCCGCGCCAAACCAGCGGACCTGGGTCTTGCGTGCCACGGCATAATTGAGGGCGACTTCACCATAGGGAGCGGTGTTGTTGCCCCGCTCTGAACGGTAAAATTCAGCACCCGCTCTGAAGGAACCCGTGAAACGCTGGCTCCACGCGTGATCCACGCCGGCCAGGGCGAAATGCGACTGATAGTCGCGCCCGCTGACGTTCTGAAAACCAGTGTTTTTGTAACGGTATTCCGCCGTGAGTTTTGTGCGCTGGGTCAGGGCGTATGAGAACTGCTGGGCAACAAGGTGAGAAAGGCGATCCTCGGCGTCAGAGACGATGTCATCCTCATAGGTGATTCCGTCCACGGTGTAGGAGGTGGTCGTCGAAAACCTCTGCGACCAGGCATAGCTGACGTTGAAGTTGTTGAAGCCGTAAAGGTACTGGCCGTTGAACAGGGTGGTGGTTCCCCCAAGAGCCAGGTTGGGCTGCGCCTCGTAGGTCAGGAAGAAGTTGTTGCTGACCTTCAGCCTTTCGGAGAACTGGTGGGCGATGTTGAAGGCGACCCGGGCATTGTAGAAGGTGTCATCGTAGCGCGGAATGTTGTCGAAGTAGTGAATCGCCCCGAGGTCCAGGGCAACGCTCCAGGGAGTCGTCCTGTCGGCGTCTGTGTAGGTCGCTCCGATGCCGCCCTGGGCGTAGTAGGATTCAAAACTGTCGAGCCCTGGGGTCGTCACCGAATAATCCAGGTAATCATAGCCGCCCCTGGTCGTGATGCTCCAGGTGAGGGGTTGCTCGGTCTCAAAGTCCCCCGAATAGTTCTGGATGGCCGTCAGGCCCTGGGCGCCGGCTTCCCCGTAGCAGGCAAGGCAGGCGAGAGCCACAAGTGGGAGGAGATGTTTTTGCATGGCCTGGGGAGACTTGGTTAAACTGGCAGGATTTTAAGCTCTCATCTCAGCCTCACGGATAATGGGGCACGTTCTGCGTCGGGGAGACACACTGGTTGTCACAGGTCCTGTCCTTCGGATCCCTTGGCAGGAAGCCCCCGGCAGGCGGCTGCATGAGGTAGATGCCACGGATGCTGGATGGCACCGGGCTGAAGTCCTCCTCTTCAGGGGCCGGACTCACTGGCAGAGGGTTTTTCACCTGCTTGCCAGACTCAACGATCGGCGGGGCCACGGCTGCAACCGCCGAGGGCGAGATCGCTGCGGCACAGTCCGTGATGACACCGGCCATCTTGGGGGCGACGGAGATCCCGGTCTGCACAATCTGTCCGACCAGGGTGGCGTCGGCATTGGCGGCGGTGATCGCAGCCTTGATGATCTCGCAGGCGCAGGACTCGTTGATCACCAACGCGTCCTCGATGATCATCAACACCTTGCCGGGCTCCTTGCTGACGGCGGCGGCAACATCCCGCGTGATGTCATCGCACTCAGCCGCCAGGCCTGAAAAGGGCAGCGCAAGAGCGCATGACCATAGGACAGATGCAGACGCAATCGACCTTGTGAATAGGCAGAGGTTCATAACAGCAGTGGGTTGAAGAGCGCAGACGGGATAACTTACTCTGGAGCGGGTAGTGGGAATCGAACCCACATGGCCAGCGTGGAAGGCTGGAACTTTACCATTAAGCTATACCCGCAGTTAAAGTTATAATAACACGCAATATCTAACTGCCGCAAGATATTTTTTAGAATTAGCACAAAAAGTTTTAAAATTCAGAAAAACTGATAAAATCAGAAAACTGGATATCAAAACCCCTTGTTCTTCATCTTGGCTTGAAGTCTTAAACAGCTTGCGATTTCACGCAACCGTGACTTTTCACCCGCGCCAACTTTTATTGGCCTCCAGTTCTCAAATGGACCGCCCTGCATCATCCGACCCTTCCCCTGAAAATCACAGCTCTGCAAAACTGGTTCATTTTAATCTGGCTCAACCCTGCCACAGTTGGCAGATTAGTTGCTGAAAAAATGAGAGGCACTGCACAAAGGATGTGCTATTTTATCCATCCCCCTCGTCACAGTTGGGGACAAGATCATTCAAAGTATTTCGTACTACATTTGTAATCCCCTGACATGGAACTAGACGGAGGCATCAAAATTTACCTGCGCGAGATCGGCAAGACCGACCTGCTGACTCCCGAACAGGAAGTGGATCTCGCTGAACGCATCAAACGCGGTGATCCCGAGGCCCGTTCGCACATGATCCGTGCCAATCTGCGCCTGGTCGTCAAGATCGCCCAGGATTACGCCAACTACGGGCTTCCCCTCCTCGACCTCATCTCCGAGGGCAACATCGGCCTCATGAAGGCGGTGGAACGCTTTGACCCCAACAAGGGCGGCAAGCTTTCCACCTATGCAGCCTGGTGGATCAAGCAGTCCATCAAGCGCGCCCTCGCCAACCAGTCGAAGACGATCCGCCTGCCCGTCCACATGGTGGACAAGATCAGCAAGATGCGGCGCGTGGCCATGGCGATGTCCGAGGAGCTAGGCCGTGAGCCCACCGACGATGAACTGTCGGAGGAAATCGGCATCGACCGTGCCAAGCTGAGCCAGCTGAAGGTGGCTTCCATGCGTCCGGCCTCCCTGGATGCGCCCATCAGCGACGATGACAGCACCGAGTTTGGCGAGATCGTGGGAGATGAAAACGCCCAGACTCCGTTTGAACTGCTCAGCCACAAGAACATGCATGGCCAGCTAGACGGCCTGCTGACGGTGCTGGATGAGCGTGAGCGCAAGATCATTGACGCCCGGTTCGGCCTCGCCGGTCAGAAGCCGCGCACCCTGGAGGAGGTCGGCCAGGAGTTCGGCGTCACGCGCGAGCGCATCCGCCAGCTGCAGAACATCGCCTTGCGCAAGCTGCGCCGCGCCCTGCAGAAGAAGGAGGACCCCATCCCCAAGGTGCTGCGCAACGCAGGCTCGAAGAAGAAGCGCAAGAGCAGCGAGGAAAAGGCGGCCAAGTGAAGGCCGTCATGTCACCTGCATGTTCCGAATCAGCAGTCCCTCTTGACTGACGCAGCAGCGGCAGCCTCCCAGTGCGCAGGCGTGTTGAGGTTGGCAAACAACGCCTCGTCCGCATCCCTCACAGGCTGCAGCGCCGTCAGTCCCTGCAGGCGACATTCATGAATCATCGCCCGCAGCCCCAGCCTGCCGCCGGCCACGCAGCCACGCATCACCGGCAGCATCGCGGGTGAATACCAGCCTGCGAGCGGTTCAAGACCATGCCTCGACTCGAAAAACAGCCCCTGACCAGGCGGCGCGCGCCCCACAATCGACTGATTTAAAAACGCCTCCGTCATGAACGGCATGTCCACGGCGAGCAGCAGCAGCGGCAATTTAAACTCATCCAGCATTCGTACAACGACACCGGCAGGACCTGTGTCCTCCTCCTCCGGGTCAAACCGCCAGGAGAGCCTGCCCGGAGACATGGCCTTCTCGTGCAACGCCTGCTGTCGGCGGCAGGCGACAACCACCGGGTCACCTCCGGTGCTCAGAAGCTTTTCGGCCTGAACCTGCCACAACGGCCGTCCCTGCCAGTCCAGGCAGGCCTTGTCCCGCCCCATGCGCACAGACCGTCCGCCGGCCATCAGCACTGCGGCAAAGCTCCTCGCCGGGCGGAAGTCCATCACATCGGCTCCTTTTCAACGGCGATCTCCAGCCGAAGGCCGATCCCCGTGGGGGCTGGAGCAGTGACGGCTTCGACGATTTTTTCCAGGGCCAGCCCCTGCGGTCCAGCCGCGCCGCCAGGCTTCAAAGGCCTGAACTTCAGGGAGAACTGCCCTGTGGTCCGGTCAATGACCTCCATTTCCGCCCAGTCTGCCCATTTCTGGAGCAATGCTTCCAGCCTGGCCACGTTGCCCTCCTTGGCATGATCAGGAATGACCAGCCTCAAGGAAGCCTGGTAAGGCACGCCATGAAGGGCTGTGGCCTCAGAGACGGCCTGCGCCAGCTGGTGGACGCTGATGCGGCCGGGATCGAAGGTCACGTTGACAAAGTCATCCACCATCTGCCCCGAGACAACCTCGCCAACCCCCTTGAGCTGGCTGATCGCATAGTTCACGGAAAAGGCGCATCCCGGGCACTCCACTCCGGAGATGTAAAGCGTCACCCTGGCCGGTTTCGTCCCGACCCGTTCTTTGTCTCCGGCATGGAGGAACGAGGCCAGGGAGAAGATGAGAAGAATGCGGAGGTTCACGTTTGAGGAGAGGCTGATGATCATACGAAGCAGCCGGCAAAATACATGCGGGTGTCATTCACCTTCCGGCAGGACGTCCACGGCCACCTGCAGCCGTTGCTCGCCAGCCCCGATGGTCACGCCACGGAGGGGGCTGACATCCCCGAAGTCACGTCCCCAGGCAACGGTGACATGACGGTCGGAGGGAAGCACATTGTTGGTTGGATCCGCATCCACCCAGCCCACCACTTCGCCACAATAGACCGACACCCAGGCATGCGAGGCATCGGCGCCGACGAGCTTGACCTGGCCGGGTGGCGGCAGGGTTTCCAGGTAACCGCTGACATACCGTGCTGGCAGCCCAAGGCTGCGCAGGCAGGCGATCATCACCTGGGCGAAGTCCTGGCAGACGCCGCGGCGCTTTTTCAGGACCATCTCCACAGGCGTGGCGAAATCCGTGGCCGCAGGATCAAAGACAAAGTCTTCAAAGATGCGCCGGTTGAGGTCACAAACCGCCTCGAGGACGGGACGGCGGGCAGGAAAGGAAGAACGGGCATAATCGGCGAACACAGCCCCCGTGGGAATGAGCTGCGAACTGAAGGCAAGTTCACCGGCCAGGCTTGCCGGGCTGGCATGATCAGCCCTGCAGGCGTCCCTGACCATCTCCCAGGGCGGCGTTTCCGAGGGGTCGATTCCCTCGCCTGGAAGGACTTCCACCAGGCTCCGGGCGATGACCTCCAGCTTTTGATGCGAGCCCTCGATTTCAAAATAGACGCATGTGTTTCCAAAGGAGTCTTCACGTTCCGCCCTCTGCATGGGGACCGGCCGGATGGAGATTTCATGCCAGGGACACTCCTGAAAGGGCAGCGAGCGGGGCTCCAGCCTCGCAATGTAATGTCCGACCGTCACAGGGCTCTCATAGCTGTAGGTGGTACGATGGATGATCCGATAGCGCACGTCAGATGGGTGGGGTGGCCGGAACTTCGCCCTATTCGGGGTTCCGGCTGGCATGGGAGAAGAAATGCTCGGTGATGATGTCGGAAAGTTTTTCCAGCTCCTTGACGAGCCTCGTGCAGACCGGGGGAATGACGGCGAAAATGCCTGCGGCATCCCGGGCAAGTGAATCCAGATGAACGGCTGACAGGTCCGACAGGAGGCTGTCCGTCTGCTCCCGGGGGGTGGGGATCTTTGCAGTCCCTGGCACCTGGGGCAGCTGCGCGGAAAGCCGCCCAAGAATCTGAAGCTGATGCATCACAGACCTTGGGTTGATGTCATTGAGCAGCAGCAGGTCCAGCGTCGGCGCCAGGGAGGGGCGGGCAAAATGCAGCCTCCTGTAGGTCATGGTGCTGTCACAGATTTCCAGCAGCGGAGTCAGCAGGCTGTCATCCTGCTCGCAGCATTGCGTGGCGGCCCCGGTGAGCTCCAGCACTCCGCAGGCGCGCTCAATCCTCCTTCCAAGCTCCAGAAACCGCCACCCATGACCGCGTGTCATGTTTTCCTGCTGCATGCCGGCGATGGCGGCGAGGTCGAGGATGAGGTTGTCGAGCACCCCCTGTGCGCTCGAAAGCAGAAATGCCCCGGCGGGAAGGCGGGCATCCCGTTCAAGCCTGTTGACGAGCCTCCACATGTCATCAGAAAGGCGGTCCCGTGCTGCGGCGGCATTGTAGCGGAGCCGGCTTAGAAGATCCGGAATGCTGCCAGGACGGCGCGGATCGGTCAGCAGGGCGGGAAGGTGGTCGAATGCATCCGCCGTGCCGGCAGGCACCAGCCCAAGATAGATCATGAGGGAGATACAGCCATCCACTTCGTGCCCCTGGACCTGACTGCGCTCCCCGGCCAGCCGCTGCATGACGGCGCGCAGGACACGTGTGGACGCCTCCAGCCGTTCCGCATAGCGGCCGAACCAGAACAAATGGTCAGCCACCCGGCTGGGCACTCCGCTCGGCGGGCGTGCCGGACGGATGACCACCGTCTGCTGCTTTTTGAGATTTTCATAAAATGGGTCCGGGGCCCCGTCTCCAACCACCCAGGTGTCCTTGCTGATGCCGCCGCTGCGCATGGTCACCAGCCAGCGATGTGGCTCCGGACTGACCCGCGCAAGCCCGCCCGGCATGGTGATGAATCCACCGCCCTGGGCAATGGCAAAAGCTCTCCAGACCAGGGCTCTCGGCTCAATCTTGCTGCCGGTCCAGGTGGGTGCTGTCGAAAGTTCGAGAACCTCCTGGGCAACCCATTCATGCGGAGCCGCACGAATAGTGTCCACCATCCTGGCCTTCTGCTCGGAATCAAGGTCCGCCAGGAACACCGGATCCCTGGCTCCCCTCACGAATGCAGGTTTCACCACCCATCGGTCAGGATCGCGCAGCACAAGGTCGAGTTCCCGTTTCTGGCCGCACCACCAGGTCGGAACGCAGGGAAGCATCAGCTCCTCGCCAAGAAGATGACGACACAGGCCAGGCATGAAAGGATGCAGCGCCGGCGTCTCCACCACCCCGGCGCCCAGGCCGTTGGCAAGCGCGATGCCGCCGTTTCGCCATGCCTCCAGCAGGCCGGCCGTGCCCAGCAGGGAATCCGCATTGAGCTCCAGAGGGTCACAATAAACATCATCCACATGGCGGATGACGACATCGACGCGGCGCAGGCCCTCCAGCGTCTTCAGGTGCAGGTGGCGGTCCCGGACCGTCAGGTCGGCGCCTTCGACCAGAGGGAATCCAAGGTACCTCGCCTGGAAGGCATGCTCAAAATAAGTCTCGCTGAAGGGCCCCGGAGTCAGCATCAGAATGCCCGCCTCCCCGGTTCGGTGCTTGGGGGCCAGGGACCGGAGCATCTCGCGCTTTGTTTCGTAATAGGATGCCAGGCGGCGGATTTTGGATGCGTTGAATTCCTCCGCATGGACGTTGGCCATGATGATGCGGTTTTCGAGGGCATAACCATGACCACTGGGAGCCTGCGCCCGGTCTGCCAGCACCTGCCAGCGGCCTGTGGCATCCCTGACCAGGTCACAGCCAAAGGTGAAGACGAAACGTCCCCCGGGAGGATTGACACCCAGAACCGGCCTTAGATATCCCGGGTTGGCATAAACAAGGCCCGGTGGCAGCAGCCCATTCCTGAGCAGGTGCTGCGGTCCGTATATGTCCTGGAGAACCGCGTTCAACAACCTGCCACGCTGATCCAGGCCGGCCTGCACAACCTTGAAATCATCCTGTGAAACAATGAACGGCAAAATGTCCAGCGACCAAGGCCTGCTTGTGCCCGATGCGTCCTCATAGACATTGTAGGTGACCCCATGGTCACGCAGGAGCCTCTGCACATCCTCGGATCTGGCCTTGAAATCCTCCGCGGCACATTGGTTTAGAAAGCCACCAAAAGTTCTCCAGTGTGGCCTCAGGACACCGTTGGCATCCACCATTTCATCGAAGACACCGCGTTCGGACAAATACCGCGCATGCATCCCGCCTCCAGGGCAGGCAGACTCCTGGGAAGGGATCGGGCGAGTCTGCTGAATGACTTCGGTTGACATGGATCAAGGTCAGAAGGACCTCCAACGCCAGAATCGGGCCAAGGCCAGCATCAAATGCAGGAAATCAGCCTTCATAGGCATGGCCAACAGGGCTGCCACAGGCCTTTTGCCATGGGTTGCAGCGCCACCAGACCGATGATCAACGGCTTTGAGGCATCATCTGTCCGTACCTTCCACCACCCTCCCATTTGGCAGGACGGTTCCAGGGAAGGCTGCCTTCAGCGACTGGAGGAGGCTGCCGTTCACGGCGTTTGGGCTCGTCGGAAGAACAAGACATCAGGCTGGCTGTGACGACCACAAGATGAGCAAGCAGAAAAAGTCTCATAAGCCCGCAGAACATGCCTTTCACCGTGCCTGACATGTCACTGGAAGAGATTTTCAAGAATCACACGGTCACCAGGTGCGACGTTCAATCCGCTCGCCAGGCTTTCAGGGAGGATGTTGGCCACCGTGCGCTCGTTCTGAACAGAAACGATGCTCAGCTTGCCGACGGTCTTGTTTCCACGGGTCACCAGGAGCTTGGTGGCTTCCGTGATGCCAAGACGCTGTCCGGCATCCACAACGACAAAACCCCAGGCCTGGTTCACGGCGACCACCCTTGCGACCAGCGCATTGCGGTCAAAGGACTTCTTCCTGTCCTCGATTTTACGAACCACTTCCTCATAGGCCTTGCGGGCGTCTGCCGCCTTGGCCTCCTCGGCCTCAGCCTCCTTGCGCTTCATTTCAATCTGGGCCTGCGTCTCCGCCGTGGCCTTCTTCATCGCATTGATTTCCTCAACAACCGTCTCGGGCTTCATTCCCTGAGGAAGCTTGTCGAGCCGGATCTTCAGGTCGGCAAGCTTCTTGTTGCTGGCATCAAGGGCATCCTGGTCGCGCTTCAGGTCGTTTTCAACCTGGGCAAGCTTGAGCTTCTGGCTCTTCAGCTTCTCACTTTCAATGTCGAGCTCGCCCTGAACCTTGGCAATCTCACCGTTCACCTCCACCACCTTGTCCACCGAGACCTTGGCATTGGCGAGCTCTTTCTGGACATCCAGGTTCAGGATCGTCACACTGTTCCTGACAGACGCAAATTCACGCCCGTTCTGGTAGGCGAAAAAGGACGAAACCAGGATGATGACCGCACTGAGGATGAAAAGGACTTTTGTCATTGGATGAAATCGTTGAAAGCTTCAGGAACTTTGTGGGTGAAGACGGGTCAGTTCTTGGGGGGAGCCGCACCAAAAGGATCCGCAGTGTTGGGCTTTTCCGTCGTTCCTGGAGCAGGTGCAGGAGCAGCACCAAAGGGATCGCTGTTCATCGCAGGTGCGGCGGCAGGCGCAGGCGCAGGAGCAGGAGCAGCACCAAAGGGGTCGCTGTTCATCGCCGGCGCGGCGGCAGGAGCCGCGGCAGGAGCCCCAAAAGGATCACTGCTCATGGGTGCCTGAGCAGGCGGCGTGGCGGTGGGGGCTGTGGCGGCAGGAGCCGCCGGCGCGGCGTCATTTGCAGACGGCTGGCTTTTTTCAGCGGCGGCGGACTGCGTGGCGGAGGCGACAACAACATCCCCGTTCTGGATGCGCAGGCCTCCGGTCACCGAACCCGGCACGACTTCAGCGACGGAACCCATCTGCTCGACACTTTTAACCTTCAGCTTGGCGATCACGTTCTGTCCGCGCTTCACCTCAAGGTCCGCATTGGCAAAGACCCCTCCGGAGTTGCCCTTGTTCAGGATTGCCACATCCCACTCGGGAAAGAACTGGGCCACACGGGCGGTGAACTCAGGGTCAACGATCCCGCGGCGGCCGCGAACCTCGGCATCACGAAGCTTGGTGGTCTGGGCCACCAGATTGTCATGATTCTCCTTGGCGCTGGCGGCACGCTGGGTCTGGTTGGCGAGGGCGCCTTCAGCCTCAAGCTTGTCGCGCTTCAACTTTTCAATCTGGGCCACAAGCTTCTCAACGTCACCAGCTTCCTCGATCTGCTTCTCAAGGGCGGCCACATTCTGCTGCTGCTGATCAAGGTTGCCTTTGACCACGGAAAGCGCGGTCTCCTTTTCCTGCACCTGGGTGGCAAGCTTCACCGTCTCGTCCTTGGCCGTGGTCAGGTCCTTCTGAATGTTCTGAAGCGCAGCCTGCTTGGCAGTCAGGGCCTCCGCACCTTCCTTGGCCCTGTCCTGGGCCGCCTTGATGTTGTTTTTGGCGCTGCTTTCGCGATCACGCTCCGCAGCGAGGTCTTTCTGGTTGGACCAGGCAAAATAACAGGAGGCGCCAAGGCAGGCGGCGGCGAAAACGGAGAGGATCTTCCAGAGCATGATTCGGGGGAAAAGTAGGAATTAGATCCCTCTTCTACCGAATCCCTGCTTTTTCGACAACACCAATTTTACCATCCTTTAAATTCGCTGCAGGAGAGGCCGCCCAACCGGCCGAAGCCGCCGGCGGCGCCAGCCTGATTCAAACCACTTGCGCCCGCTCCAGCCCTGGCCAATCTGGAGATGTCAGGGGCCGCGGATGTCCAGCTCGCGAACCCCGCCAGGTCCTGACGGAAGCAACGGCAGCATGCCTGTCCATGCTGCGGTTCCCTGACACTTTTCTGACCTGCTGAATGCCCGGACCATCCGGCATTGCATCAGCATTTGCAGCCCGCGACATGCTCGGCACCATGACACCTTCAAGTCATGGCTTCCTCCCCCCCCGTCTCCACCACCTCCAAGGGCATCTGTTATCTTGTCGGCGCAGGCCCCGGTGATCCCGGACTGCTGACCCTCAAGGGCAAGGAATGCATCGAAGCGGCCGACGTCCTGGTCTACGACTACCTCTGCAATCCTGATTTTCTCCGCTACGCAAGGGAGGGAACCGAAAAAATTTATGTGGGGAAAAAGGCCGGTGACCACGCCCTGCCCCAGGATCAGATCAATGCCCTGATCGTCAAGCTGACCCGTGAAGGCAAGGTGGTCACGCGTCTCAAGGGCGGGGATCCCGTCCTCTTTGGCCGGGGTGCCGAGGAGGCCGCCGAGCTGGCCGAGGCAGGCGTCAGGTTTGAGATCGTCCCTGGCATCACCAGTGCGATCGCCGCCCCCGCCTACGCAGGCATCCCTGTCACCCACCGTGACCACGCCTCCCAGCTGACCATCTTCACCGGTCATGAAGACCCAACCAAAAGTGAAACAAGCCTCGACTATGCCAAGCTGGCCGCCGCCGAGGGCACCAAGGTCTTCCTCATGGGGGTGGAGCGCATGGCGGAGATCACCGGGGAGTTCCTCAGGCACGGGGTCGCCCCGGACACTCCCATGGCCCTCGTGCGCTGGGGCACGCACGGCAGGCAGCAGACCTTGGTCGCCACCCTTGGCACCATGGCCCGGAGGGTCGAGGAAACCGGCTTCAAGGCGCCGGCTGTCGCCGTCCTGGGAGATGTCGTGACCGAACGTGCAAGGATCAACTGGTTTGAAAACCGGCCGCTATTCGGAAGAAGGATCGTCGTTACAAGAACCCGTCAGCAGATCGGTGTTGTCAGCCGGAGGCTGCGTGACCTTGGCGCAGACGTCATCGAGCTGCCGACCATCCGGATCGAGGAGCCCGTTGATCTGCTCGGCTTCGGTGAACTTGTCCAGGACTGCCACACTTATGAATGGATCGTCTTCACAAGCCCGAACGGGGTGGACGCCTTCTTCAGGATGTTTGACAAGATCTACAACGACACCCGAAGCATCGGCGGCGCCCGCATCGCCTGCATCGGTCCTGGCACCGCGGAAAAGGTCAGGGCCCGTCACCTCGCGGTGGACCTGATGCCGGAGAAGGATTTCGTGGCTGAAGGCCTCGTCAAGGCCTTCAGCGAATGCCAGAACATGGAAAACGTCTCCGTGCTTTGGGTGAAGGCCGAGGAAACCAGGGATGTCATCACCCGTGAGCTCACCCGCCTGGGAGCGATCGTCGATGAAGCCGTCGCCTATCGCACCGTTCCTGAAAGGGAGGACAACCTGGAGGCCCTGGCCAGGCTCAAAAACGAGGGTGCTGACATGATCACCTTCACCAGCGCCAGCACCGTGGACAACTTCATGGCCCTTGGTGTTCCGCTGCCCGCCGGCTGCAAGGTGGCCTCGATCGGCCCGGTCACTTCCGAGGCCGTGCAGAAGCATGGCCTCAAGGTGGATGTCGCCGCGGAGGTGCACACCATACCCGGGCTTGTGGACGCCATATTGAAGCACTGGAGCTGATGGCAGAAAACCCCTGCCCCAGCCAGGACACGGACATGCCGCTTCACCGAATTATCGGCTGACCCTGCCGCCACCATCCCCGAGCATCAATGCCTCGATCTCCGCGCGGGAGCCGCGGTGATAGTCGCCTTCCGTGGAATGGGCAAGGCAGCCGGCGGCGGCGGCAAACTCCACGGCCTCAGCACCGGACCGACCTTCCATCAGTGCCAGAACGAGACCGGCGGTGAAGGCGTCCCCCGCCCCCAGTCGGTCGACCACATGAGCGATCGAGTGCCGCTGGGAGACATGCAGCTCCTCCGTGGCTGCATCATAAAGCGCTCCTCCAAAGACCTGCACCGAGGAGGTGCTTCCCTCCCGAAGTGTGAAGGCGGCGCGGGCAAGGCCTGGAAACCGCGTGCAAAGCCGGCGCGCCAGCAACTTCAGGTCGTCCCCGTCTCCGCCGCCAAGAACCAAGGCTGCATCGCTCACGCCGCCAACAAAAAGTGTAACAAAAGGCAGAATCCCGCACAGCGTCCTGCGGGCGAGCTCCGGAGCCTCCGTCGGCGGATCCCAACGCCACAGCTTCGTGCGGTAGTTGATGTCGCACACGACCTTGATTCCACGACGTGACGCCTCCCTGACGGCGTGGAGCGCCACCTCGGCACCGGTTCGGGAGATTGCCGCGGTGATGCCTGAAATCACAAACCACTCGCAGCCGGCAAAGACCGCCTCCCAGTCATAGGCGTCGGCGGGTGTCACCGCCACGGAGGCACCCTCGCGGTCATAGATCACGTTGCCGCCGCGCTGGTTGACTCCGTGCTCGAGGTAAAAGACGCCCATGCGACCGACGGCTGTCCGCAGGATGTGCCGGGTCTCCACGCCCAGGCCTCGCAGTTCGTCGATGCAGGCGTCAGCGACGGCATGATCCGGCAGGGCTGTCACAAAGGCGGCGTCCACCCCAAGGCAGGCCAGGGATGCGGCGATGCTGGCCTCGGCACCGGCAAAGGTCAGGTTCACCGCCCCTGGCATGGCCTGACGGAAACGGGCAAAGCCCGGCATGGCGACACGGGCCATGATTTCGCCAAAGGTGACGACCTGGCTCATGGCCGGACCTCCTTCACAATCCCCCGGGCTTCGGACGCGAGCCTGGTGATGCCATCCCAGTCACCCCGTGCGATCAGATCCTTCGGCGCCAGCCAGGAACCACCCAGGGCAAGCACGGAAGGCTCACGGAGATACTGTGCGGCATTGGCCGGGCCGACGCCCCCAAGCGGAATGAAGCTCACGCCCAGGTGGGCAAAAGGCGCTTGAATCGTGCGCAGGTAAGCCAGGCCGCCGCAGGGCTCGCTGGGGAAGAACTTGAGCACACGGCAGCCTGCCTCCACCGCAAGCTCGATGTCCGTCGGCGTGCAAACGCCCGGTGCGAAGGGCAGGCCAAGCCTTCGGGCCTCGGTAACGACCCGTGGGTTCATTCCAGGAGCGACTCCAAAACTGGCTGCGTTGTCCATCGCCTCCTGAACCTGACCCGGTGTCAGAACAGTCCCCACGCCCGCCAGGATTTCCGGCACCTCCTCACGGATGCGGCGAAGACACTCGATCGCGGAATTCGTGCGCAATGTCAGTTCGATCGCCGTCACCCCGCCTGCCAGCAGAGCCCTTGCAAGCGGCACTGCATCTTCGGCCTTTTCAATCATGAGCACGGCGATCACTCCTGCGTCCTGCAGCTGGCGGGTCATTGTCTGGGTCATGCGGCAAGCAGGACGGATGCCGGGGCTTTTCAACCTGCATGTTGCTTCCGCTGCAAAAACACAAAGCCCGGCAGGAGGTCATCCTGCCGGGCCTTGGACAAGCGGGCGCTGGGGAGATCAGGCGGAAACCGCCTCGTCATCCTCTTCCTGAACGATGTCCGCGACGGGCTTCTCGGTCTCGGCAAGATCGAAGTCGCGGTTCTTGATGAAGCCGGTTCCTGCAGGAATGAGGTGGCCCATGATGACGTTCTCCTTGAAGCCGCGGAGGAAGTCGGACTTGGCAAGGGTGGCTGCCTCGGTGAGGACTCGGGTAGTGTCCTGGAAGGAGGCGGCCGAAATGAAGGACTCGGTTTCGAGGGAGGCCTTGGTGATGCCCAGAAGCACGGGCTCGGCTTCGGCGGGCTTGCCGCCCTCCTCGCTGACCCGGGCGTTCTCCTTCTCGAACTCGGTGCGGTCCACCTGGTCACCCCAGAGGAACTCGGTGTCACCCGTGTCGGTGATCTTCACCTTGCGGAGCATCTGACGGATGATGATCTCGACGTGCTTGTCGTTGATCTCCACACCCTGGGCACGGTACACTTCCTGCACTTCGTTGACGAGGTGCTCACGAAGCGCCTGGGGGCCAAGGATCTCGAGGATCTCGTGCGGCACGACCGGACCGTCGGTGAGCTGGTCGCCCTTGGTGACATGGTCGCCGTTGAAGACGAGAATGTGCTTGGAGCGAGGGATCAGGTGCTCCTCCTGCTGGCCGGTCTTCGGATCCGTGACCATGACGCGGCGCTTGCCACGAACCAGGCCGCCGATCTCGACGGTGCCGTCGATGCGGGCGATCTCGCAGGCGTCCTTGGGCTTGCGGGCTTCGAAGAGTTCGGCCACGCGGGGAAGACCGCCGGTGATGTCCTTGGTCTTGGATGCCTTGCGGGGCGTCTTGGCCAGGGTGGTGCCGGCCTCGACCTTCTCGCCGTTCTTCACGTTCAGGTGAGCGCCGGCCGGGATGGTGTAGGAGGCGAGGATTTCGTGGGTCTTCGGGTTGGTGACGACCAGCTGGGGGTGAAGGTCCTCCTTGTGTTCAATGACGACGACCTCCTCGTTGCCGGTCTGCTCGTTCTTCTCCTTGGTGAAGGTGATGCCGGCGATCATGTCACGGAACTCGACCTTGCCGGCCTTCTCCGTGATGATCGGGATGTTGTAGGGATCCCAGGTGGCGATCTGCTCACCCTTCTTGACGGCGGAGCCGTCCGGCTTGGCGATGAGGGCGCCGAGGACGAGCTTGTGGCTCTCGAGCTCGCGACCGTCCTCGCTGACGATGGAGATGACGCCGTTCTTGGTGAGGGCCACCCACTGGCCTTCGGCGGTCTGCACCGCACGCATGTCGGAGTAGCGAACGGTGCCGGCGTTCTTCAGGTTGATGAAGGGCTGCTTGAAGGAGCTCATGGCCGCACCACCGACGTGGAAGGTGCGCATCGTGAGCTGGGTTCCAGGCTCGCCGATGGACTGGGCGGCGATGATGCCGACAGCCTCACCAATCTTCACCATGCGGCCGGTGGCCAGGCTGAGGCCGTAGCACATGGCGCAGCAGCCGCGCTTGCTTTCGCAGGTGAGCACGGAGCGGATCTTGAGCTTCTCGACGCCGATCTTGGAAAGGCGGATGGCTTCGCCTTCCAGGATGAGCTGGTTGGCGGCGATGATGGTCTCCTTGGTGACGGGGTCGTGGATGGTCTCGCAGCTGGTGCGGCCATAGACGCGGGTCTTGAGGTCGACGACCTCCTCATCCCCCTGGTAGATGGAGTTGAGGGTGATGCCGTTGACCGTGCCGCAGTCCTCCTCGGTGACGATGACGTCCTGGGACACATCGACCAGCTTGCGGGTCATGTAGCCGGAGTCAGCGGTCTTGAGGGCGGTGTCGGCCAGGCCCTTGCGGGCGCCGTGGGTGGAGATGAAGTATTCGAGAACGCTCAGGCCTTCACGGAAGTTCGAGGTGATCGGACGCTCGATGATCTCGCCGGAGGGCTTGGCCATGAGGCCTCGCATGCCGCCGAGCTGCTTGATCTGGGTGCGGTTGCCTCGGGCGCCCGAGGTCACCATCACGTAGAGCGGGTTGTGCATCTTCTTGCCGTCGTTGTATTCCAGGGTGCGGAACACCTCGTCGGCGGTCTGGTCACCCACCTGGGTCCAGACGTCCACGATCTTCTGATAGCGCTCACCATGGGTGATGAGGCCGCGCTTGTAGAGCTTTTCGACGTCCTCGATGTCCTTGTAAGCCTTCTCAAGCGCGAGCTTCTTGGCGCCAGGAATGGCCATGTCGGTGATGCCGATGGAGCAGCCGGAGCGGGTGGCTTCACGGAAGCCAAGGAGCTTCAGGCGGTCCAGGCTTGCGACGGTTTCCTTCTGGCCGACGGTCTGGAAGCAGCGCCAGATGATGTCCGAGATCTGCTTCTTGCCAACGGTGTTGTTGTAGAAGCCAAGACGCTCGGGCCAGATTTCATTGAAGCGGACGCGGCCGGCCGTGGTTTCAATGTAAGGCTTGCTGTTGTCGCCGTAGATGCGCTTCTCCTTCTGGTAGTCCGGATTGCGGTAGCGGATCTTGTCATTGACACCAAGGGCGCCCTCCGCGAGTGCGAACTCAACCTCGGCGGGATCGTTGAAGATCGGCATGCGTTCGTTGCCCTCCTTCTTCTTGCCGTCCGGGCCCGGAAGCTCGCGGAGGTAGGTGAGGAAGAAGCAGCCGAGCGGAATGTCCTGGGACGGCGTGGTGATGGGCTTGCCGCTGGCGGGGCTGAACAGGTTGTTCGGCGCGAGCATGAGCAGGCGGGCCTCCATCTGGGCCTCGATGGAAAGAGGCACGTGAACGGCCATCTGGTCACCATCGAAGTCGGCGTTGTAGGCCGTGCAGACGAGAGGATGCACTCGGATGGCCTCGCCTTCGATGAGCTTGGGCTCGAAGGCCTGGATGGAAAGGCGGTGCAGGGTCGGGGCGCGGTTGAGCAGAACCGGGTGCCCCTTGGTGACCTCGTCCAGGATGTCCCAGACCTCGGGCGTGCGGCGCTCGATCATCTTCTTGGCCGAACGAACCGTGTGCACGAGTCCCATCTCCTTGAGGCGGCGGATGATGAACGGCTCGAACAGCACAAGCGCCATCTTTTTGGGCAGGCCGCACTGGTTCAGGTTGAGGTCGGGACCGATGACGATGACGGAACGGCCGGAGTAGTCGACTCGCTTGCCCAGAAGGTTCTGGCGGAAGCGGCCGGACTTGCCCTTGAGCATGTCGGAGAGCGACTTGAGGGGGCGGTTGCCTGCTCCGGTGACAGGGCGGCCGTGACGGCCGTTGTCGAACAGGGCGTCCACGGCCTCCTGCAGCATGCGCTTCTCGTTGCGGATGATGACGTCCGGCGTGCGCAGCTGGAGAAGGTTTTTCAACCGGTTGTTGCGGTTGATGACACGACGGTAGAGGTCGTTCAGGTCGGAGGTGGCGAAGCGGCCGCCCTCCAGGGGGACCAGCGGACGCAGGTCCGGCGGGATGACCGGCAGCACCTCCATGATCATGGCCTCGGGGCGGCTGTGGCTTTCGGCAAAGCCCTGGCAGAGCTTGAGACGCTTGGCGAGTTTCTTGCGGATCTGCTTGGAGCGGGTCTTGGTCATCGCCTCCTCAAGGTCCTTGATGGCCTCGGCCAGGTTGATCTGGCTGAAGATGTCGCGAATGGCCTCGGCGCCCATTCCAACGCGGAAGGCGTCGGCGCCGTACTGCTCCTCGGCCTCGCGCAGCTCGACTTCCGTCAGGAGCTGGCCGCGCTGCAGGGGCGTGGAGCCGGGGTCGACCACCATGAAGTCCTCATAATAAATCACACGCTCCAGGCTGCGGGCGGTCATGTCGAGCATGAGGCCGATGCGCGAGGGCATGCACTTGTAGAACCAGATGTGGGTCACCGGCACGGCAAGCTCGATGTGGCCCATGCGCTCGCGGCGCACGCGGGAGAGGGTGACCTCGACGCCGCAGCGGTCGCAGATCACGCCCTTGTGCTTGATGCGCTTGTACTTTCCGCAGGCGCACTCCCAGTCGCGGGTCGGACCGAAGATGCGCTCGCAGAAGAGCCCGCCTTTTTCAGGCTTGAACGTGCGGTAGTTGATGGTTTCCGGATTCTTGACCTCGCCCGAGGACCAGGAACGGATGCGGTCGGCGGAGGCGATGCAGATCGACACAAAGTCGAACTCCTCGCCGGCGGGCTTTTCCCCGAAGATTTCTTTCAAGCTCAGATCAGCGCTCATAAATGGGTGTGCTTTTGGGTTGTGTGCTTGGGTTCAGGGTTGGAATCAGGCGGAGAAGCGTTCGATCACATCGATTTCAGCCTCCTGGGCGCTGGCTCGCTTGTGAACCTTCACGTCCAGGCCGAGGGACTGCATTTCCTTGATGAGCACGTTGAAGGACTCAGGCGTGCCTGCCTCGAGGGCATGGTCACCTTTGACGATCTGCTCATAAATCCTTGTGCGGCCCTGGACATCGTCCGACTTGACCGTGAGGAGCTCCTGCAGGGTGTAGGCGGCGCCATAGGCCTCAAGGGCCCAGACCTCCATCTCCCCGAAGCGCTGGCCGCCATACTGGGCCTTGCCGCCCAGGGGCTGCTGAGTGACGAGGGAGTATGGTCCGACGGCACGGGCATGGATCTTGTCGGCGACAAGGTGACCCAGCTTCAGCATGTAGATGTAGCCGACAACGACGTCGAGATTGAAGGGGTCGCCGGTGCGGCCGTCGTAGAGCCTGGACTTGCCGTTCAGACCCATCCATTCGTAACCAGGAACCTTCTTGGCCTCCTTGACGTACTCCATGATCTTCGACTCGGGGATGCCGTCAAAGACAGGGGTTGCGATCTTCAGGCCCAGAGCCTTGGCGGCGAGGCCAAGGTGGGTTTCAAGCACCTGGCCGACGTTCATTCGGGAAGGCACTCCCAGGGGGTTGAGGACGATGTCCACCGGCGTTCCGTTCTCCAGGAAGGGCATGTCCTCCTCAGGAACGATGGTGGCGACAACGCCCTTGTTGCCATGACGTCCGGCCATCTTGTCACCGACGCTCAGCTTGCGCTTCGAGGCGACGAACACACGGACCATCTTCACGACACCGTCGGCGGCGCCGTCCTCGCTCGTCTCAATGCGGTCGAGGTTGCGCTCGCGCTCCATGTCGGCGTCGGCGAACTTCTGCTCGAAGCTCTGGATGATGTCGAAGATCTTGTTGCGGATCGGGCTCGGGTCGATCTCGACGCTGTCATAGCTCTCGGCGAGCTTGCGCAGCAGGGTCTTGGTGATCTTCTTGTTGGCGCCGATGATGATCTCGCCGGTCTGGCCGTTGACCACGTCAAGCGGGATCTTCTCGTTGAGCAGGATGTCGCTGAGCTTCTCGGTGAGCTGCTCGGTCAGGTCCTCCTTCTTGGTGCGATAGTCTTCCTCGATCTGCTTGATCTGCTTCTTGGCCTCTGCGGGGGAGAGCTTCTCCTTCTCCTCACCCTTGTTCTGGTTGCCGCGGGAGGCGATGCGGACATCCATCACGATGCCTGCGCAGCCGGACGGCACGCGGAGCGAGGTGTCCTTCACATCGGCGGCCTTTTCACCGAAGATGGCGCGCAGGAGCCGCTCCTCGGGGGCGAGCTCGGTCTCGGACTTCGGCGTGATCTTGCCGACGAGGATGTCACCGGGCTTCACTTCGGCTCCGATGCGGACGACGCCGTCCTGGTCGAGGTTCTTCAGCGCCTCATCGCCGACGTTGGGGATGTCGCGCGTGATCTCCTCGGGCCCGAGCTTGGTGTCGCGGGCCTGGACTTCGAAGTCCTCGATGTGGATGGAGGTGTAGATGTCCTCGCGGGAGACACGGCGGCTGATGACGATGGCGTCCTCGAAGTTGTATCCGTTCCAGGGCATGAAGGCCACGAGCATGTTCTTGCCGATGGCAAGCTCGCCCTGGTCGGTGCAGGGCCCGTCGGCGATGACATCACCCTTCTTGATCTTCTGACCGCGCCTCACCAGCGGGCGCTGGTTGATGCAGGTGCCGGCGTTGGAACGTCCGAACTTGCGCAGCGTGTAGACGTAGGTGCCGAAGTCCGGGTCGGTCTTCACCGACTTGGCCGGATTCGCCAGGAAGTCCTTCTCGCTGACAGGCAGGCTGCCGTCCTTGGTGATGATGATGACATCGGCGGTGGCGGCCGCGACGGTGCCGTTGGCATCCGCGACGATGACCGCGCGGGAGTCCCGGGCCGCCTTGCCCTCCATGCCGGTGCCGACCAAGGGCGCCTCGGCCTCGAGAAGCGGCACGCCCTGACGCTGCATGTTCGAGCCCATGAGGGCGCGGTTGGCGTCATCGTGCTCAAGGAACGGGATCAGGTTTGCCGCGATGGAGACGATCTGCTTCGGCGAGACGTCCATGAGCGTCGGCTTCGTGGGCTCAACCTCAAGGAAGTCGCCACGATAACGCACCGTGACCTTGTTGCCGACAAAACGACCGTCTTCGCCAATGAAGTTGTTCGCCTGGGCGATGTGGTGGTTTTCCTCCTGGTCGGCGGTCAGGTACTCGATCTTGTCGGAAACCACGCCGTCCTTCACGGGGCGATAAGGGGTCTCGATGAAGCCGAACTCGTTGATTCGGGCATAGGAGCCAAGGGAGTTGATCAGGCCGATGTTCGGACCTTCCGGGGTCTCAATCGGGCAGATGCGTCCATAGTGCGAAGGGTGAACGTCGCGGACCTCGAAGCCGGCGCGGTCACGGTTCAGACCTCCAGGCCCAAGGGCGGACAGACGACGCTTGTGGGTCAGCTCGGCCAGCGGATTGATCTGGTCCATGAACTGGCTCAGCTGGCTGCGGGCGAAGAAATCGCGCACCACGGCGGCTAGGGCCTTGGGGTTCACGAGCTTTCCAGGGGTCATGACATCCATGCTGACGTCGAACAGGGTCATGCGCTCCTTCACCAGACGCTCGGTGCGGGCAAGGCCGACGCGGCACTGGTTGGCAAGCAGCTCTCCGACGGCACGGACACGGCGGGAGCCAAGGTGGTCAATGTCGTCAAGAAGACCCTCGCCCGCACGCAGGTTGAAGAGGTACTTCATCGCGGACACCACGTCGTTGGGGTCGAGCACGCGCACATTGGTGTCGGTCCTGAGACCAAGCTTCTGATTCAGCTTGTAGCGTCCGACGCGGGTCAGGTCATAGCGCTTCGGATCGAAGAAGAGGCGCTTCACCAGGGCCTTGGCATTCGGCACGGTCGGCGGATCGCCAGGGCGAAGGCGGCGGTAGATTTCCTTGAGGGCCTCCTCCTCGTCCTTGGCGGGATCCTTGCGCAGCGAGGTGACAATGAGGTCGTCCTGCGAGGCGGTGATGACCTTGATGCTCTTGTGCCCGAGCTGGATGAGCTGGCGCACCACGCCGGCGGAAAGAGGCTCGTAGGCACGCGCGACGATGAGCTCACCATCAAGAATGTCCTTGTAGAGCAGCTTGGAGGCGATCTCCTCCTCGGAGAGGCCCTCCTTGAGCTTCAGGTCCTCGATGTTGTAGAACAGCCGGAGGATCTCCTCGTCCGTGGAATAGCCGATGACACGCAGGAGCGTCGTGGCGAGGAACTTACGACGACGGCGGCGGCGGTCGAGGTAGACGTAAAGGAGGTCGTTGGTGTCGAACTGGACCTCAAGCCAGGTGCCACGGTCAGGAATGATGCGGAAGCCGAACAGCCAGCGGCCGTTGAGATGCTGGGTGCTCTCGAAGCAGATGCCCGGCGAACGATGCAGCTGGGAGACAACGACACGTTCGGCACCGTTGATCACGAAGGTGCCACGGTCGGTCATGAGGGGCACTTCGCCCATGTAGACACGCTCCTGCTTGGCACCGGCCTCCTCGCGGAGCTCAAAGGTGACGTAAAGGGGGGCGCTGTAGGTCTCGGCCTCGCGGATGGCCTCCAGGGATGAGAGCTTGGGCTCGCCGATTTCGTAGAGCACGAAGTCGAGCGTCATCTTCTGGTCGTAGCTCTCGATGGGAAAGACTTCCTTGAAAACCGCCTGAAGGCCGACCTCCTTGCGCTTGGAAGGGAGGATGTTCTTCTGCAGAAACTCCTCATAAGACCGAAGCTGGATCTCGATCAGATTCGGCGGCTCGGCGACTTCGTGGATTTTTCCAAAGTTAGTGCGCTGGGACATAAGCGAGGTGGGGAGGCTACGGGATGGCGGTGGCGGTGGGGGGTGCGGAGCAGAGCTCTGCGGAAACACTCAAAATTCGAAAACCAGGCCGCCAGCCCGGATTTCGAGGATATTGAGAGGGAAACGGGTGTCACCCGCAGTCAGGCAACGGCTGCCAGGAAGCGGGGACTGAAAAAAACAAATGGATGACCGGCCTCCGGCAGCTTTCCCTGCCCTCGAAGCGGAAGCTTCGAGAATGGGGTGGCTTGCGGGGGAGGTGACGGGCATCTGCGGGATTGGGAATGTCGGAAATGGAAGGCTTTTTTCGTCCGGGCGCCGTTCGCAGGGGAGCGGCGCCCGGTTGAAAAAAAGGGAGTTACTTGATCTCCACTTTGGCGCCGGCAGCCTCGAGCTTCTTCTTGACCTCTTCGGCTTCCTCCTTCTTCACGCCTTCTTTCAGCTTGGCTCCGCCTTTTTCGACGAGAGCTTTGGCTTCGGCAAGGCCGAGGCCGGCGACGACGTTGCGGACTTCCTTGATGACGGCGATTTTGTTCGTGCCGCCTTCAACGAGGATCACGTCGAACTCGGTCTTCTCTTCAGCGGCAGGTGCGGCAGCCGCACCACCACCGGCACCAGCGGCAGCGACAGGAGCGGCAGCGCTCACGCCCCACTTCTCTTCGAGAGTTTTGACGAGTTCAGAAACTTCAAGGACGGTCAAGCCGCTCAGGTCTTCAACGATTTTATTCAGGTCAGCCATGTTAGTAGGTGGTATCGCCGTTTTCCGAAGCTTCGGTGGGTTTAAGAGCAAAAGCTTTTGCTCCGGCGAGGAACCATTGGGTGTTTGTGTTATCAGGCCGCGTGAAACGCAGCCATCTGGTCAAAGGGGTCGGGTGTGATTTGTTGGAGGTTACTCTGCGGGTGCACCATCCTTCTCAGCCTTGGCCTTGAGGGCACGGGCGAGAGCGGAGCCTGGAGCCTGGAGAACGCCAAGCAGCTGGGCATAGAGAACTTCACGGGAGGGCAGATCGGCGAGGGCCTTGATGGTCGCAACGTCGAGCAGCTTGCCGTCGAGCACGCCAGACTTGATGACCGGCTTCTCAAATTCAGCAGCGAAGTTTTTGACAATCTTCGCGGTGGCAAAGATCTCCTGAACGCCGGTCACAAAGGCACTCTGGCCGGTGAGGTGCTCACTCAGATCACCAGGATAGCCAGCTTTCTCAGCAGCCTTGCGAACGAGGTTGTTTTTGAAGACGTGGATCTCAGCGCCAACGGAGCTGAGTCGCTTGCGAAGCTCGGTGAATTTATCGACCTTCAGGCCGGTGTAATCAACCACCAGCAGGAACGGCGAGGCGTTCACGCGGCGCAGGAGGTCTTCGATCAGCAGTGTTTTTTCAGCTTTCATGATTCTGGGGCTCCTAGATTAGAGTTTGACGTACTTGGACACATCAATGCGAAGCGCCGGGGACATGGTGGAGGCAAGGGTGATGCTGTGAACATACTTGCCCCTGGCGGAGGCGGGCTTGGCTCGAACGATGGCGTCGATGAGGGCGGTGCCGTTCTCGACCAGGGCCTTGCTCTCAAACTGAACCTTGCCGATGGTGCTGGCGATGTTGCCGTTCTTGTCGAGCTTGAAGTCAACGCGGCCGGCCTTGACGTCCTTGACGGCGGAGGCGGTGTCATCGGTGACGGTGCCGGTCCTGGGGTTCGGCATGAGGCCGCGGGGACCGAGCTGCTTACCAAGCTTGCGAACTTCATTCATCGCGGCAGGGGTGGCGATGGCGACATCGAAGTCCATCATGCCATCCTTCACCTTGGCGATGAGATCCTCGTAACCGACGATGTCGGCACCGGCGGCCTTGGCGGCCTCAGCGGCGGCGCCAACGGCGAAAACGGCGACGCGGACCGTCTTGCCGGAACCGTTGGGCAGCGGGCAGGTGCCACGGATCATCTGGTCGCCCTTCTTCGGATCCACACCCATGTGGAAGGACAGGGTGACGGTCTGGTTGAACTTCGTTCCCGGAAGCTTGCGGATCAGCTCCGCCGCCTCGTCAAGGGTGAACGACTTGCCCGCCGGAATCATTTCGGCGGCCTTCTTGTAGCGTTTGCTTCGTATTTGCATGGTGTTGTGCAGTGTTGGCGAACGGGAACCGTTCTCCTGCGTTGGGGTTAGTCGATGATTTCAATGCCCATCTGGCGGGCGGTTCCTGCCATGATGCGGGAGGCTCGCTCAAGGTCGGTCGTGTTGAGGTCGGCAAGCTTGGCTTTGGTGGCTTCGAGAAGCTGGGCCTTGGTGATCTTGGCCACCTTCTTCTTGTTCGCCTCGCCGGAGCCCGAAGCGATGTTGGCGACCTTCTTGAGAAGGTTTGAAGCCGGGGGCTGCTTGGTGATGAAGGTGAAGGATTTGTCCTTGTAGACCGTGATGACGGTGGGAAGCACATCACCGCCAAGCTTCTGGGTGGCGGCGTTGAACTCCTTGCAGAACGCCATGATGTTCACCCCGGCCTGACCGAGGGCGGGGCCGATGGGAGGGGCGGGGTTGGCGGCGCCAGCCTTGATCTGGAGCTTGATTTGTTTGACGATTTCTTTGGCCATGGGCGGGGGTTCTTAGCTTGTGGTTGATTGAAACGACGCAGTTGTCAGGTGATGGAAAGGGCTCAGGAAGCCTCCTCCGCCTTTTCAACCTGCCAGTATTCGAGGTCCACCGGCGTGGAGCGCCCGAAAATGTTGACGGAGACGCGCAGGATGCCGCGCTCTGGATCAATTTCTTCAATTTGGCCGTTCTGGCTTTCGAACGGTCCGTCGGTGACGCGCACGTTGTCGCCCACATTGAAGGCGATCTTGGGCACTGCGCCCTCCTCCTTGTCACGAAGCTGGGCGAGCAGGCCCTCGACGTCCCTGGGGCGGAGGGGGATCGGGTGATCCTTGGCACCAGCGAAGTTCAGCACACCGTCGGTCTCCTTCACGAAGTACCAGGTCTTGTCGATCAGACGGTTATGCTCATCCAGAAGGTGGCAGTTCATGATGACGTAGCCCGGGAAAAACTTCCGGTTGCTCTCCGTCTTCTTGCCTTTCTTGACCTCCGACACGCGTTCAGTCGGGACAAGCACGTTGAAAATGAAATCCCCCATCTCCTCCGTCTGGATGCGGCGGGTCATGGAATCTTTGACCTTGTTTTCAAGGCCGGCACGGACGTGGATGACATACCACTGGTCACGTGGTGCAGGAATGGCTCCCATAGGTTCGAAAGGGGACGAAAAGGGGTTGGTGTGGCGGGTGAAACCGGATCACATCCCGGTGAGCCAGACGGTCAGGGCATCAAAGGCCTTGCGGAAGGAAAAATCGAAGAAGGCGACAAACCCGCCAAGAAGAATCATGGCGATGAACACCACGATGGTGGAGTCATTCAGCTCCTTGTATTTGGCAAACCCCTTTTCTTTGGGGTCCCAGGGCCAGGTGGCCTTGCGCAGTTCGATGACGACTTCGTTCCAATAGGCAATGATGCGGCTCATGAAGGGAGTGGACGTGATTCAGGTTGGACACTGTCCGCTTGGATCGAAGAAGGTGGCAGGCCAGGAGGGACTCGAACCCCCAACCGACGGTTTTGGAGACCGCTACTCTACCAATTGAGCTACTGACCTGTTTACCTTTGAACCTTCGAAAAGCAGAATGGCTGACTCTGACGCGTTTGTAAAGCTCGCTTTATCTTCACTGAGGATGATGAGACCGCCGCAGGGAACAGGGAAACCTCCCCCTGCGGCGGCTCAGACAAGCGAACCTACTAGCGCAATCAGTCAAGGATGGTGGCGACGCGGCCAGCACCCACCGTCTTGCCGCCCTCACGGATGGCGAAACGGATCGTCTTCTCCATGGCGATCGGGGTGATCAGCTCGACGGTGATCGAGACGTTGTCGCCAGGCATCACCATTTCGACGCCTTCAGGAAGGGTCACGCTGCCAGTCACGTCCGTGGTGCGGAAGTAGAACTGGGGGCGGTAGTTGTTGAAGAAGGGCGTGTGACGGCCACCTTCGTCCTTGGAAAGGACGTACACCTCGGCGGTGAACTTCTTGTGAGGGGTCACGGAACCGACCTTGGCGATGACCTGGCCGCGCTCGACGTCGGTCTTCTTGATGCCGCGAAGCAGAAGGCCCACGTTGTCGCCGGCACGACCTTCGTCGAGCAGCTTGCGGAACATTTCGATGTCGGTGACGGTGGTCTTCATCGTGGGCTTGATGCCGACGATTTCGACTTCCTGCATCTTCTTGACGATGCCACGCTCCACACGGCCGGTGCAGACGGTGCCACGACCTTCGATCGCGAACACGTCTTCGATCGGCATGAGGAAGTCCTGGTCGATCGGACGCTCAGGCAGCGGGATGTAGCTGTCCACGGCTTCCATGAGCTTGAGGATGTTGGCACGCTGGGTGGCGTCACCTTCGAGGGCCTTCAGAGCGGAACCCTTGACGATCGGGATGTCGTCACCCGGGAAGTCATACTTGGACAGAAGGTCACGAACTTCCATCTCAACGAGGTCGAGAAGCTCGGGATCGTCCACCATGTCCACCTTGTTCAGGAAGACGACGATGGCGGGCACGCCGACCTGACGGGCGAGCAGGATGTGCTCACGGGTCTGGGGCATCGGGCCGTCGGCAGCCGACACCACAAGGATGGCGCCGTCCATCTGGGCGGCACCGGTGATCATGTTCTTCACATAGTCAGCGTGGCCGGGACAGTCGACGTGGGCGTAGTGACGATTGTCGGTCTGGTATTCGACGTGGGCGGTGTTGATGGTGATACCGCGGGCCTTCTCTTCAGGAGCGGCGTCGATTTCGTCATACTTCTTGGCCTCGGCGAAACCCTTCTCAGCGAGGGTCGTCGTGATGGCGGCGGTGAGGGTGGTCTTGCCGTGGTCAACGTGACCGATGGTGCCGATGTTGACGTGCGGCTTGTTGCGTTGGAATGCTTCTTTAGCCATGTTGGAGTGAGGGGTTGTGCGCTTGGGTCTGGTTCGTTTGTCGTGAAACGGAAACTCCGGGCGCGATTCGGCGCTGGCATGGAGCTGTTGAAGGGACTTGAACCCTCGACCTCGTCCTTACCAAGGACGTGCTCTACCACTGAGCTACAACAGCATTGACCGGCGGCGACTCGCAGGGGAATCTCCTCCTCATTCGACAACAAAACCGAGGCACACTAACCCTTGGCTTTCGTCAAGGGTCATACACCCCGGTTAGGTTCCCGAAAAAGTGAGTGCGAAGCTAGGGTGATTACCAGGGCTGTCAAAAGGTATTTCGAGTCCTTGAAAGTTTTTCATTTCAGGGTCGTCAGCCAGGAAAATCACTCACCACGGAGGTCGTAACAGACCAACCTTGGGCCCGATTTGCGATCCAACCCCTCCGCCTGCTGACGCACGTAGAGCAGGCCGTGACTCAAGGCCGGCAGGCTCCAGGTGTTAAGCGCGTAAAAAAGCTGGGTTTTCTGCAATTCTTCACACTTTTGAGGCGTCAGATTCAGCCAATGGAGGCTGCCTGTTTCACCGAGGCACAAAAAACCGCCGTCCCCCCTCAAAAGGCTCGCCCTCAAAATGCTCAAACCAACGGGCTGGGATCGCCCCAAGGCGGCTGAAAGTTTGCTGTCCTGCCATTCAAGGTTCCGGCTCCAAGCTTCCGCACCGCTCTCCGCATTCACACAGACCAGCCTGGAATTGTTCTCCCTTTCGCCGTCGATGGCATACAGGTGGCCGTCATGATAAATAGGGGTCATCCAGTGGCAGGCGATTTTTTTCGACTGCCAGATTTCGCGCGCCTTGCAGGAGGCGTCGAATTCGACCATGACCCCGCCGATCGGCCGGTTTTTCGGGTAGCAGGTGGTGATGAAAACCCTGTTTTTCCCAGGGATGACCACAGGACTGCTGCCCGTGGCCTGGATGTATTCCTCGTCACGCCAGGGGAAACGATCATGCAGGGTGCCGGTGGCAGGATCGATGCACAAAAGCCCGCCGATGGCAGGATCGCTTTCCCCTCCGGCATAGACAAGCACCTTGGGCTTTCCATGAAGGCTGGCCAGCACGGGTGAGGCGTAACTGGCGCCCCATTCATCCTCGATACGCCACTTTTCCTTGCCGGTCCTGAGGTCAAAGGCCGCCACGCTCACCCCCTTGGAGGCAAGTTTCCGGGCGCGTTCCCCACGGTCCTCAAAGCCGTCAAAGGCCTCCGCTTTTCCACCGACGTTCACGATGACGAGCCCGCCAACCACCAGTGGCGATGAACCAGCCCCGAAGAAGTCCTGGGGAACATGGTATTCCTTGCGCAGGTCGTGCTGCCAGGCCTGGTCGCCGGTTTTCAGGTCGAAGGCCGTCATCCGGGAGGTCACCCCCAGCGTCACCACCATGCCGTCAGCAATCACAGGGCTGCCACGCGGGCCGTTGCTGAAACCGTAACGATCCTGGTACTCGACGTCATAGTCTCGGACCCAAAACCGCCTGCCAGTCTCCCGATGCAGGCATTCCACGGTTTCCTTCCGTTCCAGGGCATGAAAGATGACACAAAAGTCACCGCTGACGGCCGGAGACGTGTATCCCTCCCCCATCGCCACCTCCCAAACCGGCTTCGGTCCGCCCTCCGGCCAGTTTTTGAGCAGCGGCGTCTCCCTGCTAGAGCAATCATCCTGCGGTCCGAGCACGCGAGGCCAGTCACTGGTGACCGCTCCCCTGGCCAGCGGGCGTGGGGCGGCATGAAAGGTCAGGCGGTCAAAAGTCTCGGGCTCGCCCGCCACACCCAGGCCGGGCATGGACAGGCACAGGATCAAAATCAGTCTCGACGGATTCCTCATGTCCGCCCAGACTAAAGACCGCCATGAAAAACGCCACCGCCATCTTCAGCCTCGCCCTGCTTTCCCTGCTCGCCTCATGCACGACCTGCCCCATGGGTCATCAAACCACAGCGGCGGGCAAGGTGGAGCATGTGGTGCTCATCTGGCTGAAAAAGCCCGGCGACAAGGCAGGCCGGCAGAAGGTGGTGGAGACGGCCAAGATGTTTCAGGCGGAAATTCGGGAGATCCAGCACCTCAGTGTCGGCACCCCCCTGCCCAGTGAACGTCCGGTGGTGGATGACAGCTTTGACGTTGGTCTCGTGATGCGCTTTGCCAACCCGGCCGACCTTGGCACCTATGAGAAGCATCCGGTGCATGTGAAGGCGGTGAAGGAGATCCTGCAGCCGCTGGCCGCCAAGCTGCTGGTTTACGACATCGTGGCTCACTGAACGCCCTGATCAAGGCTTGCGCCAGGAAAGGGCACCCAGCAGACGCCTTCCGGCCGAACGCTCAGCCACCAGCTGGGTGCCTTCGCGCTCGCTGCCGGAGAGGATGTCGGGGTCTCCGGAATCAAAATCCTCGGCGCGAGGCAGACCCTCCGGAAGCTCCTGGCCTGAGAGGACCGCCCCTGCCTCCCCCGGTTCAAGCGCCGCCTGCTCGATCGTGACCGAAGGCAGCCTGGCGTGAATGTCGGGCTTTTCCGCCGGGGCTGCGAGCCTGGACGGCACCACAAGACCGCCGGAGAAGATGAGCTTCATCGCATCCTCCACCGTCAGCGGTGCATCTGTCAGCTGTTCGAGCGGCACCACCAGCAGGAGGCCTGTCATGGGGCTCAGGGCACCAGGCACGAACACGGCCGCCAGCACCTTGTTTTTTTCAGGGTCCAGGTACTGCCCGGTCACAAAACCCAGCATTTTCATCTCGGCCGCCGGGTAGTCGACATAAACGACGCGCTTGAAATTTTGCCTGCCTCCCAGGCCTTTGAACCCGTCGATCACCTGCTTCATCATTCTGTAGATGAAAGAGGCCACAGGCACGCGCATGAACAGACGGTCCACTGCCGCAACCACCCTGCCCCCCAGGACATGGGTCGCCATCAGGCCCAGGGCCACGAAAACGGCTACGGGGATGAGAACCCCCGCCAGGTTCACGACATGCCGGTAGGCATCCCCTGACGGATCCACCACCATCCTGCCCTCGGCCTGGTTGATCTTGTTCGCCAGAAACTGGATCGCCGGCTCGCTCCAGCCATGCAGCAGAAGATAGACGTTGTTCAGCACCCAGAACGTGATCAGAAGGGGCAGCGCCACCGCCAGCCCGGCAAAAAATTTGTTACGCAGCCAGACGAACGGGCTGCGAGGGGTGATGGGCGGGACTGGAGCCGGTGCTGGCATGCTGAAACTGGATACGTTGGCAGACTCGCTCATGTGACGTGTTGTTCAATGCCTGCTTCCAGTCCGGGTGCTCTTTCCCGTCCTTGACTCCCGGGCTTCCGCCGCCGAAGAAACGCCTCCCCTCCCCCTCCCCAAGATGCCCCGCCGAATCACCTACCGCGACGCCGTCCGTGAAGCCCTCGATGAAGAAATCGCCCGTGATCCCATGGTCGTCGTCATGGGCGAGGAGGTCGCCCAGTACAATGGCGCCTACAAGGTGACCCAGGGACTGTGGGACAAATGGGGAGACAAGCGCATGGTTGACACCCCGATCAGTGAAGCCGGGTTCATCGGCATGGGAATTGGCGCCTCCATGCTCGGCGTCCGCCCGGTGATGGAGCTCATGTTCTGGAGCTTTTACACCGTCGCCTGGGACCAGATCGTCAACAATGGCGCCATGGTCCGCTACATGAGCGGCGGCAAGATCAACTGTCCCATCGTCATCCGCGGGCCGGCCAACGGCGGCACCAGTGTCGGTGCCACGCACAGCCACACACCGGAGAACATCATGGCCAACTTTCCGGGCATGAAGTGCGTCTGCCCCAGCAACGCCTACGATGCCAAGGGGCTCATGAAGGCCGCCATCCGCGACAACGACCCCGTCATGTTCATGGAGAGCACCAAGCTCTACGGCGAAGAATGGGAGGTTCCCTCCAATGATGAACTGCCCGAAGGCGAGCTGGTGATTCCTCTCGGCGTCGCCGATGTGAAACGAGAAGGCTCGGACATCTCCCTGATCGCCCACGGCAAGGCCGTCATCACCTGCCTGGAGGCCGCGCGCATCCTGGAGGAGGAGCACGGCATCAACGCCGAGGTCGTGGACCTTCGCAGCATCCGGCCGCTGGATGAGGAGACCATCCTCAACTCCGTCGCCAAGACCCACCGCGCCGTCTATGTCGAGGAAAACAAGCCCTTCTGCGGTGTCGGCGCCCAGATTGCCTACATGATCCAGGAACGCATCTTTGACGAACTGGACGCCCCCGTTCAGCGTGTCTGCAGCCTGGACGCCCCGGCCATTTACAGCCCTCCCCTGGAGGCCATTCAGCTTCCGACAGCGGACGTGGTGGTGGCGAAGGCTCTCGGCATCTGCTGAACCGTGCCGAGCGGCCGTGAAAATCCGGGCCGATCGCCAGCCCGAACCCTTCATTTTTCAGGGCGCAGGTCAAAGCACGCCAGCTTCTCCCGCTGACGCACGATGAGGCGGCCGTTGCTCAGAGCGGGCGAAGTGCAGCCCATGCCCTCGATTTTCGGCCGCGCCAGCTGGTGGTAGCCGTCGGCAGCGGCCTTCACGACGCGCAGGTGGGTGCCGTTGTTTTCAAAGACCATGATCTTGCCGTCGGCGAGAATCGGCGAGGTGATGGTGCTCTGCACCTCGTTCTCGAGCCAGCTCACCCGGCCCGTCGCAAGCTCCACACACTGATGCTTGCCGCCGCACATCAGATAGACATGCCCCTCATGGATGATCGGGCTGCCGCTGTAGCGCATCGTCACCCAGAAGTGGGACCAGGCAGCCTTGGGCTTCCCGTCTTTCCGCCACTGATAGGCCCTTAGTCCGACGTCTTTGGCACCGCTGTAAATCACCAGCCAGTCGCCCTGGGTCACCGGTGTCGACTGCCCGCCGCCCTCCACTTCCCAGAGCACTTTTCCGTCCTTTGGCGACATGCCGTAAACGCTGTTGTTGCCGACCATCAGCAGCACCGCCTCACCGGAAGCCGGCTGCCACCAGGCAGGGCTGCCCGTGTTGCTGCGCACCTCTTTCTGCTCCCAGACCAGCCTGCCGTCCTTCACGTCGTAGGCCTGGGCGCGACCGGCGGCGATGTAAACCGTGTCGCCAACAACAAGCGGCGAGGCCGCAGGCCCCTGTGCGGGCAGCGACACCTTCCACAACAGCCTTCCATCCTTCTGATCCAGGCAGTAAAAATGTGTGCTGCAGGCCGCAAACACCCGGCCGTCCACCACCGCCGCCGTGCTGCTGCTGCTCCGCCCGGTCGGCCTGCCCTCCGCCTCAAACTTCCACACCTGCCTGCCCGTCGCCACGTCGAGGCAGACCACCACGTCCCTGGCCACCTTGATCGTGCCAGGCACCGCCGCCAGAAGCTTGTCCTTCACCGGCTGGGAGAACTTCTCGTCCTCCATCCATTTCCTGAACTCATCGGCATTGGCAAACGGCCTGCCCTCACGCTTCGCGACACGCGCGAGTTCCTCAAGCGGCAGAGCCGTGGATCCGGCCTTGAAGCGGGATTCCACCCATTTGCCCAGGCTCACATCCTCCTTCGGCGTCAGGTTGGCCTTGCGCCACTCCAGCATCCACTCATCCATCTTCGTGCCCCGCAGCTTCGGCAGGTTCAGCCGCGTCTCCTCCAGCTTCCTCATCAGCTCCTGGGACACGCCGCGGTAGTTCATCTGCTGCATCACCTCGGTGTCGATCTCCCGCTGCTCGGAAGCCACGCGCTCATGCCAGACCACGGACATGATCACCTGCTCGCCCGCCACCACCGGGCTGCCATGGCCGCCGTAATGATCGCTTGGGATGAAGTCGCTCTCCCACACCTTTTTCAGACCGGCTTCAGGAAAGCTCTCGGCAATCGGCGAGGTGTCCGTCGACACACCGTCGCGGTTGGGACCGCGCCACTGCGGCCAGTCGGCCAGGGCGGCCGAGGTTGCGATGAAGGAAAGAAGGGTGCGGCGGAAAAGCAGACGCATGACGAAGGCGAAGAACGCCAGCACATGCCCCCGACTTGCAGCCACCTCGCAGGGCTCGTCAAAAGCGCGGTTACTTCTTCAGCACGGCCTCGATGTCACTGTCCTTCAGGGACATCGGATGCCCTTCCCAGACAATCTTGCCAGCGGAGTCGACGATCATCGCATGGGGAATGCCCTCGATGGCAAAGTCCTTCTCCAGCTTCTCATAGGGGTCAAAGCCGACCGTGTATTCAATCGGCAAGGTCTTTTCAAAATTTCGCACGGTCTGCTTGTCCTCATCCGTCACCCCGATGACCTCCAGCCCCTTGTCCTTGTACTTCTTGTACACCTCGTTGAGGTGCGGGATGCTCTGGCGGCAGGGAGGGCACCAGGTGGCCCAGAATTCCAGGATGTAGGGCTTGCCCTTCAGTTCGGGAGCCTTGCCGCTGAAGCGGACCTTCAGATCCTTGATGACGGTTCCGACATTGGATTTTCCGGCAGTGGCCAGGGCTTCATGCCCAAAAAACAGGGCGGCGGCGAGGATGACAGGCAGAAGGCAGGTTTTCATAGGGTTGAAAGTGGGTATGGCGGAAAAAACACCACCAGTCCAATGCGCGGGCATTTCACCCAGGCGTGCTTTGTCATCAAGCGGTTCTGCAGCAACCCCTTCATCAAAGCAAGCCGACATGATTACCGCCCGCTCCCGCCTTCTTTGGCACAGGGGAAAATGAGTCGGTAGAATTGCCGACAAGACGAAAATGACAGCATCACCCAGGGTTGCGGCCGCTTTTTCATGACCCACCTGGCAGCCCAATCAAGACTCAAGCACAAACTTCGGCCAAAGCCCTGCACGTCATGCCGTAATCTCCATCCGAAGGGCGGCGTGCCAAGCCGCTTGATCCGACTGGCCTTGCCCGCAATATCAATCTTGTTGCAGGCGGCAGCCTCCCCTGCTCTCGCGCTCGCACCACCCCTCCCTGAATTGAACGCCAGCCTGACCGGTTCCGGAGATGCAAGGCTGAGGTTTCATGGAGAACCCGGGGCGCTGGTCAGCCTAGAATCTTCAGGCGACCTGGTGTCCTGGCAGGTTGAGGACATTCAGCTTGCACCAGAAGGAACCATCGAGTGGCTGAAGCTGCCATCAGCAGACAAACGCTTCTATCGTGGCCAGGTGATCACAGGACCGTCTGCTGAACTCAACGGGTTGAAGTCCCGCATCCCTAAATTCAGCCTTATCCAGCTGCCAGACCAGGGCAGTGTCACCCTCAGCATCGATCAGGGGCTTTCCATTGACAATCTTCGAGGCGTGACCCTGGACGAAAACCCGCCTGTTCTTGGCAAACCTGACACAGCCTATCCCGAGTTTCTCGCCAATGACTGCCAGCCAGGGCAGGAGCCCTACGTCGCCAGGGACATCGCCCCCTTTCGCTTCCGTTACTTCAACAACGAGTTTAACTATGGAGGCTGGCATACGGCCGAGATGACCGACTACGCATCCGCTCACGGCTTCAGCATCCTGTTTCCTTATGCCCGCCCCGTGAGCGGACGCAGCCACCTTCCTGAAGGAACAAAGTGGATCAGCTGGCATGGGATCAACTGGGACGATTTGATGTCAGCCCAAGGCATTTCCCCGGGTCGGTACGACCTGCTGGATGAAACTCAAACACACGCGCAGCTTTCCGCTTCGGGCTCCTTGGCGCATGATCCGTCCTTCCAGTCAAAGATGATCGACATCGAGTACGGCTGGCTGTCTCCGGAGATGCTGCAGCAACAAGGCTGGTCCCCCTCCAGTGGTGGCATGGCGGAAAAGCAAGCCCTGGAGCAGCGCTATTACAGCGGATACGAGCTCATTTACAGGGCGCCGGTGGAAATCGCCCGCTCGGCAGGCTGGAACAACCTCAGCATTTATGGCTGGGAACCGTTTGCAAACCGATGGTTTGGCCTGGACACGGCAAAGCCGGACCCATCGACAGACTTTGCCTGGAACACCTTTGGCCGCCGCATCTATGACGTCGTCGACATCATCAACCCCTCGCTTTACTGCTATTACTGGTCGGCACAAAATGTCGCCTACACACTGGCCAACCTGGACTTCAACTTCCGTTTCATTGACTCCTCAACAGCCCGAAAGCCAGTGCGGCCTTACTACTGGAACCTGCTGCATGGCGGAGGGGACGGGTGGAGGTGGTGGCGTGAGCAGGCACTGCCAAGCGAGGATGTGCGTGCCATGACTGGCCTGGGTTTTTTCACGGGAATCGACGGCCTGGTGAACTGGAACTGGAGCGACACTGGGAGTCATGTCGTCGCCAGGCCTCTGGCAGCCGACACCGACCATGTTCTGAAGGACGGCTTTTCAGTCAGCGCCGATGGCAGCGGATCACCCACGAGGTTTATGCGTTACGACGCGATCCACATAACAAATGTCACCGAGGGGGTTGTTGAGTTTCAACGGATCGAAAAAACAAACCTCGGGGAAAACTTCGGCATCCTCCCGGGAAAGCCGAAATTTCACATGGCGACCTCGGATCTGAAGGCCCACATACGACCTCTTGCCGAACCCGTTGGAGCTGTCGTCGAAGGGCTCGCCCTGGCCAGGGTTTTCGAATTTTTTCTCAAACATGGCCGGGTGGAGTCGGACATCTCAAGCCAGGTGCAGTTTCGCGATGCACTGCCTGTTGTCAGACGGGTCAAGCTGGGGCCCTATCATGTGGTCGCCACTTTTGACCCCAAATGGTCGGAACAGACTTCGACCCGCCGGGTGATGCTGGCCGACTTTGCAGGGCAGGGTCGCCTTGATGTCAGCTTCCCGGCAGATCGCGAACTTCGAATCTTCGTGCTTAAGGATGGCACGCCACGTTGACGGAACAAGCCTGGTCAGCCTCACTCCACCACCGCCTGAGCCGCCCCTTCAAGGATTTCCACGCGCAGGGACTGCAGGTCCGAGGCATCGCGGTTGACGGCGATGCTGACGGGCGTGGTTCCAGCGGGCAGGTCCAGCGTGAGTTCAGGCGTGACCTCCGGAAGGGCCTTGTCACCGACGACAACATTCACATTCTTCACGGCGTTGAGGCCGAGCTTCACCTTGCCGGCGGATGCCAGCTTCAGGCCGAAGCGGGCGATTTTCGGGAACCAGGGATACATCTTCTGAGCGTTCACCAGTTCGGACAGGGGCAGCTCACCGCTGACCTGGGAGACACGGATTTCCCAGGGATAGGCGGTGTCCTTCTCATGAAGGGCATGAAGGCCAACATGACGGATGTGGTCGTTGGTGGCCTGGTCGAGCACGCCCATGACCTTCCAGGTGCGCACATAGTTGTTAGGCTTGATCTTGTAGGCGCCTTCACGGCCGAGCTCGGAGAGGAAGCGGACCAGGTCCACGAACTCGTCCTCGGGGTCGGAAAATGGGGTCAGTGCAACTGGCTGACAAATTCTTCGCAGTCATGTGTTCGCCGCATCGGCTTTATCCAGGAAGTGTTGCAGTTCCTCCGGCACCTTCTTGATCGCGGCCTTGCCGTCAAGGCGCCGCAGCTGCTGGCTCACGTTCGCCGCCGACTTCATCGCCAACCTCTCCGCCAGCCATTCCTGCGACACCACCGTCCGCCGCCACAGCAGGTCTGCCAACAGCACTTTCCTGGGGTCCGATCCCTTGACCCTGGCGAGATTGCCTGACTTTGACTTCAACCCTGCCGCCTTCAGGCCCCGCTCCAGCCATGCCAGCGCCTGCCGTTCTCCGTGCTCCTGCACCAGTTCATGCTTCTGGTAGGCTCGTGAGGCCGGCGCAGCTTTCGCCATGATTTTCCGTCCCAGCTTGCGCATCGCCTCGCCAAAGGCCTGCGTGCCCCAGTACCACCCGCGCCTCAGGTGGCTCGCCCGTGCATCCACATCTTCCGTCAATGGCGGCACTCCACAGCTTTTGATCTCCTCGCTCACCGCCCGCTTGTCCAGCCGCTCCACCATCTCGCGCCGGCCCGCCACCATGTCGGACAGGTTGAAGGCCTTGAACCCCGCTGCTGCGTCCAGCCACTGCGCCCGCTTCTTAGCGGGCAGCACATAACCGCCCGCGAGGCTGCTCCACGCATAGTCCATCACACTCTGCCCGGCCTTCGGGCGGATGATTCCTGCACGTACGGGATTGAGATGGATGTAATCCATCAGCGTCTGGTAGTGGTGGCGGCCCTCGCCCTCCACGATCACCGCCTTGTAGCGGTCGCCAAAAAGCCGCCCCCATTTCCGATGCCGCACGTTGTAGCGGCGGGTCAGGGTGTTTTGCAGCCAGGACATGCCTGCGACGAGGTTCGGCTCGGGCGTCTGGATGAAGAGATGGTAGTGGTTGCTCATCAGCACCCAGGCATGAACCCGCCAGCCGGTCATCTCGCAGGCCTGGCCCAGCGTATGAAGGAAGAAACGGCGGTCATCGTCATCATGAAAGATGTCCTCGCGGCGGTTCCCCCGGGCCATGACATGGTAATACGCCCCGGCGTATTGAATGCGGATGCTGCGTGCCATGCGCAGGCCTTCATCCCTGCGCCATCATTTGTCAATTAGTTGCACACTGACCCCGATTTTCCCTCTACACGATCATCGAGGCGTGCCGGAGCCGGGGCATTGATCCGCAGAGCTACCTGTGGGACGTGCTGACGCGTCTGCCGACGCTGACCAACCGGCAGATCAAGGAAGTGACCCCGGAAGCCTGGGCGAAGGCCCGGGGCCAGAGCACCCGCACGTTAACATCACCGGGCAAACACTGCTTCGCAGGCCGTCAAGCAGCCGCATAAGGCGCCTGGCGTGACGCTTACGCTTGGCGGGCGCGGAGCTGCCGACCTTTGGGAGGCACACTGGAAGGGCGGCCCCTCGGCGGGTGCGGAGCTGCGACGATCAGGAGCACACTCCCAGCGGCAGGGGCGGGAGCGGGCGGAGCACTTCGGTGGCTGGCAACGGTGCGGAGCCGAGGAGCTTCGCGACGAGCTGGGGAGTCTTGGCTTTACTCAGAAGACTCCTCATTTTCAGTCAAAGGCCCAACTCCCAACTCTGAAAGGAAGGCAGGCAACGATTCAGCTATGCGCATAGTGTAATTATCAACTGCACTGGCTGAAGCCAAGTCGATCCGACCACGCCAATCCCAAAAGCAAACGGTTCCATCTTGAGCGATCAGCAGATAGTTACCATCGCCATCATCACCAAATGGCACATGGCCAGCAGGGAATGAGTCACCAAATTGATCAAGTGCTTGATCAATCTCATCTGCTGACAGCATGTACTCAACGCCGATGCTACAAGGCAGACATGGCTTGCTCTGCATCGGGAGAAAGTAATTCACTCGATCAAGCATGGAACCGTTGTGTTGTTCAAGCCATGCCCTCAAAGACTCAGGCAATTGGCGTTCAATACGCTTTTCGAGCTGATCAAGCTCAGCGGCAGTTGCAGGGCTACCGGCATCAAGAAAAAGCAGTTCGGGGAATGATGAAATGTTGGGGGTCATTTTGGTTGCAAAGACTCACGATGTTGAAGCTCTTGTTCATAGCCAGCCGAGTTCCACAGGTTAAAACTGTCAGATGCAGCTTTGTCTCCACCAAGATAACCACGAGAGAACTGAAGAAATTGTAGGCGTTCCCCTGGAGAGACATCATTTTGAGGCAGTCCACGCTCAATCGCGCCGCTGACTGTGGCATCTCCCATTGTTGTAGCGCCTAACGGCCCTGCCAAAGCCTGCCCAGGGTCAAGCCATTGCAAGATAGCAATGCCTGCAAGAGCTTTCCCAATTCCACCTTTCACCTTACCCATCCTGGCGGCTGAAGCAGCACGCTCGCCATAATGCCCCACCGCATGAACGTCTTGAGGAACAACAATGATCTTGTTGGTATCAAGGTGATGATGCAGCCGGAAATCCTTCAACGACTCACGAACAATTTTATCGGCTTCTTTGTATGAGACTTTCAATTCTTCTCTCACCTGCTTGATCATCTGGCTCCGTGCCTGAGCTGTATCGGCCCCAGTATCTCCCGTCAGTTTGATTTCATACTCCGTTTGTAGCTTCACGCCCTTGGCTGAAATCGAGCCTGGCTTCATTGGTGAAAAATCTGGGCGTCCTTTTTTAAAGTCCACACCATTAGGATATTTCTTCGCCAAATCAGGCTGCGTTTTCTGATCAATGATGAAACGGCTGTTTCCAGGTTCACCCTCGAAGAATCCGTAGTTACGGCTGGGGAGTCGTTCCGCTTTCTCTTCTGCTAAGCCAAGAGGATCAAAGCCACTCCAAGGGTTCTGTTTCACATAGGCATAGAGGTTGGGGCCATCCACGAACCCAGCCGGGTCACGGCTCAGCCACACCCCCGTCTCCAGATCCCGGTAACGGAATCCTTCGTTCAACAGCCCCGTCGGGTCTTCGTCCTTCGTGTTTGCCCGCTGCTTGTCCGCGTTTTCACCCGTCTCCTTCGTCCGTTTGCCGTAGGCTTCGTAGCTCGCCGTCCACGTCAGCTCTCCCTGCGTGTTGCTCTGCGCCACCACGTCGCCCCGTCCGTTGCCCAGGTTGTATTTCAGCGTCTCTCCCCTCCGGCTGTAGAGCAGCCCGCCCACACCACCGCCCATGTCCGGGCCGCGGGTGTAGTGCACCGAGGGTGGGTTCTCAGTTCCCGGTTCGCTGTTCCCCGTGGTTTCCCATTCTGCCAGGCTCAGCCCTCCGCTGAACACCACCGCGGTCACCGTCCCCACCCCGCCTTGCTGACCTCCAGCTCGGCTGATCCCCATGCGCCTGGTCCGGTAGTCATACTCATAGCCATGCACCTGCCCGTCCGGCATCTCCACCGCGCTCAACCGGTCCTGCGCATCCCAGCTGTACTGGGTCACCGCCGCTGTCAAAGTCGCCACGTCCGTCACCCTCTGCTCGCTCCGGTTGCCGTTGGCGTCGTAGCCCAGCGTGGCCTCCTTCAGCAGCGTGCCCCACGGCCCTGCCAGCTTCCGCCAGCTCACCAGCTGGTTGGCGGCGTTGTAGTCATACTGCCAGAAGCCGGGCTCCGAGCCGCCCTGCACCGT
>JBIIRD010000087.1:0-19284 GCA_044341745.1 Prosthecobacter sp. | reverse complement strand
AACTCGATGACGCACCTCAGCTCAGGGCACAGGTGGATGCCTGGATGACCCAGGCACGCCGTGATGTCACCCGTCTGACCATGGAGGAGAAGCGCACCCAGATGGCCCGTGACCGCGAACTGCGGAATCGTGACCTCGCGCAATGGTCCGAAATCACCGCCACCCTGCCCGGGCTCATCGATGGCTACGACAACACCCGCGTGCTCGACCTGCTGCACGGCATGATCTTCGACTCCCCCGAGGTTCAGGCCGCCCTGGACGGCCAGCATTACCTTCACCAGCAGGCTGCCGCCTTCCTGACCCGGCTGTTCGACGACCTTGACGACAAGGGCGGCTATTCAGGTCGGATCGACCGCAGGACGGGAGCGCCACTCACAGGACGCCTGGAAGGAGCTGACCTCAAGGAGGCACGCATCGCCCTCGACAGGGGAACCTTGACGATCCCCTTCCGCGACCTGCCCCCGCAGACTTTGCTTGACGCCGCCAGGCACTTTTCCTCCCTGACAACTGACAGCACCGAGTATTACCAGCGTCAGGAGGAGACCGCAGCCTTCGCCCGGGTCTTTGGCCTGACCGAATTGTCCGCCACCGTTGCCGCCCAGCTGATGGAGGAAAACCGTTCCTTCCGTCAGCGCTGGCTCAAGGTGACCGACAGATGAGACGAATGGCAGGGCCGCAGCATCTGCACCCGATGACGACCGGAATTCACGGGATCAGCGAAAGGCCAGGAGTTCGGGCGCGTTGAAAAAAACACCATGCGCCAGCTTTCCCTCCTACCGCTCCTCTCCGCCTGCTTCACCCTCACCTGCCTTGCACAACCTGCCGCCCGGCAGGCGGGACTGGGGCTTAAGGATGGTGACCGTGTCATCTTCATCGGCGACTCCATCACCCACCAGTGTCAGTACACCCAGTACGTGGAGGATTTCTTTTACACCCGCTACCCGAAGCTCAAGATCCACTTCCGCAACGCCGGCGTCAGCGGCGACCGGGCCGTCGATGCGCTCAACCGGTTTGACGACGACATCGCCAGCTTCAAGCCAACCGTCGCCACGGTGCTTCTCGGCATGAATGACGGCGCCTACCAGGATTTCTCCCCGGACATCTTCAAAACCTACGCCCAGGACATGACCCGGCTGCTCGACCGCCTGGACGCGCTGAAGGTGCGCGTGTTCCTGATGAGTCCCACCATGTTTGACCACCAGGCCTTTGAACAAATGGTCGCCAAGGATCCTGCCAGGGGAAAGAACAAGAATCCCGAGAATTACAACGCTGTGCTCGCTTACTTTGGCAAATGGGGGCAGGAACAGGCCCGCAAGCGTGGCTATGGCTTCATCGACCTTTTTGGCCCGCTCAACAAGCTGACGGTTGAAGGACGCCTGAAGGACCCGAGCTTCACCCTCATCGCCGACGCCATTCATCCGGCGGGTGACGGTCAGTTTGTGATGGCCTACTCCATGATCGAGGCCTTTCAGGAGCCAGGATCCGTCTGGAATGTCAGTGCCCAGCCGCAAAAGGACGGCTGGAAGGTCAACGCAGGGCCAGGCAACGCGGTTGCCAGCATCTCGGGCACCCCGGGCCAGTCCCTGAGCTTCACCCTGCAGCCGAAATGCCTGCCCTGGGCCGTGCTCGAAGAATCCAGGCTGGGAGCCACTCTGACAGCCGCCGGCCATCGCAAGAGCGGCGAAGTGCTGACGGTCAGCGGCCTGATGCCCGGCCGCTATGACGTGCTCGAAAACGACCAGGTCGTCGGCACCTGGGACCACGTCATCCTGGGCAGGAAGATCGAGCTCCAGGCCGACCCTGAATCCGCCACCCTGCGTCAGGCGCAAAAGGTCATCGCCCTGAACAAACAGCGCAATGACGAGGCCATCCGCCCCCTTCGGAACCTCTACGGCCAGCGCAAGGGCAAGCTTCGCAGCCTCGACAAGGCGGCGTTTGAAGCCTGGTGGAACGGCGAAGGCAGAAAGCAGGAGGCCGCCCTGCTGGAAAAAGCCGCCGCTTTCGAGCAGCAGATCCGTCAAGCCAGCCAGCCGGAACCGGTCAGGTTTGAAATCCGCCCCGCCGCCAAGGCCCCCGCCCCCGCCCCGGCCGCCAAAGCCAAAGGATGACCTGCATGCGCGAGGGCGGTTCAGACTCCTGGCCGCCCGGCCTTTATTCCTGCTTGAAATCCGTCAGCTTGGTTGTGACCTGCTGGCGGACAGGAAAGCTTTTTCCATCCACTTCCAGCTGGATGTCGGCACGAAAGGCCGCAAACGAAACCGTTCCGCGCTCCACGTCAAAAAGCACCTGGCCGAAGACCTTTGAACCATCTCCGATGGTCACCTTGCGGCTGCCGACAGCGTCATCGGCACGTTTCATCTCGCCTTCAAAGCTGATCTTGGCGTGACGTCGTGTGTCATAGTCCATCAGAGCCTCGAGACGGGACCTGAGTTCAATGCCAACAGGGCCGGCGCTTGGGAAGTCCAGCTTTTCCTGCGTCGTCCAGCGATCCCCCAACTTCACCGCTGTCTTGGGCAGCCCCATTTCCAGGGAACGCTGATAGAGCTTCGCCACGTCACTGGCTTCCGCGATTGCCTCCAGGGATGGGGAGGCCCTGTTGTCCAGAGAGGCCATGTCCGCCGTGTCCTGAACACCCACGAAACGGTCCTTGGCATCGTAAAGCAGCCCGAAAGACCTGCCCACGCTTCTTCCAATCGACTCCCGGATCATCGGGCTGGCATCGCCCAGCCGATCTGAGTCAAAGGCCTGCCTCATGCCGTTCAGCATCACCTCGCCCTTCATGGACCGGAAGGTCACCCGCGCCAGCTTGCCGCTGTCCGGCAAGGACTGAACCCGAATGTCCGTCGTTTGCACCACCTTCATTTTCTGGTCCTCCTTCCCCAGCGCAGCCAGCACCGAGGTGGTTTCCGTGGTCGTCTCCTGGGTGTAGCGGTGCCCCGGCTGCCAGGCCAGCCGCAAGGTCAGCAGGTTTTCCTCGGCAATTCCGACCGAGGTGGGCAACGCTGCGCCCAAAACGGCCCAAAACAACGAAATACGACGGGTCAGGAACATGGGGCGACCTAGGTCAGGAGGTGCGCAAAAGCAACCATGGTCACCAGGTGAGCAGGAAATGAGATCGCCGGAAAAATATTCACGCAGAAACTTGGCACGCTTTCCGCTTTTGTTTAATTCCGCAGCAACAACCTCGGGAAAATCACTTTCGGTCTCCTCTGGGCGTTGCAAACCGCCAAACCACATATCTAATTGCCTCAGCCATGAAAAAAGTCGAAGCGATCATCAAGCCCTTCAAACTCGAGGACGTCAAAGAAGCTCTCTCCGAAGTCGGAGTGGAGGGGATGACCGTCGTCGAGGTCAAGGGATTCGGCCGTCAGAAAGGCCATACTGAAATCTACCGCGGTTCTGAATACACCGTGGACTTCCTGCCTAAAGTCAAAATCGAGGTGGTGGTCGAAGATTCCCGCAGCGACACTGTCGTGGACGCCATTGTGAAGGCGGCAAACACGGGCAAGATCGGCGACGGCAAGGTCTTCGTCAGCGATGTCCTCGAGGCCGTTCGCATCCGCACGGGTGAACGCGGCGCCGATGCCGTCTCCGGCTCCTGACCCAGCCTGTTCCCTTTCGAAAAAACCCGCCGCTCCTCGGAACGGCGGGTTTTTTCCGTTCTTTTCTATCCTGGGGAGGTCGCATGGAAACAGCTGCTGACAGAGCCTGCAAGCGCACAGCCTGGCTTCCGGCTTACGTGAATCCAACCACCGACACCACCTCCCAAATTCCGACCTGAGATTCTTCAGCAGCCTGTTCAATTTGCTTCAGACTCGTCCGAAGACTGGCGTGATGGATAAAAAAGCTGCACTGCACGACGCATTTCCGGAGCCTGCCGACATGCAGAATAGATCCTGTTCTCAAGACTTCGATGACGTGCCAGAAGATGATAGGCACCCAGGGTTTCAAAGCCTGCATTCAGGGAACCCGCCATGGGCAGGTAGCTCCGTCCGTTGACATCAATGGTCTCAACCATGCCCCAGGGCGTGAAAAACCCGGCCTTTTCCATCCGCCTTATAAGGGCGTATGTTTCAGCGGGGTCTGCCAGAGCGCCCGCCATCAGGATGAAATGAGGATGAATCATCCTCTGCCCGGCCAGGTCAACCCCGCTTACATGATAGGCATCTCCATGCAGGCTCTCTCCCGCTGACAACCCGTAAAGCCCGAGTCTGGCGGCCATGCTGCCCGGCCAGGTCCTGGAGATGTATTCTTTCTGGGCGCTGAGCATGCTCCGTCGGGCATCCAGCCACCTGACCCCGTCAAGGGCATCGGGCTCGTCACTGCCAAAGTCTGGATAAAACAGGCTCTGAATCTCGGTGATGAAACCCGTCCCCTGCCAGGCCTGTCCAGGCCGCTCCATCAATCTGCGAGGGGCGTTTTCGTTCACCATGTTCTGCAGCATCATGACCAGGGCAGTCTCCCCCCCCCAGTCCTTCCATCCATGAGGCAGCAAGGTGCGCCCGTCCTCCTTGAGCCCGTGGCTGACCTCGCCCCCGGGCAGGCGCAGTCGGGAGAAGTCAATCTGATCCACCTCCGAAAGCAGTTCCGACTTCAGCTCCTGATCCTCCAACATTTCGGAGCCCAGAAGCAGGCTGTGAAAGTAAATCGCCGTGTCAATGGTGCTATATTCCGTACCCGGATGGATCCGGTGGCCGGATGCCGTCCTTCTGACAAAATGCGGCAGGAGTCCGTAAGGCCGGTCCAGTGAGCCGACCGTCTTGTGCACCTGCCGGATGATGGCCGCGGCCCTGGCCTGGCTGACGAGTTCCAAAGGTGGGGCGGATACAGCCGCCGTCGCCAGGGCGAAGAGGCCCGTTGAAGCCAGGGAGTCAAAGGCGCCGTCCTCCAGATGCGCCCGGTCCTTCATCAGGCCGGCGTCTGCATCGTAGCAACGCGCCAGCTTGGCATAGGAGGCTGCGAGCACGTATTCATCAAACGGCACCTCCGGAGCCTCCACACCCAGAAACAGGGCTTCAATGCATAGCTCGGAGCCAGGTTCAGCCACCCATGTGAGCAGCTTGGCCCTGGCGCATGCCATCGGAGGCACCGCCAGCACTTCCATGCCAGTGCTTTCTTCATCCAGAACGACTTGCGCAGACCACAGCGTCTCCTGGGCCTCCGACTTGATCTCCACCTTCAACCTGCCCCTTCCATGGGCATCCAGTCTCAGGCTGGAGATACGGGGCTGGTAGCGTGGCTCGATGATCGCCGGCCAGGCCGCCATGAAATTGAGAGGCTCCCCGACCGACCGCGCCAGACCTGCCAGGCTGTGCCACATGCCAGACCAGGCCTCCGGTTCCTGGCCAAGATGGACGCAGATTTCATCCCGCTGCCATTCGATGTCATGCTCGGCAGGCCCCATGAAGCCGAAGTCGGTGCCCAGATGCGTGTAGGAGACAAAGGAATTGAGCCGCTTCTTCCCTTCCACTGGCATGGGCTTCCTGTCAGGCCGCACATGAATGAAGTACTCCTGGACCGGCTGCCAGACGAGCCGTGCCTCATTTTGAGCGGGCACAGGCTGATGCAGCAGCACGGACGCTGCGGCCACGATGGAAGACAGACGCATGAATTCTCAAGGTTATGGTGGAGTTCGAGGCCTGGGGCAAGGATGTTTGTCATCCAGGCGACGGGCCTTTGGCGAGTCTTTGGCACCCTGGGATTAAACAATGAAATTACGCAACTTCCAGGCACCTTGGACGTTCCAGTTCAGCTCGCCCCCCCCCGCCTCATGTCCATCGCCGCCTCCATGCTTCTGCTCCCAGCTCCTGATGCCTCCTGGCACCTTTGGAAGCCCCGGGCGATCAGCGCCACCCAGAGCGTGGATTCACCTGCTGAAGTGGAGATGAAAGGCAGGCCGCTGGTGATCGGCCTTCCCGCCACAGCCTGCCGTAGCATCGGCATGGTTCTGCCCAACGCAGACCACCATGTTCTGGAGCAGATCATCATCACGCAGCTGGAACGCCGGGGCCTGAAGCTGACAGGCGGAACCGAACGCAACTTTCGCTGGCACCTCCTTGCCCAAAACGCCTCCACCGCCACCGTCAGCGTCGATGTGCTCGCGGACCCCTTTCCTGATGAACTGGCCGTCCCCCAGGCATCCGACTACACGGCGGCACTGCGCCTGATGGCGCTTCCGGCAGGTGCCCTTGTCATTGCAGAGGAACAAGGTGCCCTGGTTCTCGCCATCGGCTGTCAGGGAAAGCTCTACCAAAGCCTGATCATCTCTCCGTCCACCGCCATCTCCGCGGAGGACCTGGCCCAGGAAGTCACGCTCGCACGCATGACCCTGGAGACCGAACTTGGTGAAGGGCTCGTTTCCAGCGTGATTCTTTCCGGCAGTGACTGCGATCCCTCCCTGGTTTCAGCCTTGGAGGAGCAAACCGGGCTGCCCGTGCGGGTCACCACCCAGCTCGCCCACCATTCGGATCTCGACACGCATTCCTGGCCGAGGCTGCTGCCCGCAAGCGTCCGCCAAGCCCAGCAGCTCTCCGCACGACGCGCCAAGCTGCTGCGTTTCGGGCTGCTAGGAGGCCTGCTGGCGGTCTCTCTTGTGTTCCTCGCCTTTGCCTACCTGCGCTTCCAGGAAACCCAGGCGGCAAGGCTTCAGGAGGATGTGGACAAAACCACCGCCCCGGCGGCACAGGTGCGAAAGACAGCCGAAAACTGGAAGGCTCTTGCGCCCGCCATCGAACCCAAACGCTATCCCCTGGTGCTCCTGGCCGAACTGACGAAACTCATGCCGCCCAGCGGCCTGGTCATCCGGCGTTTCAACCTCAAGGACAACACCATTGACCTCCAGGGAGATGCCAGGGACGCCCAGACGGCGGTCCAGTTCATGGAGGATCTTCAGAAACATCCCATCCTGGGTCGGTACGAATGGTCCAAGCCCAGCCCGAACGTCCGCGACGGAACCGCCCAGTTCCGCACCCAGGGCAAGGCTCCGTAACTCCCCAGCCATGGCTTCCAAGCTCACCACCCGCGAAAAAAATCTGCTCCTGCTCTGCGTGACCGTGCTGGTCCTCATGGCCGGCATGATCGCCACCAAGCAGTTCCTTGACCGCAGAAAGGCGGCACTTGAAAAGATCGTCATTCTTCAGCGCCAGAAGGCCGAAAACGACGGCTGGACGAAGGAACAGCCCTTCTGGGAAAAACGCAGGACCTGGCTCGCCGCCACCATGCCGTCCACTGAAAGCCTCGGGCGCGCTCAGGGCCAGCTCCTGGAAGACATTCAGAACCAGGCGCTGGAGTGGGGCATCATTGCGGAGCAGCCCACCCTGCCTCCTCTGACCACCACGCCCAGCCCCAGCTATCGGGAAGTCACGATCTCCGTGCGTCTGCGCGGCGATCAAAGCACGGTCTTGAACTGGCTGGCCACACTCCAGTCTCCGGAAAAATTCCAGGCGGTCCGCGAGCTTCAGATCGAAATTGACACCCGTGCCCGTGAAAAGACACCCCAGGTCATCTGCAACCTCACCCTGGCACGCTGGTTCAAGCCTGAAACCGGAGTCTGATCATCCACCTCTTCCAGCCATGAAGCTCCTGCCCTGTTTCGTCTTTCTGCCCCTGCTGGTCGTGGCAGCCGACCCCGATCCCGATCTGCCGCAGCCCTTCGACCCAGCTTCCGTCGCCTCGGTGACCGCCAGCTCCCCATTCACCCGCATGGTGAACATGTCGGACAACCTGGTCCTCACCGGCATCGCCTACATCGACGGCAAGCCCGTCGCCACCATCTTCAACAAGGAGACCAAGGAAAGCCACATCGTCTCCAACGAGCCCAATTTCCAGGGCTGGGTGCTCAATGAAGCCCTTCCAGCACCGGACATCACCCGCAGCCGGGCCGTCGTGACCATCGGTGGAGAGCAGGTCAAGCTCAACTACGCCGCCATCTCCGCCGACGATCTGAAAGGCGGTAAAAAAGACAAGGACAGGGACCGTGGTGACCGCCCACCTCCTCCGGGCGGCGAAGGCTTCAAAGGCGAGCGCAGAGGCCCAAGCGAAGAGGACCGCCGTCGCTATGAAAGCCTCTCGGAAAAAGCACGGGAGAAGTTCCGCGACATGATGCGCAGCAAGTTCAGCGACGATAAATTCCGCAACGCGCCTGAAGAGGAGCGGCGCAACATCATCCGCAAGGAGTTCGAACGAATCGAAAAAGAAGACAAAGGCGGCAAATAATCCGCATAGCAGCAGCCAGCCGAACGTCCCGCACCCATTTCCATGCATCATTCCGCAATCACCGTCGCAGCCACAGTCTCGGTCATACTCGCAGCCATCACCCAGGCGCAGGAGCCCGCCCCGCCCGCACCCGCCGCCCCATCCCAAACACCAGCGACCGCACCCGCTCAACCCGCCTCGGCTTCCTCCCAGCCCGCCCAGTCTGCAGCTCCAGACGCCGAAAAACAGGCTGCGCCGTCGGTCCCCAACGCAGGAGAAGCACCCCGCCCGGGAGGCCCGCCGGGTGCAGGCATGGGACCGGGCGGCCCCGGAGGTGAAGGAGGCTTCCGCCGTCGCTTCGGCGGCGGTTTCGGCGGTCCTCCAGGAATGGGAGGCCCTCCAGGGAATGATCCGGCCAGCACGCTCTCCCAGACCATCCGCATGGAGGGGGAAAAGATCGTGCTGCAGTTCCCCAGCAACCCCGTCATGGACATGCTCAGCATCTACGAGCTGCTGACGGGTGTCACCCTCATCAAAGACACGAACATTCTGGAAGGAGCCCCCGTCAGCCTCGCCACTCCCAAGGCCGTGGAAAAGGCGGAAGCCGTGAAGCTGATCGAAGCCACCCTGCTCACCAATGGTTATGCCATCGTCATGGAGCCCGATGGCAAAAGCGCGCGCATCCTTCCTGCCAGGAACCAGAGCGCCAACGCCGTCCAGTTCTCCCACGGCGTCAAATTCTACACCAACCCGCAGGATCTCCCGGCCGGGGAGACCATTGTGACCTACTTCATGAAGCTGGAGAACCTCGATCCGGAAACCGCTGGAACGATGTTGTCCGGCCATGTCGGCCTCGGCGTTTACGGCCGCATCACCCCGGTGCTCACCCCTCCCGGCCTGCTGATCACGGAAAGCAGCACCGTCGTCAAGCAGCTGATCAGCATCCGCGATGCCATCGACATTCCGGCCACGGCGGCCTCCCTGGTCACCAAGTTCATTCCGCTGGAGCACGCGGACGCCGGCACGGTGGCGCAGATCATCCAGGCCACCCTCACCGCCCAGGCCCAGGAAAAGGAAAGCAAGGGGGTGAACACCATCCGGGGCAGCGCCGCCAGTGATGGCAGGGAACGCCGCGAAGGCGATAACAACAACAACAGCAGCAACCGTGACCCCAGGGAAAACGCCCCCCGGGTGAACCCGATCTTCGTCAACGGCCAGTGGGTGATCCCCAACTCCCCTTCGGAGCCGACAACCACGGCGCAGGTCGTCGCCGACACACGCCTGAACCAGATCCTGGTCGTCGCCTCCACCGCCGACTACACCTACATCGCCAGCATGATCGCCGAGTTCGACAAGCCGCTGAAGGTCGAAATCCCCTTTGAACGCAAGCTCAAATACGCGGCCGCCGTGGACGTGCTGGCAGCGGTCACCGACCTGCTGACCGAACCTGTCAGCAGCGCCACCCAGCTGCCTGGGGGCGGCAGCCTCCAGCAGCAGCGTCAGCAGAGCTTCGCCTCCACCAGCAGCCAGCTCCTGAGCGGACGCAGCACCACTGGAAGCCGCGGAGGACAGGTTTTAAGCACGGCCGGCAGCACGGGAAGCACCGACGACACCGCCTCATCCACCAGCGGCATCGGCTCCCGATCCGACCTGATTCAGGGCCCCACCGAGGACAACGCGCCCATCTCGGTCCTGGTCGGCAAGACCCGTGTCGTCGCGGACCCCATGGCCAACAGCATTCTGGTCGTCGGTCGGCCTAGCGAGATCGAAAAGGTCAACGGCCTGCTCGACAAACTCGACCGCAAGCCCTCCCAGGTCTACCTGGCCACGGTGATCGGCCAGCTGACGCTCGGCGACGGCTTCGATTTCGGCTTTGACTACCTCAACGCCATCCAGGACAGGGATGGTGGCGGCAACAACTTCACCGCAGGGCAGAATGTCACCGGACTGCTCGGCAGCGGCACCACGGCACGTGTGCCCAACATCCAGACCAACATTGCCAACGCCATCCCGATGGCCAGCGGCCTCAACTTGTACGGTCACATCGGAAATGCCCTCGATGTCTATGTCTCGGCCCTGGAAACCACCGACAGGTTCAAGGTGCTGTCACGCCCCTCCGTGTTCGCCCTCAACAACAAGAAGGCGGTCATCACCTCGGGCACCTTGATTCCTGTTCCAGCCCAGACCGTGCAGAACCTGAACAACAACAACCTCGGCACCTTCACGACCACCATCGAATACCGGGATGTCGTCCTGAAGCTCGAGGTGGTCCCCCTCATCAACGAGGACGGCGAGGTCAACCTGACCATCGCCCAGATCAACGATACCGTCGTGGATGAGACCGTCATTGCCCAGAACACCGTCCCTATCATCGCCACCGAGCAGATTGTCACCTCCGTGAACGTGCGCGATGGCAACACCATTGTGCTTGGAGGCCTCATTTCTGACAGCGACAAGAAAAGCACGTCCGGCACCCCCTTCCTCAGCCGGATCCCGGGCGTGGGGAACCTGTTCAAGCACAACAAGAATGAAACAACCCGCAAGGAGCTCCTGATCTTCATCCAGCCCCAGGTCGTCACCAATGAAATCGACCTGCGTCAGGCCTCCATCGAGGAGGATTATCGCACCAAGATCGGTGCGGAGGCCGCCGACCGCTTTCCCCAGAACCCGGGCATGGCCCCAAACAATGCGGCCAAGCCAGCGAACGAACCGCCCAAAAAGCCGGGCTTTCTAAATCGGCTCTTCAACCGTGACGGCAGGCCGGTGAAGGCTCCCACCCCTCCCAGCCTCAGGCATCCCTGACAAGGACCACCTGGAAAACCCGCTTACTGACCCGTCTGCTGATTTTTGATTTCAGCAGCCGCCCAGGCATCCCATCTGGCCCAGTCAGTGCCGAAATCTTCGCCAGCAAGGATGGTCAGCACATTGCGGACCTGCTCGTTCTGGGGATGGGCCGGATTTTTCAGCATGTTCATGAACAATGGCATCTGCAGCACACGATTCCGGTTCATCAGGTCGGAAAACAGCACCTCGACGACGTCGGGGTTCATCTTGGCATCCGTGAGAAAGCCGGCGATCAATCCGTAATCCTGATCGCTGGTCAGGTTCACCAGGTGCCTGCTCGCATTGACCTGGGCCTCGCCATTCAGTTTCTTCACCAGTTCATGCAGGTCACGCGCCATCGCGGGAATCTCCTTCGTTGACCGGAGGATTTCATCGATCATGAGATCCCCTTCCTCCACGGTGTAGAGCCTGTCACCTCCCGGAGCCATCGCCGGCTTGCCATCCGTGGAGCTTGACCCGGGAGCATCCACGGGTTTCACCGGCTGCGGGCTGCTCTTGGCGGCTGCAGGGGCGGCGGCCGGCTTGACGACAGCCTCCTGCCCCGCCCACTGCCAGCCGAAGTACAAGGCGACAATAAGGGCGGAGGACGAACCAATGAGGATGATCTTGCTGCGGGAAGATGAGGCGGCTGACATGGCGGCTTTGACAGTGGTTAGGAGAGAATGTGTTCAATTGGAGGCTGCAGGCGCCACGCCGAAATGGCGCGGCCCCAAGGCCATGCCCGGCATCAAGGCCTGACGTCCTCGCCGTTCTGGGCGCTGTTGATCTTGATCTCCTCGCGATGGAGGGTGGGATCGCTGCGGAACGTCAGACGCGCCTCATACTTCCGCTCCAGGGCGACCAGAAGCTCCCCGTCCTCGGTCTTGAGGCGTTGCATGACCTCCGGGTGGACCACCACAATGAGGTTCTTGTGTTCAGGACGCCCGCGCCCGAGGATCGAACTCAGCGCACGCTGAAGCTCCACGCTCATGGTGGTGGTGGTCTTGACCTGCCCATGCCCTTTGCAGTAGGGGCAGGCCTCGTAGAGGGCGCTGCTCAGGCTCTCGTGCAGGCGCTGACGGGTCATCTCCATCAGGCCAAACTGGCTGATGGGAAGGACCTGAGTCTTGGCCTTGTCCCGTTTGAGATGATCCTGCATGGCCTTATAAACCGCCTGCTGGTCCTTGCGGTGCTTCATGTCGATGAAATCGACAACGATGAGCCCGCCCATGTTCCGCAGCCTGAGCTGCCGGGCCACTTCGGCGGCGGCTTCCAGGTTGGTCTCCACGATGACACGGTCCTGGTCCTTTGCCCCCTTGTTGCGGCCCGTGTTGACGTCGATGGAAACAAGCGCCTCCGTCTGATCCAGCACAATGTAGCCGCCGCAAGGCAGCCAGACCTGGCGGTAAAAGGCGTTGTCGATCTGCTTCTGGATCCCGTAAGCTTCGAAAATCGCCACCTGCCCCTGATAAAAGGTGATTCGACGCTTGGCACGCGCGGAAATCTGAGCCGCCATCTTCTGCATGCGCTCCACGGTCTCGCGGTCGTCACAGGCGACCTCGTCAATGTCCTCGGTGAGAAAATCCCTCACCGTGCGCTCGATCAGCTCAGGCTCCTGGAAGCAGCAGACCGGGGCGGCCTTGCTGTCACGCTTCGCCGTGATGTCATTCCACTGCTCGATCAGCAGGCTCAGGTCGCGGATCACATGACGTGCGCGCTTGCCCGAAGCCTCGGTCCTCATGATCAGCCCCATGCCCTCGGGCATGTTCACCCGTTCGATGATCTTGCGGAGCCTGGCGCGCTCCTTGGGCTCCTCAATCTTGCGTGAAATGCCAAACTGGTCGTTCTGCGGCATCAGCACCAGCAGCCGGCCCGCGAGCGAGATGTTCGTCGTGACCCGCGGCCCCTTGTTACCGATCGGGCCCTTGGTGACCTGCACCATGATCTCCGACCCGACAGGATACAGCTGGGGGATGTCCTCGGCCTTGATGCGCTTCTGCTTCTGCTTGGATGAGCCTCCGCGGCTGACCTCCTCCATGCCCTGGTTTGACAGGGCCTCGGGGATGGCGTCCCAGAAGTGCAGGAACGCATTCTTGTCGAGGCCGATGTCGATGAACATCGCCTTGAGACCATGCTCGATGTTCTTGACCCGGCCCTTGAAGATCGAGCCCACGATGGTGCTCGTGCCGGTCCTCTCAACCGTGTACTCCTCCAGCGCGCCCGAGTCGAGAAGGGCCACGCGGTTCTCGAGCTTTTCACAATTGATGACCAGGCGCGTCCCGGCCTTGATGTCCTTCTTGCCGGTGATGAACTCTTTGACTCTCTGAACGAAGCTTAATGCCATGATGAGGTGGATGTTGAAGGTGTTTAATTGGGTGAACGAAACAATCTGCGGAAAAATCCCCCGGCCTTGGGGGCGGCTTCAGTCTGACCGGCCGGCGTGGCGGAGTCCTCACGCTCTGCTCGTGGCGGCCTGGCGGATGCCCCCCTCGATGAAGACCGGCTGGAGGTCGCGGAAGACGAGCCTGCCCGGTCGGCCTCACGACGGATGTTCGGGGCGTTTCGGGGCTGGGCCGAGGAATCACTGCTTTCACGCTCGGGAGCATCACCGCCCGTGTCACCATCCTCGTCCGCCACAGCGAGCACCGGAGTGCCCTCGTCCAGATAGGTGACCGCCTCGATCTTGTTGAAATTGCCGGCGACTTCCGCCAACCGGACGACACCGGGATTGTAACCCTGCTCCAGGGCGAGAGACCTTTCCAGCACCCGCCTCGCCACGGGCGCGGCGCAGCCTCCGCCGGACTTGCCTCCCTGCACGATGACGCAGACGGCAAATTTCGCGTTCACATAGGGCGCGAAGCTGATGAAGAGCGTGTGGTTGTCCTCCACCCTCACGTTGCGGTCATCCCGTCTCCAGTTCTGGGCGGTTCCCGTCTTTCCCGCCACCTCCACACCGGGGATCCGGGCGGCCTTGGCAGTGCCGCCTGCGTCGTTGACGACCTTCCACATGCCGCGCCGCACCAGCTCCAGGTCTGAAGCAGGAAAGTGCTGTCCCAGGTCGGCGCGCAGAACAGGCTTGTGCCCTTCGACCACCTCGGCGCCATCCATCACCTGATAGAGAAGATGGGGCTTGTAGGACTTGCCGCTGGCCACGGTGCCCGCCACCGACGCCATCTGCAGCGGGGAGGCCAGGACCATGCCCTGACCGATGGAGGTGTTGGCGGTGTAGCCCGCGCTCCAGCGCTCCTGAGGGCTGCGCAGGCGGAGCCATTGTGGGTTCGGCAGGATCCCGGCGTCCTCCTCATCCAGTTCAATGCCGGTCTTTTCTCCAAGACCAAGCATCTTGCCCACGCGGGTGATCTGGTCGATGCCTGCCGAGTTGCCGTACTGGTAGAAGAAGCAGTTGCAAGAACGCATCAAGGCATCGCTCAGTCCCAGGGAGCCATGCGAGCCGCCGCTCTGACGCTGGATCCAGCACTGCATCGCCTTCGTGCCGTAGGTGACGCTGCCGCTGCAGTTGAAGCTCTGCTTCTGGATGTGCGCCAGGCATCCCGCAAGCGCGATGGGAACCTTGTAGGTCGAGCCGGGCGTGAACCCGCGCGTGGCCCGGTTCAGCAGCGGCCAGGTCTTGTCCTTCGTCGTCAGGGCATCCCAGTCCTCCTGCTTGATGCTCGGGATGAAGCGGTTGGGGTCAAAGTTCGGCACCGACGCCATCGCCAGCACCTCGCCGCTGTCAGGCTTGACCACGACCACGGACCCGCGGCCGATGTTGCCGTCACGGAGGGCCATTTCCGCGATGTACTGGATCCGCGCGTCAAGCGTGAGGTACACATCGTTTCCCTTGCGGGGCGCCTCAAAGGCCGAGATGACCTCGCCAACGATGCGCCCGCGCTCGTTCTTCTGCATGACCCTGACCCCGGGACGTCCGCGCAGATAAGGGTCGAAGCTCTTCTCAACCCCGGCGCCGCCATAGTCGTCGGGTACATAATAGTCCCAGCCCTTCCGCTCCTCGGCCGACACACGCTGGTCGTCAGGCAGGCGGACATAACCCAGGATGTGACAGGCAAGCGCTCCCAGCGGATAGACACGGCTGCCTCGTTCCGCCACGGTGACGCCGGGCAGCGACAGATTGTGCTCCGCAAAGCGGCTGAACTCTGAAAAGCTCAGGTTGTCCCGGTAAACCCAGGGAATGACGCCGCCGAAGCTGCGAAAATGGACCCTGAGGTCCTGCTCAGCATTGAACGCCGCAGCAAGCCCCAGGTCGGCAAGGCGTGACTCGATCAGCTCCTTGAACATCGTCACGATGTCCGGCTCGTCCTTCTGACGGATGATTCCCCGGTCACGGAATTCCACCTTGATCATGGGCACGTCCACCTTTTTCACCCGGCACTGGCGCACATGCTCGTCGAGAACCTCCTTGAGGTTCACACGCACCTCGAAGGTCGCCTTGTTGGTGGCGAGCACCATGCCGTTTCGATCCTTGATCTCACCGCGGACACCGGGGATGCGCGCACGTTCACGCTTGGCCTCGGGCACCTTGTTCACGAAGTCCTTGTGATGCTCGATCTGAAGCCACCAAAGCCGATAGACCAGCACCCCGAAGCCACAGAGCATGGCCAGGGTGAAGACATGGAGCCGGAAGCGGTATTTAACGACCATCGAAAGAGTACCTTAGGCCTTCGTAGCGGATCTCATAACGTGAGAGGCCAGCCAGCGAATATAACAAAAGAAACAACAACGGGGATGCCAGCATCGCCAGCATGGTGTCCGTGACCATCTTGATCCAGACGGAAGCGGGAAAGAACAGGGCGCCCCTGAAGAAGGTCATCAGCAGGTATTCAATCAGGAGCCAGCAGAAGGTGGTGAAGCCGACGAGCAGGACCGGAAGCTCAACCCTCCCTCTCTTGAAGAGGGGCCGCACCCCCTGGAGAAACACCCCGATAAGGGCAAACAGGATGATGGAGATGCCGAAAAGCATTCCCATGCCTCCTGACAGCTCCGGAGAGTCCAGGGCGCCGCCCACCAGGCTGTCGGCGGATGAACCGGCCGCCGAGGCCCCCACCACCGGCAGGTTCCTGGCGTCCCACAGAAATCCGGTGACGAAAGCCAGCATCAGCATCATTGGAAACGGCACCGCCACTGCGGCCGTGAAAAAGAAGACAGGCGGCAGCAGCAGCGTCGCATTGTAGGCCATCGGTATGCCGGGCATGAACTCCTGGGCCGCAAAGGCCAGGAGCAGCATCAGCATCGTGACAGGATAGAAGATCATCTTTTATTGCCAGGTTGCTGACTCAACGGCCTGCGGAGGCCTCCTCATGCGCGTCCAGCACGAAGACGTGCCGGAGCTGTGAAAAATCGACCGCCGGCTCCACCACGGCCTCGCCGGTGATGTCCTTGACCTCAAAACGCTTCACCCTGCCGATGAGCAACCCCGCAGGAAACACGCCACCCTCACCCGTGGAGACCACGGTCGCCCCCGGAGAGATCGTGGCCGCACGGTTCAGAAACCTCAGCCGCAGGTCGGGGCGCAGGTCAAGCCCGCCCCGCTCCCCGGAAAGGATGCCCTGCTCCAGCGTGCCGTCGATCCTGGCGGAGACCCGGCAGGCCTCATCCGTCAGCAGGATCACCTCGGCCATGTGCGGGGCCATCTTTCCGGTCTTCCCGATCAGGCCCGCCGAACTGATCACGGGAGTGTCCGTGGCCAGCCCGTCCAGCAGCCCCTTGTCAATGATCATCGTGTTCCACCATGTCGTCGACACGCGCCTGACCACCCGCGCCGCGGTCATCTTGAACGGGGAGGCCTTTTTGAACTCAACCAGACCCCGCAGCTGGTTGACCTCCTCAAGGGACTGCAGATACTTTTGCGAGATGATGCGAAGCCTCTCCACCTCGACCTGAAGCCTCTCATTCTCCAGCCTCATCTCCCGGGTGTCCATGACTGGGCCAGTCGTGTCGTCAAGCTTCTCCTCGACCGCCGCGCTCGTGTGAATGAACGGGGAGAGCACGGCCATCACCCGTGACTGGATCTCCCGCGTCGTGGGCGTGTCCAGCGTGAACACCAGCACCAGGCTGGCGACGAAGATCAGCAACGCGAGTATGTTGAGCTTTTTCATGGGCGTGTCCCCGCTGGGGCTCTGCCTGGACGTTGATTGGAATGATGGCCGCCGCCGCCGGCATCATCAAACTTCTGTGGTGCTCACCTTCTTGAGAAACTCCAGTTCATTCAGGACCCGCCCGGCCCCTTCCCCGACTGCGCTGAGGGGATCCTCGGCGACATGGACCGGCAGCGCGGTCTCCTCCTGGAGAAGCTTGTCAAGGCCGCGCAGAAGGGCCCCGCCCCCGGCAAGCATGATGCCGCGGTCAACCAGGTCGGCGGCAAGCTCGGGCGGACAGCGTTCAAGCGTTGTCCTGACAGCGTCGATGATGGCGTTGAGGGGTTCGAGCATCGCCTCACGGACCTCCTGGCTGGTGATGGTGATGGTCTTCGGAAGGCCGGCGACCATGTCCCGGCCCTTCACCTCCATCGTGGTCTCCTTGCCGAGGGGAAACGCCGAACCAATTCTCAGCTTGATCTCCTCGGCCGTGCGCTCGCCGATCATCAGGTTGTAGGCGCGCTTCATGTAGTTGATGATGGACTCGTCCAGCTCATCCCCGGCGACCCGGACGCTGCGGCTGTAAACAATGCCGCTCAGGGAGATGATGGCCACCTCCGTGGTGCCGCCGCCGATGTCGACGATCATGTTGCCGGCCGCCTCCTGAACGGGCAGTCCGACCCCGATGGCCGCCGCCATCGGTTCCTCGATGAGGTAGACCTCGCGGGCTCCAGCGGCCTCGGCGCTCTCCTTCACCGCACGCTTTTCGACCTCGGTGATTCCGGACGGAACGGCGATGACCACACGCGGCCCACGCATGGCACGACGGTTGTTGTGCACCTTGCGGATAAAGTGACGAAGCATGGCCTCGGTGACCCGGAAGTCGGCGATCACGCCGTCCTTGAGCGGACGGATTGCCGTGATGCCCCCCGGGGTGCGCCCAAGCATCCTCTTGGCGTCATCACCCACGGCCACCACTTCATTGCTGCCCGACTTGACGGCAACCACGGACGGCTCGCGCAGCACAATGCCGTGATCCTTGACATAAACAAGGGTGTTTGCCGTGCCGAGATCAATGCCGATGTCTTTGACTCCAAAACCGAAAAAACTGCCAAACATGCTAAAAATTGGGGAAAGGGATTGAAAATGAGAAAATAAGGAAAATGAAACGACGGCGACATGACGCTTTCATGAAAAAGATGCCGAAAGCAGCGCCGTCCCTTCCATTTTTCCAACCGATACAACCCTAAAAGAGGGGCATTTGAGGGTCAAGGAAAGTTTCCTTCCCCTGAAAACGGGGAAATCCAGCCAGAAACTGGGCGGCAGCCCCTATTTGACCGTGTGGTTGACGATCTGGTTCTGGGAGTCCAACAGAACCCTCCTGGCTTCCAAAGGCTGATCTGACTGGCAAAAGGCCATGATCGTGACGACATGCCCGGCACTGATCAAATGTGCAGCAGCCCCATTCACAACAATCTTGCCGGAATGAGCAGGGCCTGGAATCACATAGGTCTCCAGTCGCTGACCTCCGGTGACCGAGGTCACCAGCACCTTTTCACCCACCCAAAGGTCCACAGCCTCCATGAGATCCTCGGGAATCGTGATGCTCCCTTCATAGTGGATGTTGGCATCGGTGACGCTGGCGCGGTGAATTTTCGATTTGAGGAGGTTTCTGAGCACGAAACAGAATGAGCGGGAAGAATGGGTTTGCAAGAACGTGCTGCCCTCCCTTGTTGCCTTGCGTCTCCCTCAAATTCAAACCCTCATGAAATCACTCCTGCCAGGCCTCCTTGTGCTTTTGGCCTGCCTGACATCCTGCAAACGCATCGAGGCCAAGCTCGACCGGCTGGCCAGGCTGGCGGGCATCACCGTTGCCCAGCCTGACAGGCCCAAGGTCTCTCAGCAAGCAGAGGAAAAGCTGACGCCGGAACAGGAGGCCCTGGAAAGCAGGCTGAGGGGCAGCGCTGTGTTTGAAACGGCGGCACCCGAGCCCCCCACACCGGCGGAAAAACCCTTTGAGCTGAACAAATCGTCGGTTGTCGCCATCCTTGGCTATCATGACTTCAGGGAGCGGGGCGGCAGCCCGATGATCATCGCCGCATCCAAGTTCAGGGAGCAGATGAAGGCCATCAGGGAATCCGGCATTCCCGTGATACCTCTCAATGACGTGCTTGAA